>JAEWAF010000051.1 GCA_023391815.1 Pseudomonadota bacterium
CTCCCCAACAGGGCGCGGGGCGGGAGCCGCCCGCGCCCGCGCCACCAACCTACGGGCGTTAGCCCTCCACCTTCACCGGCAGCTTCACCCGAATATGCAGCTCCTTCAGCTGCTCTTCGGACACACCGGTCGGCGCACTGGTCATCAAATCCGCCGCCGTCTGCGTCTTCGGGAACGCGATCACGTCGCGAATCGAATCGGTGCCCGCCATGAACATCACGATGCGGTCCAGGCCGAACGCAATGCCACCGTGCGGCGGCGTGCCGAACTTCAGCGCTTCGAGCAGGAAGCCGAATTTGATCTGCGCTTCTTCCGGCGAGATGCCCAGCAGGTCGAACACCGTCGATTGCATTTCCTGGCGATGGATACGCACCGAGCCGCCGCCGATTTCCGAGCCGTTGAGCACCATGTCGTAACCCTTCGACAAGGCGTTCTTTGGATCGGCACGTAGAGCCGCCGCGTCTTCGATGCGAGGCGCGGTGAACGGATGATGGAGAGCGGCCCAGCGCTTCGCGTCCGGGTCCCATTCGAACATCGGGAAGTCGACGACCCACAGCGGATGCCAGCCGGTCTTGGTCATCTTCATGTCATGACCGACCTTGATACGCAGGGCGCCGATGGCATCGTTCACGACCTTCGCCGTGTCCGCGCCGAAGAAAATGAGATCGCCATCCTGAGCGCCGGTACGCGACAGGATGCCGTTCACGGCGTCGTCGCTCAGGAACTTGAGGATCGGCGATTGCAGACCGTCGCGGCCCTTGGCCTTCTCGTTCACCTTCACATAGGCGAGGCCCTTCGCGCCGTAACGTCCGACGAACGTCGTGTAATCGTCGATCTCCTTGCGTGACAGCTTCGTGCCACCTTCCGGCACGCGCAGAGCGACCACGCGACCGTCCGGGTTCGAGGCCGGGCCGGAGAACACTTTGAACTCGCAGCCCTTCACCAGATCGGCAACGTCAACGAGCTCGAGCGGAATGCGCAGGTCCGGTTTGTCGGACGCGTAACGACGCATCGCTTCGGCGTAAGTCATGCGCGGGAACGGGTTCGGCAGATCGTCGCCGAGCACGGTCTTGAAGATGGAACGGATCAGCTGCTCCATCAGCTGCATGATCTGCTCTTCGCTCAGGAACGACGTCTCGATATCGAGCTGAGTGAATTCCGGCTGACGCTCGGCGCGCAGGTCTTCGTCACGGAAGCAGCGGACGATCTGATAGTAACGATCGTAGCCCGCCATCATCAGCAGCTGTTTGAACAACTGCGGCGACTGAGGCAACGCGAAGAACTGACCGGGATGCGTGCGGCTCGGTACGAGATAGTCACGCGCGCCTTCCGGGGTCGCCTTCGTGAGCATCGGGGTTTCGATGTCGATGAAGCCGTGGTTGTCGAGATAGTCGCGCATGGCGCGCGTCACCTGGTGACGCAGGCGGATGCGCTTCTGCATCACGTCGCGACGCAGGTCGAGATAGCGATATTTGAGCCGCAGCTCTTCGTTGACCGGCTCGTCGTGATGAAACGGCGGCGTCTCGGAGCGGCTCAGGATTTCCAGCTCACGCGCCAGCAGCTCGACCTGGCCGGAGGCGAGGTTGGCATTGGCGGTGCCGCCCGGGCGGGCGCGGACCAGGCCCTTGATGCGGATACAGAACTCGCTGCGCAGACGCTCGGCTTCGGCGAACACGTCCTTGGCATCGGGGTCGAACACGATCTGCAACAGACCTTCGCGGTCGCGCAGGTCGACGAAAATCACGCCGCCATGGTCACGCCGGCGGTGCACCCAGCCAGCAACGCTGACTTCCTTGCCGATGAGGGACTCGTTGACCTGGCCGCAATAATGGGAGCGCATGGAAAAAGGCTCGGGACGTAGGGAGCGCGCGATGTTACGGACCCCCCGGAAGGCGCGCAAGCAAGCGGCCGCCGACGCCCGGCCCTACCCCTGAAAAGGGGTCAGATTTAAATACTTAGCTTCGGGACGAGGTCCCGGCCGGGGCGACCGCAGGGGACAGAGAAATAACTCTGTCCCCTGTCGAGGCCGGCTCAGCGGCGCTTCGCCTTCTTCTTGGCCGGCGCGGCTTTCTTCGGCGCCGGGCGCTTGGCCGGGGCTTTGGCGGCCGGCTTCTTGCCCTTGGCGGGAGCAGCCTTGGCGGCGGGCTTCTTGGCTGCGGCGGCCGTTTTCACTTCCGCCTTGGATTCGGCCTTCTTCTCGGGCTTCTCGGCCTTGGCGTCGCTCGCGGTGGAAGCGGTGCTGTCCTCGGCCTTCTCCGCCGGCTCGTCGCGATCGGCGAGGTTGCGCTTGTCTTCGCCGTCGGACTTGAAGTCGGTCTCGTACCAGCCGGAGCCCTTCAGGCGGAACACCGGCGCCGAGATCAGCTTCTTCAGTGTCTGCTTCTTGCAGCTCGGGCACTGTTTCAGCGGCTCATCGGAAATCTTCTGCAGCGTCTCGACGTAGAACTTGCAGTTGGAGCATTCGTATTCGTAAAACGGCATGGTTGTTCTCGGTCACACAAACGAGGCGACTCGGCGTCGGCGCATCATAGAGGCCGACGCCGAATCTTCAAGTTGTCACGGACGGAAAATCAGCCCCGTGCGAACGCCAGCTCGCCATCCTTGACCGTCACGCGCACTTTCGAGCCGGGGCCGAACTCGCCGCGCAGGATGCGTTGGGCGAGCGGGTTTTCCAGCTGCTGCTGAATGGCGCGTTTCAGCGGTCGGGCGCCGTACACCGGATCGAAACCGGCCTCGGCCAGCCGATCGGTCGCCGCCTCATCCAGCACCAGCTCGATATCCCGCTCGGCCAGGCGCTTGCGCAGGTACGCCAGCTGGATGTCCACGATGGCGCGCAACTGGTCGCGACCCAGCGGATGGAACACCACGATGTCGTCGACGCGGTTGATGAACTCCGGCCGGAAGTGCTGTTGCACGATCTCCAGCACCTTTTGTTTCATCTCGGCGTAGTTGGCCTCGCCCGCCAGATCCTGGATCACGTGCGAGCCCAGGTTCGACGTCATGATGATGACGGTATTGCGGAAGTCGACCGTGCGGCCCTGGCCGTCGGTCAGCCGGCCGTCGTCCAGAACCTGCAACAGCACGTTGAACACGTCCGGATGGGCTTTTTCGACCTCATCCAGCAACAGCACCGAATACGGCCGGCGACGCACGGCTTCGGTCAGATAGCCGCCTTCCTCGTAGCCGACGTAGCCCGGAGGCGCGCCGATCAGACGGGCGACGGAATGTTTCTCCATGAACTCCGACATGTCGATGCGGACCATGGCCTCTTCGGTATCGAACAGGAATTCCGCCAGCGCCTTGCTCAGCTCGGTCTTGCCGACACCGGTGGGACCGAGGAACAGGAACGAACCGTTGGGCCGGTTCGGATCGGACAGGCCGGCGCGTGAGCGACGGATCGCATCCGACACCGCCCGCACCGCTTCCTGCTGACCGACCACGCGCTTGCCCAGCTGCTCTTCCATGCGCAGCAGCTTTTCCTTCTCGCCTTCGAGCATCTTGGAGATCGGGATGCCGGTCCACTTGGAGACGACTTCGGCGATCTCCTCATCGGTGACTTTGTTACGCAGCAGTTTTTTCTGATCCGCCTGCTGCTCGGCCGCGGTAGCGGCCGCGAGACGACGCTCCAGCTCGGGGATCTTGCCGTACGCGAGCTCGGACATGCGGCCGAGATCCTGCGCGCGACGCGCTGTTTCCAATTCGGTCTTGGTGCGCTCCAGCTCTTCCTTGATGCCAGCGGCGCTTTGCACGGACGCCTTCTCGGCCTTCCACACTTCTTCCAGATCGGAATATTCCTTTTCCAGCGTGCCCAGCTGTTCGTCCAGCGCTTTCAGACGCTTCTTGGAAGCCTCGTCGGTTTCTTTCTTCAGCGCTTCACGCTCGATCTTGAGCTGGATGATGCGACGCTCGAGGCGATCCATGGCCTCGGGCTTGGAGTCGATCTCCATGCGAATGCGCGAACCGGCCTCGTCGATCAGGTCGATGGCCTTGTCCGGCAGCTGACGATCGGTGATGTAACGATGCGAAAGCGTGGCCGCGGCGACGATCGCGGGGTCGGTGATTTCCACGCCGTGGTGGACTTCGTAACGTTCCTTCAGGCCGCGCAGGATGGCGATGGTGTCTTCCACCGAAGGCTCGTCCACCAGCACCTTCTGGAAACGGCGCTCGAGCGCGGCGTCCTTCTCGATGTACTTGCGATATTCGTCGAGCGTCGTCGCGCCCACGCAGTGCAGCTCGCCGCGAGCGAGCGCGGGCTTGAGCATGTTGCCGGCATCCATCGCGCCTTCGGCCTTGCCGGCACCGACCATGGTGTGCAGCTCGTCGATGAACAGAATGACGCGGCCTTCCTGTTTCGCCAGATCGTTGAGCACCGCCTTGAGGCGCTCTTCGAACTCGCCACGGAATTTGGCGCCGGCGATCAGCGCGCCCATGTCGAGCGCGAGGATCCGTTTGTTACGCAGGCCCTCGGGCACTTCGCCGTTGACGATGCGTTGCGCGAGCCCTTCGACGATGGCGGTCTTACCGACGCCGGGCTCGCCGATCAGCACCGGATTGTTCTTGGTCCGACGCTGCAACACCTGCACCGTTCGGCGGATCTCGTCATCGCGACCGATGACCGGATCGAGCTTGCCCTGCTCGGCGCGCTCGGTCAGATCGACCGTGTATTTCTCCAGCGCCTGACGGCTTTCCTCGGCGTTGGCGTCGTTGACCTTCTCGCCCCCGCGCAGCTCGTCGATCGCCTGCTCGATGGAGCCTTTCACCGCGCCGGCATTCCGGAGCACGGTGCTGATCTGGCCTTTGTCTTCGAGGGCCGCGAGCACGAACAACTCGCTGGAAATGAACTGGTCGCCGCGCTTCTGCGCGAGCTTGTCCATCACGTTCAGCAGGCGGCCGGTCTCGTTGGACAGATGCACTTCGCCGGCCGTGCCTTCGACCTTGGGCAGCTTGTCCAGGGTCTCACCCAGTTGCGAGCGCAGCAGGTTGACCTTCACGCCCGCCTTGTCGAGCAGGTGGCGCACGGTTCCGCCCTGCTGATCGAGCAAAGCGACGAGCAGATGCGCCGGCTCGATGTACTGATTGTCGCGACCCACGGCCAGCGACTGGGCATCGGCCAGGGCCTGCTGGAATTTGCTGGTGAATTTGTCCATTCGCATATGAATTTTCCCCGGCGCACACCGAAGCGATCGGCGCCGTTTACCTTGGCAGCGATCTGGGGAGGAAGGTAGGCAAATTCAACTGTGTTCCACGTTTGAGGAACACTCCGGACTTGTCCGGGGGTGAGCGCGGATGCCTTTTCGAGGCGAGTTGCACTCGGCACGTCCGTGCGCCTCGCCCTTCGGGCAGCCTAAAGGCTGCGCAAAACGGCTGTCCTGCCGTTTTGTAACGTCGCCTCGATCCGCGCGAACGCCGGTACACGGATGTAACGGCTGACCGAGGCTCCAGGGAGGGCTGCTTGAGATGAATTTCAGTGCGCCAGGCTGTGGCTGACGTAGATCACCGCCACGCCGAGCACGATGTACACGAACTGCCAGACGCCCGAGCCCGGATCCACCTTGCGGTGAAGGCCGGGAATAAGGTCGGCCACCGCGATGTAGAGGAAGCTCGATGCCGCGAGGACGATGGCGTACGGCAGCACCCCCTGCACATGCGCCAACGCGAAATACGCCACCACCCCGCCCACCACCGAGGTCACGCTGGTGAGCAGATTGAGGGTCAGGGCGCGTAACGGGCGCATGCCGCCATTGAGCAGAATGGCCAGATCGCCGACTTCCTGTGGGATCTCGTGCGCGCACACCGCCATCGCGGTGACGATACCGAGATGCACGTCGGTCATGAACGCCGCCGCGATCAGCACGCCGTCGAGCACGTTGTGAAAACCGTCGCCGATCAGGATGAGCATGGCGGACGCTTGATCGCGGCGCTGATCGTGATTGTGAGTGTACGCGTGATTGTGGCCGTGCCCGTGCGGCTCAGGGTGCACGTGGACCTCGCAGGCGTCGGCATGGCAGTGCCGCCATAGCACCATCTTTTCGAGCACGAAGAACAGCAGCAGACCGCCGAGCAGGGTCAGGCCGATTTCATGCATTTTGGAAACGCCGGCCGATTCGATGGCATGCGGTAGCAGCCCCAGCAGCGCGGCGCTGAGTAGTGCGCCCGTCGCAAAGCTCACCAGATGTGGCAGAACGCGCGTGCGTATCCGGTCCGGCACGATCAGGAACAGCGAGGCCGCCAGCGCGCTCAGAAAGCCGCCGAGGGCAGTAAACAAAACAATCCAGCCGAGCAGATGCATGTTTGGAGAGTGTGCCCGTCCGATGCCACCGCACGGACTCGATCTATGGAGGGCTGTTGGTTATGCCGGCCAGCGTAGCACGCGTGTCAAGACCGCCGGCCCAGGCTTGCCAGCCAAGGCCGGCTCGCTGGCAGGCGCGCATGAAAGAAACCGTTCTTGCACGCGATAGGCCCAGCAATTCCTTCGCGCCATTGACGGCCGCGAGCGCATCCAGCAGGGAAGTGGCGTTCTCATGGCCGGCAGCCATCGTCCGGGGTGAGGTCGTTGGCTATCGATCGAGCCAGACCAGCGTGGCCATCCGGCCCGTGCGGCTGGCGCGGCGATAGGAGAAGAAACGTTCGCTATCGGCGAAGCACTTGAATCCGCCGCCGTATACGGCGCTGACACCGAGCCGCGCGAGCTCGTTGCGAGCCAATTGATATAAGTCGGCCTGCCAGCGGCCACGCGCGTTGACGCGAAACGCGGCGGCGTTTTCAGCGCCGAGCTTCAAGAATGCCTCGTGTACCTCGTCTCCGACTTCGAAAGCGTCTCGCTCGATCGCGGGGCCGAGCCAGGCCATGAGCTGCGACGGCGGAACATCGAGCGATTTGATGGTCGCACCCAGCACACCGCCCGCCAGGCCACGCCAGCCGGCGTGAGCGGCGCCGACTCGCGTGCCGTCGCGATCGCAGAAGAGGACAGGTAAGCAGTCGGCGGTCATGACGACGCAGACGGCGCCGGGGCCGCGAGCAACGGATGCGTCCGCCGTCGGCGGCGCTGCCGACGTTGCGCCTTCAGCGCTTGCGGGGTTCTGTGCGTTGACCGCGATCGATCTCGCATCTGTAGCGTCGCTGGCGCTGATATTCGCAGCCCTGCGAGAACTCGCATCCACCACGGCGACGCCGTGCACCTGATTCAACCAGGTCGGCTCGGCCGGCAACTTCAACGCAACCCGAACCAGCCGACGATTCTCCGCGACCGCGGCCGGGTCGTCGCCGACGTGCGAGCCCAGATTCAGGCTGGAAAAAGCACCTTCGCTGACCCCTCCCGTGCGCAGCGTCGCCGCCGCTTTCACGTTCGGAGGCGCCGGCCAGTCGGGAACAATCCAGTCGACCATGAGCTTCAGCGCTTCTTCGCGGCGGCGGCCGCCGTGGTATCGGCGGCGAGCACGCCGAGCAGATCCTGCATATCCCCCGGCAACGCCGCTTCGTTCTCGATCGGCTTGCCGCTGACCGGATGCTCGAACGCGAGCCGGGCCGCGTGCAGCGCCTGGCGTTTGAAGCCACGCAGCGCCTCGATCAGCTCCGGCGACGCGCCCTTCGGCAGCAGCATGCGCCCGCCATAAACCTTGTCGCCCACCAACGGATAATGGATATGCATCATGTGCACGCGAATCTGATGCGTACGCCCCGATTCCAACTTCAAGCGCACATGCGTGTGACCGCGAAACCGCGTCACGACTCGATAGTGAGTCACCGCCTCGCGGCCATCTTCGCGCACCGCCATCTTCAAACGATCGACCGGATGACGACCGATCGGCGCGTCGACGACACCGCCGCCGGTCATCACGCCGACGCAGACCGCTTCGTACTCACGTTCTACTTCGCGAGCTTCGATCGCGCGCACCAGCGCCGTATGCGCTTCGACCGTGCGAGCGACCACCATGAGCCCGCTGGTGTCCTTGTCGAGCCGATGGACGATGCCCGCGCGGGGCACCTGCGACAGCTTGGCATCGAAGTGCAGTAACGCATTTTGCAAAGTGCCGGCCGCGTTACCGGCGCCTGGATGGACCACCAGCCCGGCGGGCTTGTTGATCACCAGCACATGCTTGTCCTGGTGAACGATGTCCAGGCTGATTTTCTCGGGCTCGACGCTCACCTGGTCCGGCAGCGTGGCGTTGATCTCGACGCTCTCCCCGCCGAGCACCTTGTCCTTGGGCCGCAGCTGGGCGCCGTTCACGCGCACCTGCCCGGCGTCGATCCATTCCTTGATCCGGGTGCGGGAATAGCCCTCGAGAAGCTCGGCGAGCACCTGGTCCAGGCGTTGGCCGGCGTGCTCGAAGGGGATGGTCAGCTGGTGGTGGACGGCTTCGGACATCTTGGGGGGAACTGTGGCTATACTCGCGCCCTCCAAGGGGGACAGCTTGTAAAGCTGTCCTGGCCACGGCGCTATTGCCGGGCGGCACGAGTACTAGAATCGCTTGCAAAGGGCCTGAATTCTCGCATGCGGATCATCTTCTTGACCACGGCGGCGCTGCTGGCGCTGAGTCTCGGCGCTTGCGGCAACAAGCCCCGCGAGCAGATCGGCAACGCCGACAAGCTGTACGAGATGGCCAAAAAGGCCTCGGATAACGGCAATTATCGCGACGCCACCCGGTACTACGAGCAGCTCGAGGCGCGCTTCCCGTTCACCAACGCGGCCCGCCAGGGACAGCTCGACCTGATGTACGCCTACTACAAGAACCGCGAACCGGAGGCGGCCATCGACCAGGCGGACCAGTTCATCCGCGAAAACCCGGCCCATCCGCGCGTCGACTATGCCTACTACATCAAGGGCCTGGTGCAGTTCGAACGCAATCCGAACTTCCTGGAGCGCTGGTTCAACGCCGACCTGTCGCAGCGGCCGCCGATCGACGCGCGCAAGTCGTTCCAGTCGTTCCAGACCCTGGTGCAGCGGTTCCCGAACAGTGAATACGCCGAGGACGCGCGCAAGCGCATGATCTTCCTGCGCAACCGTCTCGCCTCGTACGAGGTGTACGTGGCGGGTCACTACCTGGAGCGCGGCGCCTATGTGGGCGCGATCAATCGGGCCAAATACGCCATCGAGAACTACGACGGCTCGCCGCAGATTCGCCAGGCACTGGAGATCATGGCCGAGTCGTATCGTCGCCTCGGCATGCCGGATCTCGCGGCCGACACCGAGAAAGTGATGGCCGAGAACTACGCGCAACTGAACGAGCCGCAACAGGTCGAGCCCGAGCAGCAGAAAAAGCATTGGTGGAAGTTCTGGTAGCGCGTCAGCCTGACCCGATCTGAGGCGCGACGGCTACGCCTTCTTCACGAACTCGGACTTCAGCTTCATACCGCCGAAGCCCTCGATCTTGCAGTCGATGTTGTGGTCGCCCTCGACCAGCCGGATGCCCTTGACCTTGGTGCCGGCCTTGAGGGCCGAGGAAGCTCCCTTGACCGCGAGATCCTTGACCACGATGACGGTGTCGCCATCGTTGAGCACGTTGCCGTTGGCGTCGCGGACCACGCGCTCGGGCTCATCGCTTGCGACGGGTTCAGCGGCGGAAGCCGAGGTGGGCGACCACTCGTGGGCGCATTCAGGGCAGATGAACAGTTGCCCGTCTTGGTAGGTGAGCTCGGAATTGCATTTCGGGCAAGCGGGTAACGCGGTCACTTCAGTCCTCGAACGATCGATCCGACGCGCTCGTAGTGGCGCGCCGGGCAGCTTCACACCTTGCTCTTGTAGCCCGAGGTAATCGGATACCGCCAGTCGCGACCGAACGCGCGGTCGCTGATTCTCACGCCCGGCGGCGCCTGGCGACGTTTGTATTCATTTCTTTTGACCATCTCGAGCACGCGCCCCACGGTCGCCCGATCGAAGCCGCGCGCGGTGATTTCATCGACCGACAAATCGTCCTCGATGAACAGTTCGAGAATGGCGTCGAGCACGTCGTACTCGGGCAGGGAGTCCGAATCTTTCTGATCGTGGCGCAGCTCCGCCGAGGGCGGCCGTTCGATGACGCGATTCGGGATGACCTGACTGACCGAGTTGCGATACTTCGCCAGACGATAGACCAGCATCTTGCTGCAATCCTTGATGGGCGCGAAACCGCCGGCCATATCGCCGTACAACGTCGCATAACCCACCGCCATCTCACTCTTGTTGCCGGTGGTGAGCACCATGCGGCCGGTCTTGTTCGAGATGGCCATCAACAGCAGGCCGCGACTGCGTGCCTGAATGTTTTCTTCAGTGGTGTCGGGCTTGCGACCGGCGAACACATCCTTCAGCGCATCGAGCGCGGTCGCGAACATGCCCTCGATGGAAATCACGTCGTAGCGCACACCGAGCGCATTTGCCTCGGCCGCGGCGTCATCGAGACTCCATTGCGATGTGTATCGCGACGGCATCATCACCGCATGCACATGCTCGGCACCGAGCGCATCGACCGCGATAGCCAGCGTCAGCGCTGAATCGATACCGCCGGAAAGGCCGAGCACGATGCCAGGAAAGCGATGTTTGCCGACGTAGTCGCGCACACCGAGCACGAGCGCGTTGTAAACGCTCGCCTCTTCCGACAAGGGCGGCTCGATGTGAGCGGGACGCGGCACGACCTTACCGTCGACAAGATCCACATCGACAGCAAACAATCCTTCAACGAACGGCGCGACTCGCTGCACGACCTCGCCATTGGCGTTCATCACGAACGAGCCGCCGTCGAACACCAGCTCATCCTGCCCGCCCAGCAAATTCACATAGACCACGGGCAAGCCCGTATCTCTCACGCGAGCGCGCACTACTTCTTCGCGTCGCTCCTGATAACGCAGCGAGTACGGCGAGCCGTTGATGACGACGATGAGCTGCGCACCCGCCGCTTTGGCGGCGCGTGCGGGATTCGGTTCCCAGATGTCTTCGCAGATCAGCAGCGCGACGCGAATACCTTTCAGCTCGAAAATGCAGCTGTCGCGGCCGTGTTTGAAATAGCGCTTCTCATCGAACACGCTGTAGTTCGGCAGCTCCTGCTTGCGATAGTTGGCGACCGTCGCGCCATCGCGCAGGACAGCGGCCGCGTTATAGATGCCTTCCTCGGTGTATTCGGGATAACCGGCGACGACGGTGATACCGTTCGTCTCGCTGCGCACGCGATCCAACGCAGTCTTCACCTGCCGGCGCAAACCGCTGTGAAACAGCAGGTCCTCGGGCGGATAACCGCTCAGGCTCAGTTCGGGAAACAACACCAGATCGGCACGCAGCTCGTCGCGAGCGCGCGCGGACGTGTCGATCACTCGTTGAGTGTTGCCGGCGACATCGCCAACAAACAGGTTGAGTTGAGCCAGCGCGATACGAAGAGAGGCGGACATGGCCTGATGATAGCGCTTGCGGGGAAGAAACAATCTGCGGGGATCCGCGGCGGCAAGCAGCCGCCGCGGACGTGAGCTGCGTTACTTCTTGCGAGCCGGCTTGCTCTTGGCCGGAGCCTTGCTCTTCGCCTTGGCCGGAGCCGCTTTCTTGGCGGGCGCCTTCTTGGCGACGGGAGCTTTCTTGCTGGCCGGAGCCTTCTTCGCAGCGGCCGCAGCCTTCACCGGCTTCTTCGCGGCAGGCGCGGCCTTGGCAGCAGGCTTCTTGGCAGCCGGCGCGGCTTTCTTCGCGGGCAGCGACACGACCTTGGACTTCTTACCGCCCTTGGCGAGCTGCTGGGTGATGGCGGAGCCGAGGTCTGCCGGGCTCTTCACGGTGCGCACGCCAGCGCGCTCGAGCGCGGCGAACTTGTCGGCCGCGGTGCCTTTGCCGCCGGAAACGATGGCGCCAGCGTGGCCCATGCGCTTGCCCGGAGGGGCCGTCACACCGGCGATGTAGGACACGACCGGCTTGGAAACATTCTCGCGAATGAATTCAGCCGCCGCTTCTTCATCGGCGCCGCCGATTTCGCCGACCATGATGATGCCTTCGGTCTTCGGGTCTTCTTCGAAGCGCGCCAGCACGTCGATGAAGTTCATGCCACGCACCGGATCGCCACCGATGCCGACGCAGGTGCTCTGGCCGAGCTTGGCGTTGGTGGTCTGGAACACGGCTTCGTAGGTCAGCGTGCCGGAGCGCGACACGATGCCGATCTTGCCCGGCTTGTGGATGAAGCCCGGCATGATGCCGATCTTGCACTCGCCCGGGGTGATGATGCCGGGGCAGTTCGGGCCGATCAGCAGGCTGCCGTAGGAGGCCAGCGAGGCTTTGACCTTCACCATGTCGTTCACCGGAATGCCTTCGGTGATGCACACGATGAGCTCGATGCCGGCGTCGGCCGCTTCGATGATGGCGTCGGCGGCGAACGGCGCCGGCACATAGATCATGCTGACGGTCGCGCCGGTTTCCTGGACCGCTTCACGCGCAGTGTTGAACACCGGCAGGTTGAGGTGCTTTTCGCCACCGCGGCCCGGCGTCACGCCGCCGACCAACTTGGTGCCGTAAGCAATACATTGCTCGGAATGGAACGTGCCTTGCTTGCCAGTGAAACCTTGGCAAATAACGCGCGTGTTCTTGTTTACGAGAATAGACATGGTAGTGCTGGTATCTGTTAACGGTTGAACGTAAGCGCGCGTTACTTCGCCTTCGCGGCGGCGACCACTTTCTTGGCCGCGTCCGTGAGATCGGCGGCCGGGGTGATCGCGAGGCCGCTGTCGGCCAGGATCTTGCGGCCGAGCTCGGCGTTCGTGCCTTCGATGCGCACGACCACCGGCACCGTCACGCCCACGTCCTTGACCGCGTGGATGATGCCTTCGGCGATCATGTCGCAGCGGACGATGCCGCCGAAAATATTCACCAGAATGGCGCGCACGTTCTTGTTGGAAAGAATCAGCTTGAACGCTTCGGTGACGCGCTCACGAGTCGCGCCGCCACCCACGTCGAGGAAGTTGGCCGGCGCGCCGCCGTGCAGCTGGACCAGATCCATCGTCGCCATCGCGAGGCCGGCGCCGTTCACCATGCAAGCGATATCGCCGTCGAGCGAGACGTAGTTCAGCTCGTGCTCGGCGGCGGCACGCTCCATCGCGTCTTCCTGGCTGGCATCGCGCCACTTGGCGAGATCCTTCTGACGGAA
Source organism: Pseudomonadota bacterium (assembly GCA_023391815.1). Classification (GTDB taxonomy): domain Bacteria; phylum Pseudomonadota; class Gammaproteobacteria; order Steroidobacterales; family Steroidobacteraceae; genus Steroidobacter. Next base: position 13,086 of record JAEWAF010000051.1, read on the forward strand.
CAGCGCGTTGTCTTCGATGTTGATCTTGGCATCGAGCGCGACCAGCTTGCCTTCGCCGGTCACGATCAGCGGATTGACTTCGAGCAGGCTGCAATCTTTTTCCAGGTACAGCTTGTACAGCGCCTGCGCGAGCTTGCCGAACTCGGCGATCTGCTCGCCTTCCAGCTCCAGGCCATAGGCGAGCGCGCGGGTGTGCGAGGGCATCAGGCCGGTGGCCGGATTGATGTTGATGCGGACGATCTTCTCGGGCGAGTGCTCCGCCACTTCCTCGATGTCCATGCCGCCGGCGGCGGAGGCGATGAAGGCGATGTGGCCTTTGTCGCGATTGAGCACCAGGCTCAGGTACAGTTCGCGCGCGATCTTCGAGCCCTGCTCGACGTACACCTGACGGATCGGCAGACCTTCGGGACCGGTCTGATGCGTGACCAGGCGCTGACCGATCATGGCTTCGGCCGCTTTGTCGGCCGCTTCCGGCGAATCGACCAGCTTGACGCCGCCGGCCTTACCGCGACCGCCGGCGTGAACCTGTGCCTTGACGACCCATTTCGATCCGCCGAGCTTGCGCGCGGCTTCGGCAGCTTCGCTGCCGGTGGCGGCCACCAGGCCTTTGGGGACCGGGATGCCGTAACTGGCGAACAACTCTTTCGACTGGTATTCGTGCAGGTTCATGGGGCTCTAGGTGCGGCTGGCGAAAAAAGGGCGGTATGAATTCCGGACTGGTCGGTTCCGCGGGGTTAAAATCGCGACGGTGAAAATAACGACAGTCAAAGGCCGCGTATTCTGGAGGAATTCGGCCTGGATGCAAAGGCGCGATCCCTAAGAAATGTCCTCGGAGCCCTCATTGAAAAACGGCGAGCTGCCGGCCGCGGCGCCCTTGCCCGCACTGCCCTGGGGCTCCTCGGAGGAGCTTGCCTGGCGCGTGCTGGCGCTCGTCAATCTGTTTCGGCTGCTGATTCCGCTGCTGTTGATGGTGCTGTACTGGACGCTCGAGCCGCGCCTCGTGGGGCAGGCGAACGCGCGGCTGTTTTTCTTCACCAGCATCGCCTATTTCCTGTTCGCCGCGCTGTCGATTCCGACCTTGCGGCGGCGCTGGCCCGATCGGCTGGTTCAGACCGGGTTCAACGTCGGTGTCGACGTGCTGGCAATCTCGTTGCTGACTTACTCCAGCGGCGGCATGAACAGCGGCCTCGGTGCGTTGCTCGTGCTGCCTATCGGCGCAGCGAGTTTTGTCGTCGGACAGCGACTGGCACTGATGTTCGCGGCCGTCGCGGCCCTCGCGCTTTTGTTACAGCAAGCTTTCACGACGCTGGCCGCGCGCAGCGACCCGGCGGATTTCGCATCGGCGGGCATCGTCGGCGCGCTGATGTTCATCGTCACGCTGGGTGTCGCGCCGCTCGCACGCAATCTGCGTGAAAGCGAGGAGCGCGTTCGCCAGCGTGAAGTCGACGTGGCCAACCTCGCCGAGCTGAATCAGTTCATCGTCCAGCATCTGCGTGAAAGTATTCTGGTCGTGGATGACCACGATACGATTCGTCTGATCAACGAGTCCGCGGCGTCCATGTTGAACGGCAATCCGGTGGCCGCCAACACGCCGCTCGGCGAAGTCTCGCCGCGATTGTTGTATTTACTCGATACCTGGCGGCGTCACTCCTACGACTGGCAGATGAGCTCGCTGTCGTTGCTCACCTCGGACGGCAGCAGCCTGGTGCAGCCGCATTTCGTGTCCTTGCGCAGTAATGGCGGCGGCGGGCCGACGCTGATTTTCCTCGAAGACACCACGTTGATCGCCGAGCGCGTCCAGCAATCCAAACTCGCCGCGCTGGGCCGGCTCAGCGCCAGCATCGCGCACGAGATCCGCAACCCGGTCGGCGCGATGAGCCACGCCGCTCAGCTGCTCGCGGAAGCGCCGCAGCTCACTGCTCAGGAGCGGCGCTTGACGGACATCATCACCAAGAACGGCGAGCGCATCAGCCTGATCATCAACAACATCCTGCAATTGTCACGCAGGGACTCGACGCGCCAGGAGCGCATCGAGCTGAACAGCTGGCTGGAGGACTTCGTCGGCGAATTCCGGCAGACCGCGCAGATCGATGCCAGCAAGCTCTACATCACCACCTCCACGCCCGAGCTGGAAGTGCGCATCGACCCGTCTCATCTGCATCAGCTTATGTGGAATCTGTGCGAGAACGCACTGAAATACGGCCGCAAGTTCGATTCCAATGACGCGATCGAGATCCGTACCGGCCGCATGGCGACCTCGGAGCGGCCGATGCTGGAGGTGCTGGATCGCGGCCCCGGCATCACCGCCACCGACGCAGAACGAATTTTCGAGCCGTTTTTCACGGCCGGTAAGGGCGGCACGGGCCTCGGACTGTTCATCGCCAGGGAAATGGCCCAGTGCAATCGCGCCGTGTTGATTTATGAGCCCCGCGCCGGGGGTGGTAGTATTTTCCGTCTCGTGTTCGCCGATCCTCAACGTTGGGAAACACAGTGAAGAAGCCCCGCGCGCTCGTCGTCGACGACGAGCCGGATATCCTCGTCGCGCTCGAGGACCTGTTCGAGAACGACTACCGCGTCCTTTCGACAACCTCGCCCCTGAAGGCGCTGGACATCATCGCGAAAGAGCCGGACATCGCGATCATCATCTCCGATCAGCGCATGCCCGAAATGGCCGGAGACGAGTTCCTGGCGAAGGCGCGCCGCCACAGCGACGCGGAAGCGATCCTCCTGACGGGTTACGCCGACATGAAGGCGGTGATCGGTGCCGTGAACAAGGGCCGGATCATGGCCTACGTTCCGAAGCCGTGGGATCCGGCCGCCCTCTCCAGCATGGTCGCCTCGGCCTATGAGCGGCACACCCTCTCGCGCGAGCTGCGCGCCCATGCGTTCGACCTTTGCCTCACCGACATGCGCCTGCCCGACGGCGACGGACTGAGCCTGGTCGAGTGGATTCAGACGCATAAGCCGCAAACGCCGGTGGCCGTCATCACCGCGCATGGCAATGTCGAAACCGCCGTGCGCGCGCTCAAGCTCGGCGCATTCGATTTCATTTCCAAGCCGGTGGATGTCGCGGCGTTACGCAAGCTCATCGCGGCCACGTTGAAGCTCGGCGAGAACATCGAGAGCACCATTCAGCTGCCGCAGGTCAAGCTGCTCGGCCGCTCGCGCGCGATGGAGCAATTGCGCGAAATGATCGAGCGCGTCGCGCGCAGTCAGGCGCCGGTGCACATCTACGGCGAATCGGGCACCGGTAAAGAACTGGTCGCACATCTGATTCATGAGGCCGGTCCGCGTCGCGAAGGGCCGTTCGTGCCCGTGAACTGTGGCGCCATTCCCACCGAACTGATGGAGAGCGAGCTGTTCGGTCATCGCAAGGGCAGCTTCACCGGCGCCGTCGCTGACAAACAAGGTCTGATTCAGTCCGCCGAGGGCGGCACGTTGTTCCTGGACGAAATCGCGGATCTGCCGCTGCACATGCAAGTGAAGCTGCTGCGCGTGATCCAGGAAAAAACGGTGCGGCCGGTCGGCGAGTCGCGCGAGCAACCCATCGACGTGCGTATTCTGTCGGCGACTCACAAGAATCTCGCCGCACAGGTGGCCGAGGGTAAATTCCGCGAGGACTTGTTTTATCGCGTGAACGTCATCGAGATTCGCGTGCCGCCGTTGCGCGAACGCCTGGAAGATATCGATGAGCTGGTCGACTCCATCGTCACCCGTCTGGGACGACAGATCGGGAACCGGGCGTTGCGCATCACGGAGCCTGCGTCGAAAGCGCTGCGTGAATATCACTTCCCGGGCAACGTGCGCGAGCTGGAAAACGTGCTCGAGCGCGCAGCCACCCTGTGCGTGAATGGTGTAATCGATGTTGGAGATCTACAGTTGCGGCCCAAGATGGCTGCGACCGAAGTCCCCATCACCAACAGCGTCGCGCCAGGCGAGAAACTCGGCGATGCGCTCGAAGACATCGAGCGTGACGCGATCGTGCGCGCGTTGGAGCAAACCCGTTACAACAAGACCAAGGCGGCGCAGCTGCTCGGGATGACCTTCCGCTCGCTGCGGTATCGGATCAAGAAGCTCGGCATCGAATAATCGCGGCCAGAAGTCATGACTTCCACCCCTGCCTCGTTCAATCCCGACGTGACGCAACGAACGGCGGCGGCCAATATCGCCGCGCTGGCGCCACGCATCGCGGTGTTGATCCCTTGTTACAACGAGGCCGAGGCGATCGAAGGCGTCGTGCGTGATTTCGCCGCCGCACTGCCGACCGCGACCATTTACGTTTACGACAACAACTCCAAAGACGACACCAAGGCTCGCGCGGCGCGCGCGGGCGCCATCGTTCGCACCGAAACCTTCCAGGGCAAAGGCAACGTCGTGCGACGCATGTTCGCGGACATCGAGGCAGAAGCTTATGTGCTCGTCGACGGCGACGGCACTTACGACGCCGCGAGCGCGGCCGTGATGGTCGATACCTTGCTCGCCAATTCGCTCGACATGGTCAACGGGGCACGCGTGCCGGTATCGACCATGGCGTTCCGACCCGGCCACGTCTTCGGCAACAAGCTGCTGACCGGCACCGTCGCGGCCATCTTCGGCAATCGCATCAAGGACATGTTGTCGGGCTACCGGGTGTTCTCGCGTCGCTTCGTCAAATCCTTCCCGGCGCTCGCGAGCGGGTTCGAAACGGAAACCGAGCTCACGGTGCATGCGCTGGAATTGCGATTGCCGCTCGCGGAGATTCAGACGCCCTACCGCGATCGTCCGCCCGGATCGAAGAGCAAGCTCAATACGTTTCGCGACGGCTTCAGAATTCTGCGCACGATCGTCTATCTGGTGAAGGAAGAACGGCCGATGCAGTTCTTCTCGCTTGTCGGGCTGGCGTTGTTCGTGGCCTCGCTGCTGCTCGGCTGGCCGGTGGTGGCGACTTACATCGAGACCGGATTGGTCCCGCGATTGCCGACTGCGGTGTTGGCGGTGGGCACGATGATTCTGGCGGCGGTGAGTTTCGTCGCCGGTTTGATCCTGGATACGGTCACGCTCAGCCGGCGCGAGATCAAGCGGCTGCACTATCTGGGATTGCAGGGCCCGACGTTTCGAGAGCGGCGTCGATCCTCATGAACGACAGCAGCAGCGCTGCGTTGTCGCCCACACCGGCACGCCGAACGCTTCGCGAAGTACTCAGCTTTCTGGCTGTAGGCGGGATCGGATTCGTCGTCGAAGCCGCCATCCTCACCTCTCTCACGCTCCATGCCGGGTGGTCGCCTTGGCAGGCACGCATCCCCTCGTTTCTCACGGCAGTGCTCATTACCTGGGCGTTGAACCGCCGCCACACCTTCCCCGATCGCGGCTTGCAACGACGCTCCACCGAAGCGTTCTTGTACACAGCGATTCAAGGTGGCGGCGCAGTCATCAACCTGGGCATTTTCGGCGCTTGCCTGCTTCTGGCGCCGGATCTCGCCAAGCTACCCGTGATTCCGCTCGCCATCGGTGCCATCGGCGGCTTCGCGTTCAACTACGCGTTGAGCAGCAAATGGCTGTACTCGCGCCTGCGTCCCGGCCACGGTGGATAAGGAACATGCAACAAGAAGCGTACACCGGGGTCGACAATCTCGAAGTGATGCAGGAAGCGGTGAACTACAACCGTTACCTGCTGGACACGGTCCGTAAGTACGCGCCTCCGCAAGGCAACGTGCTGGATTTCGGCGCAGGTGGTGGCCAGTTCGCCGCACCGCTCAGCGCCAGCGGCATGGACATCACTGCTCTCGAACCCGATCAGTTGTTACAGCAGCGGCTGCGTGCACAGGGCTTGCGCGTGGTGGGCTCGACCCAGGAACTACCGGACGCATCGTTCAACTACATCTATACGTTGAACGTACTGGAGCACATCGACGACGACGAGGCCGCGCTACGCGCTTTGCACTCGAAGCTGACCGCTAATGGGAAGCTGCTGATCTACGTGCCGGCGTTTCCGGTGCTCTATACGAGCATGGATGCGAAGGTGGGACACGTCCGTCGTTATACGCGCGAGACGTTGATGGCTCGCGTGATGGCCGCGGGCTTTCGCGTCAATCGCGTCGGCTACGCCGATTCGATCGGCTTTTTCGCGACGCTCGTGTTCAAGCTCAGCGGCAACAAGGATGGCAACGTGAGCATGGGCGCGCTGAAACTGTACGACCGCGCCGTGTTTCCATTGAGCCGGGCGTTGGATCTGGTCGCACGGCGTTGGTTTGGCAAGAACCTGCTGCTCGTCGCTAGCAAGCAGTAGCGCGGGCGCTCCCGTTTAGCTGTCGGCTCGCGCAGCCGTGCTCGGCACGGGCTCTCCTTTCCGAAGTTTCTGTCTTACGACACGCGCCAAAGCCGTGGCCGCAGTCGCCGTCAGCACGAAGAACAGTGGCTCGATGTTGAATCGGTAACGATAGTTCTCGGCGAGCTCGAAAGCCGTGCCCACCGCGTAGAGATAAAGCGCAGTCACCACGATAAAACCGATCACAATGGCACGCGGGCGCCTCAACGGATCCTTGCTCAACAAGCCTTGCCTCGCCTGAAAGTATCCATAGCCGAGCACCAGCACCCACAAGGCAATCAACGGCAGCGAAGTGTTCACTTCGAGGAAGGACTGCTTGTTGAAGCCGAAATGCGGCTGCTCGATATACATGGGCGTCGCAGGCACCCCATACAGCAGAGGATTGAATATCTGCTCCATCGGCCTCACCGCCGCCCGATTTGCCGCGTTGAAGTACACGTTCATGTTCGACGGCGAGAAGAACAACTGATTGGAAATGGCCAGTCCGACCACGTACGAAAATGGATACGTGCGGATGACCGTCACAGCATCGTGCGTGTAGTAGCGATTGATGGCGACGATGTGCTGATTGTTGAAATTGTAGACACCGCTGGATTTTCGCACTTGATCCAGGACCGGCACGCCGGTGGGCGGCAGCTGCTCCGAATCGAACAAGCGATCCATCTGCTGGTAGCGGGAAACCAGCGCGAACGGCGTCAGCCGCCCGTCCGACACCAGCGGCTGTAACTCATCCCGGGTCGCGACCAGGGTGGAAATATTCGACAGGCCCAAGCCCATCCACGTGCTGCCGGAGAAGGCACCGAAGTAGTAATAGTTCTTGCCGTACCACAGCGCCACGACCAGTACCGGCAATACCGCCGCCATCAGCACTTGTCGGCGTCGTTCCCACATGCAGATCGTGAGCAGCGCCGCGATCAAGATCATCCACGCCAGGTGGAACAGGCTGCGCATCAGCAGCAGCGTAGCCAGTACGGCAAAGAACAGGACGGCCCACTTCGTGTGCCGACTTTGCACGTATTGGTATAGCGTCCATGCGGAGATCGTCAGCAGGGTCGCCGAAGGGAAGGTGTACATCAGCCAGTTTTCATAGAGCACGAACGAGGGGCTGAACACGAGCAGGCCCGTGGCGATCACGGCCGCGGCACGCGCAGAACTGAGTCGCAGCGTCAGTGCATAAACGACACCAGCGACCAGCAAGCCGAGCAGGTGAAACACCGCGCTGAAGAACAGGCTGGCATGCTGGCCGAACACCTTGAGCCCGATGCCGGCGAGCAAGTTCAGTAGCGGCGGGTTAGCGTGGTAGTACCACAGAGACTCGATCAGCCGGTGCTTCAGCAGCTCCACGTCGATGAATTGCATGTAGGTGGGCAGCGTAGTTGCATCGAACGTCACGCCCATCCACGCGTACAGCGCCCGAGACACCCCGAACAGAGCGATGACCCAGCAGAGGTCGCGCCGGTCGAGGCCGAAGGTGGCGAAAACTCGAGTCGTCATAGGTGAGCGTCGCGGTCGCAGGAACAGCGGGCGCATTTTAGCCGCGCAGTAAACATAACTATGAGAGCCAGCGCACTATCTGCGGCCCTGGTCCAAGGCTATTCTTCGCGCCGAACAGGGCGGCTGAAGGAACCAGCGTCGTGCCCACTCATCTTCCGCGGCCCAGGAAACTCTGTCGTATGCGCCTCCATCAACGCTTGACCCCGGTGCTTCTGTGGCTGGCGATCAGCTGTATTGCCGCCTTTTCCTGCGGCATCGGCAAGACATTCTCGCACATGGGGAACGAGTATTTTCCTTTCGGCGTCGACAGCTTCTATCACGCTGTGCGCATTCTGGACGCGGTGCGCGACCCAGCGTCGTTTTCCGAGTTCGACGCCAAGATCCACGCCCCGGAAGGCAGCCTGCTGGTATGGCCCTGGGGCTACGACTATTTGATGGCCAAGTTGGTTCGCGGCTCGCTGGCCATCGGCCTGGGCTCCGACCCATTGATGACCCTGCTTTGGGTTCCGGTTGCGGCCGTCTTCGTCGGCGCCGGACTGCTGATGCTGGTTGCCCGCCGAGTCGGTCTTGGCAACTGGGGCATGGCGCTCGCCGGGCTGTGCATGGCCCTGAGCGCCAGCACGCAGTTGATGTACAACTTCGGTCAGATCGATCACCACTACGCCGAGCACATTTGCATTCTCGCCTCGCTCGCCGCGGGTCTATCGTGGTTCAAGTCGCCCAGCAATTCGTCAGGCATCGCCCTCGGGATCATGTTCGGCCTCGCGCTGGCGATTCACAACGCACTGTTCGTCATACAAGTGCCGTTCCTGGCCACGGCGCTCGTTTTCTGGCTACAAGGAAAGCGGCCGACCTTGGGACCGACGGTTGCATTCGCCGCGTCGTTGCTGATCACGACCTTGGCGATTCTGCTGCCTTCGCAGCCCTTTCAGGAGGGCCGATTCGAGTTCTTTTACCTCTCCTGGTTCCATCTGTACGTGGTGGGCTGCACGGCTTCGGTCATGGTATTGCTAGCCTGGCTGCAGCCGACACGTCGGAATATCGGCGCAGTGGTTCTGATCGCAGCGCTGCTCGTTGCACCGTTGATCAACCAGATCGCTTATGCGCGTTCGTTCGTCAACGGCAGTCTGGGCATGTTGTCGGAAATTCTGGAGATGCGATCGCCGTTGCAGATGGTACGCGATGGTAGTTTCGAAGGTCTCACGCGCTTCTACTCCGCGCTGTTCTTCCTGACGCCGGTCACTTACGTGCTGTGTGCAATCAGAGCATGGCGCGAACGAACCAGTGCGCGATTACTGTTCTGGGTGTGGTGCCTCTTTGGCCTGCCGCTGATGATGATGCAGGTTCGCATGCATTACTTCGGCGCCTTCGCGCTGTCTCTGCCCTGGATCATCGTCGCACACGAGATTGGCGACAAGCGCCCCGAACTGCACAAGCGTTCCCTGCTCATAGCATCGCTGATCCTACTATTGGCTTACGCGCAGGTGATTCGTTATCAGCTCGTGGCTCCCTCGCCGCGCGCTGGCGACGCAGGATTCGCGCCGCTCTATCCAGTGTTCGAGCCGCTGCGTAAAGCCTGCGCGGCAGACCCGGGCGTGGTGCTCGCCGATACCAATGCCGGGCACTACATCAGATACTTCACCAATTGCTCGGTCATCGCGAACAATTTTCTGTTGACCAAGCAGCAGTTCGATAAGGCATACGAGGTCGATCGGCTGTTCTCCCTGCCCGCCGAGGAACTGCCGAAGCAGGCGCCCTATGTGAAGTACGTGCTCACGCGAGCCGGCGATATCGGGACCAAGTCGAACGGTGAGTTTCAGTACCGCTTCTTTGGCCGGAAAGCACCTGGACTTTCCCAGAAGCTGCTGCTCACGCCGCTCGATTCGATCCCACCGCACTACGAGCTGTTGTATCGAGTGACCATGACCAAGCAGCAGCCGAATACCGATCAGACCGTGGAGGTACCGTACGCCAGGCTTTACAAAGTCGTGCCGTCCGCGGGCGGCGACGCGTCGTCGCTGCCCACGTCGGCGAACAACGTCAGCGAATGACGAGAATTGTCACTAGTTGACCGGGCATGCTCAGGTACTGTTGCAGCAGGCTTGCCCAACCATGGCAAAAGGTCTCAAACGCTCTTGTGCCATAAGGACTTAGCAATGATGGCTGCGTTTGGCATGCGGCTTGCTTTGATACTCGCAGCCGGTGCTCGCCGCCGCTAAAAGTTCGTTATCTACCGAGGAGATTGCAAATGTCGAAGGCCCAAAAGGGTTTCACCCTGATCGAATTGATGATCGTCGTGGCGATCATCGGCATCCTGGCGGCGATCGCGCTGCCGGCTTATCAGGACTACACCATCCGCTCGAAGGTCTCTGAAGGCGTGATCGGTGCGTCGTCGGCCAAGGCCACGGTCAGCGAAGCGTTTCAGACAGACAGCATGGCGGGCGTCAATGCCGCTGCGCTCGCCTGGAACAATACGTCTGCTACCACCACGAAGAGCAAGTACGTGCAAGAAGTGAACATTATTGCGGAGACGGGTGTGGTCACGGTGACCTACCTGGCCACCACCGGCAACGGTCTGCCGACTGGCCTCAACGGCCGTGCGCTCACTTTCACTCCGTCGGTTAACGGCGCGAACCTCTCCGACACTGCGCAGGGTGCGATCGACTGGGCTTGCGCGTCTGAGACCAATGCGACGGCTACTGCGCGCGGGATCCCCTACAACACGCCGGGATCCGCGCTGCCGGCCAAGTACGCTCCTTCGGAGTGCCGTTAATCGGCTAAGCTCTCTTGAGCCGCTGAACGGAATGCAAGGGGCGCTTCGGCGCCCCTTCTTTTTCGGGGCCAAGAACCAAACCAAGCAAAAGGAACAGCCGCCATGTCGAAAAGCATCCAGACGGGTTTCACCCTGATCGAGTTGATGATCGTCGTGGCCATCATTGGCATTCTGGCGGCGATTGCATTGCCCGCCTACCAGGACTACACCATCCGCTCGAAGATCACCGAGGGCCTGCTCGGCGCCTCGGCCGCGAAGGCGGAAGTGAGCGAAGCTTTCGATACCTCCAGCGTCCAGGGCGTCAATGCGATCTCCATTGCTTGGAACATGGCCACCACGGTGTCGAAGTACGTCTACAACGTGCGGATCGGCGCTGATGGAGTGATCACGGTCACCTATCGTGCGACTGCTCAGAATGGCCTCCCCACGGGGCTCGATACCCACACCATCGTGTTCACACCGTCAGTGCAGAACGCGCCCCTCGCGCCAAACTCGGCGGGCTCCGTCGACTGGTCTTGCGCTTCGGAGACGAGCAACACTGCGGCCGCTCGCAACCTGCCGGTCTCGGCCACCCCCGGCACGATGCCTGCCAAATACGCGCCGTCGGAGTGCCGTTAGTCGCTGTCGTTAAGGTAATCCCTGACCCTGGAATCCGCACATGGGGTTCGAGCTTTTGCCAAGAGTATCGGGGACTTACCTGTCCTGAGGCGAACCTTTGCGGTATCGTTCGCAGCGCCGCCGATCAGTCCTTGGACGCGGGCCAGCGCCGCCTGTGAGATATGTCACGCAGCACACGCCCATCAATGTGAGACGATCCGACGCTGATTTGACAATGCCCGGCATGGTGCGCGGGCCCTTACCCATCGACTTGTGAACGCAATGGCCGAAAACGCTGTCTCGGCATCCGCTGCTCAACGCATGGCGCTGCAAGGCTTGCCACAGCGTCTCATTCAGGATGGCCTGGTCAACGAGCAGACCATGACGCAGGCGCTGATTGCGACCAAGGAGACCGACACCAACCTGGTATCGCACCTGGTGAGTAACGGGCTGGCCGATTCGAAAGAAATCGCCATCGCCGCCGCCCAGGAATTCGGCGTGCCGCTGCTCGACCTGGACGCCGTGCAGCTCGACCTCGATGTGGTCAAGCTGGTTTCCGACAAGCTGCTCGCCAAGCACCGCGTGCTGCCGCTGCTGAAACGCGGCAAGCGCCTGTTCGTGGCGGTCTCCGATCCGACCAATCTGCACGCGCTCGACGAGATCAAATTCCAGACCGGCCTGTCGATCGAAGCGGTCGTCGTCGAAGACGACAAGCTGCAGAAGATCGCCAACAAGACCATGGAGCAGGTCGACACGCAGATGCCGGCGCTCAGCGAGGACGACCTCGACCTGGAGAATCTCGAAGTCACCGGCGGTGACGAAGACGAGAACGCGATGACGGCCGCCGGCCGCGACGACGTGGAAGACGCGCCCATTGTCCGCTTCGTCAACAAGGTGCTGCTCGACGCGATCAAGCGCGGCGCCTCCGATATTCACTTCGAGCCTTACGAAAAGTCCTATCGCATTCGTCTGCGCCTCGACGGCTTTCTGAAAGAAATTGCGAGCCCGCCGGTGCAACTGGCCGTGAAGCTCGCGGCTCGTATCAAAGTCATGTCGCGCCTGGACATCGCCGAACGTCGCGTCCCGCAGGACGGCCGCATCAAGATGCGCATCTCGAAGAATCGCGCCATCGACTTCCGCGTGAGCACCTGCCCCACGCTGTTCGGTGAAAAGATCGTCGCGCGTATTCTGGATCCTTCCAGCGCGATGCTCGGCATCGACGCGCTCGGCTACGAGCCGGCGCAGAAAGAGCTGTACATGAATGCGCTGGCGCAGCCGCACGGCATGATTCTGGTCACCGGCCCGACGGGTAGCGGTAAGACCGTGTCGCTGTACACCGGTTTGAACATCCTCAATAAAGAGGACACGAACATTTCCACCGCCGAAGATCCGGCGGAAATCAACTTGCCCGGCGTCAACCAGGTCAACGTCAATCCCAAAGTGGGCCTGACGTTCGCCTCGGCACTGCGCGCGTTCCTGCGTCAGGACCCGGACGTGATCATGGTCGGCGAAATCCGAGATCTCGAGACCGCCGAAATAGCGATCAAGGCCGCCCAGACCGGCCACCTGGTCTTGTCCACCTTGCACACCAACGATGCGCCGAAGACGCTGACCCGTCTGATCGACATGGGCGTGAAGCCCTACGCGATCGCGACCTCGGTGTCGCTCATCATCGCGCAGCGCCTAGCGCGCCGGTTGTGCAACAACTGCAAGGTGCCGATGGAAATGCCTGCCGAAGCGCTGCTCAAGGAAGGCTTCACGCAGGAAGAGATCGACGAGGGTATCAAGATCTACAAACCGGTCGGCTGCAGCTCCTGCACCGACGGTTACAAGGGTCGTACCGGCTTGTACCAGGTGATGCCGGTGTCGGAAGAAATCCAGCGCATCATCCTGCAGGAAGGCAACGCGGTGGATATCGCCAAACAGTCGGCCAAGGAAGGCATCTGGGATTTGCGCAAGTCGGGCCTCGCCAAAGTGAAGGCCGGCATCACCAGTCTGGAAGAGATCAACCAGTGCACGGTCGAGTGACCGCGCTTACCTGCATAGTCATCGAGGCAAGGACCTAGACCATGGCCCAAGCAGCATCCAGCCAGCAATTCCCCTTTGTATGGGAAGGCACGGACAAGAAAGGCAAGCGCATCAAGGGAAAGATGCTGGCCGTCTCCGAAGCCGCGGTGAAAGCCGATCTGCGCCGTCAAGGCGTGCTCGCGAAGACCGTGCGCAAGGAAGTGCAGCTCTTCAAGAGCGGCAAGAAAGTCGATACCGCGGACATCGCACTGTTCGCGCGCCAGCTCGCCACCATGCTACAGGCGGGTATTCCGATGGTGCAGTGTTTCGACATCATCGGTAACGGTCACGACAAACCGTCGATGCAGAAGCTGGTGCTGGCGATCAAGGCCGATATCGAATCGGGCACTTCGCTGCACGAGGCCCTGGGCAAGCACCCGCTGCACTTCGACGATCTGTTCGTCAACCTGGTGGAAGCCGGCGAACAGGCCGGTGCGCTCGAGACGCTGCTCGACAAGATCGCCACCTACAAGGAAAAGACCGAAGCGCTGAAAAAGAAAATCAAAAAGGCGTTGTTCTATCCGGCCGCGGTCATGGCGGTCGCCGTCATCGTCACGACCATTCTGCTGGTGTTCGTGATTCCGCAGTTCGAATCGCTGTTCAGAGGCTTCGGCGCGGACCTGCCGGCGTTCACCCAGATGGTCATCGACCTGTCGAAGTTCGTGCAGGAGAGCGGCATATACATAGCCCTCGCAGCGGGCGGCGCCGGCTACGCGTTCTTCTATTTCAAGAAGCGCTCGCGACCGATGCGCCGCTTTCTGGATCGCATGCTGCTGAAAGCACCGGTCATCGGCCCGATCATGGTCAAGGCCGCGATTGCGCGCTATGCCCGTACCCTGTCCACGATGTTCGCAGCGGGCGTGCCGCTGGTCGAAGCGCTGACTTCCGTTGCCGGCGCAACCGGCAATATCGTCTACGAGGAAGCGACGCTGAAGATCCGGGACGAAGTCGCGACCGGACAGCGCCTGCAGCGCTCGATGGAAACCACCACTCTATTCCCCAACATGGTGATCCAGATGATCGCGGTCGGCGAAGAGTCCGGCTCGCTCGATTCCATGGCCGCCAAGGTCGCGGACTTCTACGAAGCCGACGTGGACGCGGCCGTGGATGCCATGAGCAGTTTGCTCGAGCCGCTCATCATGGCCATCCTCGGCGTGCTGGTCGGCGGCCTGGTGATCGCGATGTACCTGCCGATCTTCAAGCTCGGCGCGGTCGTGTAAGCTCCGACTTTATTTCCAGATACAACCGAACGCCGCGCTCCAGCGCGGCGTTTTTTTAGCGACATGCAAGACCTGCTCGGCTCACTGCTGTACCTGCTGACCTCCTCGCCGACGGCGTGGACGGTCTCGATGCTGGTACTCGGGCTGCTGGTCGGCAGCTTCCTCAACGTGGTGATTCACCGCCTGCCCATCATGATGGAGCGGGAATGGCAGAGTCAGGCTCGGGAGATTCTCGGCCAGGATGTCTACGATCCGCCACGCGCCGAGCCGGTCGCGCAGGAGCCCTACAACCTCGTCGTGCCCCGCTCCGCCTGCCCGAAGTGCGGAGCGCAGATCACAGCGCTGCAGAACATTCCGGTGATCAGCTATCTGTTCCTGCGTGGCGCATGCGCCAACTGCAAGACGAAGATTTCCATTCGCTATCCGTTGATCGAGTTGTTCACCGGCGTGCTCTCGGCCGCGGTGGCCTGGAAGTTCGGCTTCACTTGGTACTGTGGAGCGGCACTGGTGCTCACCTGGGCACTGGTCGCCTTGAGCGCCATCGACATCGATCATCAACTGTTACCCGACGACATCACCCTGCCGCTGCTGTGGCTCGGCCTGCTGCTCAGCCTCGCGCCGACGCTGCCGCAATTCGGCCTTCCCGCGGATCCTCGTTCAAGCATCGTGGGCGCCGTGCTCGGCTATCTGAGCCTGTGGAGCGTCTACAAGCTGTTCAAGCTGCTCACTGGCAAGGAAGGCATGGGCTACGGCGACTTCAAACTGCTCGCTGCGCTCGGCGCCTGGCTCGGCTGGCAGATGTTGTTGTTGATCATTCTGCTGTCCGCCTTCGCGGGCGCCGTGGTCGGTATCACACTGGTCGTGCTTCGCGGACGCGACCGGAATATTCCCATTCCGTTCGGCCCCTATCTCGCCGCGGCCGGGTGGGTCGCGTTGATGTGGGGAGATCGGCTGACAGGCGTCTACCTCAGCGCCACGGGCCTGAATTAGCTCACAACTGCTGAATCGGCCAATTGCCCGGTCCGCATCGGCCTCCTACACTGGCCGCGATGAACCAGAGTGCCCACAAGAGTTTTCGTCCGCTGCTGATCGGCTTGACCGGTGGCATCGCGAGCGGCAAGAGCGCCGTCGCGGAAATTTTCGCTCAGCTCGGTGCGCCCGTGCTGGACACCGATCAAATCGCACGCGACGTGGTCGAGCCCGGTACGCCGACGCTGGCCAAGCTGGTCGCTGAATTCGGTAGCGATATTCTGGATGCGAGCGGTCGTCTCGATCGCGCCCGCATGCGTGCTCGCGTGTTCGCCGATCCCGAGCAACGCAAGCGCCTCGAGGCCATCACCCATCCGGCCATTCGAGAAGAGCTGGCGGCCCGTGCACAACGGGCTCAAGGACCGTATCAGATTCACGTCATTCCGCTGCTCGTCGAAAGCGGCCGCGCCGACCTGTACGATCGCGTGCTGCTGGTCGACACCAGTGAGGAAGCGCAACTGAAGCGTTTGCTGGCACGAGACGGATCGAGCGAGGAACAAGCTCGACAGATTCTCGCCGCGCAGGCATCACGCGAGGACCGGCTGGATGCGGCCGACGACGTCATCGTGAACACTGGGACGCTACAGGATCTGCATCAGTTCGTGCAGACCCTGCATCGCAACTACACGGTGCTGTCCGAGCGAATCAACGCTCAGAACTTGTAAGCCAGCTGCGCGCTGACGATATCGACTGAGGACTCCTGGTGCCCGATCAGGAAGCCGCGCGCGGCGGCGTTGCCGTCGTTCTGACTCAAAGGAGCGTCGTCGGCGAACAAATGTGCGTAGCCAACATCGACAACCCATGCATTACCAGGATTCCACTGAGCACCGATGGCCACCCACTTGCGCTCTGAATCTGGCAGTCGTGCGGTACGTGTGCTGTTCGGAACGTTCGTGCCGTCGTAGGCGACACCGCCGCGCAGTTTCCATTGATCGTTGAGCTGATACGTCCCGCCAAGCGCATAACGCCACGTATCTTTCCAATGCTCGGGCGTCACTGACAACACGACGCCGGTGTCGCGCACGATACGCAGCTCCTGGATACTGCTCCAACCGGTCCAGGCGACATCAGCCATCAGCTCGACCTTCCCCATGCGGTGATAGAACGAAGCCGTCGCGATATCCGGTAGCTTCAAATCCACCGTGGCCGGACCGGTCGCCAGCGTCGCGCCAGGCGCGGACGCCGCCGCGATGATGTTCTGGCCAATGAGATTGGTCGAAGTCGGAGGCTCGAAACGAGCGCTGCCCTCGATCGTGTAATCGACCGTGGATCGATAAGAAAGCCCGATGCGCGTGTCATCGGAGAACTCGAACAACACGCCGACGTTGTACCCCCAAGCACTGTCGTCGCCGCGCACGGCGCTGTGACCTTCCAGACCGGCATTGGCTTGAACCAAACCCGGCACGAGCAATGCGGGCAATTGACCCGCGGCCACCAATGCTTGCAATCCTTGCGCCACGACCGCGGTGTAATTAAACGAGTTGGTGAGCTCGGCTTGAATGTGCTGATAGTCGGCACCGATGCCGAAGCTCAGCTGCTTGTTCACTCGCCACGACAACGACGGATTGAAGTTATAAGTCCGGATCTCGTTGTCCAGCGACTGAAAACGCCCCATCCAGCCATTCCCATATTCCAGCCTCAGACCGAACGGTGCATTGATGCCGAAACCGAAGGCAAACTGGTCGTTGATCGGAAGTGCAAGATAAGCGGCCGGCACCGCGTTCCAATCACCTGCGTCGCCGCCCTCGTTACCCAGCGGCTGGCCGAGCGCAGCCTGAGAATTCTCGTTCTTGAATTTGGAGCTCAGCAGCACGCCGCTCGCAACCACCAGCACTTGCGTCTCCTTGAGCTTCGCGAGGCCGGCGGGATTGTAGAAAATCGTACTGGCGTCATCGGCCGCGGCCGCCGTGCCGGCAAATGCGGTGCCCAGTCTGCTCGAGCTCTGCTCCAGCAATGCGAAGCCGGACGCAAACACGCTGGAGGACGCGCAACACAGAAGCAGACCCACCGGCAATACGTATCGGCGCCCTGGCAACGCGCGCTTCACCGAAGATGAGAGTGGTTGATTCATGATGACCGACCAGTGTAATCGTGGACAAATACAACAAAATTGAACGCGGGCTCATGCACAGAGTTCCGCCTGTCCGTCAGCGCGCTGCCATTGCGAAAAGCGAGAATGTGACGACGGCACCCGATCCGCCAACGGATCGTTGCTGAGCATGGCCCACATACGTATTGGCATTTCCGGATGGCGTTACACTCCCTGGCGCGGGGTGTTCTACCCGAAAGATCTGCCGCAAAGACTGGAGTTGCACTACGCATCGCGTGTGTTGCCGACCATCGAGATCAACGGCTCCTTCTACTCGCTGCAATACCCGGCGAGCTATCAAAGCTGGCACGACGAAACCCCATCGGATTTCGTATTCTCGGTCAAAGGCCCGCGTTTCATCACGCATATGAAAAAACTGCGCGATGTGGAAACGCCGCTCGCGAACTTCTTTGCGTCGGGTGTGTTCAACCTGCGCCGCAAGCTCGGCCCCATCCTCTGGCAATTCCCGCCCAACTTCAGATATGACCGGGAAAAGCTCACAAAGTTCTTCGAACTGCTGCCGCGGGATACCGAAGCCGCGCTGAAGCTGGCGCGTCGCCGTGATTCGCGAATGACCGGCCGAGCCAAGCTGTCCATCGACGTGCGCCGCCCGTTGCGACATGCGATGGAGATCCGCCACGAGAGCTTCTGCGACGCCTCCTTCATCGAACTGCTCCGCGAACACAACATCGCGCTGGTGATCGCGGAAACGGCTCAGCGTTTTCCGATGATGCACGACATCACCGCCGACTTCGTGTACATGCGCCTGCACGGGGACAAGACGCTTTACCAAAGCGGCTACAGCGATCGTGCGCTGGAGAAATGGGCCAAACGTATCGAAGCCTGGCATCGCGGCGGCGAGCTGCCCAGCACGCAGAAGGTCAGCAAGCACAAGCCGCCGTCCACGAAACCGCGAGACGTGTATTGTTACTTCGACAATACCGATGTGAAATTGCGCGCGCCGGTGGACGCACGGACACTGATGAGAAAGCTGGGCGTTCGAGCTACTTCGTCGTGACCCAGCGCCGCTCGACCCAGCCGAACCCCCACTGCACGAGCAGCGCCAGCAGTGCCGCGGGGACCGCGCCTTCGAGAATCAAATTCGTATCATCCAGTCGGATGCCGGTGAGGATGGGCTGACCATAGCCACCCGCGCCGATCAACGCCCCGAGCGTCGCTGTGCCCACATTGATCACGGCTGCCGTTCTTACGCCGGCGAGCATCGAGCGCGCCGCTAGCGGCAATTCGATATAGCGTAGCCTCGCTATCCGCGGCAACCCCAGTGCTTCTGCAGATTCGCGCAGGTCGCGTGGAATGTCTGCCAACCCCGTGTGAGTGTTTCTGAGAATCGGCAGCACACTGTATAGAAACAGTGCCACGATGGCAGGCGCGTAACCGATCCCGAGCCAGGGAATCAGAAAGACCAACAACGCCAGCGCGGGCAATGTTTGCAGAATATCGGCGATTGCAAACACCACCCGTCCCACTCCACGGCGATAGAACGCAACGATGCCCAAAGGCACAGCGACCAGTAGCGCCAGTCCGAGCGAGATACCAACCATCGCCAGATGTTCACGGGTCCGCTGCCAGATGCGCGAGGCTCGCGACTGCACCTTGGCATCGGCGCTTACTTTCAACTGATCACGCAGGAAGCTGGCCGCGATCTGCGCTTCAGGCTCGCGATCCAGCGCGGCGCGAGCATTCATCTTGGTCATGGCTGATTCGTCAATGCGGCCGCCCAGGCGATTCAACGATTGGCGAATCGCATCGGGCACGTCGTTGCGACAGAGAAGGATGGCGTCGTAGACCGGAAAGAACCTGGCGTCGTCCACCAGCGTCGTCAGGTCATAGTGAATGATCTCGGCGTCCGTGGAATAGAGATCGGTGACATCCAGCGATCCCGACGCCAGCCCGCGATACGCGAGGTCATGCGACAGACCACGAACATCCTGCTGCGGCAGGCGATAGCGGGCACGAATCCCCGGCCACCCATCGGCGCGCTCCATGAACTCGTTGCTGAAGCCGAAGCGGAGCGTCGGATGGTCGGCGAGCTGCGACATGCGCGTGATTCCCAACTCGGCGGCACGATCACGCCTCATGCCCAACACATAGGTGTTGTTGAAGCCGAGCGATGCGGAGGTCCAGATCGATTGACGCTCGATGACCTCGCGTAGCTCGGCATCGCTACTGATGTTCTGTTTCGAGAAGATTTCAGTGCGAAGCGTGCCGGTGTACTCGGGATAGCACTGAATGTCGCCGCGAATCAGAGCGCTCCACAGCACTCGCGTACCGCCGAGCTGCCGTCGATGCTCGGCGTCGTAGCCCGCTTCTTCAGTCAGCTGAGTCGCGATCTCGCCAAGGATGACTGACTCGGTGAACGCCTTGGAACCGATAATCGTCGGAGCGCCGAGCGCCGCCGGGCCGGAGCTCAGTACGGCAATCATCAGCATGAGTTTTAACTGGCGGCACAGAGACTCAGACATCGAGCGCCTCTGCGTGTAACCCACGCTGCGCTTTCACGAAGTCGCTGACGAATTGCTCGGCGGGCGTGTCGCTGAGGTCTCGATAGCTGCCCCGCTGCACGATCTTGCCTTCCCGCATCAACACGATGTGTTGCGAAAAGAAGGCGGCTTCCGCCATGTCGTGAGTCACCAGCAGCACGGACTTTTTCAATCGTTGAAACAGGCGACGCAAATCCTCCTGCAGGCCGTGCCGTACCATGGGATCGAGCGCACCCAAGGGCTCATCGAGCAGCAGGACGGCCGGATCGAGCATCAGCGCACGCATCAGGCTCACGCGTTGCCGCTGACCGCCGGAGAGATTGTTGGGAAACCGATCCAGCGCATCCAACGGCAGTTGCACCAGTTCCGCCAGCTCGGCGATGCGATTCGTGATCCACTCGCGGTCGCGTTTCAGAAAGCGCGCGGCCAATGTCACGTTATCCACGGCGCTCAAATGAGGGAACAAGCCGCCGGACTGGATGACATACCCGATGCGATGGCGAGTTTCGATCAGAGTATCCGGCGCCAGCGCGCGACCGGTGATGAACACCGAGCCCTGTTGAGGCCACACCAACCCGATGGCCAGCTTGAGCAGCGTCGACTTGCCACAGCCGCTCGGTCCGATCAACGCGACGGTCTCGCCCGGTTCGACGCGCAGGGTAACGTCATCGACCGCGACCGCGTGCGTATAGCGGTGTGTCACATGTTCGAAAGCGATGGCGCTGCTCATGAGCCTGCAAGCTTAAAGCAAAGCTCGCGGCGCTCCCACCCGGCAGCACAAATCGGCCGACGATTGCATCTGCGCTGCCCGAAGTGGACACTCGCTGACTATGGCTGACATTCCAAGCATTGCCTCGTCCGTGACCTCCTTGAAACAGCACCTGGAGGCACACCGCTACATCTGCTCCGATCAGATCGCCACGGCGGTCTACCTCGCCTATCACCTGCGCAAACCGGTACTGATCGAAGGCCCGCCCGGCGTCGGCAAGACCGAGCTCGCCAAGACTACCGCCGAGATGTTCGAGCTGCCGCTGATCCGATTGCAATGCTACGAAGGGTTGGATGAAGCCAAGGCGTTGTACGAATGGAAGTACGGCAAGCAGCTGCTTTATACGCAGGTCCTGAAGCAGACGCTCGATGAAGTCCTGCAAGGCGCGAAGGGCTTCGCCGAATCGGTCAAGCGACTGCACGAGTTCGGCGATATCTTTTTCTCGGAAGAGTTCCTCGAAGCACGGCCGCTCCTGAAAGCATTGCGCGAGGAGCGCGGTTGCGTGCTGCTCATCGACGAGGTGGACAAGTCCGACCACGAGTTCGAATCGCTGCTGCTGGAAATCCTGTCGGACTATCAAGTGTCGATTCCGGAGATCGGCACTGTGAAAGCGCGACACACGCCGCCGCTCGTGTTCCTTACCAGCAATAACACGCGCGAGATTTCGGATGCACTCAAGCGGCGCTGCCTGCATTTGTACATTCCATTTCCGGACATCGCACTCGAGCAGCGCATCGTCAACGCTCGCGTGCCGGAGATCGCTCCGCAGCTGCGCGAGCAATTGGTTCGGTTCATCCACGATCTGCGCGAGCTGGATCTGAAAAAAGTGCCGTCGATCAGCGAGACCATCGATTGGGCACGCACTCTGCTTCTGTTGCACGCGGATCGGCTCGATCCGGAGCTGGTGCGCAACACGATGAACGTGATCTTGAAGTTCCAGGAAGACATCGAGAGCGTGCAGCCCGAGCTGCGCGGCTTGACCGACAAGGCGACCCGTTCCTGAGGACCTCGTGGATCAGTTGCTGACCAACTTCATCCGGGCGCTACGCAACGCCGACGTGCGCATCTCGCCTGCGGAGACGCTGGATGCGTTCAGCACGGTCCAGTTGGTGGGGTACCGAGACCGGCAGCTATTGAAGGATAGCTTGTCTCTCGTGCTGCCTAAGACGCCGGATGAGAAAGCTGCGTTCGACACGTGCTTCGATCAGTTCTTCTCGTTTCGGGAGCGCGCGCCATTACCAGCCTCGGACTTTTCGAGCGGCGATGATACCGACGCTGGCGCGGATGCCGACGGCGGGCAACCCGGCAATGCAGACGCTGGCGGCAGCGGTGAGTCGCAAGGCAAACGCACCGGACGAGGTGAAGGCACAAGCGCAGCCGCGCAAGTCGCTCGCCAAGCCCAGAGCGGCACTGAATCGCTCGGCACCGGCGAGATGTCCCTTGCTCAATCCGCGCTCGGCCAGCTGCTCACGCGAGCGAACACGATCGAAATCAACCTAGCGATCAGCGCCGCCGGCCAGCAAGTCAAAGTGCATCAGATCGAGCTGTTCACCCAGAAAGGTCTGTACACGCGCCGCATTCTCGACGCGATGGGCCACGCGGAGCTGCAGCAGGAAATCTTCACGTTGACGGCCAGCGATGCAATTCCCGATCGCCGCCTCGCGCAGGATCTCGGCCGGCGACGCGATTGGCTGCACGAACGCATTCGCGACTACGTCGAACATCAGTTCCTACTACATGCCGACGTGACCGGTCGACGCCTCCGCGAGAGCCTGCTCCGCAACCTACGGCTATCGACGCTGGAGCAGCGCCATCATCGCCAGCTTCATGATCTCGTTCACCGGATGGCTCGCAAGCTCGTCGCCGCTTACTCGCGCCGGCGCAAGGTGTTCCGCCGAGGCCAACTGCACGTGCCTCGCACGCTGCGGCGGAATATGAAATACGACGACGCGATCTTCGACCTGCACTGGAAATCGGTGAAGGCCGACCAACCCAAAGTTTTCGCGATCTGCGACGTGAGCGGCTCAGTGGCGAACTACGCGCGCTTCATGCTGATGTTCCTTTACAGCCTGGAAGAGGTGCTGCCGAAGGTCCGCTCTTTCGCCTTCTCCTCCGACCTCGGCGAAGTCTCCGACCTGTTCGCCCGAAACGACATCGACGACGCCATCGCCCTGGCTCTGCGCCAGTACGGCAACGGTTCGACAGATTACGGCCAGGCGCTCGCCGATTTTCGCAAGCTGTGTTTGGAAGAGATCGACAAACGTAGCACCGTGATCATTCTCGGCGATGCTCGCAATAACTACGGCGATCCGAGGACAGACGTTCTCAAGGAAGTTTACGAGCGCGCGCGTCGCGTGATCTGGCTCAATCCGGAGTCACGGACCATATGGAATACCGGGGATTCGGAGATGCGGCATTACTCGCCGTACTGTCACCAAATCGATGAATGCGGCACGTTGACGCAACTCGGACGCGTCGTGAGTCGCCTGCTGCAATCACAGCGATAGCCGAACAGCCACCGATTCGCCCGAAATCCCCGCTCTTCGCGATCAACTGCTCTTGTTCTGCTGCTTCACCACGCTGGTCGCCATCGCGATCATCGAGGAAATATCGCTGAGCGTCGCCGGCACGATCAGCGTGCTCGACGCCTCATCCGCGAGCTTGCCGAACTGCTTCACGTATTCTTCGGCGACACGCAGCTGCATGGCCTCCATGCCGCCCTGGCCAGCCAGCGCGGTACCAACGCGCTTCAAGCCTTCGGCAGTCGCGGTGGCGACGGCGAGAATGGCTTCGGCCTGGCCGTGCGCTTCGTTGATCTGCTGCTGCTTCTTCGCTTCGGACTCCTTGATCACGCGCTGCTTCTCGCCTTCCGCCTGGTTGATCTTGGCGTCGCGATCGCCTTCGGAGGTGAGCACGACGGCGCGCTTCTCGCGCTCGGCGCGCATTTGCTTTTCCATCGCGTGCAGCACGTCCTTCGGCGGATTGATGTTCTTGATCTCGTAGCGCAGGACCTTCACACCCCACGCGCCGGACGCATGATCGAGCTCGCTGACGACGTTCGCATTGATCGTGGCGCGCGCTTCGAACGTGCGATCCAGATCGATCTTGCCGATCTCACTGCGCAGCGTCGTCTGCGCGAGCTGGATGATGGCGAAGCGATAGTTGGTGATGCCGTAGGAAGCGCTGCGCGCATCCAGCACCTGCAGATACAGCACACCGTCGACGCCGACCTGTACGTTGTCCTTGGTGATACACACCTGCTCGGGAATATCGAGCGCTTCTTCCTTCAACGTATGTTTGTAAGCGATGCGCTCGACGAACGGAAACAGAATATGGAAGCCCGCCTGGAGCGTGCGGCTGTATCGGCCGAGCGTCTCGACCACGAACGCGCTCTGCTGAGGCACGACGATGGCGGTCTTCATCAGAACGATGAACACCAGCACGAGGACAGCCAGCACCACATACATGGTTGCGCTCACGGGAACCTCCAGGTTTTGTGAATATCGACAGGAAGACGCGTCAAGCGGTCGCGCGCACCAACAGAACCAGGCCGTCGACGCGGGCGATCACCGCCTCGCGACCGGCCTCGATCGGCATCTCATCGACGTTGCGCGCCGTCCAAGATGAGCCGCGATAGTCGACACGGCAGGTTTGCGAAGGCTCGAGCCGCACCGGGACGGTGACGCGATCACCGACCGTCAAGCGCTCCTCGACCTGGCCGGTACGATTGCGCACGAGCTCATAGGCACGCTTCCGGAAAGTGAGCATCGAAACGACAGCGAGAATCGACAGCGAGAGCCACTGCGCCCAATCCGGCAGGCTCACGCCAGCGAGGCCGAGGAAGCCGATGATGGCGGCGGAAATGCCGAAGAACACCAGGTAGAACTGCGCGTCGAGCACGAACATCTCGAACGCGAGCGAGATCGCGGCCACGATCATCGAGGCCCACCAAGCCATGATGCTCCTCCTTTGCAGGTCAGGCAGATATTACCAGCCGCGACGCGGAACCGACCGGTATTACGCCGCGGTCCACCGGCGGCTCAGCGAGATCACCAAAAAGAAAGGCCCCGCCGAAGCGGGGCCTTTCGAGACAGGCAAGTGTCGAGGACGGACTGAAATCCGTCCCGCGACGGAAGTTACATGTCCATACCGCCCATGCCACCCATGCCGCCCGGGGCGCCGTGAGCGTGATCAGCCTCTTCCTTCGGGGCTTCGGCGATCATCACTTCGGTCGTCAGCAGCAGGCCGGCCACGGAAGCGGCGTTCTGCAGGGCCAGACGCGTCACCTTGGTCGGATCCAGGATGCCCAGCTCGAGCATGTCGCCGTACTCGCCGGTGGCGGCGTTGTAGCCGAACGTGCCCTTGCCTTCCTTCACCTTCGCCAGCACCACAGCGGCGTCTTCACCCGCGTTGGTGACGATCTGACGCAGCGGCTCTTCGATCGAGCGCGCCAGGATGCGGATGCCGAAGGCCTGATCTTCGTTCTTGCCTTCCAGCTTCTCGACAGCCTTCTGCGCGCGGATCAGCGCCGTGCCGCCGCCCGGAACCACGCCTTCTTCAACGGCGGCGCGGGTCGCATGCAGCGCGTCTTCGACGCGAGCCTTCTTTTCCTTCATTTCGATCTCGGTGGCAGCGCCGACCTTGATCACGGCCACGCCGCCAGACAGCTTGGCAACGCGCTCCTGCAGCTTCTCCTTGTCGTAGTCCGAAGTGGCTTCTTCGATCTGACGACGGATCTGCTCGACGCGAGCCTTGATGTCGCTGTTCTTGCCCTTGCCGTCGATGATGGTGCTGTTTTCCTTCTCGACCACGATCTTCTTCGCTTCGCCGAGGTCGTTCAGCGTCGCCTTCTCGAGCGACAGACCGACTTCGTCGGAGATCACGGTGCCACCGGTCAGCACGGCGATGTCCTGGAGCATGGCTTTACGGCGATCGCCGAAGCCCGGGGCCTTCACGGCGGCAACCTTCACGATGCCGCGGATGGTGTTGACGACCAGGGTCGCCAGCGCCTCGCCTTCGACATCTTCGGCGACGATCAGCAGCGGACGGCCGGCCTTCGCGATGCCTTCCAGCAGCGGCAGCATTTCACGGACGTTGGAGATCTTCTTTTCGTACAGCAGGATGTACGGGTTGTCGAGCTCGGCGGTCTGGTTCTGCTGGTTGTTGATGAAGTACGGCGAGAGGTAGCCGCGGTCGAACTGCATACCTTCGACGACGTCCAGCTCGTTCTGCAGACCCGAGCCTTCCTCGACGGTGATCACGCCTTCCTTACCGACCTTCTCCATCGCGTCGGCAATCGTCTTGCCGATCGACTCGTCGGAGTTCGCGGAGATCGTGCCGACCTGCGCGATGGCCTTCTGATCTTTGCAGGGCTTGCTGAGGCGCTTCAGCTCTTCGACAGCGGCGACCACGCCGGCGTCGATGCCGCGCTTCAGATCCATCGGGTTGGCGCCGGCGGCGACGGCCTTCAGGCCTTCGCGCACGATCGCCTGGGCGAGCACGGTGGCGGTGGTGGTGCCGTCGCCGGCTTCGTCAGAGGTGTTGGAAGCGACTTCCTTCACCATCTGAGCGCCCATGTTCTCGAACTTGTCCTTCAACTCGATTTCCTTCGCGACCGACACGCCGTCCTTGGTGACGGTGGGGGCGCCGAAGCTCTTCTCGAGCACCGCGTTGCGGCCCTTGGGGCCGAGCGTGGCTTTGACCGCGTTCGCCAGGATGTTCACACCCTTGAGCATGCGCGCGCGGGCGTCATCGCTGAAACGTACTTCTTTAGCTGCCATGTGAGTAGACCTCTAGAATTTTCTTCGGTTGTCGCGTGCCGGCTCCGCCGGCCCACGACTACAAAATCTGGTTGGGAGCGAGCGATTACTTCTCGATCACGGCCATGACGTCTTCTTCACGCATGACCAGCAGCTCCTCGCCGTCGACCTTCACTTCGGTGCCGCTGTACTTGCCGAACAGGATGTTGT
>JAEWAF010000095.1 GCA_023391815.1 Pseudomonadota bacterium
CCGCGAACACAGCCGCGGCGGCGCCAACCAGAATCAATGAACGCTTGTTCTTCATGCCGCCCATGATACTCGGGCGCGAATCAAGCCGTCTTCATCAGCAACCGGTTCAACCGCTGCACGAACGCGGCGGGCTCGGGCAACTGACCGCCGTCGGCCAGCGTCGCCTGTTCGAACAGCAGCATCGACAGGTCCTTGAACTCGGTCTCCTCCGACGTCTTCTCGATCCGTTGCAGCAGCGGATGAGTCGGGTTCACTTCCAGCGTCGGCTTGCTCACCGGTGCCTTCTGTCCCGCCGCTTCCATGATCCGGCGCATCTGCGCGCCCATATCGTACTGACCGAGCACCAGACACGCCGGCGAATCCGCCAGGCGCGCGGTGACGCGAACATCGCTGACCTGATCGGTGAGCGCCTTCTTGATGCGCTCGACCAGCTCGGCGTGGCCCTTCGACAGCTCTTCCTGGGCCTTCTTTTCTTCTTCGGACTGAATGGCGGAGAAGTCCAGCTCGCCGCGCGCCACGTTTTTCAGCTGCTTGCCATCGAACTCGCGCAGATGATCGACCAGCCATTCATCGACTCGATCCGACAACAGCAACACCTCGATGCCCTTCTTCCGCAGTACTTCCAGATGCGGGCTCGACTTCGCCGCGCCGAAGCTGTCGGCGATGACGTAGTAGATCTCCTTCTGACCTTCCTTCATCCGGCCGACGTATTCCTCGAGCGACACATCCGCCTCAGGCTTGTCGGCCAGCGTGCTGGAGAAGCGCAACAGCTTGGCGATGCGCTCGCGATTGGCATGATCCTCGGCCGGACCTTCCTTCAGCACCGTGCCGAATTCTTTCCAGAACGTCGCGTATTTCTCCGGCTCGTCCTTGGCCATCTTCGCGAGCATATCGAGCACGCGGCGCGCGAGACCGGTCTTCATGGTCTCGATTGCGGGATCCTGCTGAAGCATCTCGCGAGAAATGTTCAGCGGCAGATCGGCCGAATCGACCACGCCTTTGACGAAGCGCAGATACAGCGGCAGGAACTGCTCGGCGTCGTCCATGATGAACACGCGACGCACGTACAACTTCAAACCCCGAGCGCCTTCGCGATGCCACAGGTCATAGGGCGCGCGCGACGGGATATACAGCAAGCTCGTGTATTCCTTCTTGCCTTCGACCTTGCCGTGCGACCACGCGAGGGGATCGGTGAAGTCGTGCGTGACGTGACGATAGAACTCTTTGTATTCCTCGTCCTTGACCTCGGTGCGCGGCCGCGCCCACAGGGCTTGCGCCGCGTTGACCGTTTCGAACTCCGGCTTTGCCTCTTCCGGCTTCACTTCGGCGACGACTGAATCGTCCTTCTTCTCCTCGTCCTCGCCCTTGTAAGGCGCGGGCTTGGGCATACGCACCGGGAACGCGATGTGGTCGGAGTACTTCCGCACCAGGGAACGAATCCGATATTGATCGGCGAACTCGTGATCGCCTTCTTTCAGATGCAGCACGATGCGGGTGCCGCGCTCGGGCAGCTCGATGTCCGAGACGGTGAATTCACCGTCGGCGGCCGAGGACCAATGAACGCCAGCGCTGGCCTCGAGGCCGGCACGACGCGAGAACACGTCGACCTTGTCGGCGACGATGAACGATGAATAGAAGCCTACGCCGAACTGACCGATCAGCTGCGCGTCCTTCTTCTGATCGCCGGTGAGCTTGGCGAGGAAGTCGGACGTGCCGGACTTGGCAATGGTGCCCAGGTGCTCGATGGCTTCCTGGCGGCTCATGCCGATGCCGTTGTCGACGATGCTGATGGTGTGGG
The DNA here is from genome assembly GCA_023391815.1 of Pseudomonadota bacterium. Taxonomy (GTDB): domain Bacteria; phylum Pseudomonadota; class Gammaproteobacteria; order Steroidobacterales; family Steroidobacteraceae; genus Steroidobacter. The sequence continues at coordinate 1,799 of JAEWAF010000095.1, forward strand.
CCTTGTCGTCGGCCTCGATGGTGATCGCCAGCTCACCGCCACCTTCCAGCAACTCGGGCCTGGCGAGCGCTTCGAAGCGCAGCTTGTCGAGCGCGTCGGAAGCGTTGGAGATCAGCTCGCGAAGGAAGATTTCCTTGTGACTGTACAGCGAATGGATCATCAGCTTCAGCAGCTGCTTGACCTCCGCCTGAAAGCCCAACGTCTGCGTCTGAGTCTCGTGCGTGCCCGTGTCGTTCATTTAGTGCTCTCCATAAGTTCGCGTCGCGCAGCCGGGCAAGTGCCGGATGCGGTGGGGCCGGTCCGGGAGGCCGGCCATGATAGATGGACGCGTGCGCTTATGGGGACCCCGCGCCCGGAGTTCAAGGCGCGGGATCGAGCATTCTCCCCGATATATTCTTCGGGGAGTTGCTGAAGGAGGATCAGCGGTCGTTAGCGAACGCCGCGCGACGGCGGCGCCAATGATCGAACAGCGAGGCCGACAGCATCAGACCGATCGCGGCCAGGGTGACCTGGGGCGCCAGCAACAGCGCGAATCCGGTCAGCGCGAACAAGGCGAAAGCGAGCAGGAAACCCAGAATCTTCGGCGCCAGATGCCGGACGGCATTCAGCGAATCGTCAAGGTTGTCCCACCACAGCAGCAGGAATTCCATAGGGGTCCTCGAAGTTGTCGACGCCGACTCTAGCGGCGGCCAGTTGAGGTCGGTGTGAGCCGACTCACAGCACGGGCACGCACGGCCGGTGATGATCGTCACAACTCTGAGCTTGCGGCGCCGCCAGACGCTGCGTAGGCTGATTCACGACAAAAACTGACTCGATTTGACAGTGGATCGTTAAAGCGGAAACCGCGGCGTCGGCGAGCATGCAAAAGATCGTCGTTCTAAATCCCAAAGGTGGGTCCGGCAAGACCACGATAGCGACCAATCTGGCCAGCTATTTCGCGGTCGAGAAGCTGCGCCCGACGCTCATGGACATGGATGCCCAAGGCTCGAGCACGCACTGGCTCAGCAAGCGCACCCAGGAGCAACCGCTGATCCACGGCATTGCCGCTTACGAGCGTAATACAGGAATGACCCGCAGCTTCGCCACCCGTCTGCCGCTGGATACACAGCGCCTCGTGGTGGATACACCGGCAGCGGTCGAGACGCAGAAACTGCCTGACATCACGCGTAATGCCACCGCCGTGCTGGTTCCCGTACTGCCTTCGGACATCGATATTCACGCCGCGGCTAAATGCATATCCAATCTGCTGCTGATTGCCAAGCTTCGGCGTGATGAGCAACGCATCGCCGTGATCGCGAACCGCGTGAAGAAACAGACGCTGATCTACAAGTCGCTGATGAAGTTTCTGGAGAACCTGCAGATTCCCGTCATCGCGACGCTGCGGGACTCGCAGGCTTACATCCGCTCGGCGGAAACCGGCTTGGGCGTGTTCGAGATGAAGCCGACGTCGGTGCGCGAGGATCTGGAGCAATGGTTGCCGCTGGTGGGCTGGCTCGCGCAGCGCAAGCCGTTGCACATCGAGCCGGGCACGCCGGCGATTACTTCGGCGCCGACGACCGCGCCGAAGGAGGCCACCACTTCGCTCGAGTCGATGTTGTCGACCGAGGCGAGCTCCAAACCGTCCCTTGCTCAGGCGCTCGCGACCGCTGCCGCCCCTGTGAGACCGAAGCCCGCTGCTCCTTCGGCGTCGACGCCTCAACCTCAGTTGAGCCCGGCCGCGGTGATGAATGCGATCGCAAGTCCGGCCAGCGCGCTCGCCACTCGCGGTGGCGGCAAGTCGGACAAGATCGAGCGCTCCGAATCGTTGCTGCCGTCACTGCTTCGCCGCGTATTCGGCTGAAGCAGTCCGCGTCGGAAACGACGTTACTTCCCGCTCTTCGTATCCTTGTCCCAGCTGCTCTTCACCTTGTCGGTCCAGCTCTTGTAGTTGGACCACGTGTGCAACGAGCGCGTGATCGCGGCATGACGCGAGTTGCTCGCAGCGGGCTGCGCGCGATCGAGCCAGTTGGCTCGCTGCGGCTCACGCGGCGTGCTGGAGCCGGCGGCGCGAACGATCGCACCCGCATTCTCACCCACCCAGGCGCGGTGCCGGCCCGTCGCGGTCATCTCGTCGAATTTCGGTTCGGTCGTGGTCATGTGTGATCTCCTGTTGCGAGCGAAGTTACGGAGCACACACCACAGGCAAGAGGAACTACATCACAGCGATCCAGCCACGTCTCCAGAGTGCGACAGCCATCGCAAGGGAAGCGCTACTGACAGGAGTGTCACGTCACAAAGCGTCGGTTTTTCCCGCGGTATTTAACCGGCCGTTATTGATTATTGGAGCGGTTGCGAAGCGTCGCGCGCAAAGCACACACATGAGCGCGGACGTTCATGTTCGCGACTGGAAAAAATTCCGACGCGAACTAACAAATGTTTCACTTGGCTGCGAGCAAGGCAGCGAACGCCGGTTTGATCTCGTCGAGAATGTCGTGGATCGCGGCGGGCACCAGGCTGCTGAACACATCGAGCAGCACCACCGCATTCACGATCGCATCTTGCCGGCTCGCCGCGCGCAGCCGCGTCGCCATGCCGCGATTGACCGAGTGCATGCCTCGATAAACGCGCTCGAGCTCGTTCAGCGCCAGATCCGACGAACCACCTTCGCGCGCCGAGTAATGCTGAGCGAGCAGATACATCGACGCGACTCGATACGCCGTTTCCGATTCGCTCGAGAACGGCAGATGAAAACGCGCCATCGGCCGGAACACCGCGGTGCGCGGACAACCGCTGGACGCCATGATCAAACCCATCAGCGAAGCGAGCGCTTGCTGTGCGGCGAGCGTCGCGACCACCTGGCGCTCTTCGCTCTCCACCGTGACCTTCACTTTGTCGTAAGAAACGATGTCGCTGAAGCCGTCGATCACACCGGCGAGCTGTAACGCCGCGGGACAATGCGGCGTGTCGGCGGCATTGAACGGACAGCCGGTGCATTGATTGAATCCCAGCGCGGTCCATGCCGGCGGTTGCGGCACATTCGGCGGAGACAGCTCCGCCGTGTCGCGATCCATCTCCAGGTCGAACACTCGTTCCTGGGAATCGGGGAAGGTGAAACGGTAGGTGAGCGCAACCTTGCTCATGCGACCAGCCGATAGCAGGGCTTGTACTCGCCTGCGATCTTCATTCGTCGTTGCCGCACGAACGCCGACAGCAGCTCGTCGAGGAGCGTCATCACTTGCTTGTCACCGTGCAGCTCGAAGGGCCCGCGCTGTTCGATGGCATGAATGCCATTTTCTTTGACGTTGCCCGCGACGATGCCGGAGAACGCGCGACGCAGATTGGCCGCCATCAAGTGGGGCGGCAGATCCCGCCGCAGCTCCAGACGCGCCATCGCCTCGTGCGTGGGCTCGAAGGGGCGCTGAAAGTCCTCTGGGATCTTCAGCAGCCAGTTGTAGTTGTACGCATCGCTCTTCGCGCGTCGATACTCGCGCACGGCTTCGATGCCCTTGAACACTTCGCGTGCCGCCTGCGGCGGATCGCCGATGATGATCTTGTAGCGACTGCGCGCGGCATCGCCCAACGTCGCGCCGATGAAATGATCGATCTGACCGAAGTACTCGGCGGACGATGGCGGACCGGTGAACACCACTGGCAACGGCTGATCGGCGTTGGCCGGATCGAGCAGGATGCCGAGCAGATACAGAATCTCCTCGGCCGTGCCGGCGCCGCCCGGGAACACGATAATGGCGTGCGCGCAGCGAACGAACGCTTCGAGACGCTTCTCGATGTCCGGCATGATCACCAGCTGATTGACGATCGGATTCGGCGGCTCGGCGGCGATGATGCCCGGCTCGGTCATGCCGATATAACGACCCTCGCGAATACGCTGCTTGGAATGACCGATGGTCGCGCCCTTCATCGGACCCTTCATCGCGCCCGGACCGCAGCCGGTGCACACGCTCAGCGCGCGCAGGCCGAGCTCGTAGCCGACCCGCTTGGTGTAGTCGTACTCGGCCGTGCCGATCGAATGGCCGCCCCAGCAGACGACCAGATCGGGGCGGCCCTTGTAATCCAGGATCCGCGCGTTGCGCAGGATGTGATAGACGGCGTTGGTGATGCTCACCGGATCGTTCAGATCGAAACGATCGCTGCCAAGAATGGCGTCGTGGATGTAGACGATGTCGCGCAGAACCGAGAACAGATGTTCCTTGATACCGCGGATCATCGAGCCGTCGACGAAGGCGCTGGCCGGCGCGTTCTTCACTTCGAGCTTGATGCCCCAGGCCTGGCGGCCGAGCTTGATCTCGAAGTCCTTGTACCGGTCGAAGATGGCGCGTACGTCGTCGGACTCGAGGCCCGAGCTGAGCACGGCCAGCGCGCAGCGGCGAAACAGATCGTAAACGCCGCCCTGCCCCGAGCTGAGCAGCTGCTGCACCTCACGCTGCGAAAGGTTTTCCAGGCTGCCTAGCGGCGAGACCCTGGCATCGACCACTCCTTCGGGTTCGGCCTGGGTTATCGAGGCCGAGGCGCGTCCGTCATTGGCCGGCGCCTTCACTTTGAGCTCTCTTTCACGGCAGGATCTCTATGGGCGTGTCGGGCGGCGTCATCAACCAGATTTCCACCATGTCCGAATTCGACACGGCGATGCAGCCCTCGGTCCAGTCGACATTTGCGTAGTAGTCGCGGGACTTCTTCGGAGTGTTCGGCTGACCGTGGATCATGATCGCGCCGCCCGGGCGCAGGCCCTGGGCGCGGGCGCGCTTCATGTCCTGCTCGTTCGGGTAGTCGACCTGGATGGACAGGAAATATTCACTGTTGGGGTTCCGACGCGTCAGCCGGTAGCTGCCCTCGGGCGTACGGAAGTCGCCCTCGAACTGCTTGTGCCCTTCGGGCCGCAGGCCGAGCGCGATCTTGAACGTCCGAAGCGCGGCGCCGTTGCTCATCAGGTAAAGCTTGCGCTCGGCTTTGCGGACGATGACTTTATCCGCCAGCGGCAGCGCGGCTTCGACGCTGGAGGAAACCAGCGCGGAGGACTGCAATGGCGTTTCCGCCCGCAGCGGAGCGGCGGAGAGAAAAAGCAGGGAAGCGGTGACTAGGGCAGCAATGTTTCGCGGCATAAGGGTGGCAGTGGTCAACGCCGGGGGATTATAGCGTGGCTTCGTCTTATGTCGGCTCACAGGCCGTACCATTGAGTCTGTAGGGCATCGTCCCTGTGAATCTTGGCGACACGGCGGAGAAAAACCGTGAAACGCATCACCAAGCGCGCCGCTCGGAGCTAGTCGACCGATTCGAGGCTGACTCCGGTGCATTCTCGCAGTGCCGGGCCGGTCTCCGCCCGCAGCCGGTAGTTACGGCCACCGTAAACTTCAACTTCCAGCGCGTGGCGTGAGACTGCCTTGGTTTCGGCGATCCGGCAGTCCACCAGCAAGTTGTGCTTGCCTTCCAGGACTTCGACCGTGGTCTGCGCGACGCCGATGTCGCGACCGTCCACCTGCCGCAGGACCACGGTCACCGGCGATCCGGCGGTAATGACCGGATCGCCCGAGATGCGCGCCACTTCGTCCCGGTCGCGTTTCGGCCCGTCATATAGCTGCACGCTCATGCAGCCGCCGAGCACAACGGCGGCGATCGCAAGCGCACTCGATCCGATCGACACTCTGACTGAGCTCAAGCCGATGGCTCCGAGACACCCGTGGCTTCGACCAGCGGAATCACCAGGCGCGCCCCCGGCTGCAACGAGCCGAGGTCCAGGTCCGGGTTGTACTGGCGCAGCAGCCAGATGGGAATGTTATAGCGCTGCTGAGCCAGCACCCATACCGACTCGCCGCGCTTGATCACGTGCTCGCTAGTGCCCTGGATGCGGAACTGCGTGAAGAACGCTTCCTGCAAGGCACGATGATATTCCGTACGGCGCGCCTCGAACTGATCGGGCGTGACCTTGGAGAAATCCAGCTTCACTTTGCGTCCGATCACCACCGGTGTCGCCATCGACATGCGGTTGAGCTGACGCAGCTGGCTGGCGCGCACATCGAGCCATTCAGCGTAGTGCCCGATCGTTTCGGCGGCCTGCACGATGACGGCATTGTCTTTGACGGTGTAGTCCGCCGGATCCGCCGAAGCCGCGGCCTGCGTGCCAGGCACGAGCGCCGGACCGATTTCTTCCGCTTCACGCTCCGACACCGGCTCGACCGCTTCGGCTTCGGCCGGCGGCTCGGTGACGGCGGCGATCGTCGCGACCGGCACTTCAGCTTCCACCGGCGGCTTGGCGCGCGCCGACGCCGCCAACGCCAGCACCTGACCTTCATAGATGAAGGCGCGATTGCTGATGTTGTTCATCTCCATCAACTGATCTTCGGTCAGACCGTGCTTCTTCGCGATCTTGCCGAGCGTGTCGCCACGACGAACCACGTAGCGCTCGCTGCCAACCACACCGGTCGGAGGCGTCGGCTTCACAGCTGGCGGGGCAGGCGGCGTCGGTTCCTTCGGAGCCGCCGCGACCGTGGCCGCCGGACGAGTGCCCTTCGAAGGCAGGTCCAACACCTGGCCGACGCGCAGACGATACGGGCGATTCAGATCGTTCAGCTCGGCGAGCGCCTGCTGGCTGACGCCATAGCGGCCGGCGATGACCGACAGCGTCTCGCCGCTCGCGACCCGATGCTGCGCTTCGGCGAGCGCCACTTCGACCGCTTCGGCGGCGCCGCCCGCGTTCAACTTCGCCATCACCGAGGACAGATCGATATGCGACGGCACGCGGAATTCATAACCCTTCGGCACATTGCGCCCGCCCTTCCAGACGCTGTTCAACAACGCCGGGTTCAGACGACGCAGATCTTCCCGATCCACATCCAGGGTGCTCGCGATGCGGCCGGCCGGGATCGACTGAGGCAGCTTCAGCACCAGGCTGTTATCCGCCGCGTTGCGACGGATGCCGGGGAAGAATTTCTCCGGGTTCTGATCGATTTCCAGCGCGGCCAGGAACGCGAGATAGAAGTTGCGCGAAGCAAAGCCGAACGAACGGCTGTTGTACTTGCGCACGATGGTGGTGATGTCGCTGGTGCCGAGTTGTTCCTGAGCGCGCTTCATGCCGCCAGGACCGTGGTTATAAGCAGTCAGCGCCAACGGCCAGCTGCCGAGCACGATGTAGTTCTGTTCGAGAAAGCGCGCTGCCGCCTCGGTGGAGCGATACGGATCGAGACGCTCGTCGACCACGGCATCGATGCGCAGGAAGCGCCGGCCTGTGCTACGCATGAACTGCCACATGCCGGCCGCGCCGACCTTGGAATAGGCGTACGTGTTGAACGAGGACTCGACGTGCGGCAACGAAGCCAGCTCGCGCGGCAAGCCCATCTTGCCGAACGTATCGGCGATGTGCTCGCGCCAGGCGCCGGAACGCACCAGACCTTCGCGGAAACGGTCGGCCTGGCCCAGCTGGAAACGCACTTCTTCGGACGCCTGTTCGAAACGCGAGCGACGCGTGTTCTTCGGCCACAGCGCCTGAACGCGCAACTCTTCCTCAGTCAGATCCTCTGCGCCGCTGGCAAGGCGGTCGAGGATGCGCGAGTACTTCTTCTTGGCGTCTTCGATGCGCTTGGAGCGGGTCTTCGGAGGCAGGTCCGAAGGAAACTCCAGCACTTCATAAACGACTCGCAGGTCCTCGGGGTCATGCAACAGACCGCCCGACGTCGTGACCTCGGTGTAGATCCGGCGCCAGAACGCGATATCCGGTTCCAGCTCGGCCGGTCGCACGAAATGCTCGCTGCTGTTCGAGCTGGCGCGCGCTGGCAGAGCCGCCGCGATGGCTAGCGATGCGAGCAACAACAGGAGAGTGAGGCGATACGAGGTCGTCTTCATGAATCCAGGGGCGAACGGGAAATCGAAGCGGCAAGACTATGTAAAACCTTGGCGCTTGCACAGCGGTGCAGTTCGCAAATTGCGACAGGTACCGAGCTAAGACATTCCCTGATTTGAAACGACCGATCGGACTTCCTGTCACGACGGTCGTGCTCTGAGGAAAAAGCGTGGCCACCCATAATCAAAGTTGGCCTCAGAGCCGCCACCTGCGTGGCGTGGCCACATCCATGTGCCCATTCGTCACGTTTCGGTCGCCGGTTTTCTCAGGCGCATTGCGGGAATAAAAAAACGGCAGGAGCATGCGTTCTCCTGCCGTTCAACGTCGTCGACGAGGTCACCACCGGGGGTAGACGACAGCTCCCGCGTCGACGTCTCTCGATCGGTGCCAGTGCTGGAGTTCGAGCGCTCCCGTCAGAACCTGCCGCGCTAACCGACGATCACGGTGCGCCCCCGGCTCATATTCAGTGAAGGTGGCGTTCGGAACTGGAAGAACAGCGCCGCAGCCGGAACGCAGTTCTGATTCAGTCCGGAGGCCCGCCAGCCTGGCGAGAAGGTCCCGGTCGTTATCTTGGCCAGCTGCGATTCGCAGTGACGATTTGATGATAGCGATACCAATTCAACCGATGCAACCGCCGTGGCCGGCCGCCGATTCACAAAGGGCCGGGGCAGCTTCGGGTCGGGCCGTGGCACGGACACATCGACAAAAATGCCCTGAAACCTTCGTATGAGCGACTGGTGTCCGCGCATCCCGACCAATCCGCGCCGACCAGTGCGAGCAGACTGCAACGGCAATTGACCCTGAGCCGGGCACGAGTTAATGATAACGTTATCAATGTATCGACAAGGACGGGCTCCTGAACCCGTCCGCCAACCGACGGGGGATCCATGGTGAGAGCTTTTGGCCTGGCCACGGCCGGCAGCATTGTGACCGCGGTGTTGCTTGCGTCGGGCGCGTCGGCGCAGTCGCGAAGCGATCGACCCGTATATAAAGACCCGGCGGCCCCCGTCGAACAGCGCGTGCAGGATCTGCTGTCGCGCATGACGCTCGAAGAAAAGATCGCGCAGATCACCGCGGTCTGGACCAGAAAGAACGAACTGCTCGACGCCAAGGGGAATTTCAGTCCGGAGGCCGCGCAGCGCTTGTATCCAGCCGGCATCGGCCATTTCACTCGCCCCAGCGATCGCCAGGGAGTCGCCAGTCCGCTCATCACTCCATATCGAAATGAGCGCGAAACGGTTGAGTTGATCAATGCCATCCAGCGTCATGCCGCACGCAACACGCGACTGGGCATTCCGGTTTTGTTTCATGAAGAAGGGCTGCACGGCTTTCAAGCACTCGGCGGAACACACTTTCCGCAAGCGATCGCGCTGGCCAGCAGCTGGGACCCAGCCCTGCTCGAACGTGTCTTCACCGTCGTCGGTCGTGAGATTCGCGCCCGTGGTTCGCAACTGGTGCTCGCTCCGGTCGTCGACGTTGCACGCGATCCGCGTTGGGGACGCTTCGAGGAAACGTATGGCGAGGACCCGTATCTCGTGAGCACGATGGGCGTCGCGGCCGTGCGCGGTTTCCAGGGTTCGACGCTACCGCTCGCTAAAGACCGAGTGTTTGCGACACTGAAACACATGACCGGACACGGCCAGCCGGAAAGCGGCACCAACGTCGGCCCGGCGAACATTTCCGAACGCGTGCTGCGTGAAGTGTTCTTCCCGCCGTTCCAGGCGGCCGTCGCCGCCAATGCGCAGGCGGTGATGCCTTCATACAATGAAATCGACGGCCTGCCCTCCCACGCCAATCGCTGGCTGCTGCAAGACATCCTGCGAGGCGAGATGGGCTTCAAAGGCGCGATCGTCAGCGACTACTTCGCGATCAAAGAGCTCATCGACGTTCACAGCGTCGCGACCGATCCGGTCGATGCGGCGGTCCGCGCGCTCAAGACCGGCGTGTCCTCCGATCTGCCGAACGGCGAGAACTATGCGCTGCTTCCGCAGGCGCTCGCTCAAGGACGGATTCAGCAATCAGACATCGACAGGGCCGTCGCCGACATGCTGCGGCTGAAGTTCCTCGCCGGCTTGTTCGAACAGCCGTATGCGGACGCCAAGTACGCCGAGAAAATTACCGGCAATGCCGAAGCGCGCGCGCTGGCGCTCGAAGCCGCCCGGAAAACCATCGTGCTGTTGAAGAACGATGGTGTGCTGCCGCTGCGTGCGGATGGATTGAAAACACTGGCGGTGATCGGTCCGAACGCCGCTCGCGTCGAACTGGGCGGTTATTCGAACGTTCCCAAGCACGTCGTCACGTTGCTCGACGGCATCAAAGCCAAGCTCGGGCAGCGCGTGAACGTCGTTTCGGCCGAAGGAGTGCGCCTCACTGAATCGGGCGATTGGTACACGGATGACGTCGTCCGTCCCAAGCGCGAAGACAATCTCGAACGCATCGAAGAAGCGGTGAAGGTCGCGCAAGGCGCCGATGCCATCGTGCTCGCGATCGGCGGCAGCAGCGCTCTGCACCGGGAAGCGTGGGCGAAGAACCATCTGGGCGACAGTCTCAGCCTCGGCCTCACGGGCGAGCAGAATGAGCTCGCGCAAGCGATGTTTGCTCTTGGTAAACCGGTTATCGTCGTGTTGATCAACGGTCAGCCGCTGTCGATTCCCGAGGTTATCGAGAAAGCGAACGGCGTGATCGAAGGTTGGTACGCCGGCCAGGAAGGCGGCACGGCTCTCGCCGACGTGTTGTTCGGCGACACGAATCCGGGTGGCAAGCTGCCAGTCACCGTGGCCCGTGACGTGGGACAGCTGCCCTACTTCTACAACCAGAAGCCGAGCGCGCATCGCGGCTATCACTTCGACTCGAAGCAGCCATTGTTCCCATTTGGCTTCGGCTTGTCATACACGAAGTTCGAACTTGGCGAGCCCAAGCTGTCGAGCGCTCGTATCAGCGCCAACGGCAGCGTGAAAGTGTCGGTGGACGTGCGCAATGTCGGCTCGCGGCAGGGAGACGAAGTCGTGCAGCTGTATGTGCGCGATGTCTCCAGCACAGTCACGCGGCCGGTGAAAGAGCTCAAGGCATTCCGTCGCGTCTCGCTGGAGCCGGGCGCATCGACGACCGTGGAATTTACTCTCGCCAAGGAGGCCTTCGCTTACTGGAACGACCAGATGAAATACGTGATCGAGCCCGGTGAATTCACCGTCATGACCGGCCCCAATTCGGTCGATCTGAAAACCGCGACGCTGACCATCGGCGATTGATTCGACGATGGACATGCAGAGCACCGAAGCTGTAAACGCCAGCAACACCAACAGCACGACAACCGGCCGCTACCGATGGCGAATCTGCGGCCTGCTGCTCGCCGCCACCACGATCAATTACATCGATCGCCAGGTGCTCGGCGTGCTCGCACCCGAGCTGCAAAAAACATTTGCCTGGAGTGAGGTCGAGTACGGCTACATCATCACGTGTTTCCAGGCCGCATATGCCATCGGCCTGGTGAGCGCGGGCGCCGTGATCGACAAGCTCGGCACGAAGCTGGGCTATGCCGTCGCAATCGCGTTGTGGAGTCTGGCAGCGATGAGCCACGCGCTGGTCGGCAGCGTTGCCGGATTCGCGATGGCACGCTTCGCATTGGGACTCGGCGAGGCGGGAAACTTCCCGGCGGCGCTGAAGACCGTCGCCGAATGGTTCCCACGACGTGAGCGCGCGTTCGCGACCGGCATCTTCAATTCCGGTTCGAACGTTGGTGCGATCGTCGCGCCTTTGACAGTGCCGATCATCGCAGTGACCTTTGGCTGGCAAGCCGCGTTCCTCGCGACCGGCGTTCTGAGCGCCGCGTGGCTGACAATCTGGCTCAGAACCTATCGACCGCCAGAACAGCATCCAAAGCTGAGCGCGGCCGAGCTTGCATTGATCCGTAGCGATCCGCCCGAGCCGGTCGAGCGTGTGCCTTGGTCTCGCTTGCTGAAATATCGGCAGACCTGGGCGTTCCTGCTCGGCAAGTTCATGACCGATCCGATCTGGTGGTTCTTCCTGTTTTGGTTGCCCAAGTATCTGCACAGCGAGTACGGCTTGAGCCTGCTCGGACTCGGCGCGCCACTGGTCGCGATTTATGTCCTCGCCGACATTGGTAGCATCGCGGGCGGCTGGGTGGCGGGCCGTTTCATCAAGATGGGCTGGACAGTGAATCGCGCGCGGAAGACCGCGATGCTGATCTGCGCACTCTGCGTCGTGCCCATCGTCTTCGTGTCGCAGGTTCAGAACGTGTGGATGGCAGTCCTGCTGATCGGGCTCGCGACCGCGGGCCATCAAGGCTGGTCGGCGAATATCTTCACGTTGCCATCGGACATGTTTCCGAAACGCACGGTGGGATCGGTCGTCGGTATCGGCGGCTTCGGCGGTGCCGTGGGCGGCATGATGATCGCCACCTTCACCGGCTTCTTGCTGGAGACTACGGGCAGTTACGTCCCGGTGTTCCTGATGGCTGCCACCGCATACCTACTGGCGCTGGGAATCATCCAGCTACTGGTGCCGCGACTCGAACCGGCACGGCTATAACAGCGATATTGGCGTCCGCCGCAGCCCGGCGGACGCCTCCAGTTCAAACCTAACGGTTCACTTCAAACGTTTGTCGGGCACGAATGTCCGCGCTCGACGCGCCGACCTGCACTTCGTAGTTGCCTGCTTCAACCGCGTAGCGATCCGCGTTTACATCGTAGTGGCGCAGATCCATGGACGCCTTCAGCGTGAAGCTGACATGACCGACTTCGCCCGGCTTCAACGCCACGCGCTGCACGCCGCGCAAATCCTTATTGGCCCACTGCTGCTTGGAATCCTTCGGCGCGACGTACAACTGCACGACTTCCTCGCCCGCCCGCGAGCCAACGTTCTTCACCGTGAGCGACGCTTGAATCGTTCCATCCGGAGCGACATGCGCACGGTCCAGTTTCAGATTCGTGTACTCGAACCGCGTGTACGAAAGTCCGTGACCGAACGGATATAGCGGCTGCCCGGTGAAGTATCGATACGTACGGCCTTGCATGGCGTAATCATCGAAGGCCGGCAGCTGCTCGTTCTCTTTGTAGAACGTGACGGGCAACCGACCCGACGGATTCACAGTACCGAACAACACATCCGCAACTGCATTACCGCCGCGCTGACCGGGATACCACGCCATCAAGATCGCAGGCAGACGCTGCTGCGCCCAATCGACGGCGAGCGCCGAGCCGCCCGTGAGCACCAGCGCAATCGGTTTGCCGGTGGCCTGCAGCGCTTCGAGCAACTTGCGTTGGCTGCCCGGCAAGCGCAGATCGGTGCGATCGCCACCGGCGAAGCCCGGATAGCTGACCTTCATCTCCTCGCCTTCGACGTCGCCGGTCAAGCCGCCGACGAACACGACCGCATCGGCGGCGCGAGCAGCATCCAGTGCTTCCGCGAATGGCTCCTTCGCACCCGGACGCCGCCAGCCCAAGCGCACCTCGGCGTCACGAATGTCCTCGAAATATTCCAGCTTGATGCGATATGCACGACCAGCTTCGAAATCCACGCTGACGCTGTGACTCTTCACGCGCTCGTTGACCTCCCAGCCGTCCACGATCAAACGGTCGTCGATATACAAACGCACGCCGTCGTTCGCGCCCACGACCAGCTCGTATTTGCCCGACGTTGGCGGCAACAGCTGACCTGTCCAGCGAACGCTGAAGTCATCGCCCGCCAATGCCTGCGCGTTCGACAGCTCGCCTCGCGCAGCCAGATCGTCCGTCGGCGCGCCCCGATCCCAACGGAACGCGATCCTTGAATCGATGCGCGTCATCACTGGCGATCCCGCAAAGTCACGACCCCGGAAGTACTCGCCTTTGAGGCCCTGCTCCTTCGAGCTCGCATCAGGCCGCAGGAAGTTCGATTCGATCAGCGGCACGGCGCGCGGCTCTTCACGACCTTCGACCAGATCGACACCTCGCGAGTAGATCACCTTGGTCTGCTTGCCGACCGCATCACGAATGCCCTGCAGGATCGTCACCGGTGCGGCCGGAGTCCCGTAGTAATTGCCGAGCAGCGACATGACTTCATCCGCCGTCGGGCCGATGACGGCGAGCGTCTTGATGTCACGAGACAGCGGCAACATGCCGTCGTTCTTCAACATCACGATGGACGACTGCGCCGCGCGTCGAGCCAATTGATCGTGCTTTGGCGACTGATTGACCGAATAAGGAATCTGCGCCCAACGAACGCGGTCCGGCGGATCGAACATGCCGAGCTGGAAGCGTGTGAGCATGAGTCGGCGCACAGCCGCGTCGATCTCCGCTTCGCTCACGAGCTTCTGCTTCACCGCCGGGACGAGCGCGTCGTAGGTTTTGCCGCAATCCAGATCGCAGCCATAGCGCACGCCGAGTGCGGCAGCCTCGGGGGCGGTGCCGACGATCTTGTGATGTTTGTAAATGTCCTCGATGGAGTCGCAGTCCGAAACGACGTAACCATCGAAGCCCCAGTCTTTGCGAAGAATCTGCTGGAGCAATCGCGGGCTCGCGGACGCCGACTCGCCGTAAACGCGGTTGTATGCGCCCATGACCGACGCGACCCCGCCTTCCTGCACGAGCGCCTGAAACGCCGGCAGGTAGGTTTCGTACAGATCCCGCTCGCTCGGGTGGACATCGAATTGATGCCGATCCGCCTCGGGACCGCTGTGAACCGCGAAGTGCTTGGCGGTGGCGTCGACCTTGCGGTACTTCGGATCGTCACCTTGCAAGCCCTTGACGAAAGCGACACCCATGCGCGAAGTGAGCCACGGATCTTCGCCGTATGTTTCCTGGCCCCGGCCCCAGCGAGGATCGCGGAAGATGTTGATGTTCGGCGACCAGAACGTCAGGCCTTGATACCGCTTGCGTAACCCGCGGCGCTCGAACTCATGATGTTTGGCGCGCGCTTCATCGCTGATGGCGGTCGCGATCTCGAACATCAGCTTGTCGTCGAACGTGGCGGCGAGCCCGATGGCTTGCGGAAAGACCGTGGCCGCACCGGCTCTAGCGACACCGTGCAACGCCTCGTTCCACCACTCGTACTCGGGCACGTCGAGCCGTGGGATGGCCGGCGCGTCATTGCCCAACTGCGCGACCTTCTCCTCCAAGGTCATGCGCGAAACCAGGTCGGCCGCGCGTTCCTCGAACGATTTGTTCAAGTCCTTGTAGAGAGGCTGTTCCGCGACTGCCGACAGCGAAACTGCCAGCAACGCCGCAACAGTGACGGCGAGCTTTGTCGATCCTGATCGGGTATAGCGCATGGTTACCAATCCCACATGGAGCCGTCTTCCAGACGAGCGATAGGCAGTTGTTTGGGCGAATAGGGATACTTGGCCGCGAGCTTTTCGTCGATGCCGACGCCATGTCCCGGCGACTCACCACAGTGCAAGCGACCGTCACGGAACGCATAGTCGTGAGGAAACACTTCGTCGGTCGCCTCGGCGTGATACATCCATTCCTGGATGCCGAAGTTCGGTACCCAGGTATCGAAATGCAGCGCCGCGCCCATGCAAACGGGCGAGAGATCGGTCGCGCCGTGGAAGCCCGTGCGCACCTGGTAGAGGGATGCGAAGTCCGCGAGCCGCCGAACGTGCGTGATGCCGCCGGCATGGACGATGGTCGTGCGGATGTAATCGATGAGCTGATTCTCGATCAGGTGCTTGCAGTCCCAGATCGAGTTGAAGACTTCGCCGACGGCAAGGGGCGTCACCGAGTGCCGACGGATGACTTCGAACGCCTGCTGATTCTCGGCGGGGGTCGCGTCTTCCAACCAGAACAGTCGATACGGCTCGAGACTGCGCGCCAGACGCGCCGCTTCAATCGGCGTCATGCGGTGATGGCCATCGTGCAACAGCTCGAGCTGATTGCCATGATCGATGCGCAGCCGCTCGAACAGCTTCGGCACGATCTCCAGGTACTTGGGCGTCGACCACAGCGTTTCCAGAGGAAGTTGGCTCTCGGCGGGCTCGTAGGCCCTGGCGCCGCTCGCGATTCCATAAGTCTTCGGCAGGCCGGGCACGGCACATTGAGCACGAACCGCTCGGAAGCCCAGCTCGATGAAACGACCCACTTCGTCGCTGGTCTCCGCGATGTCGAGGCCGTTGGCATGTCCATAGACCAGCGCACCTTCACGCGAACGACCACCCAGCATCTGATACAACGGCAAGCCCGCGAGCTTCGCAACGATGTCCCACAACGCCACATCGACCGCTGCGATCGCCGTCATCGTCACGGGACCGCGTCGCCAATACGCGCCGCGATAGAAGAATTGCCAGGTATCTTCGATGCGGCCCGCGTCCCTGCCGACCAGGTTGGGAACGATGTGCTCTTGCAGGTACGCGGCCACCGCCAGCTCGCGACCGTTGAGCGTGGCGTCGCCGAGGCCGGTGATGCCCGAGCGCGTAACGATCTTCAAAGTAACGAAGTTGCGCCCCGGACAGGTCACGATCACTTTCGCTTCGACGATCTCGCGATCTCGAGCCGAGCCCGCCGCCGACGGCGGCTCTTTACTCGGCTGCATCACTTCACCTCGATCTGAAACGGACCGGCCGGCAGGGGCGCCTGGTCGTATAGCGTGCAGACCGGGCTCTCAGCCCAGCAGTAGCGCACGCGCGTGGCCGTGCTTGCATTGGAGCTCTTCAGTAACACGCGAGGCCCTTGCAGCGTCGCTTCGGCGTATTCGCACGTGCCGGCCGCCGCGCCGCATGTTTCGAATCCAATCGGCCGCGCGGCGCTGTAGGTAACGAGCTTTCCGGTGATGTCCGTGAACTCGACCGAAATGGCGTCGCCACTTCGATGCGCGCTCACCGGCACAGGACCGGACGGCGGCGCTGCGTCTTTATACAGAACATGACGAGCCGCCCGCGCGAGACGACGAGCGACCTCTTGTTTGTTTGCCGGATGAATGTCGGTGCGCTCACCAAGGTCGACGGCAATGGCAAGACCGGCGTTCTGATCTTGGTTGACGGCGAGACGCTGTCCCTCGCGGAGGTCCGCCCAGCCACTTTCTTTGGGTGCCGACGAGGCGGGCCCGTAACCCGCCAGCTGCACCACGAAGAACGGCAACTTCGCACCGAACTGTGCGCGCCAATCGGCGAAGAAATGCGTCAGCAGCGCTTGATACCGGTCGCCTTCGTCGGTGTTGGATTCGCCCTGATACCACGCGACGCCGCGCAGGCTGAGATTCGACAGCGGCGCGATCATGCCGTTGTGAATCACACCCAGACCCGCAACCGCTTCCCAAGGTGCGCGCAATGGGAACGCGGCATCGGCCGGTGGCAATCGATAGCGCCATTCCTTGTTGAGCACCACGCTCGATCCGTCCGCGAAACGAATCGCACGACTCTCCACAGGACCCGGCAGCCCGCCGTTCGCGTATGTATCGAGCACGCTAACGACGACAGTATTTTCACCTGCGCGCAGCACGTTCGGCGGCAGCGGATACGACTTCTCCCCGCCCGGACCGGCTGCCCCGACCATGCGGCCGTTGATCCACACCTGATCGGACTCATCGACCCGACCCAGCGCCAGCGTGGCCTGCTGCGCGGCTTGTGACTTCGTCAAAGTCACATTCGTCCGATACCACAACATGCCGTCGTACTTCGCGAGCTCCGGTACGCCCCACTCTTCCCAGTAGCCTCGTTCGACAGGCGCCGGTTTCCATTCCCCGGCCGGCTTCACGCTCCAAGGCTCCTGACCGGGCCGATCCCGGGTACGCTCGCGCCACCAGCTTTCCCAGATGCCGGCCCATTGCGAAACGGCCCCGATCGGATCTTTACTCGAGAGGACCAGCGCATCCAACGCGCGATCGTAGCCTCCCATGGAACGAAGCGCGGGCACCGTCATCCAGGACTGGATCTTCGATCCGCCCCAGGCCGCGGTGATCAAGCCCATGGGAACCTTGTCCTTCTTCTGCAGCTCGCGCGCGAAATAGAAACAAACGGCGGAGAACTCCGGCACGGTCGTCGGCGACGCCTTCAACCATTGCACCGGGCCGCCGAAGCCATACTGAGGAACCGGGTTGTTCGCCAGCGGCACGGTCAGCATGCGAATGGAATCGTTGGTGGAGTTGGCGATCTCGGAGCGCGAGTCGAGTGCTCGATGCACCTGCAGGACCATGTTGGACTGGCCCGAGCACAGCCACACATCGCCGATCATCACATCGTCGACGACCTGCTTCTCACCGGACGCCGCGGCGACAGTCAGCTGATAAGGGCCGCCCGCGCTCATGCTCGGCAGACTCGACCGCCAGAGCCCGGTCGCGTCGGCTTTGGCCTGCGAACTCGAGCTCGCCAGCGTCACCGTCAACGACTCACCCGGCGCGGCGCGGCCCCAGACATTGATGGCCTGCTCTCGTTGCAGGACCACGTGATCCTGAAACAAGTCGTGCAGTAACGCCGCGTTGGCGCTCGATGCAGCCGCTAGCGACAGCATCGCGCCCGAAAGCCACTTCGACATGCAGCCAGCCCTCATGATCAGTGATGTCCCGGTGCGTACGGGAATTCGAGCGACTTGTAATAATCGAGCGAGTGCTCGGGCGACGCGAATCCCGCCGGCAGCGGACGTTTCGAAAAGGTCTGGAAGTAAGCGATGCTGGCGTCGCGCCACCATTTCGCTTCCTTCTCTTGAATCTTCAGGAACGCGGCGACCTGCTGGTGACGCTCGGCATCGACGAACGGCGCCAGTCCCTGCCACGTGCCTTCCATCTCACGAACCGTATCGACGCCGCGCGTGTACCGATAGACCAGCTCGTCCCAAAGAATGCGGCCGGACTGAGTGCGATAGTCCCACGGCACATGGTGGAACCAGAGCAGGAACTGCTCGGGCACACGCTTCAGATCGCCGAACTGCGCAGCCACCGGCGGCGCGTATTGAGCGACGGCGTTGCTGCCCTTCTTCGTACGATCGAAGCCGATGCCCCGCGCGTCGGCGCGATGGTAGTAAACAGACGTCCAGTCCGCGCGCGGTCCACCCTCAACCCAAGGGCCCGGCCCGTAGTGATGACCTCGCCCCATCAGATGATGCAAACCGAGCGGCGTCATGTAATCGACGACCGCCTCGTGCGACTTCATCATCATCGAAACCACCGGCTTCACGAACCGAGGGTCGTTCGAGAACGTCATCCGCACCCACTCTTCGGCGAGGTCTTGCGATGAAAGCATCGGGTTCCAGGCGAGCCGCCCGAAGGCATACCAGTTCGCTTGCTCGAACTGCGCGCCGCTCCAGTTGCGATCGGTGCCGATGTTGGCGACGCCGGCGATAGCGGTGTGAGCGTAGTTGTCGATGGAACCGTCGAGGATTTTGGCCACCGTCGAGCCCTGGCGCGGGCGATAGGTATCCGAGCGCAGCACTTCTTCATAGAACGCGCCGAGATAGACCAGGTGGGTCGCGAAGCCCAGATATTCCTTGGTGATCTGGAATTCCATCGCCAACGGCGTCTTCGGCATGGCGCCGAACAGGGGATGGAACGGCTCGCGCGGCTGAAAATCGATGGCGCCGTTTTTCACTTGCACCAGCACGTTCTCGCGGAACTTGCCGTCGAGCGGCACGAACTCGTCGTAGGCCTGCTTGGCCCGATCGTCGGGCTGTTCGTGCGAGTAAACAAAGGCGCGCCAGATCACGATTCCGCCAAAGGGCTTCACCGCGTCCGCCAGCATGTTCGCGCCGTCGGCGTGCGTGCGATTGTAGTCTTGCGGACCTGGCTGCCCTTCCGAGTTCGCCTTGACTAGAAAACCGCCGAAGTCAGGAATGACCTTGTAGACCTCCGCAGCTTTTGCTTTCCACCACTGCTGGACGCCCGGGTCCGCGGGGTCGGCCGTCTTCAAGCCGCCGATCTCGACGGGCGCGCTGAATCGCGCCGTTAGAAATACTTTGATTCCGTACGGACGAAACACGCTCGCGAGCGCCGCGGCCTTCTCCAGATACGGCGCAGTCAGAGACGTGGCGTTGGCATTGACGTTGGTAAGGACCGTCGCATTGATTCCGATCGACGCGTTGGCGCGCGCATAGTCGGTGTAACGCGGATCGAGATAGTCGGGCAGCTTGTGCCAATCCCACAAAGAAAAGCCCGCATAGCCGCGCTCGACGGTGCGGTCCAGATTGTCCCAGTGATTCAGCATGCGCAGCCGAATGCGCGAGGACTCGGTGATGTTGAGATTGCCCAGCGGCTGCTGGGTCTGTAACAGACGCAGGAAATGAAACACGCCATAGAGCACGCCCACGTCGTCGTTGGCGGCGATCACGACCGCGGTCTGGTCATCGACGCGCCGATGGCGAATGACATAGCCCTGAGGAGCGAGCCCCTTCAATCCCAGATCGAGCTGATTGAGCCGCGGGTTCGATTGCGGCGTGCCGACGATCAAACCCGAGGTCGACATGCGCTCCACGGAAGCCGGCCGTTGCGACAGCAAGCCGTTCAAGCCTCGCAACAGCTCGTCCTTGGCCGCGACCAGCGTCGGCGAAGGCGTCGGCATCACCAGCTGCGTCGTGGCCGGAGCATAACGAGCGCGCTGATCGGCAGGCAGCGGGTGATATCGCAGCCACAGCTCATAGCCGTCTTCGGCAGCCGCGGGCTGCATGAAAAAGGCCGCGCACAGCACCAGAAGAGACAAGAGCGATCGAAACAAAGGCGCGCACCCGCCACCCAGCGAACGATGACCTGGTGCCATCACTTCCCCCTACCATCGACCCACCGAACTTTTGGTAACGGTACCACGGGCCCTCGACGCGCTTCCACCCTTCGCGGTCCCGAGGCAATAATGTGCTGAAATCATTCGGGCTTCGGCCCATTGCTCGCCACCTTCATGCAAAACGCACCTCGCAAAGCCAGGAACTCGGCTACCTCGACCCGCCGCAAGGGCGCCGCCGTCACCATTCACGAGGTGGCTCAGCGCGCCGGCGTGTCGCCGATGACCGTGTCCCGCGTGGTCAACGGCAACGCCAATGTGCGAGCCGCGACACGCGAGCTGGTGATGCGCACGGTGCGCGAGCTCAACTACACGCCGAACGCCGCCGCTCGCTCGCTGGCCGCCGCGTCAGGAACCCGCATCGCGTTGATCTATACAAACCCGAGCTCCGCTTATTTGAGTGAGCTGCTGGTGGGCGCGCTCGATGGCGCCAGCAAGGCAGCGACCCAACTGGTGCTCGATACTTGGGATCACATGACGCGCGCGACCGAGCGGGCCGCCGCTCGCAAGATCGCGCAGAGCGTGGCCGGTGTGATCCTTCCCCCGCCGCTGTGCGAATCGAAAGCCGTTTGTTCCGAACTGGTGGCCGCTGGCATTCCGGTGGTCGCGATCGCCTCCGGGCGCTTTCAACCCGACATCTCCGGCGTGCGCATCGACGACTTTCGCGCGGCGCAAGAGATGACCGAGCATCTGCTTTCATTCGGACATTCGCGCATCGCCTTCATCAAGGGCCATCCCAATCAGACGGCCAGCGCGCTGCGTTTCGAAGGTTTCCAGGCCGCCATGGCGGCTGCCGGCGTGCCGGTTGATCCGACCCTCGTTCAGCAAGGATTCTTTACCTACCGCTCCGGCCTGGAAGCGGCCGAGAAACTGCTGGCGCGAAAGAAGCCGCCCACAGCCATTTTTGCAAGCAACGACGACATGGCCGCCGCCGCCGTGTCGGTCGCTCATCGCCGGGGAATGGATGTACCCCGCGACATATCCGTGGTCGGTTTCGACGATACGCCGACCGCGACCACGGTCTGGCCCGAGCTGACCACCATCCGTCAGCCTATTGCCGCGATGGCGGCGTCTTCGATCGACCTGTTGTTACGGAGCATCCGTCGGCGCAAGGATGGTGAAGCCCGAGTCGTGGTCGATCACGTCGTGGCTCACGTCCTGGTCAAGCGCGACTCGGTCGCCGCCCCCGCTCCGGGCTGATTCCGCGCTTCGGAGCGAGTTTCCCGCCATTCAGCCCTCGCCCGGCCGGGCCAGGTCGCGCTTGAATTTTGATAGCGCTATCAACTACGCTCGTCGATGAGCATGAGGCCGACCAGAGCCTCGCTTCGCCAAACCACTCATAGGCGTCATCTCAGGGGGCGCAATTTATGTCACAGGGGATTCCCCAGGCCGAGCTGAATCCCACGCTGGTGCGTGGACTTGCGTTCGTTGCCGCACTCGGCGGCTTGCTGTTCGGCTACGACACCGCCGTCATCTCCGGCGCGGTCGGTGCCATCGATCATAATTTCATCGATCCGCGCGGCCTGTCGGAAACCAGCGCATCCAGCCTGTCCGGCTTCGCCGTGGCCTGCGCTCTGATCGGTTGTGTGATAGGTGCGGGCCTCGCCGGTCCGATGTCACAAAAGATCGGCCGTCGCGGCGGCCTGATGGTCGCGGCCATCCTGTTCATTATTTCCTCGGCCGGCTCCGCCTACCCGGAATTCGGCTTCCTCGGCGTGGGCGGCGAAGGGCCGGAAGCGCTCAGCTCTTTCATTCTTTATCGAATTCTCGGCGGCATCGGCATCGGCGTGGCATCGATGCTGTCGCCGCTCTACATCGCCGAAATCGCTCCGCCCCAACAGCGCGGCCAGCTCGTGACTTATCAGCAGGTCGCCATCGTGGTCGGCATGACCTTGGTGTACTTCGTGAACTGGTTCATCGCCTCGCAGGGCGACGATCAATGGGTGCTCTCGACCGGCTGGCGTTACATGCTGCTGTCCGCCGCGCTGCCGGCGGCTCTGTTCTTCGCACTGCTGCTGCTCGTGCCGGAGACGCCGCGTTGGCTGGTGATGAAGGGTCGCATGGATGAAGCACGCAATGTTCTGGCGCGCCTGACCAACGAGACCGAGGCTCGGGTGGTGCTCAAGGAGATCGACGATTCGCTGCACGAGCGTGCCGGCAAGTTGTTTGCTTTCGGCGGGCTGGTGTTGTTCGTCGGCATCATGCTCTCGGTATTCCAGCAGTTCATCGGCATCAACGCGGTGCTGTACTACGCGCCGCTGATGTTCCAGAACATGGGCGCTTCGACGGACAGCGCGCTGCTGCAAACCATCATCGTCGGCGTCGCGAACATCGTGTTCACCCTGGTCGCGCTGGTCACGGTGGATCGCTGGGGCCGCAAGCCGCTGCTGATCCTGGGCGGCGTGGTGATGGCGGTTTCGATGCTGTCGCTGGGCTTCCTCTTCAACAGTCACAACGTCGGCACGGCCGCGCTGGTCGCGGTGGTCGCGTATATCGCGGGCTTCGCGCTGTCCTGGGGCCCGGTGGTTTGGGTGCTGCTGGCGGAAATCTTCCCGAACCCCATCAAGGGCAAGGCGATGGCGATTGCGGTCGCCGCGCAATGGATCGCGAACTGGTTCGTGTCCCTGACGTTCAAGGTCCTCGACGCCAACTCCACCTTGAACGCCCTGTTCAACCATGGCTTCGCGTACTGGATTTACGGCGTGATGAGCATCCTCGCGGCGCTGTTCGTGTGGCGCTACGTGCCTGAAACCAAGGGCCGCAGCCTGGAAGCCATTCAGCATCTGTGGATCACCGATCCCCAGAGCGCCGCCGGCGCCGAGACCCGGTCTTCCAAGGCCAGCACTGCCAACGCAATTTGATCGATTCGTTTATGAGATTACTTGCCCATCTTCCGGCGGACTGGCGTGAGGCCACACTGGTTGGCCGTCTCGCCACGACCGCCGGCCCCACTCCCGTCGTGGTCACTCGCGGGCGCGTCCGTGACGTGTCGCGAGTCGCGCCGACCGTTTCGGACCTGCTCAACAATTGGGACGGCACCATCCCGGCGGGCGACGATCTCGGCCCCCTCGAACAGTTGCCGCTGTCGGCCGCGTTCAGCGGCGCGTCTTCGTCGACCCGTTTGCTCGCGCCTGTCGACCTGCAGTGTGTGAAAGCGTGCGGTGTGACGTTCGCCGTCTCGGCGGTGGAACGCGTGATCGAAGAACGCGCGCGCGGTGACTACGCCAAAGCGCAGGCCATTCGCGATGCGCTGGGTGAGCGCGTCGGCACCGATATTCGCTCCGTCAAACCCGGCTCGGCCACCGCGGTCCGGTTGAAAGAAGCGCTGATCGCCGACGGCCTGTGGTCGCAGTATCTCGAAGTGGCGATCGGGCCCGACGCCGAAGTGTTCACCAAGTCGCCGGTGCTCTCCTCGGTGGGTTGGGGTGACTGGATCGGCGTGCGCAAGGAATCGCAGTGGAACAATCCCGAGCCTGAGATCGTGCTGGCGTGCGACGCGAAAGGTCGTACGCTCGGCGCAGCGCTTGGCAACGATGTGAACTTGCGTGACATCGAAGGCCGTAGCGCGCTGCTGCTCGGCAAAGCCAAGGACAACAACGCGTCGTGCGCGATCGGTCCTTTCATTCGCATGTTCGACGCGACGTTCAGTATCGACGACGTCCGCAACACCGTGGTGTCGCTGACCGTCGAAGGCGACGACGGCTACAAACTCGAAGGTCGCAGCTCCATGTCGCTCATCAGCCGCGACCCGTTGGATCTGGTCGAACAGACCCTGAGCCAGCATCAATATCCGGACGGCTTCGCGCTGTTCCTCGGCACCATGTTTGCTCCGACCGACGATCGTGACGTGGCCGGCCGCGGCTTCACTCACAAGATCGGCGATCTCGTGCGCGTGTCCTCGCCGCATCTGGGCACGCTCGAGAACAAGCTCACGACCTCGGACCAGGCGCCACCCTGGTCCCACGGCATCGGTCATCTGATGCGCAATCTCGCCAGCCGGGGCTTGTTGGCCCAGCGCTCCACTTAAAAGCTCAGGCTCAGCTCATTTATGTCTCACACCGTCTATCCGTCGCTTCGTAACAAACGTGTCGTCATCACTGGCGGCGGCTCCGGCATCGGCGCGGCCATCGTCGAAGCATTCGCTCGCCAGGGCGCGCGCGTCGCATTCCTCGACATCGCCGACGACGAATCCAAACAGCTGGAGCGTCAGTTGGCGTCCAGCCCGACCCCGCCCCGCTACTATCGCTGCGACCTGAAGAGCATCGACTCGATCCGCGAATTGTTTCCTCGCATTCGTGCCGACCTGGACGGCGGCATCGATATCCTGGTGAACAATGCCGCCAACGACGATCGGCACACGCTCCAGGAAATCACCGAGAAGTATTGGGACGACCGCATCGCCGTGAATCTGCGTCACCTTCTGTTCTGCGCGCAAGCCGTTGCCGAGGACATGAAAGCGGCCGGCGGCGGCGCTATCGTCAATCTTGGTTCGGTGTCGTGGCATCTGGCGCTTCCGGATCTGTCGATTTATCAAACCGCGAAGGCCGGTATCGAAGGCCTGACGCGCGCGTTGGCCCGCGACTTGGGATCGTTCGGGATCCGAGTGAATTGCGTGGTGCCGGGCGGCGTTCGCACACCTCGTCAGATGAAGTTGTGGCATACGCCGGATGAAGAGCAGCGCATGCTCGGCCAGCAGTGCATCAAGGCCCGCGTCGAGCCGCACGACGTGGCCAACATGGTCGTGTTCCTTTCGTCCGAGGACGCCCGCATGTGCACGGGCCATGAGTATTTCGTCGACGCCGGCTGGCGTTAAGAATGTGAATAAAATCGAGTGCGTCTGCGCGGTGGGCGCCCAGTTGGGTGAAGGCCCGCTCTGGTCGGCGGCGGAGCAGGCTGTCTGGTTCGTCGATATCAAAGGGCGCCGGATCCATCGCTTCGACACCCGAGGCAGCGCGCTCGATTCCTGGTCGGCGCCCGAAGAGATCGGCTTCGTCGTGAAAGCGACGGGCGGTCGCTTCGTCGCCGGCATGAAGAGCGGCTTGCACTCCTTCGATCCGACCAGCGGTCGGTTCTCTTTGATCACGCGTGTGGATTCGGACAAGCCGCGCAACAGACTCAACGACGGCTACGTCGATGCCTCCGGGCGCCTTTGGTTCGGCAGCATGGACAACGACGAGTCGCAGCCCACCGGCTCGCTGTATCGCTTCGATCATCGCGGCCTGCGTCGTTGTGACGAAGGCTACGTCATCACGAACGGTCCAACGACCAGCCCCGACGGCAGCACGCTGTATCACGTCGACACGTTGGAACGTGTCATCTACGCCTTCGATCTGCACGAGGGCGAGGTCGGCAATCGCCGCGTGTTCGCGCGCATCGACAAGCCCGGCGCCTATCCGGACGGCCCGGCCATCGACGCCGAAGGTTGTGTTTGGATCGGGCTGTTCGGCGGCTGGGCCGTGCAACGCTTTTCTCCGCGCGGCGAGCTGCTGCAAACCATCGAGATGCCGGTCGCCAACTGCACGAAGGTCGCCTTCGGCGGCAACGACTTCCGCACCCTGTACATCACTACCGCGTGGAAAGGTCTGTCGAAAGAACAGCTCGCCGCGCAACCGCTGGCTGGAGGCTTGTTCGCGACCCGCGTCGGCACAGCCGGCGTGGCTCCGAATGAGGTTCGCTATGACGGCTAAGCGCCGCTTCCGTTCCCAGGATTGGTTCGACGCTCGCGATCACATCGACATGATGGCGCTCTACCTGGAGCGCTTCATGAATTACGGGCTGACGCCGAAAGAGCTGATGAGCGGCAAGCCCATCGTCGGCATCGCTCAGAGCGGTAGCGATCTCACGCCCTGCAATCGCATCCATGTGGATCTGGCGACGCGCGTGAAGGAAGGCATTCGCGATGCCGGCGGCATTCCCATGGAATTCCCGACGCATCCGATTTTCGAGAATTGCCGTCGCCCGACCGCGGCGCTGGATCGCAATCTCGCCTATCTCGGTCTGGTTGAAATCCTGCACGGTTATCCGCTCGACGCTGTCGTGCTCACCACCGGCTGTGACAAAACGACGCCCGCCGCGGTGATGGCGGCATCGACCGTCGATATTCCGGCCATCGTGCTGTCGGGCGGCCCGATGCTCGACGGTTGGTTCGAAGATGAGCTGGTCGGCTCCGGCACGGTGATCTGGAAGAGCCGCCGTCGCCTCGCCTCGGGCCAGATCACCGAGCAAGAATTCCTCGATGCCGCGGCCGCCTCCGCGCCCTCGCCCGGCCACTGCAACAGCATGGGCACGGCGTCGACGATGAACGCCGTCGCCGAAACGCTCGGACTGTCGTTGCCCGGCTGTTCGGCGATTCCCGCGCCTTATCGCGAACGCGGCCAGATGGCGTATGAGACGGGCCGACGCGCAGTCGAAATGGCGTTCGAAGATTTGCGTCCGTCCAGGATTCTGACGCGCGAATCGTTCCTCAACGCGATCACAGCCATCGCGGCGCTCGGCGGCTCGACCAATGCGCAACCCCATCTGACCGCGATGGCTCGTCATGCCGGCCTCGAGCTGAATGCGCAGGACTGGACCAGATACGGCCATGACATTCCGCTGCTGCTCAACATGCAGCCCGCGGGTAAATATTTGGGCGAACGCTTCCATCGCGCGGGTGGCGTGCCGGCGGTTCTGCACGAGTTGATCGAAGCGGGCAAACTGCATGCGGACACGATGACGGTGACCGGTCGCACGTTGAGAGAAAACGTACAAGGTCGCGCCAGTAAGGATCGCGAGATGATCACGACTTACGACAAACCACTGCGCGAGCGCGCCGGCTTTGTCGTATTGAGCGGCAACCTGTTCGATTTCGCGATCCTCAAGGCAAGCGTCATCACTGACGACTTCCGTCGCCGGTATCTGTGCGCGTCCGGACACGACAACGTGTTCGAGGGTCGCGCTGTGGTGTTCGACGGCTCCGATGATTATCGAGCGCGCATCAACGATCCGGCGCTGAACATCGATGAGCGAAGCGTGCTCGTGATTCGTGGTGCGGGTCCGCTCGGTTGGCCGGGTTCGGCTGAAGTGGTGAACATGCAGCCGCCGGATGCGTTGCTCAAGCGTGGCATCACCAGCTTGCCGACCATCGGCGACGGACGTCAGTCGGGCACCTCCGACAGTCCCTCGATTCTGAACGCTTCTCCTGAAAGCGCGGCCGGCGGCGGACTCGCGTGGCTTCGAACCGGTGACGTGATCCGCATCGATCTCAACCAGGCGCGCTGTGACATGCTGGTCTCCGACGAGGAGATCGAACGCCGCAAGAAGGACGGCATTCCCGCCGTGCCCGAAAGCGCGACACCCTGGCAGGAGCTGTACCGCGCGACCGTCAGCCAGCTCGACAAGGGTGGCGTGATGGAGATGGCCCTGAAATATCGCCAGGTCGCGAACAAAACGCCTCGGCACAATCATTGAGCCGCTGCCTGTAATACAGGCGACACAAAAACAGATCAGAGTGGCACGCTGGCGGCGTCCGTCCGCCAGTACGGGCGTTCATGTCGGAGGCTTAACCTGACGCGATCCGCCGAGCGCCGTAGAATGGATGGATGACCGGCCATCGGAGTCCGGTCATGTGTCAAGAACTCATCGCAGCTCAGCCATCCATGAATTCATCGTCCCGCTCGGCAATCGCGCGTTGCCTGTCCGCCTGCATGTTCGTCGGCTCGCTCGCGGGAGGACCGCTGCATGCGGCCGAGGCGCCGCATCCCAAGCTCATCGTGACCATCGCGGTCGACCAGTTCTCCTCCGATGTGTTCACCGAGTATCGGCCTTTGTATCAGGCAGGATTGAAGCGCCTCGCCGGCGGCGTGGTGTTCCCACGCGGCCACCAGAGCCATGCGTCCACTGAAACCTGCCCCGGTCACTCCACCATCCTCACCGGCGTGCGCCCGGGTCGAACCGGCATCATCGCCAACGACTGGCAGGATCCGTCGCACCCGCGCACCGAGAAAGGTAAGGAAACATTCACGCTCTACTGCGTGGAGAAACCGGGTCCGGCCGGCAGCTCGGCGGACGATAAAGTCATCTCTCCCGACACGTTGCTGGTACCCACGCTGGGCGATCGCATGAAAGCCCGCGACCCGGCCACCAAGGTCGTCTCGGTCTCAGGCAAGGATCGCTCCGCCGTGATGCTCGGCGGTCACCACGCCGATCTCACATTGTGGTGGACTCAAGCGGGCTTCACGACGTATGCGGGCAAGGAGTCGAGCATTCCGAAAGAGATCGCCGACGAGATCAATGCGAACGTGCGGAAATCTTACGGCCAGCCCACGGTCGCCAAGCTGCCGCCTGCGTGTGCGTCCCGGTCGCGTTCGGTCAAAGTGACCGACGAGATCTCGATCGGCACCTTGCAGAATCTGCCGGCCAACTCCAAGCGCTGGCGCGCGACGCCCGCGATGGATTCGTTCACCGTCGACGCCGCGCTGGCGGCAGTCAAGAGTTTCAACCTCGGCAAGAACTCCACCGATCTGCTGGCCGTGAGCTTTTCCGGCACCGATTACGCCGGTCACTACTACGGTACCGAAGGCGCCGAGATGTGCACGCAGCAGCTCGCGCTGGATCAATCGCTCGGCCGCCTGCTCGCTGGCTTGGATAAGACGGGCATTCCGTATGTTGTTGCGATGACCGCGGATCATGGCGGCATCGATGCCACCGAAAGAAACAAACAGCGCGGCGTCACCGAGGCGGCGCGTATCGAATCGAATCTGCTGCCTCCGAACGTCAGCGCGGCGCTCGAAAAGGAGTTGCCGGGCCTGCCGAAGCCGATCGTGCTCGGAGCGCGGGAATTCGCGAACGATGTTTATTTGAATGCCGCGATCCCGACGGACCGCCGCGAGGGCGTGCTGCGCGCCGCGTATCTGTACTATCGCAATCACCCGCAAGTGGCGGCCGTGTTCACGAAGCACGAGCTCATCGAAGCCGAGCAGCCGTCGGGGCCGGTGGACGAGTGGACGCTGCTCGACCGCGCCAAGGCCAGCTTCAATGCGCAACGGTCGGGCGATCTGATCGTGCTGCTCAAGCCGTACATTTCGCTCTATCAGCTGCCCAGAAATGTGGACAGCGACTACACCTCATCCCACGGTTCCGCGTGGGGCTATGACCGTCGCGTGCCGCTGGTGTTCTGGTGGAAGGGTGTCACTGGCTTCGAACAACCCGTCGCGGTGGAAACAGTCGATCTGGCGCCGACATTGGCGAAGATCATCGGGCTCGATGTTCCCGCCGGTGAATTCGACGGCCGCGCGTTGCCGATCGTATTGCCCTGATCAGCTGCCTTCTTCTGACAGCGCGGCGAGCTGCTTTTCCATTTGCTCGCCGAAGTACGCTTGAGGCAAGGACGCCTCGACGCCCTCTTCTTTCTCACGTTCCGCGATCAGCGCTTTGGCCTTGTCGAAGGCATCGCGCAGAGAGCTGGCGGTCGGCAACGCGTCCCGATAGAACGCCTCGCCGAAATAGGTGAGATCGCGATCGTCGGAGCAACCGAACGACGTCCGATCCGCCGCAGCTGCAGTGAGCAGGATCGTGTGCTCATCCTTGAGCGGCTCGATGAATGCGCCCGCATGGCATGCCGAAATCACGATCACTTTCCATTTGATCCCGGACTCTCGTAACGCACGAGCCAGCAGCTCACCCGAGAGCTGTCGCAACGGCAGCGATCCATTCGTCACCGACAGCAGCGGTTCGTCCGAGCCGTGCGAGGACAACGCGAGAAACAGGATATCGCGGTCGATATCCATCCTGGACGCCACGCCCTTCAGCGCATAGCCCAAAGCGCTGGCACTCGCGAGCGGCTGATCGTCCAACGAACGCCGGTCGTTGATCAGCAGCAGCGTCCGCTGGTCGGTGTGATAGCGCTGCGCGATCCGTTCGGCGGCGAATTTGATTTCCTCGGCAAAGACCTTCTGATCGCCGAATCCCGCAAACCCGACAAAGAATCCAACGGGGGCATCGCCTGGAGGCCGCACCAGCTGAGCAACCGACGCGTCGATACGCGCGGCTTGCTCGAAAAGGACGGGTTCGACGGCAGCCCAGTCGCTCTCATCGGCATATTGCCCTTCCGCCTCGTCATCGCCCGAGGCCCACAGCGCGGGCTCTACATATAAAACATTACCAAGCCACACGGCCAGGGTGAGCACCGCGATCCCCGCGGCTGTCGCGACGAGCTGTCGGCCGCCCGTGGCGGAGCGCAATCCCATGAGACAGTAGATGACTGCGTAGAGCGCGACGCCTGCCATCGCCAGCCCGACCCAACGGGCGGGCACGAAACGCTCGATAGCAAACTGCGCGATCACCAGCACCGGCGCGAGCAGCGCAAGCAACGAACAGGCGCGCGCGAAGGAAAGTGCGGGTCGCGAGATGAGCGACAACGCCGACCCAGCCAACAGGGCCGCGAGCACATACCAAGCAAGTCCCGGCAGGCCATAGGGAAAGAACTGCGCATCCGGCAGGTTGTCGAACCAATCGAAGCCGGCCCACAACACCAACGCGAGCAGAGCAGGCACAGCGATCGAAGCCGCGCTGCCGGTAAGTGCGGAGGCATCCGCCGACCGCAAAGTCAGCAAACGTAGCCAGGATGGAGCTGCGGCCGACTCAGGCGCGGCTTCGGCCAACGAAGATTCGGTATCAGGAAGCATCTTGCCGCCACGATCGAGTAGGCACGGCGAAAGTCTCGCCGCGCTGGACGCCGCAGCTTATCAGCCCGCGCCGGGAGCGGATTGCTGCCCCAGTCACATTTAATGTAGGGTCGACACGGATGGCCATCGGCTTTAGACAACTAACGTCGCTGTTTGCCGCCGTGCTGTTGATGGGCACGCTCTCCGGTTGCGCCTCCAATGACGCCTGTTATGAGCCAGCAACACCGCCTGAGTCCTTGCGTTCGGTGTACGTCGTCAAGCGAGCCTGGCACACCGGCATCGCGGTCGCAGTCGACGATTGGCCGGATCGCGAATGGTCAGTGCTCGCCGACTTCCCACGATCGCGCTATGTGGAGTTCGGCTGGGGCGATGCCCGCTTCTATCAGGCCGAGGAAGAGACGTGGTGGCTGGCGATTCGCGCGGCTTTTTTCTCGACGGCCAGCGCGATGAACGTCATTGGTTTCGACGAGCCGACGCCGCAGGCGTTACGCGCCGATGAAATCATCGAGGTGCGCGTTTCGGAAGAAGGATTGCGGCAACTCGCCTCCTCGATCGAGGCGGAGTTCAAAGAGGCCGCCCCCGAACCGATGGGCGTGCCCCTGCGGGGTCTTCCCGAACCGAACAAGTTCTACCCCGGGAAGCGACGTTTCTTCTTTCCCCGCATGTGCAATTGGTGGACGGCGCAACGTCTGCACGACGGCGGCTGTCCGATTGCGGCCTGGTCGGTCCTCTCCGCAAACAGAGTGATCCGCGAAGCGCAGGGATTCGCGAGCGCGCATTGAGCATGCTCGCGGCGTGAGCCTCTAACACTATCGCGGCGCCGTGCGCTCGGACTCCTTCGTCAGCGCGATGTTGTTCTCGACATCGCGAACGCCAGGAACCGCGCTCGCGGCATCGCCAGCGCGCGCCTTCTCTCCGATGCTCGTCACAAATCCACTGAGCTGAACGACGCCCGCGCTCACCTCGACATTCACGTCGCTCTCGGGCTCGAGCTGAGCTTTACCGAGGCTGCTGCGTACGCGAGAAGCGATTACCGTATCGGACACCGGTTCCTGAGCCGGCCGGTCGTCACTACGGACGCTCAGATCGTTGCGAACCTCGGCGACGCCCTGGACCGAGCGAGCTCGCATCACCGCCGCCGTTCTCGCATCTTCCGAATCCACGAAACCGCTGAGTTGAACGACGCCATCGCGCGTCTCCACTTCGATATCGCGTGCCTTCAACTCATGATCGCCCGCCAAGGCCGACTTGACCTTCGCGGTCAAGGCGCTGTCACTGGCCGGCTGCGTGTCGGCCTGAGCGGCTGCGGCTTCCATGACACAAAATAAGCACACGATGAGGGCGAGTTCTCGCAAATGACGCATGACCGATCTCCCACTCGCAAACGAGCTGCGATGTAGTGGGAATGAGTCAAGCAAATCGAAGTTCCCCCCGGCCGGGGAAAGTGCTCACCGGGTGTATAGGAACTACTGAGCCTCGCGAGCGACGGCCACCGGGCTTTCGGAACCGTCCGTGGTACCCAGGCGCCGCTGAATGTCCTCCAGCCTGGCGCCGCTGGTCTCGGGGAAGAACATCAGCACCGCGAGAAACTGCAGGACCACCATGACCAGGAACATGAAGAACGGCCCGGACTGCGACTGAGTCGCGATCACCGGAAAGGCGGCCGACACGATCGCGTTCATCACCCAGTGTGTCGAGCTGCCGAGACTCTGGCCCTGGGCGCGCACGCGATCGGGAAAGATCTCGCTCAGGTACACCCAGATGACCGCGCCCTGCGAGAAAGAGAAGAACGCGACGTAGCCGACCAGGAACATCAACAACAGGCTTTGATACTGCTGAATGTGGAAGATGGTCGCGATCGCGGCCAGGCAGATGGCCAGCCCGACCGAGCCGACCAACAACAATGTTCGACGACCGAACCTGTCGATCAGGCTGAGCGCGATGAGCGTGGAGATCAGCATGGTCGCGCCGACCGCGACGGCCTGCGCGTTCTGCGAGGTGCGATCGAAACCCGCCATCGCAAAAATGTCGTTCAAGTAGTACAGCACGGCGTTGATGCCGATCAGCTGATTGAACATGGCCAGCACCAGCGCCAGCAGGATGGGACGGCGATAGCGCCATTGAAACAAACGATCGGAGCTCGGCCCCGCATCCGCTTCGAGCGAGGCGCGGATGCTCGCCAGCTCGCCAAGCGGCTTCTCCGAGCCGAGCTTGCGAAGCACCTGCTCCGCTTCGTCGAGGCGGCCTTGCGCGACCAGCCAGCGCGGACTCTGGGGGATGCCCACCAGCATCGTTAGAAACAATGCCGCAGGCGCCGCCGCGATTCCCAGCTGCCAGCGCCACTCGACCAGCTCACCCAGCGCGAACAACCCGATCACATAGTTGGACAGATACGCCAGCAGGATGCCGCCAATGATGTTGATCTGAAACGCGCCGACCAAACGTCCCCGCCACGCAGCTGGCGCGATCTCGGCAATGTACACGGGTGCAATCACGGATGAGCCGCCCATGCCGAGTCCACCGACGAAGCGGAAGATCAGCAGCCATGTCCAGGACGTGGATAAAGCGCAGCCCAAGGCGGAGATCAGATAACACGAGGCGAGAATCAACAGGCTCGTGCGTCCGCCGAGCACTCGGCCCATCGACCCCGCCGCCATCGCGCCAAGCACTGTGCCCCATAGCGCCGCGGACACAGTGAAACCCAGCTCGCTCGGTGAAAGCCCGAACATCTGGGTCAAACCGTGCGTCGATCCGGCGATGACGGCCGTATCGAAACCGAGCAAAGAGCCGCCGAGCGCGGCGACGAAGACCGTTCGGACCAAAGTGCCGTTGAGCGTGTTTGTCATTGTATTTCCAGCCCCGGTAACGTTCCCGTGCGCAGGAAGTCGAGATGGCATTGAACCGCCACCGCCGCTCCCGATTCCGCGCGCAGCACGATGCTGTTATCTCGCCAGTGACCCTCGATGTCCGCGACACAATCGAAATCCGCCGGGACGCGGGCGACGCCCTGAAGATAGAAGATCGAGACCTGGCCCTGCGCATTCGGCCGCAGGCACGTCGGTATGCCTCGCGCGTTCAGATGATTCTCGCGCGCCGAGGCCGCGAGCCCGGCATGAAAGTACGCTGTGATATCTTCGATGCCCATGACGTTGACATGCCGGCCGTTCCACGGCGGGAAATGTCGTCCCCCATTGGAGAACCACAACAGCGTCGAGGCGAGTTGCTTCGGATCGCGCAGCGCGAACCAAACATAGCGCTGCCCGGGAAACGTCACGGCCGACCACGCAAACTCCTGGGTCGGATCGGCGCACAGAATCGCGAGATCTTCGAACCCTCGCCGCGCCGGATACCGACACAGATCGGTGCTCGATCCGTCGATACACGGCGCCGCGTGAAGATCGGTGATTTCCTCGTCGGTCTTCAGCCACGAGTAGCCGCGATCTTCCGGCCGAGCCGTTGGCTCCACATACGTCCGCGCGTGAATCAAAGAACTGAATGACAGCCGAGCGGCACCGTTGGTCGCGGGAAACGCGAGCGTCGCATGATGTCCCGGATTGATAGGCCCGGTCAGCCCCGCCAGGTCATGGCGTTGATAAACGATCGTTTGATTGGCGAGCAGCGCCGTGGTCGCGTGACACAGGCCTCCTTGCAACGGCATCTCCACGCCCAACCGCAGCCAGCATCCGTCGCTGGTGGCTCCGCTGCCAATTTCTCGCCACTCCCGATTCGCCGTCTCACCATGCGGGGGCAGATGCTGACGTCGGTAAGGCTCGGCATTCTCGCCAAAGGCGGAGCAGAACCAATCGCCTCGGAGTGCCCGAAGCATCGGCGGCACATCGTCGGGCAAGGCTTCTTCGGCCCACGGCGCGACTGCGTAAGGCCGAATCGGCTCTTCGTCTCTCGGGAAGAAAATCACCGGGCCCAGCATGCCGCCGGTCCGTGTCAACGCCAGCTCGACGTGCCGTGTCCCCAGCAGGAATGAGTCCTGTCCCTGAATCCTGGCGATGGACTCGAAGGTCATGCGCGCACCGACGGTTAGTATTCAGTGCACAGCTTGTGCGTCACCGGCACATCTTCATCGATATTCGGAAAGCGCCCGACCCGGGCGTAGAAGGCATTGTCCATCTCGTCATCGTTGACCGACGACACCTCGCCGACGATGGCGGTACCCGTGCCTTCCTCGGCCCAGAACTCGTGATACAGATACGGCGTCAGCGTGATGGAATCGCCCGGCCGCAAACGAAATGTATGGCCGGCCTTGACCCGATGGCGCACGCCGTCCAGCGAAACCTCGACATCGGAGTCCGCGAGCTTGCCGTCCTGGCCACGATTGAACAGACGGATCAGCAGATTGCCGCCGGACTTACAGATGATGTCCTCGGACTTGAGCATGTGGTGATGCATCGGCGTGTGCTGATTCTCGCGTATCACCAGGAGCTTCTCGGCATAGGGCTTCTTGTTATAGGGCACCTTTTGATGATGGCCGTTGCGCACGGTGAAAACGACCAGGCCGACTTTGTCGAAATCTCCCGAGCCAAAATCGGTGATATCCCAACCGAGCTTGCACTGACGGATCTCGTCGCACTCCTCGCCTTTGGTCGCCCAATCGGCCGGGCTCCAATACGCGAAGGGCGGCAAGCGGATCTGATGCTCGTGCAGGAGTGTGATCGCGTCGTCGATGAGCGCGTTGATCTCGGATCGTTTCATCGTTCCCCCTCGGCCGCCAGTGGCCGACGCTTCGTCTCAGATGACTCGCTCGTTGCCGCCATCCACCGGGATCTGCGCGCCCGTGGTTCTGGAGAACCGCGGCCCGCACAGCTCGGCGGCGAGCTCCGCCACGTCTTTGCTCGTGACCTCGACCTTGAGGACGTTGTTTGTTTTGTATTCCTGAACGCTCAGCTTGTACGAGGCCGCACGGGCTGCGAGCACCTCGGGCGTCCAGATCGCTGTATCGAAAACCGCGTTTGGATGAACGCAGTTCACGCGAATGCCGTCGCTGCCCCACTCCAGCGCCGCGACTCGCGCCAGCTGCTGCATCGCTGACTTCGAGGCGGAATAAGCAGCGGCGCCAGGACCAGGGGCGGCGACATTTTTTGATCCGATGATCACGACTCTGCCGCCTCGTGGCGCGAGCTTGAGCAGCGGGTGACACTCCCGCATCAGGACCAGATTCGAATCCAGATTGATACTCATGGTCCGACGCCAGACATCCGTCGGCATCGCCGCGATCGGGCAGCTCTTTGGAAAAATGCCGGCGTTCAGCACCAGCATGTCGATGGAACCAAACTCACGCACGGCGCGATCGAGGGCGGCGCCGATCTGTTCCTCGCTCGTGAGATCGCATTCGATCCCCAGGAAGCTCTTTCGGTCGTACAGATGAGTCACGGTGGGCGAAACATCCAGCGCCACCACCGCCGCGCCACGCGCCAGCAGCGCATCGACGCAAGCTTTGCCGATGCCCGACGCCGCGCCGGTTACCAGCGCAACTTCACCAAGAAACGTCGCCTCGGGATCGGGTTTGGCAAGCTTGGTCCGCTCCAGATCCCAGAACTCGACATCGAAGAAATCGCGCGCCGGCAGCGCCTTCCAACCGCCCAGCTTCTCGGCGCTCATGATGATATCGATGGTGTGCCGATAGATGTCTTCGGCGATGCTCGCATCCTCGGCGCTCCGACCCAGCACCGCCATGCCGAGCTCCGGATCGAGAATCACACGTGGCGCCGGATCGACCACTGCTAACGCGCGCCCTGCAACGTAAGCGCGCACATAGTCCTGATACGCAGCCGCGTACGCGGCGACGTCGCGACCGACCATCGGCACCCGCTTCGTGCGAATCACATGATCGGGTGTCACGCCGCCCCGTTGTGACAACTCGGTAACGTCGGGACGCCGGGCAAAACCCAGAGCTTGCGAATCTGTGCGCACCGTCATCACCATGGGCGCACCCGCCACATGACTCACTTCCCGACGAAGCGAGGCAATCTCGGCACGCGGCAGCGATTTCGAACCTTGCGCCTCCCATTCGAACCGGCCGGCTCCCTGCGTCTCGAGATAGCGCTCGGCCAGCGACACCAAATCGATCATGCGCTCGTAAGAAGCTTTCGCGGTCTCGCCGAAGGTGAACAGACCGTGATGCATCAGGACGACGCCAATGGTTTCGCGCGTCGCCTCCTTGGCAAGAATCTCACGACACAGACGCACCAGCTTGAAGCCGGGCATTGCGTACGGAATGATCACGACCTGCGAGCCATAGATCTCTTGCAATCGCTCGAAGCCATTGCGCGAGTTCATGACAGCTATGAGCGCGTCGGCGTGAGTGTGGTCGACGAACTTCTGCGGCAGCAATGCATGTAGCAGCGTTTCCACCGAAGGCGCCGGCGCGGAAGCGCGCGTGAGCGACAGCTTCAGCTCGCTTTCCATGTGCTCGTCCGACAGCTCGCCAAGGCTCACCAGTCGTAACAAGCGTCGCAAACGACACGGCGAAAACCCTGTCGCATCGATCGTGGCGAGGTCGGCGCCACGGCCTTTGACATACAGCACGTCTTCAGGCTCGCCGAACACATTGGTCTCGACCAGCTTGACCGAAGTGTTGCCGCCACCATGGAGCACCAGAGACGGATCGCGCCCGAGCAGGCGTGAGGTGTAAACGCGCTGCCCCAGCAAACCTTGAAAGCGGGCCGCATCGGAATCGTTCCAGAGGCTCTTCATCGCAACACGCCCATCATGTGCCTGGCATTCTCCAACGGCGCCTTGCCATCGAAGACCGCGCTGCCGGTGACGATGATGTCCGCGCCCATTCGGGCAATGTTTTCTATGTTGTCGCGAGTCACGCCGCCGTCCACGCAGATCAAAGCCGTATCGCCCAAGGTTTCACGCAGCCGTTTGACACGTTCGCAGGTGGACGCGATGAATTTCTGGCCGCCCCAGCCCGGATTCACCGCCAGCACCAGCACCATCTCGAATTCGCCGGCCAGCGGCTCGATCGCTTCGAGCGGCGTGCCGGGATTCAAGGCAATGCCCCGCACGATGCCGCGATTCGGATCGTTGGCATTCGTCATCTTGCCGAGCGCTTGAAGTACACGATGGATATGACGCGTCGACTCCGCATGCACGGTGATGATGTCGGCACCGGCGGCGACGAACGAATCCAGCTTGCCGAGCGGATCTTCGATCATCAGATGCACGTCTTTGAGCATCCGCGTTTTGAGCCCGGCGACCACGGGTGCGCCCAGGGTCAACATCGGGCAGAAGACGCCGTCCATCACATCGAAATGCAACAGCTCGACGCCCGCCTCTTCCATGAGCTTGATCTGCGCGCCGAGCGTCAACCAATCCGCGGTGAGCACCCCAACGCTGATCTGAGGCGCGGACGCCCGCAATCGATCGACGAGGGGTGATCGCGCCATCTCAGTGACCCTTCGACTCTTCGCTTCTCAAGGTCAGGAACAGCTCGTGCGCTTCCTTGGGCTTGAGACCGTTGTGCACGACCTTGTGAATGGCCTGCATCATGGCGCGTGGCGCATCGCTCTGGAAAATGTTTCGACCCATGTCGACACCGGCCGCGCCGCGCTGAATCGCGTTGTACGCCATCGTCAGCGCGTCGAACTCCGGCAACTTCTTGCCACCCGCCATCACGATGGGTACCGGACACGACGCGGTGACTGTTTCGAAACCTTCGGCGCAGTAGTAAGTCTTCACGATCTGCGCGCCCAGCTCGGCACAGATGCGGCAGGCGAGACGCAGATATTGAGCATCGCGCGTCAACTCTTTGCCGACCGCGGTAACCGCCATCGTGGGAATGCTATAGCGCAAGCCCATGTCGACGAGCCGCGTCATGTTGTGCACCGAGTGCGTCTCGAACTGACCGCCGATGAACACCTGCGTAGTCAGCGCCGAAACATTCATGCGGATGGCGTCTTCGATATCGACCGCCAGTTCCTCGTTCGAGAGCTCCTTGAGAATGCTCGGACCGCCGCTACAACGCATGACGATGGGCTTGTTGATGGCCGGCGGCACCGTCGTTCGCAGGATGCCGCGCGTGAGCATCAACGCGTCCGCCATCGGCATGAGCGGCACGATATTCAGATCGACGCGCTCCAGACCGGTCGTCGGCCCTTGGAAGTAACCATGATCGATGGCGAGCATCACGGTGCGCGCCGTTTCGGGATTGAAGATGCGCGCCAGGCGATTCTTCATGCCCCAGTCGAGCGAGCCCGCGCCGCGCAGAAAGAACCCCGGCGTGCGCATGGGCACGTCTTCGTGAAAGTTCTTCGCTTCTTTGAGACCGTCTGTATCAGCCATGGCTCTCCTCCAATATCTGGCGCACGCCCGCGGCGATCCGATTCGCATCGGGTCGATATGCGTTCTCGAGCACGGGCGTGAAGGGAACAGGAACATCCGGCGAGGCGACGCGAGTCACGCGCACTGACGGCCAGCGCTCGGCGATGCCGGCAGCGATTTCGGCACCGACACCGCCGGTGATCGGGCCTTCTTCCACGATCACGGCACGGCCGGTCTTGCGCACTGAAGCGCCAATCGTTTCCCAATCGATGGGCGACAGGCTGCGCACGTCGATGACTTCCGCATCGAGCTCGTCCGCCGTTTGCATCGCGTAGTGGACCATCAGCAGCCAGGCAAGCACCGTCACGTTCTTGCCTTCGCGCCGGATCGCGGCCTTACCGAGCGGCACGACATAGTCTCCGGCGGGAATGTCACTCGAAGCGTCGACCGCGCCACCTTCGGCACGCGCGCCTTTGGAGCCGTACAACAACTTGTGCTCGAACATCAGCACCGGGTTGCCGTCTCGAAGCGCGGCTTTCAACAAACCTTTGGCGTCGTATGCATTGGAGGGCGCGACCACTTTCAGGCCCGGCACGCCGGTGAAATAACGCTCCATGTTTTGAGCGTGCTGCGAGCCGCGTCCGGTCGCGCCGACCGGTGCACGCATCACTAACGGAACACTGAGGGTTCCGCCGGACATGTAACGCAGCTTGGCCGCGTTATTGATGATCTGGTCGCTGGCCAGGAACAGGAAGTCGCCATACTGCACGTCGGCGATGGGCCGCATGCCCATCATGGCCGCCCCGGTGGCCAGACCGAAGAATCCGAGCTCCGCGATCGGCGTGTTGATCATCCGTTCGGAGAACTTCTTCTCCAGCCCGAGCGTCACCGTGAACGCCCCGCCCCAACCTCCGGGAACCCCGATGTCTTCACCGATACAGAACACGCGCGGATCGGCCTCCATTTCTTCGGCGATCCCTTCGCGCAATGCTTCGGCGATGCCGAGACGCCGCGTTGAACCCCCTGCGCTCACGACGGGGTTCTGTACATTGAGAGCGGAGGGCCGCGGCGGCGCCTCGACAAAAACGTAATCGGTCAGGTCGCTCGCGCTCGGATGTGGCGCGACCTTGGCTCGCTCCACACATTCGGCGAGCAGCTTCTGAATGCGCGTATTGATGAGCTCATGTTCTTCCGCGGTGATTTGAGCCTTCGCCGCGAAGCGCTCGATCGGATCGCGTTGCGCCCATGCCTCGCGCTCATCCTTGGGCTGGTAATGACACGGGTCGCGACGCGAATGCCCGGTGCGACGATAGGTCAGCAACTCGAGCAGCACCGGCCCCTGGCCGGCACGACAGTCGGCGACCGCCTTCTGCGCGGCTTCATACACGGCGAGCACATCGTTGCCGTCCACCGTTTCACCGCGGAATCCATAGGACTTCGCGCGATCGGAGATGCGCGAGTTCTTCATCACCAGATCCACGTGCGTCGACGCACCGTACAGATTGTTTTCGCAGACCAGGATCAGCGGCAGATTCCAGATCGCCGCCATGTTGACGCCTTCATGGAACGCGCCCTCGGCAATGGCGCCGTCACCGAAGAAGGACGCCACTACATGCGGCTTGTTTTCCATCTTGAATGACAGCGCCATGCCGGCCGCCAGCGGAATGCCACCCGCCACGATGGCGATCCCGGGGACCATCCCCTTGCTCATGTTACCGACGTGCATCGAACCGCCGCGGCCTTTACAACAACCGGTCTCGGCGCCGAACAATTCGTCCATCAACTCTTGAGGCGCGAGCCCCTTCGCAAGCGCATGCCCGTGGCCACGAAACGTCGAGGTGATCCAGTCATCCGTTGCAAGCGCTGCGCACACGCCGACGGCCGTCGCCTCTTGCCCCTGACATTGATGAATGGTCCCGGGCATGGTGCCTTCGAGGAACAGAAACTTGACCGTATCCTCGAATTCGCGGATCAGCAGCATCCGCTCGTACAGCTCCAGCAGGAACTTGCGGTCGTAACCTGACATCAGCTCACCTTGATCGTCGCGATGATGGTGCCGACCGGAACTTTCTGGCCGGGCGACACATGAATGGTCTTGAGAGTGCCGTTGGCGATGCACTCCACTTCCTGAACGGCTTTGTCGGTCTCGATCTCGAGCAACGCTTGCCCACGCTTCACGGCGTCGCCCTCATTGGCGAGCCAGCGGGTGATGCCCAACTCCACGCCGTCGTTGGTGGCGAGATCGGGCATCTTCATATTCACATCCATACTCAACGAACCTCGGTGACAGTCAGCGGATGCTCGATCGCAAAGGCTTCGGCTTCGGCGGCGGTGAAGACCGAATCGGTCGTGCCCGCCGCTCTCGTGGCCGACGCGCCCACGGCGCTCGCGTATCGAAGGGTTTGTGGCAAATCCCAGCCTTGCAGCAGGCTGCGAATCACGCCTGAGGTGAATGCATCACCGGAGCCGGACGGATCGACCACGTTCATGCTGTAAGCACCGCAGGTCCACATCTTTCCATCTCGGGCGGCGACGGAACCGAGCCCGCCGCGAGTGACGATGACCGTATTCGCACCGGCATCGGTGAGCGCGCGCACTTGATCGAACGGATCGGAGAGCCCGGTGAAGGCACGGGCCTCATCGTCGTTCGGCAGGAACACATCGATGAGTGGCAGCAGCGATCTCAGGGCCGCCACGCCCCCTTGGCCTTCGGGAACCACCACGTCCACGACGGTCTTGACCTTGGCTTCGCGACAGAACGCCAACAACGCCGCGAGCTTCGAGAACTCGATGCCCGGCAGAGCAAACAGGCCGCCGAGATA
Source organism: Pseudomonadota bacterium (assembly GCA_023391815.1). Lineage (GTDB taxonomy): Bacteria > Pseudomonadota > Gammaproteobacteria > Steroidobacterales > Steroidobacteraceae > Steroidobacter. The sequence goes on from JAEWAF010000095.1 coordinate 44,084, forward strand.
GAACACCTTCAGCGACGACAGCCACTGATGTGAGATCTGGTCGATGGTGAACGCGCTGTTGGCGCCGATCACATGCAGATAGCGGCGGTCCTGCCCTTCGATCAAAAGAATGATGGTGCGGCTGGTCGGATACTGATCGACACGCACCACTCGCGATGAACCGACGTCGTGTTTCGCGAATGTTTTCAACAACGCGTCGGCGGAGCCGTCGCGCCCGACACAACCGGCGAGGTCGACCGCGATGCCCTGCTTGGCCAGATCGATGGCCACATTGGCGGCACAACCGCCGGCACGCACCGGCATGTCATCGAGTGCCACCAACGATCCCGCGGGTGGCAGGGCCGCGAGCGGACCGCAGAATGTGTCTTCGACCAGAAGTCCTGCACAGCCCACGTCAGGCATGGTTCACGCCCTGCCGCAGCACCCGAGAAGCTCGATGCGCTCGAGCACCGCGTCTTTCACGACGTGACGACCGATGACCATCAGGTCGGTGTCGCTGCCGTCGCCGAGCAATGCATGCGGGTTCGGCTCGGCGGTGGCCAGCGCCTCCCGGATCACTCGAAGATACTTTTGTTTCATATAGGTGCCGTAGTTGATCTTCCGGACACCCAGATGGATGGCGGCCCTGATCGAGTCGTCCTCGATGCCGGTGCCACCGTGTAACACCAGCGGCACATCGAGCGCGCGACCGACCGCTTCCAGACGACTCAAATCGAGCGGCACGCGGCCCTGCAATTTGATTTCTTCGTTGCCGACGCTGACCGCGAGCAGATCGACGCCGGTCTCCGCCACGAACTTCGCGGCGCCTTCGGCGTAAGCGGCGGTGTCCAGATCGTCAGCTTCGAAGTCAGCTTCGACCGCGACCTGGCGGCTATGGGCCAACGCGGTGAGTCGTTTCACACGACGGGTGTAATCCTCCAGCGGCGCATGTGGATCGGCAGGCATCACCAGGTTGAACCCGGCGCCGATGGCCTGCTCGACCCAGGCATCGTTCGGACATTCATTGAATATGAAACCCACCGGCACGTCGGCTTGCTCGGCCGCCGCCTTGCCGAGCGCGGCATAAAGACGCAGTTCTTGAGCCGACGCGTTCTGGCGCTCGGCCAGCCATTCGCCATTGAAGCCGATGATGATGGGCGAGCGGGTCGCCTCGGCCGCATCGATCACCCCCTGCACGGATTCCAGGCTCCAGCTCTCGAAATAGCCGAGCGCATAGTCGTGATGGCGGGCGTGTTGCATCAGGCGATTGATCGATTCGAGCGACATGAAATGAACCCGTGATTCGGAAAGGACCGAAGGAAAACCTCTGTGAATCAGCCTCGAGCTACGACTGAATTAAATTCACAAATGTTGTACTGTGTATGAACTTGATTCAAAACTACGCGGCCGCTGGTGCCCTGTCAAGGCTGCTCATAGAATGTGCGTGTGCGGCGCAAGAACTCATCCACCAAGGCATCGACTGATACGCTCGGCGACAGCCGGCGGCCGTTGCTGACCTATATCAAAGGGATCCTCGCGTCCCTCAATCCGACAGACCGGTTGATTGCGGACTGTGTGCTCGCCGACCCGGAGCGGGTCATCACGTCCTCGATCGCGCAGTTGAAGGACGACTGTGGGGCCAGCGTTGGCGCCATCGTGGCGTTCTGTCGTCGCGTCGGACTCACCGGCTTCGCCGAGTTCAAGATCGCGCTAGCCCGGGATCTGGCGCAGTCGGGCTTGCCGGCCGGACAAACCCAGGAAAGCGGCACGCTGCTGGAGAAGGTGTTTCAGGTTCACGCGCAAAGCCTGACCGAGACGCTGCAGATCAATCCGCCGGCGCAGTTCGAGAAGATCGCGCAGGCCATTGATAAGAGCCGTCGGGTGGAGCTGTTCTCGATCGGCTTGTCCTATCCCGTGGCGCATACGGCGTACTGCAAATTCCTGCTGCTCGGCTTGCAGGCGTCGGCGCACTTCGACTCGCACATCCAGCTGATCGCGGCCACTCAGCTCGAGAAGGGCGATGTCGCCATCGGCATTTCGCTATCGGGCACGACGCGCGAAACGGTGGAATGCCTGGAGGTTGCCAAGGCGAAGGGCGCGACGACCATCGGCCTGACCAACGCCATGAAGTCGCCGATCACCAGCCACAGCGATTATTGTTTGTATGCGACACCGAGCGAGATCAAATATTTCCAGGCGCCGCTCGCCTCGCGCGTCACGCAGCTGGCGTTGATCGATGCGTTGTTCGTTTTTCTGGCGCTCAAACACAAGAGCCGGACCGCGGCCAAACTGCAGGCCTCGGGCGAAGAACTGGTCAAGCGTCGGATCGAGTGACGGCTGCTATCGCTGAGAATCGTCGCGAGGACTTTGCGGCGGGTGTTGAAGCGCCTTCGGCAATTGCCAGCCCCGCTTGATTGCCAACACGCGCAACACAAAGCAGAACGCGGCTCCACAAAGCGCCGCAGGCACCGGCGGCGCGCCGAACTGATCGCCCAATACAACGACCGTCGCGCCACCCAACGCCGCCACCGCATACAACTCAGCACGCAACACGAGCGGAACCTGCGCCAGCAACACATCGCGAACGACGCCTCCCCCGATGCCAGTGAGCATGCCGAGCAGCGCCGCCATCACGGGATTGAGCTCGTACGCGAGCGCTTTCTGCGTGCCGGCGACTGCAAACAACGCAAGACCGGCGGCATCGAACATTCGCACCGGATTGGCCATGCGCTCGATGGCTGCGTGCCACTTGAAAGCAATCCCACCCGCGAGCATCGATGTCGCCAGGAATCGCCAGTCGCTGATCGAAGCCGGCGGCGTGGCCCCAATCAAAACATCACGCACGATGCCGCCCGCGCAGGCGGCCGCGAACGCGAGCACCAGGACGCCAAAGATATCCAACTGCTTCCGCGCCGCCGCCGTCGCACCGGCCAGCGCAAAGACGAAAGTGCCCGCGAGGTCGAGAATCAGAACCAGAGTGCGCATGTTCGCCGCCAGGGCCGCCGTGTCGATCTCCATGCCCCACCTGCCTCCGTCGGTCCTCAAATGAGGTGATTATGCCATTCAATCACCTCATTCGTTGAGGTGATTGCCGTAAGTGAGGCATAATCGCCTCACAGGGTGAGGTGAAAACCATGGCGGATCGACTCAAGTGGGTGTGGCAGCAGCAGGACTGGCCGGCTTGGCGTTTCGACGCGGCAGAGCTCGCGGCACCCCTTGCCGCCGCTCGCAAGGCGCAGGGAGAAGCGGTGGGACGGGCTCAAGTTCTTACCTCCTCGCTCGGTACCCGTGCGCAAGCAGAACTTTTGATGCTTGAGGGATTCAATACGAGCGCCATTGAAGGCGAGCGACTCGACCTCGAGGCGCTGCGCAGCTCGATCGCACGTCGCCTCGGGATCCAGCTCGAAAGTAACAAAGCCGCACCGACGCCGCGCGCCGTGGAAGGCCTGATCGATGTATTGCAGGATGCGACTCAGAATTATCAGAAGACCCTCACCGTGGATCATCTGAACGGCTGGCAGGCCGCGCTTTTTCCGACAGGGCGTTCCGGTTTGCACGAGATCCGCGTCGGACAACTGCGCGGTGACGCGCCGATGCGTATCGTCTCCGGCCCTCATCAGCGCGAGCGCGTGCATTACGAAGCACCTCCGCCGGAGGGACTCGAAGCTCAGCTAGAAACATTCCTCGATTGGTTCAACGAAGAGTCTTTTGAGCTCGACGGACTCGTGCGCGCGGGCCTTGCCCATCTGTGGTTCGAAGTCTTGCATCCATACGAGGATGGGAATGGCTGCGTCGGTCGCGCCTTGCTGGACAGGGCGCTTGCGCAGGATGAAAAACGGCCGGTTCGACTGTATAGCCTCTCAGCGCAACTCTACAGCGAACGCCAGGAGTACTACGCCGCTCTCGAGCGGGCGTCGCGAGGCGATCTCGACGCTACCGAATGGCTGATCTTCTTCGCCCGCCAGGTTGAAGCCGCTGCTAAGTCGAGCGCAGTCGCAATCGGCAAAGTGCTGGACAAAGCGAAGTTCTGGGTGGCGCACGGCGCGCAGCCGATGAACGATCGTCAGCGCAAAGTCGTGAATCTGTTGCTCGACGAAGGTCGCGGCGGTTTCGAAGCCGGCATGACGAACGGCAAATACGTCAGCATCGCGAAAACGAGCCCGGCCACCGCGCAGCGCGATCTCGCGAATCTGGTTCAGAAAGGAATATTGGCGCTGGTCGGTGCAGGCCGCTCGGCGCGCTACGAGATCAAGTGGGATTCATCCAGCAACGACCCGGCTAACGGGTAACTTATCGCTCGACTGTCGCCAATATTCCTTTGTGATCGCTGATTCCCTCCAGCACCTGGACCTGGGTCAGCCGATACTCCGGGGTCGAGAAGATCGTGTCGACCGCGAGCTCCAGCGCGCCGGCGCTGTGGAACTGAGGGTCGATCGTGGTGGTGACATCGGCGGGTAAGTGATCGATGAGCCCCAACTCGCCCGTGAACAAACCGAACATTTCTCTGCCGCGGGGCGCGTTGAAGTCGCCACATAGCACATAGTCGGGATAGGGCTGCAGTACTTGTTTGAGCCTCGCGAAGTCCGCGCGCTGCTCATCGGTCGTTTCGCCGTTCATCGACCAGGTGAAATGCGTGGTGCCGATCTTATAGCTCCGCCCTTCGTGCAGGAGCTCGGTCATGACCACCAGCCGCCGCGGATCGTTCGGCTCCTTGAAGATACGGATGGCTGGGTCATCGGCATAGTAAGCGACGGTTTGAGCATGCACCGGCACTCGAGTAAGCACGGCCACACCCCAACTGCGCGGGCTGGTACCTCCTCCACTTCTCTCCGGCATGAGCGCGCTGATGGCGTACTTCACCTGGTAGCCACCCACCGCCGCGAGCGCCGCGCAGTCTTTCTCGAACACCTCCTGTAAACACACGATGTCGGGCACGTGCGTGGCAATCGTCTGCGCGACCCGGTCGAGGTGACGATCGTGTTCGATGTTCAGCGTCAGGAGTTTCAGCGTCATGTGCGTGACGGTACGCGAGGTCCGCTGAAAAAGAAAACGCCCCGCTCGAAGCGGGGCGCAGGTGGTCGGCGCGGGTTAGTCCCCAAGGCCGTCAAACAAATCTCATATCGGAAGAACAGTCAGGCGCGCGCGCTCATCCGCACTTCGAATCGCCGCAGTTCAAACACGTCATGCAGCCGTCCATCAGCACCACCGCGGTGGTGCTGCACTTGGAGCACAGTTGCGCGCCTTCGGGGAAGTGGCTCTTGGCGAAGGCGTCGACCTGCTTGTTGCGCGCTTCGTACTCGGCCTTTTTTTCCTCGATGAGCTTCTTGCGCTCCTCTTCCATCTCCGGCTTCTTCAGCAGGCCGATGGTCTGCAGATGTTTTTCGACCACGTAGCCGAGCTCGGCGATGATGGACGGCATGAACTTGCCGCCCGACTGCCAGTAGCCGCCGCGAGGATCGAACACGGCCTTCATCTCGTCCACCAAGAAGGTCACGTCGCCGCCCTTGCGGAACACGGCCGAGAGAATACGCGTCAACGCCACGATCCATTGGAAATGATCCAGGTTCTTGGAGTTGATGAAAATCTCGAACGGCCGGCGCTGCTCGTGGCGGGTGCCTTCGTTCAGGATGATGTCGTTGATGGTCACGTACATGGCGTGATCGGACACCGGCGTCTTGATCTTGTAGGTCGAGCCGATCAGCACGTCGGGACGCTCGACTTTCTCGTGCATCCAGACGACGTTCGATTCCTTCTCGCGTTCCTTGACCTGCGCGGCTTCGGCGGCAGCTTTTTCAGCCGCCGCTTTGTCCTCGGGCTTCTCGACCCGGTACTTGACGATTTTCTTGTCGATCTTGGAGCTCATGGTTTCAACCTGCTTCAAGCGTGGCCGCGCCCCGATGCAAAACTCGGGCACGCAGCAACGACTCGTTAGAATTTTCCGTAGTAGCCTTCTTTGAGCGCGTCGAAGAGGTTGGCGGCGGTGTGCTTCTCGCCGTCGTACTCGATCTCTTCGTCGCCACGCACCTTCACTTCGGTGCCGTCTTCGAGCGTGAACACGTACGTCGTGTTCTTCAGGTCCTCTTCCTTGACCAGCACGCCCTGGAACGCTTCGGGGTTGAACCGAAACGTGGTGCAGCCCTTCAGGCCCTGCTCGTAGGCATACAGATAAATGTTCTTGAAATCCTCGTACGGATAATCCGTCGGCACGTTCGCCGTCTTGGAGATCGAGGAGTCGATCCACAGCTGCGAGGCCGCCTGAATATCGACATGTTCCTTCGGCGTGATGTGGTCCGCCGTCGTGAAGTAGTCGGGCAGCTTCTCGGCCGGATTGGTCGAGTTCGGCATCGCGCGCGGATTGATCAGCTCGCGGTAGGCCAGCAGCTCGAAGGAGAACACGTCGATCTTCTCCTTGGTCTTCTTGCCTTCGCGAATGACATTGCGGAAGTAATGGTGAGCAAACGAGGGCTCGATACCATTCGAGGCATTGTTCGCCAGCGACAGCGAAATCGTGCCGGTCGGCGCGATCGAGCTGTGGTGCGTGAAGCGCGCGCCCACTTCGGCGAGCTCATCGACCAGCTCCGGCGCCGCTTCGGCGACACGCTGCATGTAACGGCTGTACTTGGCGTGCAAGGTGCGGCCGTGAATCTTCTGACCGACGCGCCAGCCGTCCTTCACCATTTCAGGACGTTTGCGGAGCATCTCCGCAGTCACTTCGAACTCTTCGACCATGATCGGGGCAGGGCCCTTCTCACGCGCCAGCTCCAGTCCCGCTTCCCAGCCCGCGAGCGCCATTTCGCGCGACACGTTCTGAGTGAAAGCGACGGACTTCTTCGAGCCGTACTTCATGCATTGCATGGTGATCGCCGAGCCCAGGCCCAGGAAGCCCATGCCATGGCGGCGCTTGCGCATGATCTCATCGCGCTGCTGACCGAGCGGCAGACCGTTGATCTCGACCACGTTGTCGAGCATGCGCGTGAAGACCTTCACGCACTTCCGGAACTCTTCCCAATCGAAACGCGCATCTTCGGTGAAGGGATCGAGCACGAAGCGCGTCAGATTGATGGAGCCGAGCAGGCACGAGCCATACGGCGGCAGTGGCTGCTCGCCGCAGGGGTTGGTCGCGCGAATGTTTTCGCACCACCAGTTGTTGTTCATTTCATTGACTTTGTCGATGAGCACGAAGCCCGGCTCGGCGAAGTCGTAGGTGGACGACATGATCACGTCCCACATGCGCTTGGCCGGCAGCGTCTTATAGATCTTGCAGCAGACCAGGCCGGTCTCGTTCACGACATAGCCTTCCTTGGTCGGCCACTCGCGCCACACATACTTGGTGGGATCCTGCAGATTCTCGCCGCCTTCCAGCTCGCGCTGGCTCACCGGGAAGGCCAGCTGCCAGTCCTGATCCTTCTTCACCGCTTCGACGAATTCGTCGGTGATCAGCAGCGACAGATTGAATTGACGCAGGCGGCCGGCCTCGCGCTTGGCGCGAATGAAATCCATCGCGTCCGGATGACCGATATCGAACGTGCCCATCTGCGCGCCACGACGGCCGCCGGCCGACGAAACGGTGAAGCACATCTTGTCGTAGATATCCATGAACGAGAGCGGGCCCGACGTGTATGCGCCGGCGCCGGAGACATACGCACCTTTGGGGCGCATGGTCGAGAATTCGTAACCGATGCCGCAGCCGGCCTTCAGCGTCAGGCCCGCTTCGTGGACCTTCGCGAGAATGTCATCCATCGAGTCCAGAATGGTCCCGGACACGGTGCAGTTGATGGTGGAGGTAGCAGGCTTGTGCTCCAGCGCGCCGGCGTTCGAAGTGACGCGGCCCGCCGGGATCGCGCCCTTGCGCAGGGCCCACAGGAACTGCTCGTACCATTGGTCGCGGACGTCTTCTTTTTCGACGTCGGCGAGCGCACGGGCGACCCGTTTATAGGTGTCGTCCATGGAGCGATCGACGGGCGTGCCGTCTTTCGCGGAGAGTCGATATTTTTTGTCCCAGATATCCAGCGAGGCTTCCTGGAACGGAATGCTGTTGACATCCATGGGTTCAAGTTTGATTGCGGTCTTCATGCCGGCAAGGAACTCCGGATTGCGAGCGGGAGCCAATCGTCCCCAACTGACGTCCCCTAACTCCCCCCAGCCCGGGCCCCTTCAAGCCCTGGCTGGCGGTCCATTTCTGACCTGCGCAATGATCTCGCCGGTCATGTTTTTCTTTCCGCGGCGAGACACTACATATTGTGTCAGGGGCACAAGCCTAGACCTGCCATCTGAAGCCGTCAAGAAACCCTCCTGCGAAAAATAGGCTCGGAAAGCCCGTATAGTTCAAGGGCTTGCGAAGTTTTGCGGGAGGATTTCGGCGCCGCCGAAAAGAGGTCGCCAGTATCTCCGCAAACGCACCAAACCACAATATCTTGTGTCCACCCGGGATCAACTGTAAGCCCACAAGTTATCCACACGGTGCTCACCGGGCTGTGCACAGGGTGTTCGCTCGGCATCAATCCATCGCGGCAGCGGGCGTCGAAATGCCAAACCACCCGGATTGCTCATAGAATCCGGTGCCGGGCATCGACCCACAACCATCAACCATTGTCTTCGCAAACGGCGGCCGCGAGCCGCCTTCATGCTCCACAGTAGGATCGCTTCATGAGACAGGTTTACGCGCTGTTGGCCGCGACGGCTCTGCTCCACAACGTGGGTGCCGCCGCACAGCTGCCGGAAAAGGTCGGGGACACGCCGGTGCCGTCGCTGGCACCCATCGTCAAAAAGGCTTCACCGGCGGTGGTGAACATCGCCACGCGCGGCACGGTTCGGGAACAGCGGCCGCGCAATCCGTTGCTGGAAGATCCGTTCTTCCGCCGCTTCTTCGATGCTCCAGATGTGGGGCCGCGAGAGCGGCAATTCCAGAGCGCCGGCTCGGGCGTGATCGTCGATGCCAAGAACGGCTACATCATCACCAACGCGCACGTGATCGAGAACGCCGATGAGATCACCGTGACCCTGCTCGATGACCGGCAGGTGAAGGCCGAGATCGTCGGTCGGGACAAGGCGTCGGATGTGGCGGTGTTGAAGGTCCCGACCAAGAACCTGGTCGAGATGCCGCTGGCGGATTCTTCCAAGGCCGAGGTGGGCGATTTCGTGCTCGCGATCGGCAATCCGTTCGCGCTGAGCCACACCGTTACCTCCGGCATCATCAGCGCGCTCGGCCGTTCGGACAACAATCCTGAGTCGTACCAGGACTTCATCCAGACCGACGCGCCCATCAATCCGGGCAACTCCGGCGGCGCGCTGGTGGATTTGAAAGGTCAGCTGGTCGGCGTCAACACCGCGATCTTCTCCGGTAGCGGCGGCAACATCGGCATCGGCTTCGCCATTCCTTCCAACATGGTGAAGGCCGTGATGGCACAGCTGGTCCAGTACGGTGAAGTGAAGCGCGGCATGCTGGGCGTGCAGCTCTCCAACAACTTCACGCCCGGCATCGCTGAGAACCTCGGTCTCGACAATGCGCGCGGCGCGCTGGTCTCACAGGTGATCGAAGGCTCCCCGGCCGACAAGGCGGGCATCAAGGCAGGCGACGTCATCACCTCGATCAACGGTCGCAATGTCGCCAACGCCGGCGAGCTGAGAAACACCATCGGCCTGCTGCGCATCGGCGAGAAAGTCGAGCTCGGTTTGATTCGCGAAGGCAAGCCGCGTCGAGTGAGCGCCGTGATCGGCGAGCGCGATGGCGCCGATGCCGAAGGCGCCGCACAGATTCACCCGGCGCTCGAAGGCGCCGCGCTGACCAACGCTGCAAACAATGCGGGCGTGCTGGTCGAGAACGTGATTGACGGCAGCCCGGCTCAGCAGGCGGGCCTGCGCGCGAACGACGTGATCCTGGCGATCGGCCGCGTGCGCATCAGCACGGTCGAGCAGTTGCGTCAGGCGGTGAATGGCGCGACGGCGTTCGCGTTGACCATTCGTCGCGGCAATTCGACGCTGGTGTTTACGATTCAGTAAGTATCGAAGCGGCCCCTCTCCGATCTGAGAGGGGCCGCAAGATCCACTCGCGCTTGAAGATCGAACGGCGCACGGGGCAAGCGGCTCCGCCCTGCCATCGCTCCCTACCTGCGAATCATTGCTCGCCGGCGCAGGCGGACGAGCATCGCCCAGAGCAGCAGAGCGATCAGGCTCTCCTCGCCGCCACCTCCACGGCCCGAACTCGGTCGATTCCCGGACTGCGCGCCATCGTCATCCACAATCGTCACAGTCGCGCTGGCGGTACCCAGCTGCGTGCCTGCCGAAGGATTTCGTAACGTCACGCTGAAACTCTCGTCGGGCTCGTCGCTGGAATCGGGCGTCAGCGTGATAGTGATCAGCTTGATCGATGTGTCGTTCGCGCCCCAGGTCAGCGTTCCTGTCGCGGCCGTGAAATCGGCAGTGGTGGCCGTTCCGGCGACGGTGGTGAAATCGACGCTCGATGCGATCGACGTATTGCCGGACCGCGCCACCTGCAACGTCACCAAGGTGGCGTTTTCACTGACCGATTGAGTGGCGCTCATGAACTCCACGGTCGCGGGCACGCCGCCGCCTGCATCGTCGTCGACGATGGTCACCATCGTGCTCACCTCGGCGAGCGGCACAAAATTGATTCGAGGCATGAACCGTACGGTGAATGTTTCGTTCGGCTCGGCCTGCTGATCGCCGTTGAGCTGGATATCGAGCTGCTTCTCGCCGCCTTCACCGTCCGCCCAGGAGAGAGAAGCGAAGGTCGAGGCGAAATCGTCCGGCCAGCTTGCAGTCCCCGACGCGACCACACCGGAGGCGATCAGCTGCCCACCAGTGTCACCCACGCGGGACACTCTGAGACGGACGAAGCGCTCGCCCTCACCGACACTGATCGACGACTGCACCTGCAAGCCTTGCGCGACGGGCCCACTCTGTCCTGCCGGCGTTGGATCGTCATCCACGATGGTGTACTGAACCGAGGCCGCACCAATCCGCGCGCCCTGCGCACCCGAAAGCGACACTGAGAACGTCTCGTCGACTTCGTCGCGAGCGTCATTCGTGATATTGATCCCGATCTGCTTCGGCGAGGCATCCCCTGCGTTCCATCTGCTGGTGCCCGAGGCCACGACAATGTCACCACTGGTAGCCGTCCCATATTCGAACGTGTAGTTCACGCTCACGTCGATCGCGGGCACGCTGCTCAACGACAGTGTGAGCATCGCAACGCCGACGCTTTCCGCGAAGCTGGTGCTCGGTGTGATGCTGATCGTCGGTTGCGCGTCCGCGGGTTCGTTGTCGAGAATCAGGACCTGCGCGTAACCACCGTTGCGGCTGTCCGCCGATGCGGCCGGGAAGATGTTTACAAAAAACGCCTCGGGACGTTCCGCTGCCGAGTCATCCAGGATGGGAACCGTGAAGGTCTTTGGTGTGGCATCGCCGGCAGCCCAGTTGAGCACGCCATTGGCATGCGTGAAGTCCTGTCCGGCGGTCGCAGTGACGTTCTGCGTCGTCTGGGTTGTGTTCCAGGTCGCCGAGAGCGCCTGGGAAACATTGCCAAAGCGCTGCACTTCGAGCGTGACGACCGGCACCCCTTCCGTCACTGTGACCATGCTGGTTTTGAATCCGATCGAAGGAGTGGCCGCCGTATCGTCATCATCGACGATGACCACGCTCGCCGTCCTGCCCTGTGGACTGATGGTCACGTCGGAAGTCGAGCTGCTGAGCGTGACGACGACGCCCTCATTGGTCTCGACGATGGCATCGTCGAGCAAGGGAATGTCGACCACGCGAATTCCTCCTTCGTTCGCGGCCCAACTGACCGTGCCCGGACTGCCGTTGTAGTCAGTCCCCGCGGTGGCCCCGCTCGCAGTGAGCGCATAGCTCACCGTCACCGGCTGGCTCATCTCGCCCGTGCGCTGGACCAGCAACCGCGCGCTTCCCGAATTCTCGACGCTGTAAACAATCGTCGTGGTGAAGCCGATGACCGATGCTATGTCGTTGTCGTTATAGAACAGGCCATTCATCCGGGAGCGAGACAACTGCGCGCCACCGGTGGGCGCGAACAGCTCGACATAAAACGTCTCGCCAGAGTCGAGAATGGCGTCATCGAGCGTTTGCAGATAGATGACCTTCCTTACTTCGCCCTCGTTGAATGTCACCGTGGCGGTGTCGCCGACAAAGTCCTGACCCGCGGTCGCGGTCTGACCCACGATCCGATACTGAACGCTCACGGCACCGTCGGTGCCGCCGGACCGGTAGAGCACCAGCGGCCAGGCATAGTCCATTTCCGGAAATCTTGCGATGCCATCGCCGTTGGTCTCGTAGCTGCTGCGAATGCCGATCGATCCGGGGTGCGTGCCGCCCGCGGCGAAGCGGGCAAGGCCATAAGCGGGCCCGATTTGTCCACCCGAGACCAAGGCTCGATAAGCGCCATCGGCATCCCGGCGCAGCCGTTTCAACCCGGCGAGAATCGGACTCGCGCCTTCGCTGAAATCGGTCTGGCTGCGACCGCGCAGGCCGAATGTCACATCCGGCGAGCCATCGCTGTTATAGCGAGCAAGCAACGCCGATCCCATGCCCAAGTCGGTGGTCCTGCCGGCCGCAAGTACCTTGCCGTCGGATTCCGCGAGCAGAGAAGCGATCGAAGTGCCCGCGCCCAGCATGTTCCGACCGCCGCTGCCGAAGCCGACATCCGGCGTGCCATCGGCATTCAAGCGAGCGATGTAATGCTGATCCACGCCGGCCCTATCGGCTTGCTGGGCTGCTACGAAGATCTTGCCGTTCGCCGTCGGCGCCACATCCGCGACATAGCCCTGACCATCGAGGAACGACAGGATCGAGAAGCCGCCGATGCCGAAGGTGGTATCGAGTTGCCCAGTGCTCGTCAGTCGCGTGACAAAGGGAACCCAGTTGTTCAGCGTCCCTAGAATGCCTCCCAGAACGACGCGGCCGTCCCCCTGCACCCGTACCACGTACGCCTCGAGGTTGCCGACTGGCGCATCGATGACCACTCGGCCGCCGACGCCAAAGGCGGGATCGGGCGTGCCCGCACTGGTGATTTTCGCGACCAGAATGCTGGGATTCGTCATCCAGTCGCCGAGCCGTGCGGCGACGATAGCCGAGCCATCGGGCGCCATCGCCAGATGCGGGTTCTGTACCCAGCGCGGATCGAAGATGAAAAGATTGCCGCCGGTGCCGAAGGTCGTGTCGAGCGAGCCGTCCACGTTGAGCCGGGTGACTCGTACGCGATCGAATTGATTCAAAGGGTTGTAGCCCGGCAGAGAGAGCAGCAGCCGGCCGTCGCCCAATACCGCGAACTCCAGCCCGCGCATGCCGAAGTCGGGCTGATCGATCAACATGACACCGTCGCCATCGAAACTGGTATCGGGCGTTCCATCCGGATTGAGCCGCGCGATCAGGTGATCGCCGAAGGGAAAGCCGCTCGGCTCGTCGTTCAGTTGACCGATGATGACGATCCGGCCGTCGGGCATCGCCTGCCAGTCCTGGACGTCGAACGAATACCCCGCGACCGTGAGCGGCAGGCGCCCGCCTGAAGCATAGGAAGTGTCCCAATCGCCGGTCGCGGCCTTGGCGGTGCCCAGGCCGAGCGCACAGGCGAACATGCCGACGCAGACACGCCACACTGAATTCAGCACCGTGACTCCCTCCGTGCGCACGTGGCCACCGCCGCTGCGCCATCACTTCTTGTTTGTTTCACCGCTGCGTGGTGAGTTTAACCACTCCTGGATGTCGGAGGGCGAACGTCGGATTTTCTAACGACTTGACCTTACCATCATGGCAAGGTTCATCATGCAGGCGTGTTACGAGCGAGTGTCGTCATGCCTGCAGTCAAAGCGCGAGCGGAATTGGCCGAAGCCAAAGATCAGGGTTTTTACAGTATCGGCAAGGCCGCCGAACTCTCGGGGATCACCCCGAAGATGATCCGGCACTATGAGGCGCTGGAGCTGATTCCCAAGGCCGCGCGCACGGCAGGCGACTATCGCGTCTACTCGGCCGCGGATATTCATACGTTACGTTTCATCCGCCGCGCGCGGGGGCTCGGCTTTTCGATGGAAGAGATCGGGACCCTGCTCGGGCTGTGGCGCAATCAGCGTCGTGCCAGCGAGCAGGTGAAGCGACTCGCGATGAAACATATCTCGGACCTCGATCACAAGATCGCCGAGTTGCAGTCCATGCGCGCGGCGCTGGCCGAGCTGGCACAGCATTGTCACGGCGACGCCCGACCGGAATGTCCCATCCTCGCAGATCTCGCCGGGCTGCCGCCGGCGGAGTGAATATGTCCAAGCATCAGCATCATCATTCAGGCTCGAAGAACGACAGCGCAGCTGAGAAGTCGTGCTGCTCCCGTGCGACCAAGCACGCGCCGTCGCCTGCAAACATCAAGCACCATTCGGCCGCCCAGGCCGGCACCGCTTCGTGCTGCTCGTCGGCGCCGGCCGCACCATCATCCAACACGTGCTGCTCGTCGGCGCCAGCCGCGCCATCATCCAACACGTGCTGCTCGTCGACGAGCGCGGCCGAGTCGGAAGCTTCGTGCTGCTCATCGACGAGCGCGCGCGAGCCGGCATCCTCCATCGCTGCGGCTGAGTCGCATGGGCATGCGAACACCGGTTCGTGCTCACACCATAAGCACGGACATCATCACGCGCGCCCTGCGAACGATTCGCCGATGCCGGCGGGCACGATCTACACCTGCCCGATGCATCCGGAGATTCGGCAGGTCGGTACGGGCAGCTGTCCCAAGTGCGGCATGGCGCTCGAGCCCGAGCTTCCTAGCGAGCACGTCGACGACAGCGAGCTACGGGCCGTGCGACGGAAATTCTGGATCTCACTCGCGCTGAGTGTGCCGGTGGTCATCCTCGCAATGGCACCACACATGCTCGATCTCGCGATCTCACATTCGACCGCGAGCCTGCTGCGTACGATCGAAATGCTTCTGAGCGTGCCGGTCGTGCTGTGGGCCGCGGCGGACTATTACAAACGCGGCTGGCTCGGCGTCGTCAATCGCGCGCCGAACATGTACACGTTGATCGGCCTCGGCGTCTGTATCGCTTTCGGCTACAGCCTGATCGCAACCTTCTTGCCCGGCGTGTTTCCGGCCGAGCTCCGCGACGAGCACGGGATGGTCGGTGTCTATTACGAAGTCGCCAGCTCGATCGTTACGCTCGTGCTGCTCGGTGAATGGCTCGAGCTCCGCGCACGCGGACGCACGAGCGCGGCCATCCGACAACTTCTTGGCCTCGCACCGAAAACCGCGCGTCGAATAGAAGCGGACGGCACTGAACACGACGTGCCTCTCGGCCACGTGCACGCCGGCGACAAGCTCCGCGTTCGCCCCGGGGAGAAGATCCCAGTCGACGGTCGCGTCATCGAAGGTCACTCCAGCGTCGATGAGTCGATGCTGACCGGCGAACCGATGCCCGTGGAAAAGTCCGCTGGCGACTCGGTCACCGGCGCGACGATCAATCAAACCGGCGGGCTGATCGTGCAGGCGGAGCGCGTCGGCGCCGACAGTCTCCTCTCACAGATTGTGACCATGGTCGCGCAAGCCCAGCGTTCGCGTGCTCCGCTGCAACGACTGGCCGATCAAGTCGCCGCCTGGTTCGTCCCCGCGGTGATCGTCATCGCGATCGTTACATTCGCTGTGTGGTGGTTCGTTGGCCCCGAGCCGAAGCTCGCGTACGCGTTGGTGAATGCGGTCGCCGTGTTGATCATCGCCTGTCCCTGCGCTCTTGGACTCGCCACGCCCATTTCGATCATGGTCGCGAGCGGCCGCGGCGCGCAGCAAGGTGTGTTGTTCCGAGACGCGCAAGCAATCGAGAACCTGCGGAACATCGACACGCTCGTGCTGGACAAGACCGGCACGATCACCGTCGGCCGCCCCACGCTCGATCGCGTCATCGCATTGAACGGTTATTCGGACTCCCAGGTACTTGGCTGGGCCGCCGGGCTCGATCGTTCGAGCGAACATCCGCTGGCGCGTGCCATAGTTGTGGGCGCCGAAGAACGCGGCGTACAGCTCGCAGGAGTAACGAACTTCCAGTCGGTCACCGGCCAAGGCGTTCGCGGCAACGCCGACGGTCACGCGCTGGCGTTAGGAAACAAAGCGCTCATGAGCGGCATAGGCGCATCGACAGAAGCGCTCGCCGATCAGATCGCCGGATTGCGGAGCGAAGGACGCACTGTCGTGTTTCTGAGCGTCGACGGTCGACTCGCGGGCGCGCTCGCCGTCGGCGACACGGTGAAAGAAACGACGCCGAGGGCGCTGCAGAGCTTGAAGCAAGATGGCCTGCGACTCGTCATGCTCACCGGCGACAATGAAGCGACCGCCCGCGCGGTCGCAAAGAACCTCGCCATCGACGAAGTCATCGCCGAGGTTCAGCCCAAGGACAAAGCCGACGTCATCGCCAGACTGCAGGCACAAGGACGGCGCGTCGCCATGGCCGGCGACGGCATCAACGACGCCCCCGCTCTCGCCAAAGCCGACGTCGGTATCGCCATGGGTACCGGCACCGACATCGCGATGGAAAGCGCGCAAGTAACGTTGGTGAAGGGCGATCTGACCGGCATCATCCGTGCGCGCCATCTGAGCCGAGCAACCGTTGGAAACATCCGCCAGAACTTGCTCTTTGCCTTCGGCTACAACGCGCTCGGCATTCCCATCGCCGCCGGTGTGCTCTATCCCTTCACCGGTTGGCTGATGAATCCCATGCTCGCGGCGCTGGCGATGAGTCTGTCGTCGGTGTCCGTGATCAGCAATGCGTTGCGGCTTCGTTGAGTTGCGGTTTCTCAACTGGCACCGCGGGCGAAGCCGCCCGCGGCTGCGCCGCAGACGAGTTCAATCTCCGCCCCCTCCACACCCACCACCGCCGCAGCCGGAGCCCGAATCGCCACCGCCATCGCTGCCACCCGAGTCATTCGAACCTGGATCGCCGAATCCGTCGGTCGTTCCATCGACCGAGCTGCTGGAAAAGTCGCCACCGCAATGGACCGTGCCATCCTGACGCTCCCGCACCTTGCTGCAATCGGGCGTGTAGACGAAGCCGTCGGCGATACCGAGTTTGGCGTCGAGCGCGAACAACAATGGCAGTCGCGTCGGCTTCGCGGGATTGATGTTTTCCTCTTTGCAGGAGTACCACCAGACGCGGCGCAGTCCACTGTTGTTCTGCCGACCGGCGCCCAACGCGACAGCCGGTGTGTGATGCATGAAGCGCCCGAACGCGCGTCGGCAAAATGCATCGTAGTTGCGCGTGTAGAGAATGAACTCATGCCACAGGTCGTCCGCGACCTGGGACGGCATGGAAACATACTGACGACCGCTCTTCAGATGCGCGAGAAAGAACTGTCGCAGGGCCCGCGCCACGAGCTGCATGTCCTTAGTCTCGAGCGAGGGTCGTCTGGCGTGCAGTTTTTCGAACAGCCCGCGAGGAAAGGAATAGTTACGGATGAACTCGGCGCGTGCGAGTTGTTGCCATCTGGTCCAGGAATAAACAGTACCGATGGCGACAGCCACCGCGAAGATCCACCCTATCATGCGACTCCCCGTGCGCTGCCGAGTGTTGGCGCACGGAATTTTATCGCAGTCAGTTCGCCGTCGTGGAAGAACCTGCCGCCGTCACGGGCGGCGGTTCGTCCGAGCACACGGCGGCAGCCCGCGCCTCGCGTGTTTCTTTGGCCAGCTCGCGGGCTTTGTCATAAAAGAGCGGTAGATTACCGTCGACGGACTGCAATACCCGCCGTAAACCCGGCACGCATCCGTAGTACGTCGAAGCAGACACGAGGTTCGCGTTGTTCAGCGTGCGACTGAACCATGCGTCGTAGCCACGATAACCGTTCCACTGTTTCGCTTTGAGTTGCGCGTACTCCAGCTTCAGCACGCCGAATTCGTATTGTTTGCGATCGCGCTTCTGGTCATCGGGCAGATCCGACTGATACAGCGCTTCGAGCCGCTCCCTCGTTTGTAACAAGAGCGCGACGAACTGAGCGTTGCGCTCGCGCTGTTCGTTCCATGCGTCGAGATCTGTCAGCCGCCCGCGCGATGCAAGCCAGCGCTGTAAGCCTGCCTCCTCGACCACGGTCGCGCACGCTTCGTTGAACACCGAGTCACCGGGCACATAGACGACTTGGTGCGCCAGCTCGTGAAACAGCGTCGACGCGAGCTGCACGTCGCTCCAGCCGAGCATGGTGTTGAGCACCGGGTCTTTGAAGTGGCCGAGCGTCGAGTACGCCGCGACGCCGCCGACGGCCGTGTCGTCGCCGCGCAATCGCAAGCGACGCGCATAACTCTGCGCGTTGTCTTCATCGAAGTAGCCGCGATATACGACGCAGCCCGCGATAGGAAAGCACCAGCGCTTCGGCTGCACTGAAAATTCGTCGGTCGCGAACACATTCCACACCACATAGGGCCGGCCGACGTCGGCGTAGGTGCGGTAGCTGTCGTTGTCCGGCAGACCCAGCTCCGCGGATGCGAAGGTGCGCGCGGCGGACACGTATTCGAGCCGATTGCGCAACGTCTCCGGCGTGCGCTCATCGCTCAGCAACTTCGCGATGGGCTGTCGTTTGGAGGTGATCTCCAGCTGTCCGCCGGCCGCCTGCATCAAGTAGCAGCCGCCGGTCGACAGCGACGCCGCCAGAAGGATGAGCATCCGGCAAAGGCGGCAAATGAAGTTCGCTGTGTCGTCCGTTCGAGGCATCGCTACTCGCGGGCCATTTCGTCGCACCGGTCGGCTGGCATGCTATGTTCTGACAGTATCGATTTTTAACTGTCAGTTTATATGAAGATTTATCTGGTCGGTGGCGCGGTCCGCGACGAGCTGCTCGGCCTGGCCGTGCGTGAGCGCGACTGGGTCGTGGTGGGCGCGCGCCCCGAGGATCTGCTCGCTCAAGGCTTCAAACCGGTGGGCAAGGACTTCCCGGTGTTCCTGCATCCGCAGACCAGCGAGGAGTACGCGCTGGCTCGTACCGAACGCAAGACGGGGCCCGGCTATCGCGGCTTCGACACCATGTTCTCGCCCGACGTGACGCTCGAGCAGGACCTCGAGCGTCGCGGCCTGTCCATCAACGCGATCGCACGCGACGAGGCCACCGGCGAGCTGGTCGATCCCTTCCACGGTCAACGCGATCTGCAAGAGCGCTGGCTGCGGCACGTCTCGCCGGCGTTCGTCGAAGACCCTGTTCGGGTCCTGCGTCTCGCGCGATTCGCCGCCCGGTTCGCGCCACTCGGTTTTCGAGTCGCGCCCGAAACCATGGCGTTGCTGAGAGAAATCGCCGCACGCGGTGAGCTCGATGCGCTCGTGTCGGAGCGCGTGTGGCAGGAAACGCAGCGCGCCCTGGAAATGCCAGCGCCCAGGCAGTTCTTCGAAGTGCTCCGCGCGGGGAACGCGTTGCCAGTGATCTTCCCCGAGATCGATGCGCTGTTCGGTGTCCCGCAGCCCGAGCAATGGCACCCGGAGATCGATACGGGCGTGCACACGATGATGGTGCTCGATCAAGCGGCCAGGCTGAGCGAAGACCCGGTGGTTCGATTCGCCGCGCTCACTCACGATCTTGGCAAGGCGACGACGCCGACTCACGAGTTGCCCCGGCACATCGCGCACGAAGAAAGAGGCGTCGGCATCGTCGAGAAATTGTGCGATCGCCTGCGCATTCCGAATGCTTATCGCGAGCTCGGCGTGCTGGTCTCTCGATATCACCTGCACATGCACAAGGTCGCGGAACTGCGCCCGAAGACCCTGCTGGAGTTGCTGGAGAGTCTCGATGCGTTCCGACGCCCGGCGCGATTCGAACAGTTTCTGCTCGCATGCGAAGCGGATGCGCGCGGTCGCAAAGGGCTCGAACAGCGAGATTATCCGCAGCCGGAATATTTACGTCGCGCGCGCGAAGTGGCTGCGAGCGTGACACTGAGCGCCGAGGAACGAGCAGGACTGCAAGGATTCGAGATCGCGAAGCGGTTGCACGACAAGCGCGTGCGCGCGCTGAAAGAGCTGAAGCGAGAGCAGGAACCTAAAGAGCCGCCGCCAGATCCCGCACACTGAAGCCTCGCAGCGGCAGCTCCAGACTCTTGGTGAGCCCGATGACTTTGAACCGCTCGCCCATTTCACCGGGCAGCGTCAATAACATCGCCTGCCGCGCCATCTGCAATCGCGAGGCCAGTTCGTCATCGTCCTTCGGTGCGAGGAACTGTTCGATGCCGTTGCCGATGAGAAAGTGCGCCTGAGTCGTGTACCCCGCCACGCTCATGCCGGCGGCAACGGCAGCTTCGGCGACCGCAGTGAAATCCACCCACGCGCCGATATCCTGCACGCCGACATTGATGAGCGGGTCGTCATGGAAGCGATGTCGGAAGTGACAAAGCATCGTGCCGGTGCTGCGACTCGCGGCATAGAACTGCCGGCGCGGTAATCCGTAGTCGATAAAGAACGCCGCGCCTTGTTGTATCGAGGCAGAGATGCCGGCGATCCACGGCTGCAAGCGAAGATTGAGCTCCGACGTGTAGCCGTCGGCGAACGGTTCGCCCAAGTTGAATTCGATCTCGCGGACTCGCGACTCGAGCGTCGCGTCGGCGTGCACTTCGGACCAGTCGAGTCGGCCGAGCTCCCAAGTCACGCCGAGCTGATTGACATGCAAGCCACGGATGCGAAAGCGCTGAACGGGTAGCGCGTCGAGCACTTCGTTGGCGAGGAGCACGCCGCGAAAATCGTCCGGGAGGCGGTCGAGCCATTCGATCCGATCCATCAAATGCGGCAGGCGATGCTGTAACAATGCGCGCTGCCGATCGCGCAGGTCGGCACTGACTTCGAGGATGAGATATCGAGCCGGCGTTTTCTGCTGTCGGTCGAGCTCGCTCAGCACGTCGGCGGCCATCACGCCGGAGCCGGCGCCCAGCTCGAGGATGTGTCCGCCCGCGACGGCGTCCAGCACCTGGACACACTGATTGGCGAGACAGCGACTGAACAGTGGAGAAATTTCAGGCGCGGTGACGAAATCGCCTTCGCTGCCCAGCTTGGTCGCACCGGCGCTGTAATAGCCGAGGCCCGGCTCGTAGAGCGCCATTTCCATGAAGCGCTCGAAGCTGATCCAGCCGCCGGCGGCCTCGATCGCGTCGCGAATACGCTGGACCAGCCGTTCGCTGTGCGCCGTTTCTTCCGGCGATAACGCGGGCAATGGCAACGGCACGCTCATGTGGATCGCGGTCTCGTGCGTCCTGCGAAGACCCTCGTGCGAGGGTACCTTCCCGTACCCGGGTGGCCGCTCGACACGTAATGCTTCATCCGTTCACCATACCTGCATGGACACATCTAACGCACTCGCCCGGCGCTCGGTGTTGATCACCGGCGCGGCCCGCCGCATCGGTGCGGCATTGGCCCGCGGCTTTCACGCCGAGGGCGCCAACGTCTGCATCCATTTTCACCGTTCGGCCACCGAAGCGGAACAGTTGCGTGACGAGCTGAATGCCAGCCGCGAAGGCTCGGCGATCTGTGCCGCCGGGGATCTGCTCGATCTGGATGCTTTGCCCTCGCTCGTGGAGCGAGCGACGCGCGCATTCGGCAGGCTCGATGTGCTGATCAATAACGCCTCGTCGTTTTATCCCACGCCAGTCGGCGCTGTCACCGCCAAGCAGTGGGACGACCTGATGGGCACCAACCTGCGCGCGCCGCTGTTCCTGTCGCAGGCCGCCGCGCCCGCGCTCCGAGACGCGCATGGACTGATCCTCAACATGATCGACATCCATGCCCAGCGCCCATTGCCTCAACATCCGGTTTATTCCAGCGCCAAGGCGGGACTGGTCATGCTGACCCGCTCCCTGGCGCGCGAGCTCGGGCCGGAGGTGCGAGTCAACGGCATCGCGCCCGGGCCGATTCTGTGGCCCGAGGGCGGGCTGGACGAATCGTTGAAGCAGGAAATCGTCGACAAGACACTGCTCAAGCGCAGCGGCTCACCGGCGGACATCGTGCGCGCGGCGCTGTTCTTCGCGAAGGATGCGCCGTTCGTCACCGGCCAGATTCTGGCGATCGACGGGGGACGGAGTGTGGGCTGGTAGGCTCGCCGCCGAGCAGCACTTCGACCATCTCGTGATCGCCACTGCCCGGAAAGTTTTCCCATAGCTCGCGCATCGTTTTGCCTTGCGTCGGATGCATCACATGGGGCGCGATGTCGGCCATCGGCTTGAGCATGTAAGGCCGCTTCAGCAGATCGGGTCGCGGGATCAGCAGGCCCGGCTCGTTACTGACCAGGTCGCCGAAAATAAGAATGTCGAGATCCATGGTGCGCGGCGCCCACTTCGGTGCGTCCGGCGGGCGGTCGCAAGCGGCTTCGATTTTTTGTAGTTGCCGCCGGACCTCGGCAACGGATTCTTCCGTGCTGAAGCCGACCACCAGGTTGATGAAGTCCGCGCCTTCGAAACCCACGGCCTTGTTTTTATAAGCCGGCGACAATGTTAGCGGCCCATAGGTCGCGGCTAACGCGCGCAATGCGACCGACAGATATTTCTCGGGCTCGACGTTGCTACCCGCCGCCACATACACGGCCGTCATGCCAGACGCCCGCTCAAACGCGCAGTGGCATTTTCCCCGGCGAGCGCATACAGAGCGTTCTCTAAAACTCTGCTCGGGGCCAGCGCGAACAAACCCTTCCCTCCACCGAGCGCTCTGTTCCGAGCCAGCGCGAACAAACCCTTCCCTCCACCGAGCACTCTGTTCCGGGCCAGCGCGAACAAGCCCTTCCCTCCACCGAGCGCCCTGTTCCGAGCCGGCGCGAAAGGCTGTTGATTTGAAGGAGTTGCTGCGTTATGCGTCATGGCTGAGGCTGCTGCGGCACGCCCGCGTAATCTTCAGAGCGACGTTCAATCTCAATGCCGACGTCTCTGGCGCCCCGAATGGCACCGCGCTTGTTGAGTCGCACCTTCACCCACGACACTCCGAACTCCGTGACGATCACTTTCGCGATCGCTTCGGTCAGCGTCTCCACCAACTGATACTGCGACTCCCCGACGAACGCGAGCAATCGTTTGGCGACGCGCTTGTAATCGATCGTATCGTCGATGTGATCCGTCGCCGCGGCTTTGCGAATGTCCGCGGCCATCTCGACGTCGATGATGACGGTCTGCTTGACGCGCCGTTCCCAATCCCAAATGCCGACGATGCATTCGACACTGAGCTGGGAGAGGAAGATCTTGTCCATGAAGTGACTGATGAATGATGACTGAGGACGGGTCAGGGCGCCGCTGGCAGGCGCAACGTATCGAGCGGCCAGCGCGCCGTGGCGCGGATTTTCAAATCGTCGTGCTCGCCCGCGGCGAGGCGTCGATAACCAGCGTACGCGATCATCGCCGCATTGTCGGTGCAAAACTCCGGTCGCGGATATAACACTTGCAACCCGCGCTTCTCACCCAGCGCCTGCAACTCGGCACGCAAGCGGCGATTCGCGCCGACGCCGCCGGCGACGACCAAGGTTTTCAACCCCGTCTGTTTCGCGGCGCGCGCGCATTTGGCGACCAGCGTCTCGACCACCGCCTGCTGAAACTCATAAGCAACATCGGCGCGGGTCTGTTCATCGAGCTCGCGACCGCGGATTGCGACCACCACCGCGGTCTTCAAACCGCTGAAGCTGAAATCCAGCCCCGGCCGATCGAGCATGGGTCGGGGGAAATCGAAACCGCCCGGCTTGCCCGTGTCCGCCAGCTTCGCCAGCGCCGGACCGCCCGGATAAGGCAGCCCGAGCATCTTGGCCGTCTTGTCGAACGCCTCACCGGCGGCATCGTCCAGCGACGAACCGATGATCCGGTAATCCCCCAGCCCGCGCACTTCGGCCAGCAAGGTATGGCCGCCCGAGACCAGGAGCGCCAGGAACGGGAAATCCGGCGCGGCGGTCTCGAGCATGGGCGCCAGCAGATGACCTTCCAAATGATGAACGCCGACCGCAGGCTTACCCCAGGCAAACGCCAGGCTCCGGGCCACCGAAGCGCCCACCAGTAACGCGCCGACCAGCCCCGGCCCGGCGGTGTAGGCGACGCCATCAAGCTGATTGGCTTCGATTTTCGCCTCGGCGAGCGCCTGCTGAACCAGCGGTAGCAGCTTCTTGACGTGATCGCGCGAGGCCAGCTCGGGCACCACGCCGCCGTACACGGCGTGCAGTTGAACCTGGCTATACAAGGCGTGCGATAACAGCCCGCGCTCGCCATCATAAACGGCGGCGGCGGTCTCATCGCAGGAGGTTTCGATCCCGAGAACTTTCACTGTGCGCGTAGGAAAAGGCCCAAAAGCCAACTTTGGGGGCGCGAAGCTTAACGCCAACCCACGCGGATGGGGCTGGGAAGGATATCGAGGCCGGCAAAAGTCGCGCCTTTTGCCGGCCGCGTCGAAAGGGCCTCGGCCGCTTTCGACCGGAAAACAAGGGAATTTTGCTTTTCCCCGCGCGGGCCATTAGACTGCCGCGCTCTCAACCGTCCCCGTCCGTTTCGTCCTCGACTCCGACGCCAGTCTTCGGCGCTCGTTCGTCGGCCCGAATCGATCGAAGCGGGCCGGTCCGTGTCAACATTCCGAGGTAGTAATGCCGAGCGTTCGCGTCCGAGAAAACGAGTACTTCGATGCCGCCTTGCGGCGCTTCAAGCGCGCCTGCGAAAAGGCCGGGGTCCTGACGGAACTGCGCCGCCGGGAATTCTACGAGAAGCCCACTCAGGAACGTAAACGCAAGAAGGCCGCCGCCGTGAAGCGCCACATGAAGCGCGTCACCCGCGACGGCAGCAGCCGCGGCCCCGCCCGCGCCCGCGCTTACTGATCAAGCAGTTTCCGGGACGGGGCCTCCAAGCCCCGTCCCCGTCGATTCCCTTCTCCCGCCGAATCTCCCAGCCGCCATGTCCTCACTCAAAGACCGCATCACCGAAGACATGAAGACGGCGATGAAGGCCAAGGACAGCGAGCGCCTCGGCACCATTCGCATGATCACTTCGGCCATCAAGCAGCGCGAAGTCGACGAGCGCATTCAGCTCGACGACACCCAGGTGCTGGCGGTGGTCGAGAAGATGATCAAGACGCGCAAGGAATCCATCGCGCAGTTCCAGAGCGGCGGTCGCGAGGACCTGGTCGCCAAGGAACAGAAGGAAATCGACCTGCTGCAGGGCTATATGCCGCAGCAGCTGAGTGAGGCCGAAGTCGACGCCCTGATCGCCCAGGCGATCGCGGAATCCGGCGCCACCTCCATCAAGGAAATGGGCAAGGCCATGGCCTTGCTGAAGCAGAAGGCGCAGGGCCGCACCGACATGGCCAGCGCCAGCGCGAAGCTCAAGGCCAAGCTCGGCGGCTGAACACCACCGGGCTCTATGCCGGCTTCGTCGCCGCGCATACTCTTGTATTCGTGTCCGGCCTCATCCCCAAACATTTCATCGAAGAGCTGATCTCGCGGGTCGACCTGGTCGAGCTGATCGGCAGCCGCGTCCCTTTGAAAAAGGCCGGCAAGGAATACAAGGGCTGTTGTCCGTTCCACGGCGAGAAGACGCCGTCGTTCACGGTGGTGCCGGACAAGAACTTCTACCACTGCTTCGGTTGCGGCGAGCACGGCAACGCGCTCGGCTTCCTGATGAAGCACGACAACCTCGGTTTCATCGACGCCATCGAGGAGTTGGCGGACCGGGTCGGTGTGGAGGTGCCTCGCGAGCAGACGCCGGGCCAGCGACCGCCGCCGTCGGATGCGTTGTTCGCGACACTGGAGAAAGCGGCGGCCTTTTACCGTGGTGAGTTGATGAACACGGCGCGTGGTAAGGACTACTTCAAGTCGCGCGGCATCACGGGTGAGACCGCAGTTACTTTTGGTCTGGGATACGCCCCGGATGCCTGGGATTCGGTACTCAAGCTATTGGGCGGCAGCGAGGCTGAGCGATCCAGGCTGCTGCAGACAGGATTGATCATCGAGCGCGACAACCGTTCGGGTCATTACGACCGGTTTCGCGATCGGGTGATGTTCCCGATTCGGGATGCGCGCGGGCGCACCATCGGTTTCGGCGGGCGAGTGCTCGACAAGGGCGAGCCGAAGTACATGAACTCGCCGGAAACGGAACTGTTTCACAAAGGCCGGGAGCTGTATGGCTTATATGAAGCCCGGCAGGCCAGCCGAACCCTGAGCCGGCTGCTGATCGTTGAAGGTTATATGGACGTGGTTCGTCTGCATCAGGCCGGCATCACATATGCAGTGGCCACGCTCGGGACGGCCACCACACCGGAGCATCTGGCACGCGTGTTCCGCATTTGTAACGAAGTGACGTTCTGTTTCGACGGCGACCGCGCCGGCCGGGCGGCCGCGTGGAAAGCGCTGGAGAACTCGCTGAGCCAGGCGCGCGAGGGCCGCCAGATCCGTTTCTTGTTTCTGCCCGAGGGTCACGACCCGGACACGCTGGTCGGCGAAGAAGGTCGCGAGGCGTTCGAAGCGCGTATCAAACAGGCGATGCCGTTGTCTGAATACTTCATCAATCATTTGAGCGCGCAGGTCGATACCCACAGCATCGACGGGCGAGCGCAGCTGGGTGCGCTGGCACGGCCGTTGCTTGAGCGCATCCCCGCGGGAATTTTCCGTGAATTGCTGGCCGACGAAGTAGCCAAAACCGTCGGCCTGAAAAGCGGCCGTTTGTCGTCTATGTTAGGTGAGAGCGCGGAGACGAAACCCGCGGCCCCTGAACCGGTACGTACCGCCATCAGGCCGCAGGTTCAGTCGGGCCGGCGCAATCTGGTCCGGCAGGCGATCTCTTTGTTGGTGCACTACCCGGAAATTGCCGACAAGGTGGTGTTGAACCCGGCCCTGGCGACGCTGGAACGGCCCGGAATCGCGCTGTTGATCGAGCTGATCGAGGAACTCGGTCGCCGTCCGTGCGCTAACACTGGTGCACTGCTTGAACGCTGGCGGGAGCGCCCCGATGTTGAGCACCTGGCGAAATTGGCCGCTCAGGAATGCCTGGTCGATGCCGCCGGCGCCGCCAAGGAACTGGCCGGTGCGGTCCAGCAGCTTGGCGAGGAGGCCGCCCGACTCCGCACCGACTTTCTGTTAAAGAAAGCCGGCCTGAGCGATGCGGAAAAGGCCGAATTACAGGGGCTGCTGGCCCGGAAAGCTCCGGTCGATGTTGGTGCGTAAACGCGAACCTAGCGCCCGGAAAACGATCAAAGTACACTGCGCGGTCTTTTTAAGCCCGCCCACCCCCGACAGCACGTGAGGGCCACGACTTGAGCAAAACCTTGGCAGCAAAGAAGGAACCGGCGCAGATCGCCGATGAGCGTCAATCGCAATTGAAGCTGCTGATTGCCCGGGGCAAGGAGCAGGGCTACCTGACGTACGTCGAGGTCAACGACCACCTGCCCAGCGAAATCGTCGATCCGGAGCAGATCGAAGATATCGTCAACATGATTAACGACATGGGCATTCCGGTGTACGAGAAGGCACCGGAATCCGAAGCCCTGTTGTTGACCGAGCCCGTGGTCGCCGACGAAGAAGCCGCCGAAGAAGCCGCGGCCGCGCTCGCGACCGTGGACGCCGAATTCGGCCGCACCACTGACCCGGTCCGCATGTACATGCGCGAGATGGGCACGGTGGAGCTGCTGACCCGCGAAGGCGAAATCCGGATCGCCAAGCGCATCGAGGAAGGCCTGGACGCGGTCCGTACCGCGCTCTCCAGCTATCCCCTCACCTATAACTTCATGCTCAACCAGTACGAGCAGGTGAAGGCCGGTCAGGGCCGCCTGGTCGACATCATCACCGGCTTCATCGACCCGAACGCGCCGGACGAGATCGCCGCGCCCGTCAATCCGAAGCTCGCCGCCGCGGCTGCGCCGCAGGAAGACGAGAGCGAGGACGAGGAAAGCGAGGGCGGCGGCGAGGACGAAGAGACGCTCGAGACCGGCCCGGATCCGGAAGAGGCCGCGCGCCGTTTCTTGTCCATCACCAAGCTGCACCAGCAGGTCCTCAAGGCCATGGCCGAGGACAAGACCGGCAAGGACCCCAAGTCGGTCAAGCTGCGCAAGAAGGTGGCCGGCGAGTTCATGGAGCTGAAGCTGTCGCCGAAGATGTTCGACGCGTTGATCGCGCAGCTGCGCGACAACGTCGCCGAGATCCGCAACCTCGAGAAGCAGATCATGATCCTGTGCGTGCGCGACGCCGGCATGCCGCGCAAGGACTTCATCTCGACCTTCCCGAAGAACGAGACCAACACCAAGTGGCTCGACAAGCACATCCGCGCCAAGCGCAAGCACTCGGCCGCGCTCGCGCGCCTGCGTGAAGAGATCGAGAAGCAGCAGAAGAAGCTGATGGCGCTCGAGGAGCGCGTGCACCTGACGATCGCCGAGGTCAAGGAGATCAACCGCGAAGTGGCCGTGGGCGAAGCCAAGGCCCGCCGCGCGAAGAAGGAGATGGTGGAAGCCAACCTCCGCCTGGTGATCTCGATCGCGAAGAAGTACACGAACCGTGGCCTCCAGTTCCTGGATCTCATCCAGGAAGGCAACATCGGCCTGATGAAGGCGGTCGACAAGTTCGAATACCGCCGCGGTTACAAGTTCTCGACGTATGCGACGTGGTGGATTCGCCAGGCGATCACCCGTTCGATCGCCGACCAGGCGCGCACCATCCGTATCCCGGTGCACATGATCGAGACCATCAACAAGCTGAACCGCATTTCGCGGCAGATGCTGCAGGAGATGGGTCGCGAGCCGACGCCGGAAGAGCTGGCGGTGCGCATGGAAATGCCGGAGGACAAGGTCCGCCGCGTGCTGAAGATCGCCAAGGAGCCGATCTCCATGGAAACCCCGATCGGCGACGACGAGGATTCGCACTTGGGCGATTTCATCGAAGACACTTCGGTGGATTCTCCGATCGATTCGGCGACGATGGAAAGCCTGCGCGAAACTACGCACTCCGTGCTGGCTGGCCTCACTCCGCGCGAAGCGAAGGTTCTGCGCATGCGTTTCGGTATCGACATGAATACCGACCATACGCTGGAAGAAGTGGGCAAGCAGTTCGATGTGACGCGCGAGCGCATCCGCCAGATCGAAGCGAAGGCGCTGCGTAAACTGCGTCATCCGAGCCGCAGCGAGCAGCTGCGCAGCTTCCTGATGGATGACTGAGAGCGCCCGCTAAAACAAAGTCGAGACGTTCAGCCCCCTAACGGGGGCTGAACTTTTTCAGGCGTCACCTTCCGTTCCGGGCTGGCGAACGAGCAAACAAAACACGCTGTCGCCGAAGCGCGCCACCCTTGAAGACCACACTTCGATAAGCACTTTCTACAACGGGAACCGAGCCCCTCGTCCTCGCGTTTTTTCGACAGGACGAATATGTGGGAGGCTGCACAATGAGCCTGTTGTTCTATCTAACCTTGTTCATCGTGATGTGCGTGTTCGGCTGGTCGGTGCGCGGCGCGGGTTGAGTTTCTTGAGCGCGCGCATGAGCTCACCTTTGCGACTGGTGACGGTGTAATTCTCCAGCCCCAGCCAGGCAGACAACTCATTCAACTGCTTCGCCAGCGGCTCGACGATGCTCACCGGCTCGATCCCCGGCTCGACACTGCCGCCCTTCACCTGCAACAGCCCGCTCTGCCGCTCCGATTTCAAATCGACGCGCCCGACGATCCGGTCCCCCAGCAATAACGGCAGCACGTAATAGCCGTGCACTCGCTTGTGACTGGGCGTGTAGATTTCCAAACGGAAATGAAAGTCGAACAGCCGCTCGGTGCGCTGCCGTTCCCAGATCAATGAATCGAACGGCGACAGCAACGCCGCGAGATCGGCGACTTTGTTCGCTCTAGGAAGCTTCGCTTCATGATGCAAGTAGCCCTGCTGCTTCCAGCCTTCCACGCTGACCGGCACGAGCCTACCCGCTTCGACCAACTCATTCAGTCGAGTCGCCGCTTCCTTCGCCGGCAGCCGAAAGTAATCGCGCAGATCGCGCGCAGTCGCCACCCCCATGGCACGGGCGCCGATCATCATCAGCTCGCGCTGTGCGTGCTCTCGTGAAGGCACGAGCGCAGTTCTCACCGATTCAGGCAACACCCGCTCGGGCAAATCATATAACCGCTCGAAATTGCGCCGGCGCGCCGTGGTCACGTCGCCGATCCAGAACAGCCACTCGAGAATCTCCTTGCCCTGGCTCCAGCCCCACCAGCTGCCCTTGGATTTGCCCGCGTGCGTCAATTCACTCGCGCCCAACGGGCCGCGCTCGCGGATCTGATCGAGCGCCGCTTTCACCAGATCCTGGTGGCTCGTCGCATAACGCTTCAGCCGGCCCCAGGTGCCGGCGCCTTGGCGCGCGTCATCCATGCGCCAGCGAAACAGCGGATACGATTCGATCGGCAGCAGCGACGCTTCATGACCCCAGTATTCGAACAGCAATCGATCCTCATAGGCCGCGCGCTCGAGCAGCGTGCTTTTGTATGAGCCGCGACGGGAGAAAACGGGAAGGTAGTGAGAACGAACCAGGACGTTGACGGAGTCCATCTGCACCACGCCCAGCCGACGCACCACCTCAGCCAGCGCCTTGCCGCTCTTCGGCGCCGGGCCGGCCGAAAGGAATTGCTGTGCGTCCAGCGCGACTCGGCGCGCTTCGCCAATCGAGAGTGAGCCTTTCGCCGCGCCCATGCAGACCAGCATCCACGACAGTCAAGAAGCGCGCAGTGTAGCCGCAAATCCTGACGGTGCTCGCCGCCTTTGGGCGGGATGAGCTCACATGGCGTGCGACGTCGCGGTGACCGAGACGTTGGCGGGCCGCGATTGTTTGAGACGCCACCATGCCTGAGCGGCTTGATAGTGATCCAGCCGCACAGGCTCACCGATCCGCGGCATGGTGAGTCGAACGCCGTGCTGGCCCGACAGCGCCAACATTTTCTCCATCGGCTCATCCCACGAGTGGAAAGCGAGATCGAACGTGGCGTTGTGAATCGGCAGCAGCCAGTCGCCTCGCAAATCCTTGTGGGCTTGCATGACCTGTTCCGGAAGCATGTGCACGCCTTCCCATCGCTTGTCGTATGCACCCGCCTCGAGCAACGTGAGATCGAAGGGACCGTGCTGACGGCCGATTTCGGCGAAGCCGTCGAAATATCCCGTGTCGCCGCTGAAAAAAATCCGATGCGTGCCGGTATAGATCGCCCACGACGCCCACAACGTCGGGTTCTGAGCAAACATGCTGCGACCCGAGAAGTGCTGAGCCGGCGTCGCCGTGAACTGAATTCCGTCCAGCTCGATGGTCTGCCACCAATCGAGCTGATGCGTCTTGGCGGCGGGAATGCCCCAGCGAATCAGCTGATCGCCAACGCCGAGCGGCGTGAGGAACTTGCTGGTCTTCGCCTGGAGCTTCAGGACCGTGTCGCGGTCGAGATGATCGAAATGATCGTGCGACAAGATCACCGCGGCCAGCGGCGGCAATGCGTCCAGCGAGATCGGCGTCGGCAGGAAACGTTTCGGCCCGGCCCATTGCACCGGCGAGGCCCGCTCGGAAAACACCGGATCGGTCATCCAGAACTTGCCGTTCAACTTCATCAGCACGGTCGAATGCCCGAGCCGATAGATCGAGCCGTCCGGCGCCTGCTCCAGCTGATCCCGCGTCAGCGGCGTCACGGGCAAGGTCTCGGGCGGCACCGTGCGGGTGTCGTCCTTGAACATGAATTGCCACCACAGCTTCAGGACCAGCCAACCGCCCGGCCGCTTGGGCGTGCTCACGTTGTGAAACTGGCCATCCCGAAACTGGCTCGATCGATAAGTAGGACGATGGCCGCACGCCGCGCTCATAGCGACAACTCCCAGTAACAACACCCAACCAAGAAGGCGCATGGGGCCTATCTTGCCCCGGCAGACTTAGGCGGGAGTTAGGCGAAGCTGGCGGACTCTTGCCTGTTCCTGCATTTCTCGCCGGGATCAGCCCAACGGGTAGAACTGCGGCAGCACCCACGTCAGCGCCAGCCACATGATCAAGGTCAGCGGCAGTCCGACGCGTAAAAAATCCCCGAACGAATAGCCACCGGCGCTATAGACCAGCAAGTTGCAGTTGTCGGCCATCGGCGTCGCGAACCCCATGTTCACGCCGAACATCACGGCCAGGACGAACGGCTCGGGCGCCAGGCCCAACTGTCTCGCGAGCTCGATCGCGATCGGTGTCCCGATCACCGCGGCGGCACTGTTGGATATCACGCTGCTCATGATCGCCATGAACAACATCGTGCCGCTCAATACCGCCAGCGGCGGCAACGACCTGGCCAGAACCGCGCCGACTTGCGCGATAAAGGCGGCACCGCCCGTTGTCACCAGCGCGAGACTCAATGCGAGACTTGCGACCGTCAGCAGAATCATCGACGAGTCCAGCGCTCGCGTGGCGTGACGCCATTTGAGACATCCGGTCGCGACCATCACCAAGACACCGCAAATCGCGGCGATGGCGACCGGTGCGATTCGCAACGACGCGATCACGACAATGCCCGCCATGATGGCGAGTGCGAGCGGCGCCTTGGCGGTCAGCGGCACATTGCTCGTGGCATCCAGCACCAGCATTTCGTTGCGTTTCTTCAACGCCTCGATCTGCTCCGCCGGCCCCTGCACCAGCAACACGTCGCCGACGCCCAGGCGCAGGTCTCGTAACGGCGTGGTCTGGCTCAGCGCCTCTTCCTCGCCGGGCCGGTGAACCGCAAGCGGAATCAGCTGGTAGTGCCAGTCGAAGTTGGCTTGCGCGAGCGTGCGATCCCGTAACGGCGACGCGGGAGTCAGGACCAATTCAGCCGTCTGCTGATCCGGCGCCGTCAGCGGGTGTTCCGCATCGACACGCACATCGCCGGAAAACAGGGTCGCTCCCAGCACGCGCGAATATTCCATCAACCGTTCCGACGTATCGCGCACGACCAGTTGATCGCCGGCGCGCAGGATCACGTCGGGCAGCGGCGTAATCACCAGGTCCGCCGATCGTCGCACCGATGCGACCGACATCTCGCCCTGCGTGAGCTTCTTCGCATCCGCCAGGGTCTTGCCGACG
The DNA here is from genome assembly GCA_023391815.1 of Pseudomonadota bacterium. Taxonomy (GTDB): domain Bacteria; phylum Pseudomonadota; class Gammaproteobacteria; order Steroidobacterales; family Steroidobacteraceae; genus Steroidobacter. The sequence goes on from JAEWAF010000095.1 coordinate 77,048, forward strand.
ACGGGACTCGCCTCGGTGAGATGCAACTGCGCGTCGAAGATGCGTGGCGAGGTATTCACGAACGACGGCTGCTTGTCGGGCAACAATCTCGGCGCGACCAACCAGAGGAACAGCAGTCCCGGGATCGCCGCCAGTGACGCCGGTGCGATGAAGTCGAACATATGAAAACGCTCGACCCCGAGGCTCGCCGCGCTGCCAATCACCAGCAGGTTCAGCGACGTGCCGATCGGTGTCCCCATGCCGCCGATCTGCGAGGCAAACGTCATCGGCATCAGCAGCTTCGACGGCGACATGTTCGAGCGCATCGCCACCGCCGTGAGGATCGGGATCATCAACACCACCTGCGGCGTGTTGTTCATGAACGCGCTGATGATCGCCGTGACGATGATCACCACGCCCATGGCGATGAGCGGACTGATCTGCCAGACCCGATGCACCACGCGGCCGATCGGCGCGAGCGCTCCGGTGGCGACCAGCCCCTGGCTGGCCATCACGAGCGCGCAGATCGCGATCAATGCCTCGTTGCCGAAACCCGCGAAGAACCGGATGGGATCGAGCTCCCCGCCCTCCGGCGCCCGGTACGGGAACACGCTGAAGCCGATGGCGAGCGCGGCCACCACGGCCAGGCTGGACGTTTCGATGGGAATGGAATCGCGCGAGAACAGATAGAGCGCGACCAGCGTGAGCACCATGACAGCGATCGCGTGCGGGTCGGGCATGGGAATCGTTGTCATCGCCGCCCAATGAACGACGGCGCGCCGGGGTTCCAGAACGGTCACCGGACGCCGGCATTCGTCATAATGGCGCCATTACGGTAAGTTGCCGGATTTCATAACTCTTGCGACTCCCGTGTGTGAACTGCGTTGCAGGCTCCTGGCACGCCGCTCTGGCAGCATCGCGGGGTCGAAGTCGAACGAGGGCGTGAGCTCATGAATCCGATCGCCGAGATCTCCATCGATCTCACCGCCCGGGAATTGACGGATCCCACCACCGTCGCTCCGCACGAAATCGAAGTCGACGACATCTGCGAATTCGACCCCCTGCTCAAGCCCCTGCCGGCCGCGAACAACGACGGTGCGGTGCTCTCCCCGGCCGATCCGCTGCCCGACCCGGCGCTGGACGACGACACCATCGAGATCGAGATCGAGCTCAGCGCCGAGCAGATGGACTCGATGCTGAGCGGGCTGCCGATTCGCTGAACGCCGTTACATGTTCGGCCGGCCGGGGTACTGACGCATCAGCTCGGTCACGACGCCGTTGATGGCGACCTTGGGGTTCTGCAGTTCTTCCTCGCTGACGCGGCCTTCGGCCACACCTTCCCAGACCAACTGCTTCTTCTCGGCATCGACGATGTCGATGTTCAGGGTACCGACCTTATAGGTGACGGTGCGATCTTCGTCATACAGCGGCCAGGCGTTGTACAAGCCGTAGCGATAGCCGTAATACCCATAGCCCACCGACGCGCGTGCATCCGGACGAATCTCGGTGCGCTCGCGAGTGTTCATGTAGAAGTTCACCAGCAGATCTGGATGCTCGGCGCTGTATTTATAACCACGCGCTTCCATCTGCGCCGACATCGCGCTCTTCAGGTAGCTGGTGACCAGCGTCGAATAACCGCCGCGATCGGTGCCGGTTTCTTTCGGGAATCCATAAGTGCGATAGACGGAAAAGTCCGCGGACCGGTCGTAATCGATACGGGTTTTGGGGCCGCTGGTGGTGGCGCAGCCGGCCGCGAACAGGGCCGCCGTCAGCACGCACGCCGCGGCAACCCGTGAAATATATGGTTTGAAGGACATGCTGGAGTACCTCGTCCGCATCAGCTTACTTGTTTAGTCGAATCGTCCCTGCACGAGTTCCGACGCGACGTGTTACCAAATGTTCATCCTGCCGCCCTATATGGCGCCTGAACCGGCACTCACAAGTCGCCGGCCGCCTTGTCAAAAGGCCAGGGAGCCCTGGCCGCGCTCCAGGTCCAGCAGAATTCGCTTGCGCCACAAGCCGCCGCCGTAGCCGCCGTCGCCGCCATCGGCGTTGATGACTCGGTGGCAGGGAATGACGATGGCGATGGGATTGGCGCCATTGGCATAGCCGACCGCACGCGTCGCTAGCGCATCACCGATGCGCACCGCCAACTGCAAATATGACCAGGTCTCGCCATAGGGAATCTCGCAAAGGGCCGCCCACACTCGCTCCTGGAACGGTGTGCCGATAGCACTCAGCGGCAGAGTGAAGTCCCGCCGTCGACCCGCGAAATATTCCTCCAGCTGCACTCTCAGCTCGTTCAAGAACCGGTTGCCACGGGTCCGCGGGCTCGCCCCATGCTGCTGTCGCAACTCCTCGAGCCGCGTTTCCAGTCGGTCGGCGTCGCAGAAGGACAATCCGCAAAGCGCCTGGTCGGTTGCGCACGCAATCAGCGGTCCGACTGGAGACTCAAAGCAGTCGACGTATCGCGGTGGCTCGGAAGTGACGGCGGCATTCACGGGCGCGCACGTTACACCAGCGATCCCGACTCAACCAGAGCCGTCCTTGTCCGGCTTGGTGCTGATCCGCTCCTCCAGCTTTTCCACCGCCACCAGGACGATGAGCGCGAACACGGTGCCGATGAGAACGATGAAATAGTAGCCGGCTCCGCAGGCCAGACCGAGCGCGCCCGCCAGCCACATGTTGGCGCCCGTCGTCAGGCCATGCACGCTGCCGCCGCTGCGGATGATTGCGCCCGCGGCCAGAAACGCGACGCCGGCGGTCACCGCGTCGATGATACGAACCGGATCGGCCGTCTTGGTGCCCTCGCCGGTGGCGAACTGCAGGTGGATCTCGAACGCAATCAAAGTGAACAAAGCCGCCGCCAGCGAGATCAAAATATGCGTGCGCAGACCGGCCGGCTTTTTACGCAACTCGCGATCCAACCCGATCAAGGTGCCGACCACCACGGCGGCCAACACGCGCAGCGTGGCCTCGAGTGGCGGCAGCATCGTGTGGTGACCGCCCAATGCGACAAACAGGTCCATCCGCCCGGAACGTTGCGCCCGGCCGTAGGGTTCCTCTGATGCACTGTGCTGAAGTCGCTCCCGCAATGGCCAGGCGCGGCATTTGCCATTAATCTGACAGCATGAATCGTTTCCGGCTGATGAAAACCTCGTTGCTCGCGTTGACCGCGCTGTCGCTGACTGGCGGCATGGCGCTCGCCGCCAAGGACCCGTTCAAGCACACGCGGGACGATTTCAAAGACGCGTATGCCGAGGCGAGCGCGCAACCGACCGATGAGAAGAAGGACAGCGAGGCGCTGCGCCGATATCCCTTGTATCCGTACTTGCAGGCAGCGCGCATCAAACGAGCACTGACGGAAGCAACCGGCGACTTCGGCCCCGCCGATCTGAGCGCCGAGACATTCATTTCCCACCATGAACGCGAGCCCGTCGGCCGTGACGTGCGTGGCGCGTGGTTGGCGAGTCTCGCGGCTCGTCAGCAGTGGCAACCTTTCCTCAAGCACTACAAAGACGAGTCGGCGAGCGATTCGCTGCGCTGTCAAAGCTTCACTGCTCGTATCGCCCTGGGACAAACGCAGGACTTGTCGCTCGACATCGCGCGCCAGTGGCTCACGCCGGTCAGCCTGCCGGATTGCGAGCAGGCGTTTGCATGGATGCGCGCTCAAAACGCACTGACCCCCGAACTGATCGAGCAACGCGTGCGTCGCGCGCTCGAAAATAACAATCCGAGCTTCGCTAAACAGATCGCCGCGGGCCTGCCGTCCGACCGGGCCGCACCGCTGCTGCGTTGGGCAGCATTACTGGAAAATCCGCAAAAGCAGATCGACGCGCTCATTGCCTCGCCCGCGCTGGCGATCGAGCCCAAAGCGCAGCTCGCCGGCTGGACTCGGCTGGCTCGTATCGACCGCGACGGCGCGATGCGTCGTTACGAGAATTTTGTTCGCGCTCGCAAGCTCACGGAAGAAACCGCGAGCCCGTACGCGTTGGCCCTGGCGCTCAGCCTGTCGTGGGACCGCCGGCCCGAAGCACTCGACTACTTCAAGCGCGTGCAGCTGAAAGATTTCGATGACTCGGCTCGCGAGTGGCAGGCGCGCGCCGCCCTGTGGGCCGGCGATTGGAAGCTGATCACCAACCTCATCGCCGCCATGCCGGATCAGCAGCGCTCACTCGCACGCTGGCGTTATTGGTCGGCACGCGCGGCTGAGAAGACCGGCGATCCGGAGCTCGCGCGTCACCTCTATGAATCAGTGCTGATCGACGACAACTTCTATTCCATCATGGCCGGTGCACGACTCGATCGCCCGGTCGCTCCGCATCCCGAAAAGCTGGTGCTGGATCAGGCGCAAGTCGCGCGCATGGAGGAGCTGCCACCGATGGTGCGCGCGCGTGAGCTGTTGATGAGCGACATGCGCAATCAAGCGGGCACCGAATGGGCCTTCGGCTTCGACCAACTGATGCCATCGGCCCGCCTGCAGGCCATTCATCTCGCCGCGCGCTGGGGCTGGTACGACCAGGCCATCGCCACGGCGAGCCAGCAAAAAGTATTCAACGATTACGAGCTGCTGTATCCGCAGCCTTACGACGCGGAAGTCTTGTCCGCCGCGAAACTGACGGGCCTCTCGCCGCAACTCATCTATAGCGTAATGCGGCAGGAAAGTTTGTTTCGGCGAGATGCGCAGTCGTCGGCCGGTGCGCGTGGCCTGCTACAAATGTTGCCGGAGACCGCGCGACGCACGGCCAGCAAATGGAACAAGCCCCGCCCCTCGCCCGACGATCTGTTCAACCCGGTGATCAACGTGCCGCTGGGCGCGGCCAATCTGCGGGGCCTGGTGGATCGTTTCGGCGGCCAAACCGTCGTCGCGCTGGCGGGTTACAACGCCGGGCCGAACGCGGCCGCACGCTGGATGCCGTCGGAATCCATCGATCCCGACATCTGGATCGAAAACATCCCCTATAACGAGACCCGCAACTACGTGCAGCGCATCCTGTGGCACAACGTGGTGTTCTCGTGGCTCAAGACCGGCGAACCGCAAAAGGTCGATGCGTGGCTGGTCCGGATCGCGCCCGTGAACGATGCGGCGATGCTCGGCCTGGCCGAAGACGGCAGCTGATCGACTAAGCGTGGGCTGACAACTGCCGCGGCTCGCTCGCGGGTTCCGGCGTCACCGGTAACAGGCGATCGATTGCGCCCACCGCTTCCTTCGCGTTGAGCACCAGGCTGTCCGCACCCGCTTCGCGGAAGCGCTCGATAGAACGCGGAGCTTCGGCGTCCTCGAGCTGCGGGCGCAATACCACGATTCGTGTGTCGGGCAGTTCGCTTCTAATGCGACGACAGTAGTTGCGCAGCTCGGATCCGCGCGCCGAGCCGGCGGCGGCAATACAAATCATCGCGGGTGCCTGACGAATGGCGGCACGCAACGCTTCTTCCGCGGTTAGCGCCGGCGACATCGACGTGATCCGTTGCCGTCCATAAGCCGTCCGTAACATCTCCAGCACCAACTCGTCGGCCGGCGCGCGCACCGTCAAGCCGATGATGCTTGTCGTCGGCATGCCCTCCGCCGTGCTCGGCAGCTGCTGTATGGTCTCGGCGACGACATCGAGAACGAACTCGGCATCGTCGTCGCTGATTTCGTTCTGCTCGCGATGATTCAGGACCAGCGTCACCGTAGGAATGAGGACCTGATCGATGACCGCGACCGCGCCGGTCTCCTGGAGCATGCGATTGACCACGACGCCGGCCTCGTCCTCATCACGCGCCAGCAATCGCTGGTAGAAGCGAACATGCGGTTGTAGCGCCGGCTCATCCGCGAAGATGATCGCGAGGAAACGCAGCGACCGAACGTGACGTCCGAGCACAGCGAAACATACGGTGAGCGGCGTCGCCAGCAGCAGCCCTACCGGCCCCCAGACCCAGATCCAGAACAGCGCCGAGATCAGTAACGCGAACGACGAAACACCGGTGCGATAGCCGAACACCACCGGCTCGACGAAATACGCGGTCACCAGATCGAGGCCGAGGAACAGCGCCAGTGTCTGCAATGTTTCGGTCCAGCCGGGAAACGTCGCGAACGCCAGCGCTGCCGGCATCAACGCGGACAACACCGTGCCCACGTAAGGCACGAAGCGCAGCAGCGCCGTGATGCCGCCCCACAAGGCCGCGTAGGGAACACCGATCCAGTACAGCCCCGCGCCCACCAGCAGGCCGAACGCCAGATTGATCAGCGTCTGCCACACCAGGAACTGGCTGACCCGGTACGCTGCTTCGTTCATGAGCCGCGTCGTCATGGTCACATTCCCCGAGCCGATCAATCGTATGAACCGATCGCGCAGGTCCTCGCGTTGCCCGAGCAGAAACGCCACCAACACGATCACGATGAATGCGCTGGCCAACGGTTCGAACACCGCGGCGAATCCTTCACGCAATCGTTGCGGCGGCGATGGTTTTGGCGGCACGACCCGCACCGGCTGGGCTTTGCGTTGATCCGGATCGTTGTAGAACTGATCGGTGACTCGATCCAGTGTGCGCGTGAACTGCTGAATGGCCGCATCGTTGCCCAGGCGCAGCTGGCTGACCTTGCGACGCATGGAGGTGGTGTACTGGCTGATCTCGCCGGACAGCTGCGCGAACTGGTCGTACACGACGTAGCCCATGCCGCCGACCGCGCCCAACGCCAGCACCATAGTCAGCGCCACGCCGGCGAAACGGGGCAGATGCATTCGATCGAACTGGCGGACCAGCGGCGTGAGCACGAAGGCGAGCACGATGCCGAGTGCCATCGGCAACAACACTTGCTTGCCCGTGTAGAGAATGCCAACCACCAGCACGAGCGTGAGCAGAGTGACCCACGGTCCGTTCAATCGTGCGGGTAAAGGATTCTGCGGCACCTGAAATCAGCCCCTGCGCCGGGGGACGCTTGTTTGATGGACGACGTTGCAGAAACTCCGCGCCGAAGGCGCCGGTTCCTCACTTCTCGTCGGCGGGAGGCCGCGAGGAACGAGCGCCGCGCGAAGAGGATGCTCGCAAAGTACGTAAGCGCGTCGTATTCGAATCGCTTTCCAGCGCCGGCGAGGGCGCGCCGATCATCAATTGCTCCAGATGCGTGCGGGCCTGATCGATGAACACCGGCACGGTCGCCGCGTTGATGGGCCGAGATACCAGATAGCCCTGGATCTGTACGCCGCGGTCGTTCAGCAGAACGCCCAACTGCGAGGGCCGCTCGACTCCCTCGGCCGTGACCTGCAGCCCCAGGCTGTGACACAGCCCGATGATGGAACGCACGATGGCCGGCGATCGGCCGCCCGCGTCGACCGTGGTCACCAGGCTGCGATCGATTTTGACCCGCGTGAGCGGCAATCGCTCGAGCGACGTGAGCGAAGAATAACCCGTGCCGAAATCGTCCAGCGCGATGCTGATGCCCAGTTCACGCAGCCGCTTCAACGCCGCGATGGTGTTCGCGCCGGTCTGCAGGACATTCTCGGTCAGCTCGATTTCCAGGCACTGCGCCGGCAGCTGATATTGCTTGAGCAGCGATTGCAGACGAGTGACGAAGCTGGCGCTCATCAGCTGCTGAGAGGAAATATTCACGGCGACGCGCGCTTTCGGCCAGGGACCGTTGTGCCACACCGCCGCGGTCTGGATCGCAGTCCGCAGCGCCCAGTCGCTGATATCGGCGATCAGGCCCGTCTGCTCGGCGACGGCGAAGAAATCGGCCGGCGACACCACGTTGCCGTCCGGCTGCCGCCAGCGCAGCAGCGCCTCGACGGTGTGCGTCTCCAATGTTTCGAAACACACTTCGGGCTGATACAGCAGTTCGAACTCGCCCTGCTCCACCGCCCGTCGCAACGACTGCTCGACCTTGAAGCGCGACGCCGCCGCCTCAAGCAGCTGTGGCGCGTACAAGCTCCAGCAACTGCGACCCGACTCCTTGGCGCGGAACAACGCCGAATCGGCCGCTCGTAGTAAGGCATGAGAGTCGGACGCGTGATCCGGAAAGACGCACGCGCCGACGCTGACGCTGATCCTTAGCTCGCGACCGTGCACGCTCAAGCTGCGCTGGAATTCCTCCAGCACCGAGCGGCTCAGCCTCTCGACATCCCCCAGCTGACTTACTTCTTCGCAAACAACCGTGAATTCATCGCCACCGAGGCGCGCGCTGAACGAGCGCGAGAACAGACTGTTCATGCGCAACCGTTCGCTCACCGCCTGCAGCACGCGGTCGCCGAACGCGTGCCCCATGCTGTCGTTGATGGTCTTGAAGTTATCCAGATCGATGAACAGCAGCGCGAGGCGGCCGTTACGCAGGCGCGCTCTATCGAGCGCCTCATCGAGATGCGCCAGCAGATGGCGGCGATTCGGCAGATCCGTCAACGGATCGTGATGCGCGAGATGATTCAACTCGCGCGTGCGCTCGTCGACCCGCGCTTCCAGTTCCAGCTGATGCACGCGAACGGCGTTCTGCGCCTGCTGAAGTTGCTCGGCCATCTCGTTGAACGCCTCGGCCAGCGTATCGAGCTCGCGAACGCCACCCCGGACCACGCGAGTTCGCACCGCGCCTCCGGCCAGGCGGCGCGTCGCTTCGGTCAATCGACGCACCGGCGCCGTCACGCCCGTCACGGTCGCGATTGCGATGCCGATCAATAACAACATGGCGACGGCACTCGCCCAACCGAGCTGACGATCGGCGCGATCCGAAGCCTGCACGGCGAGTCGATCCGCATCCGCCAGTGCACGTCGCGCCGGCTCGACCAATTGATCGACGACCATGCCGGAAATCTCGGCGGCACGATCACGGAACAGCACGGACTGCTCGTTGAATGTCTCGATGCTTTCGAAAGCGGCGCGTCGGCCGGCCACCACGCTGTTGAACCTGGCCTTGACCTGATCGAGCCAGGGCTGACCATGCAGCTTCGCCAGCTCCGCCGAGTGCTGCTGCAACCGGCTGCGAAACGCATTTTCACTGGCAATGATGAATTGCGATGCACGGGGCGAAGACATGCTCGCGGCGGCACTGACTTGCTCACGAACGCCGGACAGCGTGCGCGAGAGATCCATCAATTTCTCGCTCGCGAACACCGCGCCAGCGAACCGAACCGCATTCGCCTGCGGGGCGTTGAGGCTCGTTTCCAACGCATCGAAGCGCGTCCAATAGTCGCGCATGCGCGAACGACGCGTCACACTGCTGCGTAACAGGTCATCGCCCGCCTTGACGAAGTCATTGAGCTGTCCGCTGAACGCGGAAGTGGGCGTGTCGAGCTCGGAGAATCGCGAAGCGGCCTCGTGGTAGTCGGCGGCCGCTTCGGTCATGCGCTGGGCAGCCGCTTTGACCGGCTGTAACGCGATCGTGCTGGTCTCGCTCTGATCGAGCACTGCGCGCTCGTACATGGACACGGCGGCAGCGAGCGATTCGGTGGCGCGGACCAACGGCTCGTGTTGAACCAGCAGCTCGCGGACCTTTTCTCGTGCTTCGCGGGCGCTCTGTTGCGTGGAAATGTTGGCGACGATGACTGTGAGCGCGACCGCCGCGAAACCGATGACGACGCGCAGGGCCATGCCCGGCCGCCATCGCCCCGGACGCGGCTCGCTGACTGGACGCGATATTCCTTCGCCAGAGTCGATCCCGTTGTTTCGGGGCAGCTCCATCCAGTGACACTACGTAAGTTAAGAGCCGGCAATGTGCCACCGGCTCTCGCTTCGGTCTGTAGGAACGCGTTTGGATTGAGCAGCAAGTCTCGCTTTGTCGGCGGTCTAAACCGGGGCTCGCTCCGCTGCTGCTGTGTGATTTAACTTATCGGCCACTCACTGGCACCGGCGGTGCGGTGCGTTCAGCAAACTGTCCATTCCAATACGGGTAATAGGGATACGGCGGCGTGACTGCGCTGACCGCATCCAGCCGTGCCATCTGCTCCTGCGACAGCCGCCAACCGATCGCGCCCAGGTTCTCGCGCAGCTGCTTTTCGTCACGCGCGCCGATCAGGATGGTGGCGACGGTCGGTCGTTGTAACAGCCAGTTCAAGGCGATCTGCGGGATGGACTTGCCGGTTTCGGCAGCAACTTCATCGAGCACCTCCACGATGCGATACAACCGCTCGTCATCCACCGGCGGGCCGATGCTCGCGGTCTCGTGCAGACGGCTCGACTTCGGCAATGGCTGACCGCGACGGATTCGACCGGTCAATCGTCCCCAGCCGAGCGGGCTCCATACCACCGCGCCGACGCCTTGATCCAGACCGAGGGGCATCAACTCCCACTCGTAATCGCGACCGAGCAGGGAGTAGTACGCCTGGTTCGCGACGAAGCGCGAGTAACCGTAACGATCCGCGACCGCTTGCGACTTCATCAACTGCCAGCCCGAGAAGTTGGATGCGCCGATGAACCGAACCTTGCCGGCGCGCACCAGGTCGTCGAGCGTCGACATCACCGACTCGACCGGCGTCATCGCGTCGAAGTGATGCAGTTGTAACAAGTCGATGTAGTCCGTCCCCAACCGTTGAAGCGCACGATCGGTCGCTCGGATCAGGTGATACTTCGACGCGCCGACCTCGTTCGCATCCTGACCGGCGCGCAGAGTGAGCTTGGTGGAGATCACGACGCGGTCGCGACGACCTTTGATCGCGGCGCCAAGGATGGACTCGGATGCGCCATCGGAATACACGTCCGCGGTGTCGAAGAAATTCAGGCCCGCGTCGAGGCTCACGTCGATCAAGCGTCGCGCTTCATCGACATCGGTATTGCCCCAAGCGCTGAACAGCGGCCCTTTGCCACCGAACGTGCCCGCTCCAAACCCCAGCGCGGAGACTTTGAAACCCGACGCGCCCAACAATCGATATTCCATGCCTGCTCTCCAAAACCATTCCAATTCGATCGGCGCCTCTGGATTCACAGATGCTTCCAAGGGAGGACGCCAAACCATCGCCATCGTGGCGCCCGGCCGGACAGCCGCGCC
>JAEWAF010000132.1 GCA_023391815.1 Pseudomonadota bacterium
TTGCGAACTTCCCGAGACCCCCACCTCTCCCCAGCTCGAAGATGCGCGACTCGATGCCTCTTATCGGGTGTCGCGACTGCGCATCCGACTGCAACGGCTTGCTCGAGTGGCGGCGCTGGGAAAGTCACTGTGGTTGCGAACTTCCCGAGACCCCCACCTTTCCCCAGCTCGAGGATGCGCGACTCGATGCCTCTTATTGGGTGTCGCGACTGCGCATCGCGGCTTCGCCGGCATCTGAGACTTCGACCCACTTCGGGTCGGGGGGCGCGTCCGGTACGTAGCTGTCGTGCCAATTCCACCATTTGTACGGTCGGCTCTGCGGATAGCCCGGCGGCGATTGCTCCCATTCCTCCTGACGTCCGAGCGCGGTCATATCCAAGAAGCTCCAGACGGTGCCGATCGCTTCGTCGCCGCGGCTGTTGATGAAGTAGGTGCGAAAGATGTTCTCGCCATCGCGGATGAAGGCGTTGTGTCCGTGCCATTCGGCCACGCCGAAGTCCGCATCGAAGCTGTCGGTGATGGTGTACCAGGGAATGTGCTGCCAGCCCATGTGGGACTTCAGCCGCTGAATATCCGCTTGCGACGCACGTGAGGCATACGCGAGCGTCGTATCGCGGGCGTGGAGGTGCGAGAGATGAGAGACCTGATCGGCCACCATCGAACAACCGATGCACGCATGTTCCGGCCAGCCGTGCACGCCAGGCTCGAAGAAGGCGCGGTACACGATGAGCTGCCGTCGGCCTTCGAACAAATCGAGCAGGCTTACTTTGCCGGTCGGGCCCTCGAACGTGTATTTGTTTTCCACGGCCATCCAGGGCATTTGCCGGCGCTCGGCGGATAGCGCGTCCCGCGCGCGGGTGTGGGCTTTTTCCTTGACGAGCAATTGCTCGCGCGCCGCTTGCCACTCGCTCGCCGACACGACGGGAGGCGTGTGGGTGGGGAATTTGCTCGTGCTCATCGCAACCTCCGGAGTTGATTCGGAAGCGAGTGTGGCTGCTACGAGCACAACCGCGGGAGTAACAAATCTGGCGGCATTAGAGCAGGGTCAATAAATGCTTCGCCGCGGCCGGGTTGCGCTCCTTGGCGCCACTGATGAAGAAGATGAAAACATCGCGCGGCTTCTTCGGTGGCGTCGCATCGGTCACATACGGCAAATCCGACGGCTTGCCACCTTCCGCCCACAGCTTCGCCCGCTCGCTCCAGGCTTGCAGATCGGCCTTGGAATAGCCGGTGACCTCAGTCGGTTCCGTCTTGCGCAGCCGCGCATACACGAAATCGGCGGTCACGTCGGCGAAATTCGGAAACTCATCGGTATGCGCGCAGACGGTCGCGACCGAGTATTTTTTGGCCAGCGCCACGTAGGCCGGATCCATGAAAGTCTTGTGTCGCACTTCCAGCACGTGTCGCAGCGGCAGATCGTCGAGCGTGTGCGGTAGAGTTTCTAAGAACGCGGCCACGTCGTCGGCATTGAAGTGCAGGGTCGGCGGAAGCTGCCACAGGATCGGGCCGAGCTTCGCTCCGAGCGATGACAATCCGCTCGCGAGAAACCGCGGCACCGACGGATTGGCCTCCGAGAGCACCTTGCGATACGTGAGATAGCGGGGCGCCTTGATCGAAAACACGAAGTCATCGGGCGCATCGTCGCGCCACTTGGCGAAGACCTCCGGCTTCTGCAGCCGGTAGAAAGTGCCGTTGATCTCGATGGCCGTGACCTGCCGGCTCGCGTAGTTCAGCTGCGATTTCTTGGGCAGGTCGGCAGGGTAGAAGGTCTCTTCCCAAGGCTCGTACGTCCAGCCGCCGATGCCGGCGCGAATCCTGCCCGTTTTTTTGCTCATGGAACCTCAACGAACCAGATGACGCACCGGAATGCGCGATGAACGCTTGATGGTATGGAGCACGATGCTCGAATGCACGTCGCGGACCGCGCGAATATGCGTCAGCTTCTTCAGCACCACGTTGCTGAGCTCCTCCAGGTCGGTCACGACGACCTGCAACAGCAGATCGGACGCGCCGGTCATGGCGTGACAGCTGACGACTTCCTCCATGCCGTCGACGGCGCGGCGGAATTGCTCGATGTTCTCGTCGGTGTGACGAGTGAGCCGGACCTGCACGAATGCCTGCACCTTCAAGCCCAGCCGGCTCGGATCGATCACGGCGGTGTAGCCCTGAATGATGCCGTCCTGCTCCATGAGCTTCACGCGGCGCGCGCAGGGAGTACTCGAAAGGCCGACCTCTTCGGCCAGCTCGACGATGGGCAGACGGCCGTCACGCTGCAGCTCGTCGAGGATGGCGGCGTCGTATCGATCCAGGTCCATAGTTGCATCCGGAGTGGAATCGCCTAATTCGGCGGGTTGAACTGGAGACTATCACCAATCGGGGCCGAAAATGCGTCGCACTTTGTTGATTTCCGCTCACGGCTCGGGCGTAGGCTGGCGTTCGCGGCACGCACGGTCGCGATCACAAGACTCGAGTACATGAGCGCAGAACGACATTCGCTTTTCGACAGGGGCGTTGGCAGTGGCACCCGGCAGCATCCGCAGCCCGACTGGCAGCGGGTCGTGCACACAGTGCTGGTGTCGCGGGCGCTGGATGAGTTGGAAGAGACCCAGCTGCTCCCGGCGCGAAAAATTCTTTATCAGTTTACGGCGCGTGGCCACGACGTCACGCAGGTGTTGCTTGGGCAATTGATGACCGGTGCCCGCGATGGCATGGGTGTTTATTACCGCTCGCGGCCGCTGATGCTCTCGGTCGGTCTGCCGCTGAAAGACGCGCTGGCCTCGACGATGATGCGTTCGGGCAGCGTGAGCGACGGTCGCGATATCGGCGTCGTGTTCAATCTGCCGAGACGCGAAGGTGTTTGCGTGTTGCCCGCCTGCGGTGGCGTGGGTGCGCAATACACACCGGCGATCGGTTGGGCGCAGTCGCTGCAGTATCGAGCGCAGGTGCTGCGTGAAGCCGAAGCGAACGGCAGCATCGCGGTGGCACACGGTGGCGATGCGTCGGCCGCGACCAATGGCTTCTGGTCCGCGTTGACGATTGCGACCACGCAGCGTCTGCCGATCCTGTTCTTCATCGAGGACAACGGCTACGGCATTTCGGTGAAGTCCGACTTCCAGACGCCCGGCGGCAACATCGCCGCCAATCTTTCCGGTTTCAAAAACCTGCGCATCATCGAAGGCGACAGTGCCAAGCCGGTCGAGGCAGCGAACCTGCTCGCCGAAGCTGTGGCTGCGGTTCGAGCGGGCGAAGGCCCGGTGTTGATGCGCATGCTGGTGCCGCGCTTGTCCGGCCACTCGGGCCAGGACACGCAGACCTACAAGACGCCCGAAGAAATCAGCGCCGAGCGCGCTCGCGATCCGCTGGTTCAGTTGCGCGCTCAGCTCGTGCCGAGTGTGATCTCGGAGCAGGCCTGGCAGGCGCTCGAAAAACAGGCTCACGATGACGTGCAGGCCGCGCTGGCCGCTGTCGAAGCCAGTCCGGTCCCCGATGTCACTCGCTCCACGAGCCACGTCTTCTCCGAGAACAGGCCGGACGGCAGCGTCGATCTGCAGCAGCAGGGCGGCCTGTTGAATGCGGGCGTGAAGCTTCCCGAGGGCAGCGAGACGGCGCGCTCCGAGGGACCGCGCATTAACATGGTCACGGCGATTCGTCGCACGTTGGAACATGAGCTCACGGTCAATCCGCGCGTCGTCGTATTCGGCGAAGACGTCGGTCGTAAAGGTGGCGTGCACGCGGCGACGCTGGGATTGCAGGAAAAGTTCGGCGCCTCGCGCGTCTTCGATACCAGCTTGTCGGAAGAGGGCATCATCGGCCGCGCCGTCGGCATGGCGCTCTCGGGCTTGATGCCGGTGCCGGAGATTCAGTTCCGCAAATACGCCGATCCCGCGGTCGAGCAGCTGAACGATTGCGGCACGATGCGTTGGCGCACGGCGAATCGCTTCGCTGCGCCCATGGTGGTGCGCATGCCGGGCGGTTTCTTCAAGTGCGGCGATCCGTGGCACAGCCAAAGTAACGAAGTGCAGTTCGTGCATGCGATCGGCTGGCGAGTCGCCATGCCTTCGAATGCGGAAGATGCTGTCGGTCTGTTACGAAGCGCGTTGCGAGCCAACGATCCGACCATTTTCTTCGAACATCGCGCGATGCTCGATGGCGCGTGGGCGCGTCGTCCGTATCCGGGCGATGACTTCATCGTGCCGTTTGGCAAGGCCAAACAGCTGCGCGCCGGCTCCGAGCTGACCGTCATCAGTTGGGGTGCGATGGTGGAGCGGTGTGAACAGGCGGCGGAGGAGTCGAACGTCGATGTCGAGTTGCTCGACCTTCGCACGCTGATGCCTTGGGATCGTGAGGCCGTGCTGGCGTCGGTACGCAAGACGCGTCGTTGCCTGATCGTTCACGAGGACAACCTCACGGCCGGCTTCGGTGCCGAGATCGCGGCTACGTTGGCGAAGGAAGCGTTCTTCGATCTCGACGCGCCCATCGAACGCGTCACCATGCCGGATGTGCCGAGCCCCCACAGCCCGCTGCTGCTCGACTCGGTGGTCCCGAGTGTCGCCCGCATCACTGACGCCATTCGTCAGCTCGCCAGCATTTGATCGAGAGACCCGCAAATGACAACAACGATTGAAGTGCGCGCACCGAGCGAGCAGTCCGAAGGCACGCGTTCGCAGGTCCAGCGCTGGTTGAAGAACATCGGCGAGACGGTCGCGGAAAACGAGCCGCTCATCGAAGTGGAGACCGACAAAGTCACCATCGAGATTCCCGCGCCGGCCGGCGGCGTGCTGCGCGAGATCCTCAAGCACGAGCAGGAGGAGATCGAGCCAGGCGAATTGCTGGGCCGAATCGCGCCGGCGGCTGACGCGGCTGCCGAAGCCGCCGCGCCGGCTCCGCAGACCACTGCGCCCGCAAGCAGATCACCTGCGCCGGGGTCCGAAGTGCGAATGGCGGCGCTCGCTGCGCATGCCGAAGCCTTATCGACCGGTCGTAGCAGTCCGGCGGTGCGCCGCTTGATCGCCGAGCATGGCCTCGAATCGGCGCCGATTCGCGGCACCGGCGCGGGCGGTCGTGTGACCGTCGACGACGTGCTCGCTTATGTGGCAGCTCGTCGGACCGATGCGGAAGCGAAACAGCGAAAAGAATCCATGCCGACGCAAGCGGAGGCCGCCGTCGCGGGCCGCCGCGTCCCGCATTCAACGATGCGCAAACGCATTGCCGAGCGAATGGTCGAGAGCCTGTTGCAAACGGCGCCGCATGTCACGACGGTGTTCGAGGCGAACATGTCGGCGGTGATCGCGCACCGCGCGGCTCACAAGGACGAGTTTCAGAACAAGGGTGTGTCGCTCACGTTCACTGCCTACTTCCTCGCGGCGTGCGTCGATGCGATTCGCGAAGTGCCCGAGGCGAATAGTCGCTGGACCGACGAGGCGTTGATCGTTCCGGACACCATCAATATCGGCGTCGGCACCGCGCTCGAAGGCAAGGGGCTGGTCGTGCCGGTGGTTCGCAATGTGCAGGGCCTGGATCTGTTCAGCATCGCTCGCGAGTTGGGTGAGCTGGTCGACCGTGCCCGCAACGACAAGCTCACGCCGAGCGACGTACGTGACGGCACATTCACGATCTCGAATCACGGCGTGAGCGGCAGCCTCGTGGCCACGCCCATCATCATCAACCAGCCGCAGTCCGCGATCCTGGGCGTCGGGAAGCTGGAGAAGCGGGCGGTCGTGGTCACCGAGAATGGTGAGGATCGGATCGTGATCCAGCCGCGTTGTTTCATCACCTTGACGCTGGATCATCGCGTGATGGACGGCCACCGCGCCAACCGGTTCCTGCAAGTGCTGGTGGACCGGCTGGAGAACTGGAAGGACTGAGCTCAGGCGACCCGCGTATCGCCGATGTTTGCTTCGACCGGCGGCAGGCCGCCGAAGCGTTGGAAGACCTCCGCGGCCGGTGCCGGTAGGGCGCCGGCCTGCGTTTGCACTGTCGCGGAGAGGTGCAGCTCCGACGCCGGAAACACTTTCGCGTACAGATCGCGGCAGAGCTTCTGTGCATCGATGCCGGCCCAATCCGCCGGCAACAGGGCCGCGGGCAACAACGGATCGCGCAAGTGAATCTTACGATACTCGTGCAGGAGCAAGGTGCGGAGGATGAAGGCCACATCGCCGGCGAGAGGTTCGATCTCGGCGTCGGCCACTGCGGCCGCGACGGGCGAGAACATCTCGATGAAACGTTTGTAGCGGCGGCCGAGATCGTCCAGATCCCAGCCCATCGCGACCAGCGTGGCGCTGGCCGCCGGCGACAGGATCGATCCTCGCATCACCACCAACTGACCGGCCGACTGCAATTCATCGATGCGCGCGTTGATGGCCGATTCTTTGTAGGTGGGGTGAGCAAACACACCGGGTGTGATCTGGCCGAAGCCCAGCCACAACAGCTCTTCGCGCAGATCGTCGCGTCGAGTCTTCAGCGTGGGCGGCACGATCGCCATGGTCCACAGGCCGTCCCAATCCTGCGGAGGCGCGCCATAGATTCGTTGAGTCGCTTCGGCGAAGCGGGCGCGGCCATTGCTGGTGAGGCTGTAGAAGCTCGCGCGACCGCTGCGCTCGAAGCTCACCCAATCTTCGTTGGCGAGCCGGCCGATCGAGGTGCGAACCAGTCGTTCGGTCAAACCGAAAGGGATCGCCAGCTTGATCAGACTGGCCAACGCGATGGTGCCGCCGCGTGGCGCGATGGCATCGCCCAGCATCGTGACCAGCAGCGATCCGCCCCGAAGCGGGCGTTGCCGCCGGAAACGGGCCACCAGTGCGTTGGTGCGGGCGACGAAGGCCGAGTTCGATTTTGCTGACATGGACGCGGATGTTAGCGCAGGCCGCGCGGGGCTTGCCCAGACGGGCCCGTGCAGCGGACGAATACTCAAGCCTGCTGGCTCTGGTGCCTGGCTGGCCGGCGCAGCCGGGCCACCCGTTGCTGCCGTAATCTGACACAGAAAAAATTGATATGTGGCAAGTAGTGTGTCACATTGTCCGGGCTGGATCGTGGGGGCTTTATGTACACACAAGGTTTGGATTCCCTGGGCGCCGACTGCCTGCACCAGGCGACGGATGCGGTGACGCTCGAGCAGCGTTTTCAGAGCAAGGTGGATGCCGACGATCGCATCGAGCCCAAGGACTGGATGCCCGACGCGTATCGCCAGACACTGATTCGCCAGATCTCGCAGCACGCTCATTCCGAGATCGTCGGCATGCTTCCCGAAGGCAACTGGATCACGCGCGCACCATCGTTGCGTCGTAAAGCCGTGCTGATCGCGAAGGTGCAGGACGAGGGCGGTCACGGCATGTATCTGTACAGCGCCGCCGAAACGCTCGGCATTTCACGCGATGAGTTGTTGGAGCAGCTGCTCGCCGGCACCGCGAAGTACTCGAGCATCTTCAATTACCCGACCCCGACGTGGGCCGACGTGGGCGCGATCGGCTGGCTGGTCGATGGCGCGGCCATCATGAATCAGATTCCGATCTGCCGTTGTTCCTACGGCCCGTATGCGCGCGCCATGGTGCGCATCTGTAAGGAAGAAAGTTTCCACCAGCGCCAGGGTTTTGAAATCATGATGACGCTGGCGCGCGGCACGCCCGAACAACATCGCATGGCCCAGGACGCGCTGAATCGCTGGTGGTGGCCGTCGATCATGATGTTCGGCCCGAACGACGCGGCGTCCAAGCACACCGCGCAGTCGATGCGCTGGAAGATCAAACGTTTCAGCAACGACGAGCTGCGGCAGAAGTTCATCGACATCACCGTGCCGCAAGCCGAGTTCCTCGGCCTGAAGGTACCCGATCCCGATCTGCGTTGGGACGAGGCGACTCAGCATTACGTTCACGGCCCCATCGATTGGAAAGAGTTCGAGGACGTGCTCAAGGGCAACGGGCCGTGCAATCGGGAGCGTCTCGAGACGCGCCGCCGTGCCCACGAGGAAGGCCGCTGGGTGCGTGATGCCGCGCTCGCATATGCCGAAAAACAGCGCGCTCGCGAAACGCAGGCGGCTTGAGGAAACAATCATGAGTGAGCAACGCAAACAGTGGCCGCTGTACGAAGTATTCATTCGTGCGCGCTCGGGTCTGGAACACAAGCACGTCGGCAGCATTCACGCCGTCGATGCGCGTCAGGCGATTGAACACGCGCGTGATCTGTACACACGCCGCCAGGAGGGCGTGAGCATCTGGGTCGTGCGCTCGTCCGATATCGTCGCGTCGGATCCGGGCGATGCCGAAGCCCTGTTCGAGCCGGCCAAGGACAAGATCTATCGCCACCCGACGTTCTATTCGATTCCGGACGAGGTGAAGAATCTATGAGCGCCTCGCCCGCCGTCGTGACCGCGTCGACCGACCTGCGGTTTCGTTATGCCGTCCATCTCGGCGACACGAGCTTGATCCTCGCGCAGCGCCTGGGCGAGTGGGTCGGTCATGCGCCCGCGCTCGAGGAAGATCTGGCGCTGGCGAACGTCGCGCTCGACCTGTTGGGGCAGGCGCGTTATCTGCTGTCGTATGCCGGTGAGATCGAAGGCAAGGGGCGTAGCGAGGACGATCTCGCGTTCTTGCGTGAGCCATCGGACTTCACCAATCTGGCACTGGTCGAGCAGCCCAATGTGGACTTCGGCCACACCATCGTCCGCCAGTTTCTGATCGACGCCTGGCAACTCGAGTTGTTCGAGTGCTTGCAGGGGTCCGCCGACTCGCGTTTCGCCGAGCTCGCGGCCAAGGCGTTGAAGGAAACGCGCTATCACTTCCGCTTCAGCTCGGGCTGGATGGTGCGTCTCGGCGACGGCACTGAGGAAAGTCACAAGCGCGTGCAGGCCGGTCTGGATGCCTTGTGGAAGTTCACCAACGAGCTGTTCGCGCCGGGCGCGGTGGATGAAGAGGCGGCCGTTGCCGGCCTGGGCCCGGATCCTGCGTCGCTGCGTGCCGCGTGGACCGCGAACGTCGAGCAGGTGCTGGCGGAAGCCACGCTGAAGAAGCCCGCGGATGTTTCCTATCGCTGGTTCGGCAAGCGCAATCAGCACAGCGAGCATCTGAGCCATTTGCTGGCAGAGATGCAGTACATGCAGCGGACTTACCCTGGCGTGCAGTGGTAGTCATGAATCCGGCGCCCGCCAATCGCGAAGACCGATTCGTCGCTCCCGCCGAGCGCGAGGTCTGGCGCATTCTGGCGGATGTGCCGGACCCGGAGATTCCCGTGCTCAGCGTGGTTGAGCTGGGAATCATCCGGCATGTCCGGGTTGCCGACGACCGTCGCGTGACCGTCGGGGTGTCGCCGACTTACACCGGTTGTCCAGCGACTGAGGTGATCGCCCGTTCCATTCAAACGCGACTGGAAGCGGAAGGGTACCGCGACCCCAAGGTCGAGTCGGTGCTGTCGCCACCGTGGACCAGCGACTGGTTGACCGAGAGCGGCCGCGAGAAGCTCAAAGAGTACGGCATCGCTCCGCCCGCACATTCAGTGAGCAGTCCGAAACATTTGTTCCGTGAGCCGAAGGTCGCCTGTCCGCGCTGCTCCTCCACGCAGACTCATAAGGTGAGCGAGTTCGCCTCGACGCCCTGTAAAGCGCTGTATCGGTGCTCCAGCTGTCTGGAGCCATTCGAATATTTCAAATGCATTTAAAATCATGCTGACGTTTCATCCGCTGAAAGTGGCCGACGTGCATCCCGAGGGGAGCGATGCGCTGTGCATTTCGTTTGAAGTGCCCGACTCGCTGCGCGAGGCCTTTCGCTTCATTCCCGGGCAGCACGTGGGGGTGCGGGCGCAGATCGGCGGGCAGGAAGTACGGCGCACCTATTCGATCTGTAGCGCTGCCGACGATCCTCACTTGCGCATCGGCGTGCGGGTTCACGATAACGGCAGCATGTCGCAATACCTCGCGAATCAGCTGCGGGCCGGTGACAGTATCGAAGTGCTGCCGCCGACGGGGCGTTTCTTCGCCGAGCCGCAACCTGCCGCGGAACGCACTTATTGCGCGTTCGCCGGCGGCAGCGGCATCACGCCGATTTTGGGCATCGTGAAGAACCTGCTCGCGCGCGAGCCGAACAGCCGATTCATGCTGTTCTATAGCAATCGCACGACCTCGACGATCATGTTCGCCGAGGAGCTGCTGGCGTTGAAGGACCGCTATCCGACGCGCCTTTCGCTTTATTTCCTGCTGAGCCGCGAGCCCCAGGACGTGGAGCTGTTCAACGGCCGGCTGGATCGCGAGAAAGTCACGTTGCTGAGCAAGGAAGTGTTCGATCCGCTCCAGACCGACGCGTTCTTCCTCTGCGGCCCCGGCAACATGATCGACAGCGTGCGCGACACACTGACCGGTCTGGGCGTCGATCCCACGCGCATTCACACCGAACGTTTCGCCAACGACATGCCGGCGGGCGCTCCCGTTGCGCCGACGCAGACGAAGCCGAAGCGGGCGATGGCGGAAGAGGTCGCGAAGATCACGATCACGATGGACGGTCGTCAGCGCACGTTCGCGATGCTGGACGACGATGCGACCGTGCTCGATGCGGCCGAGCGCGTCGGCATGGAGTTGCCGTACTCGTGTCGTGCCGGCGTCTGCTCGACTTGCCGAGCCAAGGTCACGCGCGGTACCGCGGAAATGGAAGTGAACTACGCACTCGAGCCGTGGGAAGTGGAGGCTGGATTCGTGCTCTGCTGCCAGACCCGGCCCACCAGTGGCGAGCTCGAATTAACCTACGACGAGCGCTGACATGGCTTACCAAACGATTTTGTTCGAGGTCACGGACGGCGTGGCGCGGCTCACCTTGAACCGGCCCGATCGTCTGAACAGTTTCAACGTGCAGATGCATGGGGAAGTGCGCGATGCACTTTCGCAGCTCTCGAAAAACAGTGACGCGCGCGTTCTGGTATTCACCGGCGCCGGCCGCGGCTTCTGCGCTGGCCAGGACTTGGGCGATCGTGCCGTTGCGCCCGGCGGGCAGGGCGTCGATCTTGGCGACTCGATCGAGAACTATTACAAGCCGCTGGTGCTCGCGCTTCGCAATCTGCCGATGCCGGTGATCGGCGCGGTCAACGGGGTGGCCGCCGGTGCGGGAGCAAACATCGCGCTGGCCTGCGATCTGGTCATCGCGACCAAGTCCGCGAGTTTCGTGCAGGCGTTCAGCAAGCTCGGCCTGGTACCGGATTCCGGTGGCACCTGGTTCTTGCCACGACTGCTCGGCAACGCACGAGCCATGGGGCTGGCCTTGCTGGGTGACAAGTTGCCGGCCGAACAGGCCGCGCAGTGGGGCTTGATCTGGCGCTGTGTCGAGGACGCAGAGTTCAAGAGCACGGTCGATCAATTGGCCACTCAGTTGGCCGCCGCGCCGACCCGCGGGCTGGCGCGAACCAAGCAAGCCATTTACGAATCGTGGAGTCATTCGCTCGAGCAGCAGCTCGATCAGGAACGCGACTTCCAGCGCGAACTGGGCCGTTCGCGCGACTATGCCGAAGGCGTCGCCGCCTTCACCGAAAAACGCACCCCGAAGTTCACCGGCCGGTAATCATCGCCATGCAACTCAAAAGTTACGTTCAGGGCCGCTGGTTCGCCGGCGAAGGCGAAGCTCAGCAGCTGCGCGATGCCACCACGGGTCAGGTCATCGCCTCGGCGTCGTCGACCGGCATCGATTTCAAGGCCACGCTGCATTATGCGCGTGAAGTCGGCGGTCCGGCGCTCCGCCAGCTGACATTTCATCAGCGTGCGTCGCTGCTGAAGCAGCTCGCGAAAAAGCTTGGCGAGTTCAAGGAAGAGTTCTACGCCTTGTCGTATGCGACCGGCGCGACCAAGACCGATTCCTGGATCGACATCGACGGCGGCTTCGGCACGCTGTTCGCTTACGCGAGCCGAGGCGCGCGCGAACTGCCGAACAGCAAGGTCTACATCGACGGCGACATCGAACCTTTGTCGAAGACCGGTACGTTCGTCGGTCAGCATATCTGCGTGCCGCTGGAAGGGGCGGCCGTGCATATCAACGCATTCAACTTCCCGGTGTGGGGCATGTTGGAAAAGCTGTCGCCGACGTTGTTGGCCGGCGTGCCCGCGATCGTGAAGCCGGCGACCACGACCGCTTATCTGACCGAGCTGGTCGTACGACGGATCATCGAGTCCGGCATCCTGCCGGAAGGTTCGCTGCAACTGGTGTGCGGCAGCGTTGGCGACCTGTTCGATCATTTGACCTGCCAGGACGTCGTTTCCTTCACCGGCTCGGCGAGCACAGCGCAGAAGCTGCGCACTCATCCCAACGTCGTCGCGAATTCGGTGCGTTTCATCAGCGAGACGGATTCGATCAACAGCTGTGTGCTGGCGGAGGATGCGAAGCCGGGCCAGCCGGAGTTCGATCTGTTCGTGCGCGAAGTGACGCGCGAAATGACCACGAAAGCCGGCCAGAAATGCACCGCGATCCGCAAAGCCATCGTGCCGGCGGCGCAGGCCGATGTGGTCGTCGAAGCCTTGAAAGCGTCGCTGGGCAAGATCGTCGTGGGCGATCCGAGGCTCGAGAATGTTCGCATGGGACCGCTGGCCGCTTTGTCGCAGCGTCGTGAAGTGTTGGGTCGCATCGGCGAACTGCGACGCGAAGCCGAGTTGATTACGGCCGAGCGCATCGAGATCGCCGGCGCCGATCTCGATCATGGCGCGTTCGTCGCGCCGTCCTTGCTCTATTGTCGCGAGCCGCGCAAAGCGAAGGCGCTCCATAACATCGAAGCGTTCGGTCCGGTCGCGACCGTCGTGCCGTACGAGTCCACCAGCGAAGCAATCCGATTCGCTCGAATGGGCGAGGGCAGTCTGGTTGCGTCCGTGTTCACTGCCGATGACGCGCTGGCGACCGAGTTGGTGCTCGGCCTCGCGCCGTTGCACGGTCGCCTGCTGGTGATCAATCGCGATTGCGCGAAGGAATCGACGGGTCATGGCTCGCCGCTGCCGGCGCTCGTGCACGGCGGTCCGGGACGGGCGGGCGGCGGTGAAGAAATGGGCGGCATTCGTGGCGTCATGCACTACATGCAACGCACGGCCATTCAGGGCAGCCCGCAAACCATCGCCGCCGTCACTGGCCGTTGGACGCGCGGCGCCGTGCAGAAAGATCCGGGTCGCCATCCGTTCCGCAAAGCGTTCCACGAGCTGCAAGTGGGCGACAGTCTGAACTCGGCCGAACGCGAGGTGACGCTCGATGACATCGAGAAGTTCGCCGCGCTCTCGGGCGATACGTTCTATGCTCACATGGACGAGGAAGCGGCAGCTCGCAATCCAATCTTCGGCGGTCGCGTGGCGCACGGTTATTTCCTGATCTCCGCCGCGGCCGGGTTGTTCGTCGATCCGCCGTACGGTCCGGTGCTCGCGAACTACGGCATCGACCGGTTGCGCTTCGTGAAGCCGGTGAAGCCGGGCGATCGCATTAAGGTGCGGCTCACCTGCAAATCGAAGTCTCTGCGCGTGGACAAGGGGTACGGCGAAGTCGCGTGGGACACCGAAATCACCAACCAGAACGGCGAAGTCGTGGCCAGTTACGACGTACTGACGATGGTCAGCGAGCAGCCGGTGAGCTAAGAGAAGCGCATCACGCCGTCGTCGACGGCGGCGAAGCGCAGGTTCATCAGATCGAGCGCGTAGTTCTGATAGAGGCGCCACGGCGCTTTCGAGCCCTGCTTGGGAAATTGCTCGATCGAACGTTGCACGTAGCCCGACGTGAAGTCGATCCACGGCGTCGCCGTGATCGAGGGATCGTCGTTACGCGGGGTGCACTGCCGATACCCTCGGTCGTCCATGTAGTTGAGCAGGCGACACACGTATTCGCAGGTGAGATCGCATTTCAGCGTCCATGACGCATTGGTGTAGCCGAACGCGGTCGCGAGGTTCGGCACATCGCTGTACATCATGCCTTTGTAGCTCATGATGCTCGGCGGCTCGACGGGCTTGCCATCGACGACCAGTGCCAGATTGCCCAGCACCTGCAGATTCAAACCGGTGGCGGTGACGATGAGATCCGCCGCCAGCTCCGCGCCGGAGCGCAGCTGCAAGCCGCGTTCCGTGAATGTTTCGATATGGTCGGTGACGACCGACGCCTTGCCGGTCCTCAACGCCCGAAACAAATCGCCGTTCGGCACCAGGCACAGCCGCTGATCCCACGGGTTGTAGCGCGGCGTGAAGTGACGATCCACATCGCACGTATCACCGACCTGCCTCTTCACCAACTGCAAGAGCCGTTGTTTCATCCGCTCAGGGGAGCGACGGCACATATTGAAGAACAGCATGCCGAGCAAGACGTTCTTCCAGCGCGTCACGCCATACGCAAACTTCGCCGGGAAATGTCGGCGCAGCCAATTGGCGATCGCATCTTCCTGCGGACGCGCGACGATGTACGTCGGGGACCGTTGCAGCATCGTGACGTGAGCGGCCGTCTTTGCCAGCTCGGGCACGAGAGTGACCGCTGTGGCGCCACTGCCGATGACGACGACGCGCTTGCCTGCGTACTCGATGTCTTCGGTCCATTTCTGAGGATGTACGATGCGACCCTGGAATCGCTCGGTGCCCTGGAACTCGGGCGTGTACCCGGCTTCGTAGTTGTAGTAACCGCTGCACAGGAACAGGAAATTGCAGGTGAATTGGGCGATCTCGCCCGAGGGCAACAGGGCCTCGACGGTCCACAGTGCCTGAGCGGACGACCATGAGGCTCGCTGCACACGGTGGTTGAAGCGGATGTGTCGATCGATGCCGTAGTCGCGAGCCGTGTCTCGAACATACTTGAGAATCGACGGCCCATCCGCGATGGCCTTGGCGTCACGCCACGGACGGAACGAATAGCCCAGCGTATACATGTCCGAATCCGAACGGATGCCGGGATAGCGGAACAGGTCCCAGGTGCCGCCGATGCAGTCGCGCCCTTCGAGAATGGCGTAACTCTTGTTCGAACAGTGCCGTTGCAGGTGATATCCCGCGCCGATGCCGGACAACCCCGCGCCCACGACCAGTACGTCGAAATGATGCCGAGCCGATAGCGGTGACGTCCCGGTCGTCATGGGCGCTCCTCAATCGTCCGTCTTGGCGTAGTTCAAGGGCAGGGCGGTGGTGTGCTTGATGGTTTCCAGGGAGAAGCTGGCGCTCACGTCCAGGAACGCACAGCCGGCGATCAATTTCTTGTAGACGACGTCGTAGGCATCGATGTTCGGAACCACGATGCGCAACAGATAATCCACTTCGCCACTGACCCGGTGTATCTCCGTGACTTCGGGGATATCGCGCACCGTGCGCACGAACTGTTCGAACCAAGCGGCGCTGTGATTCGATGTCTTCACAGTGACGAACACCGTGGTACCGACATTCACCGACTTGGCGTCGAGCAATGCCACCGTGCGGCTGATCACGCCGGTTTCCTGCAGACGCTGGATGCGGCGCCAGCAGGGCGCTTTGGACAGGCCGACGCGCTCGGCGATGTCGGCAGCGGTGAGCGAGCCGTCATGTTGAAGCAGGTCGAGAATGCGGCGGTCCAGGCGATCCATGGGGCGAGTGCGCGTCGAACGGGAGTTGCGCAACATTGTTGCGTCCGGCGCGGCCGCTGTCCACGATTTCGCAATCGCGTCGCCGAGCGGCTTCGGTAGCCTGTCACGCATGAACACTGTGCGTGCCAATCCGTTCACCGAACATCCGGCAGCCGCGGGGGAAACGTACCTCGCTCACCTGCGGACGGCTGCCGGCTTCGGTTTTCAAATGGTCTTTGCCGGGCTGGCCTGCTTGGTGCACGCGTTGCTGCCGTTCGTATTCGTGCGCACCGGGAGCGATTGCATCGGTCGCTTGCACGAGCGCATGCACTCCCGACGTCGTCGGGTCGAGTCGGCGTCGATGGCCAAGAATTCCTGAGTCAATCTGTCCGGTCGTCGGTCCCGGCTTCCGGCAATTCCACAACACAGATTGCAGCGAGTGACCTCCGCGCTCGCTTAGGCCGCTGCGAGTCGCCGGGAACCGGCGCAGTCCCGCGTAAGTTCTCCCCAGTTAGGTAAACCTACGCATGTCGCGAGGCGTGCGACTGGAGGGAACCCTGTCTCGTTTGTCAAACCAGCTATATTGCCTCGCACTGCGACCCGGGACGCGCTCCGGCGCGTCCCCGCCTTCTCCATTCGTTCATCACAAGGAATCGATGTGAAAAAACTGTCAGCCGCGGCCCTAGTGCTCGCCGGCCTCGTCCACGGCGTGCCCATGGCACACGCCGACGACGATGGGCAACTGTACGGCTTGCTCCGCTCCCGCGACCTCACTCCGTTCGGCTTCTTGCGCCTGGACATGCGACCGGCGCATGCGGTGTCGATCGAGCCCGGCAAGTGGGCGTTCGAGGCCGAACTGGGTTATCAGAACACCTGGGCGCTGAGCCCGAAGGTCGAGCAGTACTTCAAGTCGCAGGAATCCCGCGGCCGGCGCGACATCGGTCCGGAGGAACTGCAAGCCATTCGCGATCTGCCGGGCGAGAACTATCTGGTGGACATGGAGCTGGCGCTGCTCGATCTGACCTTCCATTACAAGTTCTCCGATGTGTGGACCGCATACATCATCGCGAGCGGCGTGTCGTATCAGGGCGGCTTTCTCGACAGCGGCATCGAAGGCTTTCACGACGCCTTCGGTTTCAGCACGTTCGGCCGGCCGGCGGTGACTCGAAACCAGGTGAATCTGATTTATGACTTGAAGTCGACGCAGTACGCGAGCCTGGAGCCGCCGACCGACGGTGGCGTGCTCGATCCGACGTTTGGATTGCGCTATTCCGGGTGGAATCTGCCGGGGCGTTGGAATCTCTCGACGGAGATCGCGGTGAAGGTGCCGGTCGCGGGCCGTCGCGAGTTGCTCTCCACCGGTCGCACGGATTACGGTGTGCAGGCGTCGTTACAGCGCAAGGGCCGGCACCATGCGTTCTATCTGGACCTCGCGGCGGTTTACTACGACGGCTCGACCCAGGTGTCGCCGCAGGATCCCCAGATCATCCCGACCGCGATCGTCGGTTACGAGCTCATGCTGACCCGGCGCACCAACCTCAACGTGCAGGCCTACATCAGCCAGAGCGTGTATTCGCACGAGCAGACCGATCTCGAGGAACTGCTCGGCGCGAAGTATCAGTACAGCATCGGCATCCGGCACCGTCGTGAGAACCTGCTGTTCACGTTCGGCATCACCGAGAATCTGCAGAACATCAATAACACTCCGGATATCGGTTTCCAGGTCGGTTTTGCCTGGGTGCCGCTGTTGGCCCGGTGATCCCGTTCGCCTGACATTCTTCCGAAGGCCGGTGTCGTGCGACGCCGGCCCCTTGTGGAGTGCGGCCCGGTATGTCAGATTTGTAACCGAGTCCGGGAGAAATGTTAGGTTACTGACAGCTGGGAGAGGGACATGGGGGCGAAATGGTCTGCCGGGATCATGGCAATGGCGCTGCTGGCTAGCTCGGTCGCGTACGCCGATGCCATCGACGATTTCGTGAATAGCGAATTGGCGAGGCAGAAGGTGCCGGGGGTGGCGGTCGGCATCATGAAGCACGGGCAGCTGGTGCGAACGGGCGGTTACGGTCTCGCGAACATCGAGCACAGCGTCCCCGTGCATGCGGACACGGTGTTTCAGTCGGGCTCCATCGGCAAGCAGTTCACTGCCGTGGCGGTGATGACGCTGGTCGAGGATGGCAAGATCAAGCTGGACGAATCCATTCGTACCTATCTGCCCAAGGCGCCGAAGACCTGGCAGCCCATCACCGTACGTCACATGCTCACCCATACCTCGGGCATCGGCGGCGATCCGGGGCTCGATCTGCGCAAGGACTACAGCGATGACGAATTGCTGGAAGTGATCTACAAGGTGAAGCTCGATTTCGCGCCGGGCGAGCGCTGGAGTTACAGCAATACTGCTTATGCCACGCTCGGCCTGATGATCCATAAAGTCACCGGCGATCAAACTTACGGCGATGTCCTTGCGAAGCGCGTGTTCGGGCCGTTGCACATGACGACGGCGCGAGTCATCAGCGATCGCGACATCGTGCCGAATCGCGCGGCCGGATACGAGATGACGAAGCAGGGGCTCAAGAATCAGGAGTGGGTGGCGCCTACCGGCAACTCCACCGCCGACGGCTCGCTGTATCTCACAGTGCTCGACTATGCGAAGTGGGACGCGGGACTGCGTGAACGCAAATTGCTCAAGCCTGAATCCTGGGCCGAAGTTTACCGGCCGGTGAAATTGAACAGCGGCAAGACTTATCCGTATGGATTCGGCTGGTCGCTGGAAAAGACACCCGGTGAGCGCGGTGCCTATCAGCACGGCGGCGCATGGCAAGGCTTCCGGACGTTCTTCATTCGCTATCTCGACGACGAGATCTCCGTCGTGGTGCTGACCAACAGTGCGTCCGCCGAGCCTGAAATCATTGCGCGCGGTGTCGCGGCCCGGTTCGAGCCGAAGCTGAAATTGCCGAACGCCGCGCCCATCGACGAGAGCGATCCGGCGATTTCGCAGCGCCTGCGTCGGCTGATCGACGAGCTGGTCGCGGGCAAGCCGTCAGTCCAGGAATATTCGATGGCGCCGGACATGGTGGCTCGTTATGGCGAGTACTTCGGCGAGCGGCTGCGCGCCCAGGGCAAGCTTCAGGAGTTGCGACTGTTCCGTCGCAACGAGCGCGGCAACGACACGGTGTACGACTACCGTGCGCGCTTCGAAAACGGGCTCATGGATGTGTTGCTTGCGATCGACCCGAATAGCAAGGTCGCACTGCTGTTGTTCAGCCCGGTGGAGCAGTGGGACGAGCCGCTGTCGCCGCTGTAATCGACCGTCACGATAACCATTCCGGGAGTGTCATGAGCATTACCGCCCGATCCAGAAGCCTCATCGCCGGTAGCGTGCTGATGTTGCTCGCGTCCGCCGCGAGTGTGGCGCAGGACTCGACGTTGATCACGAATGCACGAGTCATAGACGGCACGGGTACGCCCGCGCAGCGTGTATCTGTACGCATCAGCGGCGAGAAGATCACTGCCGTCGGTGAGTTGAAGCCGCTGGCGAAGGAAACGGTGGTCGACGCCAAGGGCCTGGTGCTCGCGCCCGGTTTCATCGATTCGCACAGCCATCACGACGGTGGCATCTTCGAGCGGCGCGATGCCCCGGAGGTCGTCAGCCAGGGCATCACCACGATCATCGTCGGCCAGGACGGTGCGTCGTCCATGCCGCTCGGAGATTTTTTCAGCAAGCTGCAAACCACGCCGGCGAGCGTCAACGTCGGTTCGTACGTGGGTCACAACTCGCTGCGCGACGAAGTGATGGGGCAGGATTACAAGCGCGCCGCGACCGATGCCGAAATAAAGAAAATGCTCCAGCTGCTCGAGCGGGATATGGGCGCGGGCGCGCTGGGCCTGTCGACGGGTCTGGAATACGAGCCCAGCGTGTACTCCGATCCGAGCGAGGTGGTGACGTTGGCGAAGGCGGCTGCTCGCTTCGGCGGCCGATACATCAGCCACATGCGCAGCGAGGACGTGAAGATCGATGCGTCCATCGACGAGTTGGTCAACATCGGCGCGCAAACCTGCATGCCGGTGCAGATCTCACATTTCAAGCTCGCGATCCGCAGCCGCTGGGGCGACGCGCCGGAGGTGCTGAAGAAGCTGGACGCGGCGCGTGCTCGCGGGATCGACGTGACGGCCGACATCTATCCTTATGAGTATTGGCAATCGACGCTGCGCATTCTGTTCCCGGATCGCAATTACAAAGATCGCGCGCAAGCCGAGAACGTGTTGAAGACCATCGCCGCGCCGGAGGACGTGATCCTCTCGGAGTTCCAGGCCGAGCCGGCGCTGGTCGGCAAGAGCATTCGCGACATCGCGGCCGCGCGCAAGACCGATCCGGCGACCACCTTGATGGCGTTGATCGATGAGTCGATCAACTTCAAGGGCGGCGGCCCCGAGGGCGGGCGCGAAATGATCATCGGCAAGTCGATGAGCGAAGAGGACATCGCGAAGCTCATGGCGTGGGAGCAAACCAACATCAGTTCCGACGGCATGATGGGCGATGCCCATCCGCGCGGCGCCGGCGCTTTCACCCGAGTGCTTCGGCAGCACGTCCGTGAGAAAAAGACACTGACGCTGGAGCAGGCCATTCACAAGATGAGCGGGCTGACCGCGCAACATCTGGGCCTCCAGGATCGCGGTACGATTCGCGTCGGCGCCGCCGCCGACCTGGTGCTGTTGAATCCCGACACCGTGGCCGATCGCGCGACGCTCAAAGATCCTTCACAGCTGTCGGTGGGGATCGAGCGCGTGTGGGTGAATGGCCAGCCGGTCTGGCAGCAAGGCAAGACCACCGCGGCTCATCCCGGCAAGTTGATCAAGCGCGCCGCGAGCGCCAAGCCCTTCACCTGTGCACGAGCGAGTCATTGATGCAAGCCTCGACGGAAACTCCGGTCCAGCCGCCTTATCTGCTGTTCCTGGCGGATGTCACTGACATTGCCGATGCCAAGACCGCGGCCGGCATCAAACAATGGCGAGGCGAGCTGTGTGGCGGGCAATTGCGTCTGCCGGGCTGCACGGTCGATCTGGATTTGCCCGATCTCACGGCCGCGCAGGCAGCGGAGCGGGGCATCAAGACGATGATCATCGGCATCGCGAATGATGGCGGCTTCATCGCGGACCACTGGATCACGTCGATCATCGGCGCGCTCGAAGCGGGGTTGGACGTGGCGTCCGGACTGCACGAGCGTTTGGGCGACGTGCCGGCCATCGCGGCCGCGGCCAAGCGAACGGGGCGGCAACTCATCGAAGTGCGCCAGCCGGAAAACATCTTCAAACCGGGCAGCGGTCGGAAGCGCTCCGGCAAGCGCTTGCTCACGGTCGGCACCGACTGCGCCGTCGGCAAGAAATACACCGCGCTCGCGATCGAGAAAGAACTACGGAAGCGCGGCGTGAAGGCCGATTTTCGTGCCACGGGTCAAACGGGCATTTTCATTTCCGGGCGCGGGGTCGCGATCGATTCCGTGGTGGCGGATTTCATTTCGGGCGCCGCCGAGTGGTTGTCGCCGGAGAACGCGCCGGATCATTGGGACGTGGTCGAAGGACAGGGCTCGTTGTTTCATCCGTCCTATGCGGGCGTGACCTTGGGGCTGATTCATGGCACGCAGCCGGATGCGATGGTGGTCTGTCACGACGCGCGCCGCTCGAAGTTGATGGGCGACTTCGACTACCTCATCCCGAGCTTCCAGACCTGCATCGATACCTACGTCGCCGCCGCCCGTCTCACCAATCCGCGGGCGCGGGTGGTCGGAATCAGCCTGAACACGTCGCACCTCAAAGACGAACGCGACGCTCGCAAGCTGCTGGCGGCCACGGCTCAGGAGACCTCGCTGCCTTGCTGCGACCCGATCCGTTTCGGTGTGGGCGAGATCGTGGATAATCTGCTGCGTCAAAGTTGACCCAGGCAGGTCATGGCCGCCCCCAAGCAGGATCTGTTCGCCAAGCTCGAGGCCCGGCTGGAGCAATTCACGCCGGCCGAACGGCAGATCGCCAATCACATGCTCGGCCATCGCAACGAGCTGCCGTTCGAAACGGCGGACTCGCTGGCGAAGAAGCTGGGCGTGAGCGCGGTGACCGTCGGTCGCTTCTGTCGATTGCTGGGTTACAAGCATTTCCGCGCCATCAAGGAGGAAATGCGCAAAGGCAGCACGGGCAGCGCGCCCTGGCTGGTCGGCGATCAACTGGCGCAGTACATGGATCGTTTCGGCGACCAGGATCAATTGCGTCGCAGCCTCGAGATGGAGATGGCTGCGCTGGTCGAGGTGTACGGCATGGTCGACACCCCGGCCTGGAAGGCTGCCACGAACCTCATCGTGAAATCGGAGCAGGTGCAGATTGCCGGTTTTCAAACCGAGCGCGGCCTCGCCTTGCTGCTCGCGAACCTGCTTCAGTATGTGAGAGAAGGCGTGCAGCTGGTCGACATGGCGGCCGGCAATTACAGCGACGTGTTCGCCACTCAAGTCAGATCGCGCTGTCTGATCCTGCTCGACATGCGCCGCTATTCACGTCAATCGCTGCTGCTCGCCGAACGCGCGGCGAGCCAGTCGATTCCGCTGATCATCATCACGGACAAGTACTGCGATTGGGGTCGGCGCTACACCCAACACCTGTTCGCGCTGCCCTCCGAAAGCGGGCAGTTCTGGAGCTCGTCGGTGGCCATGAACTGCTTCATCAACCTGCTGGTCGCGAGCGTCGTCGCTCGTTCGGGCAAGGCGGTCGAGAAACACCTCGAACAGCTTTCGGAGCTGTACGAGCATTTCACTGGATTCGTCAGTCCGGGGAAGGGACGCAAGAGCCCGCGTTAGCGCAGCTCGAGTTGTCGGCATAGCACGCACAAGCAGGGCGCGAGGCTTGCGGCAGTGGTGAGGGGGTGCTATCTAGCCGCCCCTCATGACTCAGCTCAGTTCCGAATCCGTCGTCGCCGCCGGGCCGTTCAGCGCCTGGCTGCGGCAAATGCGTGGCTCATTGTTGAGCAACGAAGGCATGGACGTGCCTTGCGGGGATTGCGTTGGGTGCTGCGTCTCCGGCTACTCGGTGCAGCTGCGGCCCGAGGATCACAAGGCAGCGGCACGCATTCCCGCGAGCTTTATCGTGAGTGCACCGGGCTTTGCGAAGGGGCATCTCACGGTCGCGCCGTTATCGAATGGGCTGTGCCCCATGCTCGACGACGGCAAGTGCTCCATCTATTCCGTCCGCCCGCAGACCTGTCACGATTACGACTGCCGCATCTTCGCGGCGGCGGGCATCGATGCCGGCGAGGGCAAGACCGTCATCAACAAGCGCGTGCACGAATGGCGCTTCTCCTATCCAGAGCGCACTGATGAACTGGAGCACGCCGCTGTTCGCGCGGCGGCGGCGTTCATTCGCGATCGCCGCGACAGCTTCACCGTTCGCGTGCCCGCCGGCCCGATGGGGATCGCGGTGTTCGCGATCAAAGCGTACGAAGTGTTTCTCGATCCCACGATCGGCGCCAAGAGCGACGCCGATGTCGCGCGCGCCATCATCGATGCAGTTCGCGCATTCGATGCGAGCGGCGGATAGTCCGTTACCTGCACTCCGGTGGCATGGCGGCACATCGGGCGATGCACATGCCGTACTGTCCTGTTTCCATCCCCGCGGTTTCACAACCCGGCGGCCGCGCGTTGGCTGGGCTTGCCTGGCAATGGGCGGTCGCGGCACGGGCCGTCGCGTCTTCGTGAGCGCACGTGTGCATGCATAGGCCATAGTTCTCGGGATATTGCATGCACTGAATCGGCCTGCCGGTGGGCTTGGTTCGCACGGAGGGTGACGAGCCAGGGCTGCCGGCTGCCGCGCAACCTGCGAGACAGGCGGAGGCGAGTAGCGCGATGAGTTTGTTCATGGCTGCTTCCTGCAGTTCGCGATGAATTCGAGTCTATTCCTTCGACTTCGAGCTGCCCAGATAAGCGCGCCATCCGCCGAAAGAAGTGATGTCGCGCGCGTTCTGAAACCCAAGGGGCTCGCAGATGAAACCTTTCACGATGCGGCCATCTTCGAGCTCCAACGAGCCGATGCCCAGCGGCGCTGGGATCTCCGCAACGAACGATCCGAAACGATCGAGCGGCACATCCCAAAGCTCGACCTCGATCGGCGCGCCGTCGCTCGAAACTTTGACCAACCCCGGCTTCGGCGGCGTCGTGTTTGCTAGCGCGTACAACTGATAGGTCGATGCAGTTCGACAGCACTCGATGAACACGGCTCCTCGGGAAGTGAGCTGATGATTGAGCGGCATGCCGGTGAGGTGCGCGCCGACGACGGCGAGTCGAACCGTTGTTGCAGGAGGCGCCAGTTTTGTTTCTTTCGCAACGGCCGTCAGCGCACGACCCGTCGCGCCGAGCGGTAAAGACACGTGTTGTTGCCACTGTTTGCCGAGCTCTACCAAAGCTTGGTCTTGCCAGGCCTGAGCGATGAGCGTGATACCGGCGGGCAAGCCGTCTTCGCGAAACGAGGCGGGCAGGGCGAGCGCCGAGAGGTCGGCGAGATTGGTGAAGTTCGTGTATGTGCCCAGGCGCGAGTTCAGGCGCACCGGGTCCGCGTTCACTTCCGCAATGGTATAGATGCTCGGAGTCGTCGGAACGAGCAGTGCGTTGAAGCCGGCGAGTGTGTCATCGATGCGGCGAGCGAGCGCCGCGCGTCGATACTCATATCTGAATGCATCGACCGCGCTGAAGTTTTTGGCGGTCGCGAGAATGGACCGTAGCACCGGTTGTACCGCTTCGGGATCACTATCCAACAACGACTCGGCGACGGCATATCGCTCGGCGACCCAAGGTCCCTCGTATAAGAGCGCCGCGAGTTGCGCGAACGGCGAGAAATCGATGGCGACGATCTCTGCGCCGAACGATCTCCAGGCTTCGACGGCCCGGGCAAATGCATGCTGAGCCTGTGTATCGCCAAAGAACTCCAGCGCGTCCGGCACGGCCAGTCGCAACGGCGTTGACGGAGATCTCGGGTGCATTGGGCCGCCGTGAGTGGAGGGAAACGTTCGAGCGTACGGATCGCTTGCGTCGTAGCCGCCCGCGATGCTCGCGATTTCATCGGCATCTTCCACGGTCAGTGCAAAGACGGATACGCAATCAAGCGTGCGGCACGCGGGCACGACACCGCGCGTGCTCAGCCAACCGCGCGTGGGTTTCAAACCCACGATGTTATTGAATGCGGCGGGCACCCGCCCCGAGCCTGCGGTGTCCGTGCCAAGCGAGAAGGGCACGAGTCCACGCGCAACCACAGTCGCTGAGCCGGCGCTCGAACCGCCGCTGATGTATTCGCCGCGAAATGCATTGCTCACAGCGCCATACGGTGAGCGCGTGCCGACCAGACCGGTGGCGAACTGATCCAGGTTGGTCTTGCCGATCAGAATCGCGCCGGCTTCGCGCAAACGGCGGATGGTCGTCGCGTCTTCGTGAGCGGTGTATCCGAAGGCGGGGCACGCGGCCGTCGTCGGCCAGCCCGCGGCATCGATGTTGTCCTTGGCGGCGAACGGAATCCCATACAACGGCAAACGTGAGATGTCGCCGCCGACGGCGGCCAATCGTTGTTCCAATTGCTGGAGCTGAGTGCGCAGCCGGGTCTCATCGATTCGCGCAATCCACGCACTGTCCGACGCGTCGGGCAGCAGGCTGTCGTAGACATCGTTCAGCTTCAGCCGGCCGCTGCGATACGCGGCGCGCCAGTCGGCCAGTGTCCAGCCGATGCGGGCCGGCGATGAAATGGGCATGACTTTTTTTCCCTGTTCGCGAGCGAAAAGCTTCGGGCTGAATGCAATCCTGATGCCCGGCCAGGTGGGCCCGGGGGCGCGCCGAATGCCGTGTTCTTGCACCACAACGGGTCCATGACGCGGCTACTTGCACCGCTTGTGACCGCGAGGCGGGGCGGCTCCGGGTTGAGTGTTATCATCCGCCCCCATGCAACGAGACCTCGACAAGATGCGCCGGCGGCCGTTTTTTTTCCCGCTGGTGCTCCCGGTACTTTTGTTCATCGCTTTGGTGGCGGCCGCGGCGTGGTTGTTCGATGCCCGTGCGACCACGGTGGTGTTCGTCGTCCGTCATGCCGAGGTCGAAGCCGGTAACGATCCGGACCCGCCGTTGAGCGTGCAGGGCCGCGAGCGCGCGGCGCATCTGGCGACCATGTTGTCCAAGGCTCGCCCGGTGCGCGGCCTCGATGCGATCTTCGCGTCCGAGTTTCGTCGGGCTCATCAGACGGTCACGCCGCTGTCCGAAACGCTGGCGCTACCGGTGAATGTGGTGCCCTCGGCAACCTGGTCCGATCTGGCCAAGCGGATCACGCGCGAGCATCGCGGCGAATATGTGCTGGTCGCAGGCAACACCAACAACATCCCGCAGTTGGTCCAGGCCCTGAGCGGCGAAGCCGTGACGCTCAGCGAGGACGACTACAGCACCATGTTCGTCGTGTTCGTCCCGCAGGTGTCCAAGACCAAGGTCGTGCGGCTCAATTATTAGGCTTTCGATGAAAGTGCCCGGCCGTGCTTGCCAGCCGCACGACCGGTGCTACAATTCGCGCCCTTCGGTGGGCCCGTAGCTCAGCTGGGAGAGCGCCTCGTTCGCAATGAGGAGGTCAGGAGTTCGATCCTCCTCGGGTCCACCAACTTCCCTTCAAAATCATGATCTTGGCTCTCCCTGGAGCCCGCATGCGATCGCGCTTTCCTGCCATAGTCGTGGCGATCGGGTGGTGCCTCCCCGGTGGCGTGGGCTATTGCGCCGAGTCAGTGTCGCCATCAGTCAACCGAGCGCCTGCGATCAGTGGCACCTTGAGCGATGGTGTTGTCGGCGGTGACTATTACTTTTTGCCCAAGGCCAGCGATCCCGAGGGCGATGCGCTGACATTCTCGATCTCGAATGCACCGGGCTGGATGAAGTTTCGCGCGAGCGACGGCCGCATCACGGGGCAGCCGGATGCCGCGGGCACGTATTCGAACATTGTTATCAGCGTACGCGACTCTCATGGGAACACTACGAGCCTGCCGCCCGCCACGGTGAAGGTCACCGGAGGTCGAGCGGCGCTCGCCCCCGGCAGTGCGACGTTGTCGTGGACGCCGCCGACGAAGAACAACGACTCGTCGAACCTGGCCAATCTCGCTGGCTATCGAATCTATTACGGCACCTCACCGACCGCGCTCGATCGGGTCCTCCAGATAGAAAACGCCAGTGCCAGCTCGTACACCGTGACGGATCTGTCGCGGGGAAAATGGTACTTCGCGGTACGCGCTTATCGATGGGACGGTGCTGAAAGCGTCAATTCGGATATGGTCAGCAAGGTCATTCGCTAACGGCGTCATTCACGGCTCGATCGTAGTAGCCGTACCTAGCCCCGCGGCGCGTGCCAGTGCTTCACCGTCGTACACCGCGCCACCCTTGATCACGACCCGAGTGCGACGGACATCGCCGATTCGCTCGAGCGGATTGCCGTCCACCAGGACCAGGTCCGCGCGCTTCCCGGCGACGATAGAGCCGGTCTGTCGATCCTGCTTCGCGACGCGAGCGGAGCCCAGGGTCGCCATGTACAGAACATCGGCCGCTGGAATGCCGGCTTCGACGTAGATTTCCAACTCGCGCGCGTAGAGCAGAGCGGTGCCGTCCGTGCCGGGTACGACGGGAATGCCAGCTTCGTGCATCATCTTCAGCATTTGTTTCAATCGCTCGAACGACGCCGTGTACGTCGCTCGCTCTTGCGGGTTGGAGGCGCGCCCCCCAGAGCGTCCACCACGCACGACTGCCGCAGGCAAGCGATCCGCCCAGGGCGCGAGCCAGCGCGCCATCTCGCCTTTGTAGCCGGTGAACATGTTCTCGAACGTCACCAGCGTCGGGTCCACGACGATGCCTCGCTGTTTCATCAGCGCGATCAGCTCGCGCACCTTGGCCGATTTCAAATCCAGTTCGTGGCCATGTTCCAGCACGGCCGAGAAGCGCACCGGCGTGTTCGTGACTTTCACCACCTCGGGCGGCATGAAGTTCAGGAACCAGAAGTTGGCGTGATTCACTTCCTGATAGCCGGCGAGAATCGCTTCGCGCATCGTCATGCCCGCGGGCACGTGACCGCTCACGTAAAGATGTCGCTCGCGAGCCGTGGCGATGCCGACCTCCAGGAGCTCTCGCGACAACGAGCTATAAAACTTCACTTGCGGATAGCCGCGATCCGCGTAGCTGTTGACCGCGTCGCGCATTTCCTGGGGAGTGGCGACCAACGTGCCGATCGGTGCGCCGAAGGGGCCGCGAGCATCGATGAGGCCGGCCTTGGTGACCCACGGGCCGGGCAGCGTGCCGGCATCGAACTGATCCGACAGGCGTTGGAGGGCGTCGGGATGATTGCCCAGATCGCGAGCACTCGTCACACCGGCCATCAGATCCAACACGCCTTCGCTCTCGGAGAGCAGATGCGCGTGCATTTCCCACATGCCCGGCAGCAGCGTCTGGCCGGTGGCGTCGATGATTTCTGCATTCTTTGGCGCCGTTAACTCCGAGGTGGGCGCGACAGAGACGATGCGATCGCCCTCGACGAGCACGGACATTCCTGCTCGCATCACACGTTTCTCGGCATCGAACATCCGCGCGTTACGAATGAGCACGGGACCTTTCGGTTGTTTACGCAGCTCGCTCGCTTGCGCCGTGCGCTCCGCCGACATGGTTTTGTCCTGCTCGGCCATCAGCTGCGACAGGGTGTTCTCGAATCCCGCTCGCAGCACGCTCTGCCAGGTCCACGCGGAGGCGAACAGCTCCAGATCGCCATCGAGCCACAGCGCTTGGGGTTGCAGCTGGAGGCCGGACAGCAGGTACAGCGTGACGGTCATCGAGCCATTCGTGCCGGTGACCTGGATTTGTTGTTTCTTTTCGATGTGCGCGGTGCCCGAGGGCAGCAAAGCGAGATCCTGCTTCGCTACCAGTAACGCACGCGCCAGCGCGGCCATGTCTTCGGCGTTCGCTTCGTTGGGCAAGTAATAGCCCTTCGCTTCGGCTTCGCCGCTGTCGGCGCTCGCGGTCCAGCGGGCTTTGCCGTCCGTCACGGCGAATGTCTCCTGCAACGGGCGCTTGGCGTAGTTGAGTCCGTTCAATCGATAGCTGGTCAGCATGCCGCGCTCGTCATAGCGGCTGACGATGTCGAGCTCGGGGCCGCGGCCGCGATCGTCGAACTTGAAGGTCGTATGGCGTTCCCTGCCGCTGGCCGGCATGACGCTCAGCTCACCCTTGATAGTGTCCGACATCACGATGGAATAACGCGTCGGCGTGACCAGATCGGCGGGCAAGCCGGTCTGTACCAGCTGCTGACGAAAATCGTCCGCGACCGCTTCGCCGGCCTCGGCCCGCAGCAACGTCATGAACTCGGTAGTGCTGCGAGGCCGGTCGGGGCGATACAAAATCCTGTCGAGCTTGTCGCGGCCGATGCGCTGTTCGAGTCGAGTCAGCAGCAGCGGACCCTTTTGATAAAGCGCCGCGCGGCTCGGGCGATCCGGTGTGAGCATGGAGCCGCCTTCGAGCGCCGGCTTGATCTTTCGTGCCAGCAGATTGCGGGCCTCGGTTTCGCCGTAGGCCACTTCGAGATAACGCACGGCGGAGTATTCGGCAATGGATTCGGCGATCCAATGATTCTCGCCGCCGCCTTCCGGGCTCGACAACCACGCGTGATAGATCTCGTGCGCGGTGGTCCGCGCCACGATGATCGGATCGAACGGCGGTGTCGGCGCGCCCATGGGGAACGATGAGATCGTAATCCAATGGCGGCGTGCATAGGCCCCACCGGTGAGCCGAGGCGCCACAACCACGCGCAGCGGCTCAGGCAACGGGCCGAATTTCCTGGTGAAGAACTCCGCCGCTCCTTTGGCGTGCTCGAACATGTGCCGCGCCATTGGATCGTTCGGAATGGCCGTGTAGAACTCCGCGTGGTCGGTGACCTGCCGGGTCATCCCGCGCACGCCGGCGACCGGCAAATCGTTGTCAGGCGTCGTGCGATTCACTTCGAGCGTGGTGCCGCGCTGACGAAACTCATTCTGTGCGACCACCGTGACGCCTTCGGGCATGCCTTCGAGCTTGGCGCGTACCGTGAAGAACAAGCCGAGGTCACGGCGCACCGGAAACCAGAAGTGCTCCAATCGCAACTCGACGCCGCTCGGAGTGAACGCGGGCTCGTCACGATCCGCGTTCACCGAGCCGTGATAGCGGAAGCGCACCTTCACCGCCTTGGTCGGCGGTTTATCGAATTGCAGGGTCACGAGTTTCAGGCCGCGCAACGGCTTGTCCACTGGATCGATGCGGCTGGTCCCGCCGCCGCCCACGTCGACTGAGTCGACAGTCACTTGTCCGCCAAACAAGAACGCGGGGTCTTTGAGCTCGGCGGGTGGCAACGTCAACGTGACATCCGCGGTGTAGTCGCCGTTGTCCGGATTGAAGCGTGCGTGTACGTCGTAGTGAGCCGGCTTCGGCGCCGCTTGCGCGAGCGAAGCCAACGCGAACATCACAATCATCACCGGCAGGCTGAAGCCTCGTCGCATCGCTCGATCCCCGCATCGTTGTTATCGACTGATCGATACGATGCTTGGCGCCAAAATTTCCACCATGGGGGGTAGCGGATTCCCGCGGCTCGCGCATCGTGGTCGGGTGACCGATGAAAAATAGCGAGCAGGGGAGATTCATGAGTCAGTGCAGGTCCCGGGTGTCAGTGTTCCTGATGGCGGCGGTGTTGCTGCTACCGGGCGTGCAGGCCGCGGCGGAGGGATTGCGTTTCGATGTTTCCATTCCACGCAGCGTGTCTGCCGAGCCGGTAACGGGACGTTTGCTGATCGCCATCGCCAAGCGCGAGACCCCGGAGCCTCGCCTGGCCATCGGCTTGAGCGGGCCGATGATTCTCGGCGTGGATCTGGAGCAATTGCCGCCGGGGCAAGTAGCGAAGGTCGACGCCACCGCGGTGAGCTATCCACTCAAGAGTCTGGATGAGCTGCCTGCCGGCGACTATTTCGTGCAGGCGACGCTGATTCGTTACGGCCAAGTGCGTCGTGCCGACGGCCACAAGATCTGGGTGCCGACCCAGCATCGCCGCGTGCCCTACAACATGCTGCCGGGCAATTTGTTCAGCAAGACGCAGAAGCTGCACCTCGATCCCAAGGCGAGCAACGCGCCTCGGTTCGAGCTGACCGAGACCATCCCCGCGATGGAGGAGCCTAAGGATACCGAGTGGCTGCGTCACGTGCGCATCAAGAGCAAAATCCTCAGCGATTTCTGGGGTACCCCGGTGTATCTCGGCGCGACCGCGCTCGTGCCGCGGGACTACGACAAACATCCGAATACCAGGTATCCGACGCTGTACGCGCAGAGTCAGGAGCGCACGCGACCGTTCTATTTCAATCCCGATCCCGCCAGCCACGAAGACGATCTCGGCTTGCGCGCGCACAACGTGCAGACCGGCTACGAGTTCTATCAAAGCTGGAACAGCGATGGCTTCCCACGTTTCGTGGTGATCGTGATGGAGCAGTCCAGCCCGTATTTCCTGGAAGGCTACTCGGTGGACTCGGCCAACAACGGCCCGTACGGCCGGGCGCTCACCGAGGAGCTGATTCCTTACCTGGAAAAGAAATTCCGGCTGATCCCGCAGGGCTACGCGCGCATCGTCGAGGGCGCCTCGACCGGCGGCTGGGAATCGCTGGCGTTGCAGTTGAAGTATCCGGACTACTTCGGCGGGGCGTGGATCTTCAATCCCGATCCCATCGACTTCACGCACTACCAGTTGATGAATATTTACAAGGACGATAACGCCTTCACGGTGCCGAACACGGCATTCACGAATGCCGAACGGCCGATGCGTCGGACAGTCGAAGGACAGGTCGCCTATACCTTCCGCGAAATCGCCCGGCTCGAAGCGACATTGGGCAGCAAGGGTCGCTCGGGCTATCAGTTCGACGGCTGGCAGAGTGTGCACGGCCCGGTCGGGCCCGACGGCTATCCGGCCATGCTGTTCGACAAGCTCACCGGCGTCATCGACAAGAACGTGGCCAACTATTACCGCGAACATGGCTACGACCTGACGGAATACACGCGACGTAACTGGCCCACGCTCGGCCCGAAGCTGGTCGGCAAGCTGAACTTCTTCAGCGGCGAGATGGACAACTTCTATCTGAACCTGGCTGTGTACGATTTCGAAGCCATGCTGAAAGAAACCAAGGAACCGCACTATCTCGGCCGCTTCGAGTACGGCCGACCCAAGCAGGGGCACAGCTGGCACCTGACCGACTTCGCCGAAATGATCCGGGAGATCGGCGCGCACGTGAAAAAGAACGCGCCCGCCGGGGCCGACGTCGCGAGCTGGAACTATTGAACAAATTGCGCGAACGGATGGCGGATCTGTCGCCGCCGTTCATTGTGGAGGATGGGACATGCGGGGAGGGGGCGGTTCATGGCGGCATTGAGCAATCGGTTGATGGTGGGCTGGCTGGGGCTGATCAGCGTCGCGGTCGGACTGGTGGCGGTCGAGCAGGCCCAGTCCTCGGCCAAGACGGTGAGCTTCGAGCAGATCGACGTGCAACGGATCAACGTCGTGGAGCCGGATGGCAAGCCGCGCGTCATCATTTCCAATCGCAAGCTGTTCCCCGGCATCTACTGGGGCGGCAAGGAATTCAAACACCACAACCGCGACACCGGCGGCTTTCTGTTCTTCAATCAACGCGGCGACGAGGTCGGCGGCATGACCTTCGACGCCGACAAGGACGGCGACAAATGGAATGCCAGCGCCAGCCTGACCTTCGACCAGTTCCAGCAGGATCAGACGGTCGGCGTCATGTATGGCGAGCAGAATGGCAAGCGGACCGCCGGGTTCCGCGTCTGGGATCGCCCGGATGCCTCGATGGGGCCCGTGCTGGAGCTGAGCGACAAAGCCGCTCGGGCGAGCAGCGATGCCGAGCGTGAGAAAATCCGCGAGCAGATGATGTCGATCGCCAAAACCTGGGGCCCCATGGGCGAGCGTTTGTTCGCCGGCAAGGTGCTCGAGGATTCGGTGGTG
This sequence comes from Pseudomonadota bacterium, assembly GCA_023391815.1. GTDB lineage: Bacteria > Pseudomonadota > Gammaproteobacteria > Steroidobacterales > Steroidobacteraceae > Steroidobacter. The sequence continues at coordinate 32,542 of JAEWAF010000132.1, forward strand.
CGCCTGGCCGACAAGCAGGGACGGCCGCGCCTGGTGCTCAAGGTGGATGGCGCCGGCGAGCCCAGCGTGGAATTTCTGGACGAAGCGGGCAAGGTGGTCCGCAGGATTCCGGAAAAGTAAGATTCGTCCATGGACCGCGGAGAACATGTTCGATGGTTCGCGCGGGAAGTCTTGCCGCACGAAGCCGACGTGCGGCGCTGGCTCGCGCGTCGGGTCCGCGGGCTGCCCGATTGTCACGTCGATGAGATCGTGCAGGAAGCCTATGCCCGCATGTGGGCGGCCGGCGCGGAGCGTATCGTGAACGCCCGCGCTTATTTCTTTGTCACCGCCCGTCATGTCGTCGGCGAAGTTCTGCGCCGGCTGCGCGTGGTCTCGATCGAGGCCATCGCCGATATCGACTCGCTCAACATCGCCGACGAGGACGTGGGGCTCGAGCGCCGTATCAGCGGTCGCGAGGAAATCGAACGCGTCCAGCACATGCTCGCTAAACTGCCGCCGAAGTGCCGCGAGGCGTTCGAGCTGCGCAAGTTCGCCGAGCTGTCGCAAAAGGAGATCGCCGAGCGCATGCATCTCTCGGAGAGCACGGTCGAAAAGCACCTGGTCAAGGCGCTGCGCCTGCTCATGAATGAAATGAAAGGCGCCGACAGCCCGGCCCCATCGTCCAAAGTGAAAGCTCATGAATACCGTCATCGGCAAAGATGACATCGACGGCATCGCCGCCCGCTGGGTGATGCGCATGGATCGCGGCGAGCTCGGAGCGAGCGAGCAGCGCGATCTCGACACGTGGCTCGAAGCCGATTCGCGGCATCGGGGCGCGTTCATTCGCGCTCAAGCTATCTGGTGCGACATCGACCGCGTCGCTGCGTTGAGCGCCGGCGAGCTGACCGTCACGCCGCGACGGCGCTGGTCCACTGCTACTTTGCAAAAGGCGGCCGCGATCGCGGTCTGCGTGCTCGGCCTGACGCTCGCGAGCGTCCATGTTTCCAGCCGCTATCTCGCCGGTCGGGAGAGCACGGATCGAGGTGAAACGCGGCGGCTGATGCTCGATGACGGCTCCGCGCTCGCGCTCAATACCGAGTCGGTGGTACAGGTGAAGTTCGACGACGACCTGCGCCGTATCGTGCTGCGCCAGGGCGAGGCGACGTTTCAAGTCGCTCACGATGAGCAGCGGCCGTTTCTGGTCCAGGCCGGCGATGTCTGGGTGCGGGCAGTCGGTACCGCGTTCAACGTTCGTATGAAGGAACAGGGCGAGGGCGTCGAGGTCACGGTCACCGAAGGCGTCGTCGAAGTGATGCGCACAGACGATTCACAAAAGGTCACGGTCCAGCGCGTTCGTCACAATCAGGAAGTGCTCGCGCAACCCCGACAGCCCATCGAAGTCGAGCCGCTCAGTGATGAGGTCATTGCACGGCGTCTCGCGTGGCACGAAGGGCGTCTGATATTCGAAGGCGAGCGACTCGCGGCCGCGGTCGAGGAAGTGAATCGTTATTCCAGTGTGAACGTCGTCATCGACGATGCCCAGCTCGCGGACAAGGCGTTCATCGGCACCTTCAAGATCGGCGACGCGCGTGGCTTCGCGCATGCCGCCGCAGCGGCGTTCGATGCGCGCGTCGTGGAAAAAGATCGCACTTTGTTTCTAATCAAGTAGCGGAATTTGCGCCGCGGTCCATCGTACCTCCCAACGAACAACGCGTGGGAGAAACACATGCGAAGACGGGGAAGTAAGAAGATCGCGAGCGGCTTGCTGACACTGGCGCTCGCCGTTTCCACTGCACTGGCGCAGCAGAAAGTCGCATTCGATATCCCGGCGCAGCCCGCGTCGGTGGCCATTCAAACATGGGCGCGTGCTTCGGGGCTGCAGGTATTTGCGGCCGAGGAGCATCTGGCGGGCGTCAAGACCAACCCGGTACACGGCGACTACACCCCGATCGAAGCCATGCAGCTGATGGTGCAGGGGACGGGGCTCGAAGTGGTCGCGAGCAGCGAAAACACCGTCACTATCCGTCGCGCCAACGCGCGCGACATGCCCGGAACGCCGCCGGATGAACGGTTCGACGAGCTGATGGAGGTCGTCGTCACGGGCTCGCGCATCAAGCGTTCCGGTTTCGATACGTTGCAGACGGCGCTCGTGACCGACTCGCAGCAGATCGAGCGTCGCGGTTATACGAACGTCGGCGAGGCGCTGAATGCGTTACCGACGTTTGGCAGCTCAGGCAGCGATACGGTAGGCACCACACAGGACACGCACGGTGTGGGTCAAACCTTCGTTGACTTGTTCAACCTGGGCTCACAGCGAACGCTGGTGCTGGTCAACGGGCGGCGCTACGTGACCTCGAAGGCGCCGACGATCGGCGGCGCCGCCGGCGCGCAAGTCGATTTGAACACCATTCCGGTGGGCCTGGTCGATCGCGTCGAAGTCGTGTCGATCGGCGGCGCGCCGGTGTACGGCTCGGACGCCATCGCCGGCACCGTCAACATCATCCTGAAGAAAGACTACGAAGGTTTCGACGCCTCGGCTCAGTACGGCACGACCGAGGATGGTGGCGGCGATACCAAAACATTTCGCGCCTTGATGGGCGGGAATTTCATGGAGAACCGCGGCAACATCGCCGTCGGCATCGAGTACAACGAAAGCGAGGGCCTGTTGTATTCGGACCGCTTTCCCGAGTTTTACGCCCGCGTTCCCAATCTCGCCGACACCGGGCCGAACGACGGCATCCCGGCGCAGCTGGCGGGAACGCTGCGTTATCCGTTTCTGACCGAGGGCGGCCTGCCGCACGCGAATACGCTCGCGCCCATTGCTGGTGGCGGCTTGCCAGGTATCACGTTCCCGCCCTTCTTTACGCGCCCGAACTACATTTACGACTCCGCGGGCCGGCCGCTGCACTTTGGCCCGAGCGGCGATCTGATTCCGTTCAATGTCGGCACCGTGCTCGACGATTCCAGCGGCTTGCCGACCGGTTCTAGCGGCGGTGATGGCATGAATCCGGCGGAACACTTTTCGCTGCTCTCGCCGACCCAGCGAACGTTGATCAACGCCATCGGCCATTTCGACATCAACGACCATGTACGCGCGATCTTCGAGTTGTCGTACGCGAATACGCGAGGTCGCGAATTGAGCGAGTTGTATGCGTTCGTCGCTCCGGGTCTGCTCGGCGGGCCGCGCCTGACGTTTTCGGTGAACAATCCGTTTCTCAGCCAGGCAGCTCGCGACACTCTGATCGCCAATCTCGGGCCGGACGCAACCTTCGATATGAATCGCAACCTCAACGATCTCACCGACCGCACCGGCGGGCGCACCGCGGTCGATTTGTATCGGATGGTCGGCGGCTTCGAGGGCGGGTTCGATGCGTTCGGCGAGCGGTTGACGTGGGACGTGTCGTTCAATTACGGCCGCAGCCGCGGTGTGTCGGAGATGACTTTCATCAATCCGGATCGGCTGTTGCAGGCTATCGACGTCACGGTGAACAGTGCCGGCGAGATTGCCTGCAGCGATCCCAGCAACAGCTGCGCGCCGCTCAATCTTTTCGGTGTGAACAACTTCAGCCAGGCGGCGCTGGATTTCGTGACCGATCCGGCGACCGGTATCACCGTCAACACGCAGAAGGTTGCGACGGCGAACCTCGGCGGTAACCTGCCGTTCGGCGTGGCTGCGCCGATTGCATTCAATTTGGGATATGAGCATCGCGAGGAGACCGGCTCCTTCTCCCCGGACGCGGCGTTCAAAGCCGGCAACATCCTGCTCGGACCGCCGGGACAGATCGGCGCTGCGGCCCCGATTTCCGGCGGCTTCGAGACCAACGAGGTGTACACCGAGTTGATGGCGCCCATGATTCACGAGAGCTCCAATGTGCCCGCGATCAAGAGCGCAAGCCTGGAAGGCGCGGTTCGTTACGTCGATCATTCCTTGACCGGCGGCGGCACCACCTGGTCGGCGGGCGGGCGCATCGCCCCACGCATGCCGGGGTGGGGCGATGGTTTGTTGTTTCGTGGCGTGTACACCGAAGCGATCCGATCGCCCGCCATCACGGAGTTGTTCACCAACACGCCCGTGACGGAGAGCTTCACCGATCCCTGCGACCGGCGCTCGATCACCAGCGGACCGAATCCATCGGCGCGCGCAGCGAACTGCGCGGCCGCGTTGGCTGCGGCGGGAGTGACCAATCCGGCGGCCTTCGACACGCGACGTACCACGGGATTGATCTCGCCCTCGGGCAGCCAGGTGGGCAATCCCCACCTGGACAACGAGATCGCCGAGTCGTGGTCGGTCGGCATCGTCTTCCAACCGGTAGCGTGGCCCAATTTCCGGATGGCCATCGACTGGACCGACATCAAGCTCGAAGGCGGCATCCAGCCGATCGACATCGAACGGCGCGTCGAGAACTGCTACGACAGCAATACCTTTCCAAACACCGCCTGCGACGGCTTCCGACGCTACACGGCAGCCGACATCGCCGCGCTGCCGCCGACCTTTCCGTCCCGGCGCGTGGGCGATCTGGCCAATGGCTTCACCCAGACTTACGTGAACCTCTCGACCATCGACTTCGAAGGGCTGATCGTTTCGACGGAATCGGCGTTCGATGCGGGGCCGGGCTCGTTGAGCGTCGGCACCACGGTGTTCTACACCGCCAAGTTCGAGGAGACCGTGTTCGCCGGGGACGAGGCCGTCGATCAGGCAGGGTTGCGCGGCGTGCCGGAGTACTCGGTGCAGTTCAACCTCGGTTACCGATGGAATGGACTGGACGTGGATTGGCAGACCTTGTGGAAGAGCGGGGTCGATACCGGAGTCGACATCGATCCGGAATTGCTCGCCGCCAGTCACATCCGTTCGTATGCATTGCATAACCTCACGGTGGGCTATCGATTCAGCGAGGCCGTGCGTGCCCAGGTCGGCGCGGTGAATGTGCTCGACGAAGACATTCCGACGAACGCGTTACCGAACGGCTTCTCTGGCTACGACCCGATCGGTCGACGCTACTTCCTGACGCTGTTCACGCATTTCTAACATCATGAAGTGCCTGGTCGTGGCCGCCGCGCTGGCGGTTGTGGGAGCGTTTGCGCCGACTCTCGGGTCGGCGCAGGCGTCGGAAAGCGAACGCCTCGATGCGTTCTTCGAGCGCGTGTTCGAGCGTTCACTCAGTCGCAGCCCGCTGCGCCAGTCCCGATTGGGTCTGAAGACGCAGCAGGATCGCTGGGACGACATCAGCGAGCGTCGCCAGCTCGAAGATGTCGAGCTGGTGCGGGCCGATCTGGAAGAGCTGCGACGTTTCCAATTCGAGAAGCTCGATGCCGATGCGAAGCTCAGCTATCGGCTGTTCGAGCGCAACTCACGAGATGCGCTGCAGGCGTTCGAGTGGCGACACTCGAACTATCTGATCACCCAGATGGGCGGCTTGCATCGGCGTGTCGCGACGACGCTGCTGAACGAGCATCCCATCGCCGATGCCGAGGACGCGGAGGCTTACATCGCGAGGCTCAGGGGCGTCCGCCCGCTGATGCTCGAACTGGTCTCGCAGCTGCAAGCCCAGACGAAGCGGGGAGTGCAGCCGCCACGCTTCGTTTATGAGCTGACCTTGAGCGAGGCGGAGAATCTGTTGAAGGGCCGACCCTTCGAGGAGTCGTCGAATGACAGCCCTGTGCTGGCCGACTTTCGCGCCAAGCTTGCGAAGGCGCAGTTCCCGGACGAGCAACAGCAGAAGTTGCTCGAACAGGCGCGGCTTGCGTTGCTCGAGGGTTTTGCTCCCGGCTATCGCGCACTGATCGCGGAGCTGCGGATGGCACACCAGGCCGCGACCGATACGGCTGGCGTGTGGAAGCTGCCTCGCGGCGGCGATTATTACCGCTTCACCATCGAGAGCTATACCACGCTGTCGCTCGCGCCCTCGGAGATTCATGCGCTGGGATTGAAAGAAGTGGGCCGCATTCACGAACAGATGCGGGCGATCATGAAACAAGTCCGCTTCGCCGGCACGTTGCAGGACTTCTTCGCTCATATGCGTGAAGACCCTCGCTTCTACTATGCCGACACTGCGGAAGGTCGCGCGCAATATCTGAAAGACACCGAGGCGTTGCTGGAAGTTGTGAAGGGCCGTCAGCATGAAGTCGTCGGCCACGTGCCGAAGGCGGATGTCGTCGTGCGGCCGGTGGAAGCGTGGCGAGAGAAGTCGGCGGCCAAGGCGTTTTATTCCAATCCCTCCGAGGATGGGACGCGACCCGGCATATTTCATATCAATCTCTATGACATGAAGGCTGCGCCGCGATATCTGCTGCCCGTGGTGCTTTATCACGAAGCCATTCCGGGACATCACCTCGAAGTCGCGATCTCGTATGAGCTGGCGGCACTGCCCCGGTTTCGGAAGCTCAACTCGGTCGCGGCGTATAGCGAGGGTTGGGGGTTGTACACCGAGCGGCTGGCGGATGAGATGGGTTTGTACAAGGACCCGTATGAACAGTTCGGACGGCTGACGATGGAATTGATGCGAGCGGCGCGACTGGTGGTCGACACCGGGCTGCATGAGCTGCGCTGGACCCGCGAGCAGGCGGTCGCCTATCTCGACGACAACATGCCGGGCTCGCATTACGACAATCAGCGCGAGATCGATCGGTACATCGTGCTGCCGGGGCAGGCGACTTCGTACGCCATCGGCATGCTCAAGATCGTCGAGCTGCGCGAGCGCGCGCAGAAGGCGCTTGGCCCGAAGTTTCAGCTGACCCGATTTCACGATGTCGTGCTTGGCAGCGGCCCGTTGCCGCTGCCCATGCTGGAAGAAAATGTCGACGCGTGGATCCGATCGGAGAGCCGGCGATGAGCCGCGCGCCTGCTCCTGTGCCATCGGCGGATGCGCGATCGCCATTCCCACTGACTCCGAGCCGGCGCGAGCGATTGTCATCGGCTGGCAGCTCCCGTCCGGGCCGGCGCGTGCAGCGGATGTTTTTTTATGTTGCTGCGTTATCCGCTTCCGTCGCGTTCGCGGACGATTCGTACATCCAGGCCGGTCGGGTACTCGCCGATCCGGCCAACGGTCGCGTCCTGACCAATCAAACCATCGTGGTTCGCGACGGACGCGTGGCAGAGCTGCGCGATGGCTTCATCGACGGCCCCGGCCGCATCGTCAACCTGAGAAACAAATTCGTCCTGCCCGGTCTTATCGACAGCCACGTCCATCTGTGCCATGAGAACGGCCCGCACGATCGAATGAATCGCGTCACCCTGACCGCCGCCGACTGGGCGGTTCAAGGCGCAAGATTTGCAGCGATCACCTTGCGCGCCGGCTTCACGACCGTCGCCAATCTCGGCGACGAGAACGACGCCATCTTCGCCCTGCGCGACGGCATCGAGCGCGGCGATGTTCCCGGACCGCGAATCATCGCCGCCGGTCACGTGTTGAGCCCTCACGGCGGCGATGGCGACGTTCACGGCTATCGCCCGGATGTAGAAACGACCATCAGGCGGCAGAACCTGTGTTCCGGCGCGGACGATTGCCGCCGACTGGTCCGCAATCAAATCCAACGAGGCGCGGATATCATCAAAATCGTCGCGACCGGCTCGGTGCTGGCCGACGTTGCACAAGGAGTGGGCTTGCAGTTCACGGATTCCGAGCTGCAAGCCATTGTCGAAACGGCGCACGGGATGGGAAGGCGAGTCACCGCGCATGCGCATAGCACGGAAGGCGTGAACGCAGCGCTGCGCGCCGGCGTCGATTCCATCGAGCACGGCACGTTCCTCGACAACGAGTCGATCAAACTGTTCAAGGCGAAGGGTGCCTACCTGGTGCCCACGCTCCTGGCAGGAGCCACCGTGACTGAATGGGCCAACGATCCCGAGGGCTTCCTGAGCGCGGCCGCCAAGGCGAAAGCACTCGATGTCGGGCCGAAGATGCTGGACATGGGACGCCGTGCCCACGCCAGCGGAATCAAAATCGCATTCGGTACCGATGCGAGCGTGGCCAGACACGGGACCAACGCTCGTGAATTCTCATTGCTCGTGCAGGCCGGCCTCACGCCCCTGGAGGCGATTCGAGCCGCCACCATCGGATCGGCCGACCACCTCGGATTGTCACAGCGGATCGGCACACTCGCGCCAGGGAAGTCAGCCGATATCGTCGCGGTGCAGGGCGACCCATTGACCGCGATCAGCGAGCTCGAGCAAGTACAGTTCGTGATGAAGAGCGGCGTGGTCTACGTCGAGCCGCAGGATTGACCGGCGCATTCACGCGAGAGGTGTGGGGTTGAGCTATCGGTACACGTGCGCCGCCGCGTTGACTGTTCTATTGCTTCTGGTCGGATGCAAAGCGGACGCGCCGACCAAACCGCTGACCGTCGTGGGCTGGGGCGGTAGCTCCCAACGAGCCCATCGCGATGCCTATTGGACGTCCTTCGTCGTGCACACCGGCATTCAGTTGCATGAAGACACCTGGCACGGCGGGATCGATGTGTTACGTGACAAGGCACGCGGCCCCGACTGGGACGTCGTGCAGGTCGAAGTCGAAGAGCTGTTGCTGGGCTGCAGGGAAGGTTTGTTCGAGCCCATCGATTGGAATGCACTTGGCGGTCGCGATGCTTTCATCACGCCTTCTGTACAGGACTGCGGCGTCGGCGCGATGGTCTGGTCGCAATTGTTCGGTTATGACGCGAGCCGTCTTCCGCAGGGCCCGCGCAATTGGGCGGACTTCTGGGATGTGCGGCGTTTTCCGGGCCGTCGCGGTCTGCGTCGGACGCCCAAGTACACGCTGGAATTCGCGCTGATGGCCGACGGGGTCGCGCCCGCCGATGTATATAAAGAGTTGCGGACCGCTGCGGGGGTGGATCGGGCATTCCGTCAGCTCGACAAGATCGCGCCCCACGCCGTGTGGTGGACCTCGATCTCACAGGTACCGGAATTGCTGAAGTCCGGCCAGGTCGTGATGTCGGTGACCAGCCCCGGTCGGCTGCTGGTGGCCAATCGCGAGGAGGGGCGCCATTTCAAGGTGGTCTGGGACGGCAACATCTACGCCGTGGATTTCTGGGTCATCATGAAGGGCAGCCGTCGCAAATCCCAGGCGCTCCGACTGATTCAGTATATGAAGCAGCCCGAGCACGAGGCGCGACTGGCGCATTTCATTCCGACCGGTCTGTCGAACCGGCAGGCCATTGCCAGCCTGGCGCCGGCATTGCAGCTGGACACACCTTCGAACCCGAAGAACCTGGCACATGCCGTGGAGCTGGACGCGCAGTTCTGGGTCGAGCATCAAGGCGAGCTGACGAAGCGTTTCGAAGCCTGGCTGGCACGCAAATAGCTGTCGTGGATCCGCGACCCTCTTGGCGGACGGGCCGCTCATCTATAGTCTCGCGGCGTCCCGATCCAAGGACGCACGAGACCGTTCATGCTCGCAAAAATCGCGTTGCTCGCCGCAATGACGCTGCCCTTCGGCATGGCGGCCCATGCGGCCGAACAGGCACCCGCGAAGCCCGCGGCCGACCCGATCGCCCAGCGTGCCGTGATGACGGGCGAGCAAGTGGTGCAGATTCTGGACGAGACCGTCGACTGGTATCGCACGCTCGGTACCCAGCAACAAGCAGCGACCCAGCCCAGCGATCTGCTGATTCTCTACGCCAATCGCCAGACCGCCGACAAAGTCATGGCGCTGGCGTTCGAAATCGCACGCGCCAACGCCGAGCTGATCAGCAGCGAAGCGGGTGCCAAGCAGGAGCAGCAGGAAGCCCAGACGTCCGAAGCGCAGTCGCTGACGCGCATGAAGCAGCAGCTCGAGGAGCAACGTACCGAGTTGCAGGGTGAGATCGAAGGCGTGCGACGCCAGATCGCGGCGGCCTCGAACAAGAGCGAGCTGCAGGCCAAGTTGTCGGTCTTGCAGGGCGAGCTGGATCTGATCAACGCCCGTCGCAATCTGTTCTCGAACATGACTCAGTATGCGAGCGAGAACACCGGCGCCAATGCGCTCAAGGCGCACATCGATGCCATCGCCGCGTCGATCCCCGCGAGCGCCGGCCCTGTTGCGACGACGGCCACCGCGACGCCCGCAGCCGGCTCCACATCGGTGAGCGCGGCAGTGAGCACATCGCTCAGCCAGTTCGGCATTTGGGATTTGACCGCGACGGTCCTGCGGTTGTCGGCGAAAGCCCGAACCATCGAAACGATCGACCGTCGCACCGAAGAGTTGCAGGAAGTCTTCACGAAGATTCGCGAGAAGCCGCTGGAGCAGCTCAAGGCGCTGACGGCGCGTGGCGACGCGCTCGCGGCTGAAGCGGAACAAGACCCGAGCAAGCTGAAATACGTGCGCGATCAGTACGACACGATCGCCTGGCTGTTCCAACAAACATCCTCGATCGTGACCCCGCTGAGCAAGGCCGAGGTGCTGCTCGGTCAGTATCGAAGCAATCTCAACAACTGGCGGGAGGCCACCCATCGCCAGTATCGGGATGCATGGCGCGTGCTCGGCATTCGGCTCGCGATCTTCGCCGGCCTGCTATTGCTGGTATTTACCATTGCTGAAGTTTATCGGCGCGCGGTGTTCCGATACGTGCAGGACACCCGTCGTCGTTCGCGTTTGTTGCTGCTGAGGAAGATCTTGCTGTGGGCGCTGGTGGTCGCGATCGCGGCCGCGACGTTCGCGACCGAGCTGGGGTCGCTGGCCACGTTCGCCGGCCTCATCACCGCCGGTCTCGCGGTGGCCATGCAAAGCGTGCTGGTCTCGGTGGTCGGTTATTTCTTCCTTATCGGTAAGTACGGTATTCGCGTCGGCGATCGCGTGCAGGTCGGCAGCGTGACCGGCGAGGTGATCGATCTGGGGCTGGTGCGCCTGCATTTGATGGAGCTGGGCGGACAGGATGGCGCGATGAGCCCGACCGGGCGCGTGGTGGCCTTCGCGAACTCCATCGTGTTCCAGTCCTCGGGCGGTTTGTTCAAACAGATCCCGGGCATCAACCTGGCGTGGCACGAGATCACGGTCAGGCTGCCGAGCGGCGCCGATGCCGCGGCATTGAAGACCCGGCTGATCGAGGCGGTGAGCAGCGGGCTCAAGGATTACCGCGACGACATCCTGCGCCAGACGCAGGAAATCCAGCGTACCGCGCAGGTCCACGGCAGCACGGACGCGCAGCCCCAGGTTCAGCTGCGATTCTCGGCCCAAGGTGTCGACGCGATCGTGCGTTATCCGGTCGAGCTCCTGCACGCCGCCGAGATCGATGAGCGCGTCTCGCGCGAAGTGTTATATGTAATTTCATCGGAACCCTCGGCGTCTCCAGCCGCTTAACCACAGCGTTGGTTGAGTAAACAGGAGACGCTCATGAGAACTCACACCAAGTCGAGTCACACCACTCGCAAATCGAAGACGCCGGGCACGATGAAAGAAGTGCTGTCGGCCAACGTCCGTCACCAGCAGCAACGCTCGAGCGCGACCGCCAGTCCGCCCGAAGCACAGCGCTCGCCGCATCAGCGGATCAAGGACGCGGATCGCAAGCGTAAGGCGCACTGATCGCGGATCTATTCACGTTGTAGGCGCGTTACGCCGGGTCCTCGAGCAGGAGCGGTGTCATGGCGCGATCCGGTGCGCGGTCCGATAAAGCGAAGATCCAGTTCGGCTACAAGCTGATGTCGGAAACCACCGGACCGCGCGAGCTGGTCCGCAATGCGCAGCTGGCGGAGCAGGCCGGCTTCGATTTCGTCGGGCTCTCCGATCATTATTTGCCGTGGCTCGAGTCGCACGGCCATTCCCCTTTTGCGTGGAGCGTGCTCGGTGCGGTCGCGGCGACGACCGAGCGCATCGGCATCGCGACCGGCCTCACCTGTCCCATCATTCGATATCACCCGGCGATCGTCGCGCAGGCGGCGGCGACGATCGCTGTGATGAGCGGAGGACGGTTCACGCTGGCGCTCGGTGCGGGCGAGCGATTGAACGAACACGTCGTGGGGTATGGATGGCCGCCAGTGCACCACCGGCATGACATGTTGCGCGAAGCGATCGAGATCATGCGGGGGTTGTGGGAAGGCCGGTTGTACTCCCACAGCGGCGAATATTACGAAGTCGAGAGTGCGCGTATTTACGATTTGCCCGAGGAGCCCGTGCCCATCGTGCTCGGCGTCAGTGGCAAGAAGTCGGCGACGCTGGCGGGTGAGCTGGGGGCGGGACTGATGGCGGTCGAGCCCGAGCCGAGCCTGATCAAGGATTGGAAGTCGGCGGGCGGCGAGGGCGCCAGGTACATCGAGCTTTCGTTTGCTTATGCGGACAGTGAGGAGCAAGGGCTGAAGATCGCGCATGAGTATTCGCGCTTCGGGGCGCTGGGCTGGGAGGTGCTGGCGGAGTTGCCGGGCGTGAAGGCATTCGAGGGCGCCACGAAATACATCAAACCGGAAGATCTGAAGGACAGCATTCCGCATGGGCCGGACCCCGAGCCGTACCTCGAGCACATCAACAAGGCGATCGATGCGGGGTTCGATCACGTCGTGTTGCTGGCCGCCGGACCGGATCAGGCGGGATTCATCCGATTCTTCGAGCAGACATTGGCGCCCGAATTGCGGGGCGTGAGTCAGAAGGCTCAGCCTTCAGGGAAGCGTAAGAAGAAGTAGCGCGTCGGGGCGTGGCTCGCCGCCACACAACTGAGCGAACTTTGCGACAGTCGACTTGGCCCGGGCGCGGTCTAAGCGGACTGGCATTCGAATACAACGGGCCGCAAGGGAACCATGGCGCGCGAGCAAAGGCTGCGTCGATTCGGTGTGCTATTACTAGTCACCGGCGCGCATGTGCTTTTACTTCTGATACCGCTGGAATCCGACCGCCGTGAACGCGGCGAGCCCGACGGTGACGCGCGCACGTCGCAGTTGATCTTTCTTCGGGCACCGCCGGTTGAACGCCGGCGCGTCCCTGACCTGCGTCAGCTTGCTGAGCCCGACATCAAAACAAACATCGAGATCTCGCCTCCCGGCGCTATCGCACCGATCTCTCCAAGTGCCTCGCCCGGTGCGGGCCCGTCGGCAGCGCCCTCGGTCGACTGGAGCGAGGAAGCTCGGCGCGCGGCCGCAGACGCTGCGAGTAGGGCGCCCATCTACGATCCGAGCAAGTGCGATTCCACGGGGCTCGGCGACCCAGCGCTGCCGAACTGCAAGCGTCCGCGAGAGTTCAAGTGGGCGCCGCCCAAAGCAGGTTTCGCCAACGGTTTGCCGTACATCACGCTGGGCGATCGCTGCGTCGTCGGTCTGGGCTTCTTCGGTTGTGGGCTCACCAAGCCGCCGGCCAATGGCCACCTCTTCGATGGCATGGAAGACCCCGATCGGGAGCGCAGCTCGGTACCGGAAGGGAAATGACGTAGCCAAACCGGGCCACGAAGTGGCGCTGAGTTCGGTGTCGAATGCAATGTTGAGGCCGCCTGGCGATCTTCCTACGCAGCGTGGGCACCGCCAGCTTCGCTACTCAGGCGGACCGGTCCTCCAGATTGACCTAGACTATCCCGCAGCGGAGGCGGCGCACTTCTCCTTATTCCCACTCGTCGCGACATCGGTCGACGAACACGGGCGCACGCATGTTTCCTCCGGTGCACGCCCGTGCCTCGACCGTTATGGAGGCGCCATGGCAACCTGGACACCCGATCCAACGTTCTACCCGTCCGCGCGAATGGCGATGCAGGCTCCGGCGGAGACGCTTGCTTACATGGCCATTCTCAATGTCGAAGGCAACGAGCCCGACGCGCTCGGCGTCGTCGATCTCGATCCGGACTCCTCGACTTATGGCGAGCTCATCAATCGCGTCCCGATGCCGAACGCGGGCGATGAGCTGCACCACTTCGGCTGGAACGCGTGCAGCTCCGCACTCTGTCCTTACGCACCGCATCCGCACGTCGAGCGACGTTATTTGATCGTGCCTGGCTTGCGCTCCTCGCGCATTCACATTCTCGACACCAAGTCCGATCCACGCGCACCGAAAATCGTCAAAGTCATCGAGCCGGACGAAGTTCATCGACGCGCCGGCTACTCGCGTCCGCACACTCTGCATTGCGGACCGGAAGGCATCTATGTGAGCGCGCTCGGCGCGCCGGATGGCGAAGGGCCGGGCGGACTTTTTTTGCTCGATCACGATGCGTTTGACGTGCTCGGTCGCTGGGAAGTCGATCGCGGCCCACAGCATCTCGCCTATGACTTCGCGTGGCATCTCGGTCATGACGTGCAGATCACCAGCGAATGGGGCACGCCCAACATGATCGAGAACGGGCTCGTGCCGGAGCTGTTGCTCGGCTCGAAATATGGACATCACCTGCACGTGTGGGATCTGCGCCGGCGCAAGCACATGCAGGCGATCGATCTCGGTGCGGAACAGCAGCTCGTGCTCGAGTTGCGCCAGGCGCGCGATCCGACCAAGACCTATGGATTCGTGGGCGTCGTCATCAGTCTCGAAGATTTGTCCTCGTCCGTGTGGCTGTGGCATCGGCCGAACGGGCAGTGGGCCGCGCGCAAGGTGATCGAAATTCCGGCGGAGCCCGCCGAGGCCGATCAGCTGCCGCCGTTGTTGAAAGGGTTCAAGGCGGTGCCGCCGCTCATCGCGGATATCAATCTGTCGCTCGACGATCGGTTCCTGTATGTGTCCTGCTGGGGCACCGGCGAGATCCGTCAATACGACGTCTCCGATCCGTTCGATCCTCAGCTTACCGGCTCGATCCGACTCGGCGGCATCGTGAAACGTTCGCCGCATCCGGCCAGCGGGCCGCTCAATGGTGGGCCGCAGATGGTCGAAGTGAGCCGCGACGGCCGGCGCGTTTATTTCACCAACGGTCTGTATCGCGCCTGGGACGCGCAGTTCTATCCGGAAGGAATTCAAGGCTGGATGGTGAAATGCGACGCCGACCCGAACGGCGGGCTGAAGCTGGATCCGGAATTTTTCCTGCCGGCGGAGCCGGGCTTCCGTACGCATCAGATTCGTCTCGAAGGGGGCGACTCGTCATCGGACACGTTCTGCTACCCATGATGCGTATGTTCGTCGGAAAGGAACGGCGTTCGTGGCGTGGGCCGTGAGCGCGGCATGGCCGTGGGTGACGCTTGCGGGCTTGGGCGCTTTTCACGGTCTGAATCCCGCGATGGGCTGGCTGTTCGCCGTCGCACTCGGGCTTCAGCGTAAAAGCCGGGGCGCCGTACTCCAGGCCCTGTTGCCGATCGCTGCCGGCCACGCGTTGTCTATCGCGATGGTCGTCCTGGCGATCAGCGTGTTGCGTATCTTTTTCGATGTCACCACGCTGGCGATCAGCGCTGCGGTCGCGCTCATCGCTTTCGGACTGTATCGATTACTCGCTCGTCACCGCGGGCGTGTGGGAATGCAGGTGAGCGGTGCCCAGCTGGTGTTGTGGTCGTTTCTAATGGCGACGGCGCATGGCGCGGGCCTCATGTTGATCCCCGTGCTTCTGGGAATGTCTGTCGGCGACGCGCACAGCGAACATTTACAGCACGTGGCCGAAATCTCACCGGTCGGCTCTTCTCTCGGCACCGCTCTTGCGGCGCTCGGCGTTCACACCGTTGCCATGCTAGTGGCTGCTGGCGCGGTCGCCGTCGTGGTCTATGAGTGGGCGGGCCTCGCGTTCCTCCGTCGCAGCTGGATCAACGTCGATTTGATCTGGGTGTTCGCATTGGTCGGCGCGGGACTGATTCTGCTGGTCATGGGATTGCGATGACGCACGCTCCTGAACATACGGCACATATCTTGCTCTCTGCTCGCAGAGGAGCTCGCTCGCGGAGGGCTGATCATGCAACGCGCTGCACCGAGGGTTTTCTATTCCGTCCTGGCCGCTGTGTTCGTCGTCTGCGCAGCGTGCTCGGGGGGCGGTAACTCCGGGACCGAACAAGCGCAACAACCTCCACCACAAGCACAGCAGGCGGACCCGCCAGCCACGACGCCTCCGCCATCCACCACGCCACCGCCCGATCCATCGCCGCAGCCGGCGGCGCCCCCGGCGCTCAATCCAATCGTGTCCGAGAACCTGAAAGTCGGCACGGCAAACGTGCTCTCGAGCCTCATCGAGAACTACGACTCCGACACGATCGCCGGTTACGCCGATGCCACGAGCGTCAACTTGGGGGAGCAGATCAGATTCAAGGTATCCACGGCGCAACCGGGCACATACGCGATCGATGTGTATCGTCTCGGCTACTACAACGGGCTGAGCACACGTCACGTCGCGAGCAGCGGCACGCTCGATGGCGTGACTCAGAGTGTCTGCGCCGTGACCGATCGAGCGACGCGACTCATCGAGTGTAAGTGGAACGATTCCTATGCGCTCACCGCCGGTGCCGACTGGACCTCCGGCATCTATGTCGCCGTGCTGACCCATTCGGCGAGCGGTGCAGAGTATCCGGTGTACTTCGTCGTGCGCGACGATGCCCGGCGCTCCGACATCGTATTCCAGAGCAGCCGTGCAACCGCGCTCGCCTATTCGAGCTGGGGAAATGCGAGCGAGCACTACAGCCTGTACGCGTACAACAGCACCAACAGCAACGCAGCGAAGAAGGTCTCGCTCGATCGACCGAGCACCGAGCAGCGCACGGCGAGCAATCTGTTGAACTTCGAGTTGCAGATGTTGCGCTGGCTGGAGTCGCAGGGCTACGACGTTACTTACATTTCAGACATCGATCTGCAATCGAGTGCGGCGTCGTTGCTCGATCACAAGGTCTATCTGTCGGTCGGCCACGACGAGTACTGGTCGAAAGAGAAGCGCGACGCCGTCGAAGCCGCGCGCGATGCCAGAGTGAATCTCGGATTTTTTTCCGCGAACAGCGTGTACTGGCGTGTGCGCTTCGAATCTTCGAGCAGCGGCGTCCCGAATCGGGTGATGGTGTGCTACAAGGATTCGCGCACCCCCGATCCTGTCGCACCGACCTATCGCTGGCGCGATCCCCCCAACAACCTGCCGGAGAACGCGCTCGTCGGCGTGATGACGATCGGCAATCACGGTGACGTCTTCGGTGGCTTTGACTGGATCGTCACCAACACCAATGACCCGTACTTCGCGGATACCGGGCTGGACAAAGCACCGCCTCCGCGAGCGCTCTACGGCTATGAGTGGGACGGTGTCGTCGACAACGGTCACACGCCATCCGGGCTTGTCATCCTCGGCGCATCGCCAGTGCTTGCCACGTCCGTGACGACGGGCATTCCGAAGAATCCGCATCAGATCGCAAACGCTGTCCGCTACACGCACGCCAGCGGCGCGAAAGTGTTCGCCACCGGCTCCATCCAATGGATGTGGGGTCTGGACAGCATGTTGATCAATCCAACGCGCGTCGACCCACGCGTTCAGCAATTCGCCGTGAATGTGCTTGCGGACCTGGGGGCCAAGCCGCAGACGCCAGGCGAGCGGATTGTGGTTCGATGAGCGGATTGTAATAACGATAATAGTCGACAACGATGCCGCCGACGGGACAGGGCGACATTGCCTGAAATGCAGATCGTATCGTTCCGGGAGTTGTGAAACCCTGGCAGCTGATAGCCTCGCATCCAGATCAATGAAATCTCCATCGCCGATCGCGCCGCGCCGGATGGTGAGCCTCCGAGTTCTGCCGGGCGCCGCAATGCTCGCGATAGCGGGACTGGCGCTGGCGGACGGTCATCTTGCCGGCTCCGTGCCGGCCGATAACAGTGTGCTCGCGCACGCTCCATCCAAGATCTCGCTGGATTTTTCGGAGCCGATCCGCATCACCGGGCTGTCGTTGCAGAGGGGCGGGGACAAGCCGAAGCGCATCGAAATCTCTGCAAAAGCGCCCGCGAATGAGCTTGATATTCCGGTCACGCAGCTCGGTCCGGGTGTATACACGCTCAACTGGCAGGGCATCGGCGCAGACAACCGGGAAGTGTCCGGCGCCGTGCATTTCACGATCTCCGGAAAGTGATCCGCAGGGTCGCCGCCGTCTCGGATGATCTCAGCGACTGCGTACCAAATCGTTGATGTAACGATCGAGAGTGATCGCCCCACGCCACGCATCGTCGGGCATGTCGAAGCCGCTATCCACGCTCGCCGCAGTCATTCGCGTATACGAGTCGGCGGCCGCTTCCGAGAAGCCGAGCTGGAGAAACGATTCCTTCCACCTGTCGCGTGGAATGACGCTCACTTCTACAGGCTGGGCGAGCGCTTTCGAAAATGCTTTCGTGACATCCGTCGGCGTATAGCGTTCAGGACCCTCGACATAGCGAACGCCGATGTCCTCGATGGAGGACACCAATCTTTCGGCGGCCGCCGCGCCAAGATCATGCGGCGCGACCATTGGGATCGGCAGATCAGCGGCGAACATCGTCGGCAACTGGCCCGAAGTGCGGACGACGTCGAGAAATCCGTCCCAATTGCTCATGTAATAGGCGCCACGATTGACGGCCGCCGGGATCGATTGCCTTTGCAGGCCCTGTTCGAGCTCCCAGAGTACGCTCAGGTCGCCGATGCGTTCGCCGGGCTGTGCGCCGCCGGTCGATTGCGCGACAACCTTCTCCAGCCCCGAGCCTTCCAGCGCGGCAAGGATGTTTGCGACCGTTCGTCTCTCCACCACGTCAGTGTCGGTGGATGTGTCAGCGGGCGGATTCAGCAGAAACGCGCGGCGACCGCGCCTGAATGCTGCCCTCATCGACGCTATGTCATCGACGCTTGCCTCGATGATCTCGGCGCCTTTAGCGCGCCATGCATCGGCGTGATTCGCCTGGCGCGTGATGATCGCCACCGCTTCGCCGCGGCCGAGCAGCGTTTCAACCACTGCCGAGCCGACATGTCCTGTTCCACCCATGATGATGTACATCCGCGCCTCTCACTCCATTCTTCGGCAACCGTGAGAAATTCGTCGGTGGAGTGACAGGTTCCAGTCCGTTTGAGCGGAAAACATCTCTCGATACATCCCGAACGCGGCAGTCCGCCGCGACAATTGTTTCAATCGCTATTGCAGTTTGCTAAAAAGCACGGGATCGATCCCGGCAGTTCATGAGCGCAAGACCGACGTGGGTCGTACCGACCTCAGAGGCGAAGCGCTCATGTCCCTCGTCGACGATCTCATAGCACTGGAAGGCAAGGCGGCGGTTACTCCGTCCGAGGAACATTGATGAGCATCACTGCACGGTCCATTCGCCACTGGCTCGCGGCTGCATGTGCTGCATTTGTGCTGCTTGGCCCGTGCTTGGCTGCATCCGAGCAGTCGAGAGTGAACATCGGCGCCAATAGCGTCTACGAGGGTAACTATCGCATCTCCCAGGATCATGCCCTCGGAATTACCCGATTCATCACGGATGGGGGCGAAAGCGTGCTGTTGATCGCGGACTATCGGTCCGGGGTCGTCCGGCGGCTGTTTCCGGTCTCGGACACTGAATTTGTCATGGGTGCGGGGTTTGCCGAGCAGTCCCCAGTGGAGCTGGAAGTTCGATTCGTCAAAGACGGGCAGGGCAACGTCAAGGGCACTTCACTTCGATCCGCGGACGGTAAGGAAAGTTTTGCCGAACGGGTGTCGCTGGTTGAGGAGGCGATCGAGATTGCGAGCGGTGACACGAAGCTTGCGGGAACACTCATCGCGCCCCCGGGCAAAGGGCCGCATCCTGCCATCATTCTTCTGCACGGCTCAGGGCCATTGACGCGTTACTCGTTCGGTCCGTACCCGCGCTTCTTTGCCTCTCTGGGTCTCGCGGTGCTGATCTATGACAAACGAGGCACAGGGGCTTCGACGGGGACGCGCCTTGATGCCTCGACTGGTGCTCAGGCGCCAGTGCCCGCCGCTTACTATCCCGATGATCTGGCGAACGATGCTCTTGCGGTTTTCCGTTTTCTTCAACAGCGCTCGGAGATCAACCGCAACGAGATTGGCGTCTGGGGATCGAGCGAGGGAGGGATGCTTGCCACGCAGGTCGCCGCACGCAGCAAGGAAGTGGCTTTCGCTATCAATTCGTCGGGCTTCATGGGCCCGCTCTGGGAGACGATCCTTTACCAAGCGGGCGCGATCCCCCGATCACAGGGTCTTTCGGCGGCGCAGGCCGAGGAGGCACGAGAATTTGCCAGACTTTGGATGAGGGTGGCTCGCACGGGGGAAGACTACGATCTGTTCGTCAGTAAGCGCGAGGAGATCCGCAAAACGAACCGGAGCTGGCTGCTGTCTTACTACAGCAACCAATACATTTCGCCCGCGCAGATGCGCTGGGATTGGGACCACATACTCTCATTCGACTCCCTGCCCGCACTCCAACGTGTGACCTGTCCGGTTCTCGGAGTATTCGGAGAGCTGGATCCCTTGACTGACGCCTCAACCGCATCGACCAAGATGCGCGAGGCGCTTTCCGGCACGGGCCATCGCGACTTCACGATCAAGGTCTTCCCAAACGCAGGTCACTCCTTGGGCGAAATGCCTTCGAATAGCAGGATGGCGCCCGGAGTATTCGAGACACTCCGCTCGTGGTTGCTGAAACGCGTGCACACGGCGGGCTCTGTTACAAACAATGGCTGAGAACACAGGCCCAGCCGTGTGGAGTTGAGCTGTTCCTACGTTTTGTTACAGTTGCGCCAGCCTTGGGAGACGTGAAATGACAAGCGACGAACAAAAGGTGATTTGGCGCGGAGTAGCGGCGGGCTCGATCATCGGCGTAGCTATCGGTGGCATGATCGCCTTGATCATCGCGATGAAGTTGGAGCTCTTCGCACGACTGGTTCAGTGACTGATTGGACCTGCCCGAAGTTTCCGGCGTTCTGTGTGTGCATTGTCCGCGAGCGCGGCGGTACGACAGAGTTCGACTGCGAACTCGATGGGACTCACTGCCTGGAGCTCCATGCGCGAGAGTCGCTGCTCAGCGGCCGCTTTCGCGGCCCGGGTCACTCGTAGTCTTTGTGCTCACGCTCTTCTTTTTCCTCCTTGATTACTTTTCCATCCGCTCGGACGTGCACGCTCTTTTCCTTGCCGGATTTGTCCTTCGCGGTGAGCTCATACTGCTGAGGGCTCGTACCGGTTATGACCTTGGCCTCGGTCGGCGCCGTGCCCAACGTCTTCTGTGCAGCGTCACGCGCGGCCATCGGTACTTCGGCGAGGCGTATCGACTTCTCTTTCGATTCCTCGCTCTGGCTGAAGGTGGCGGAGGAGAAGACCAACAAGCCCAACAGCGCGGGGGCAAAAATTCGGTTGGCGTTCATGACGGGAGTCCTCGAAAGGAGTCTTTCCTACGGCCCGAAGGTCCGTAGTAGAGCCACGATGGAGCTAAGTTGCTCGTGAATGAAATAGCTGTTCGGAGGATGCGGTTCCGCGAGCCCACGGTTCAGGCCATATTGCTCACGGCAACGCCGAATCGTTGCCTCTTCTGCGCAACTCATGCGCCGGGCTGGTGATGGGCCTCAACCGCTGGAACCTCACGGCCGGCCGCTCGCTCATGAAGCGATAGCAACGATGCAAGTCCCAAGACAGCTCTGTGTCGGGCACCAGTTCGATTCCCGCGCCCAGCACACCGGTGTTGATCTCATGAACGAGGCGCGCTTCACCGGTGAACCGGCTGCCGTAGTTGAACTCATAATCGTCGAAGTAGATGACGCAGCCGTTCGGCAGCAAGGGGATCAACCGCTCCATCACCAGGCGCGCCGAGGTGTAGTAGTCGCAGTCGATCCATACGAGAATGGGCCGGTTCAGGCGCAGGCCATCGAGAAAGCGCGGCGTCAGCGTATCTTCGAACCAACCTTTATGCAGTTGCCAGTTGAGGTACTTCGAGCCGAGATACGCGCTCAGCTCTTCGTAGCGTCCGCGATATTGGCCTGGCACCCAATCTCCACCGTCGTCGCTTTGCTTGTCGCGCGGATCGTCGGAGGCGGGCAATCCCTCGAAGCTGTCGAAGCCATGACAGATGATTTCCTCGTTCGCGCCGAGGTATTGAGTCGCGAACACCTTCTTGGTGAAGGAATAGCCGTCGGCCACGCCGAACTCGAGAATCGCGAACGGTCCGCGGTAGTTGTCCCTGAATTCTTCGATCACGCTGTACACGTGATCCATTCGGTAAAACGCATTCAACGCGTGACGTAGCGCAACGCGCGGCTTGTACACGAGTGTGCGGTAGGCAAAGGTCCGGAAGTGGTCTCCTGGCAGCATCTGCGCGAACAGCCGCAGCCCGGTGATGAGCAAGGACTTGTCACCGAAGCGGTTCGCCGGACTCTGACCAGTGTGCGCTGCGACCATGGCCGTGAAAGATCGCGGAAAGTGAACGCCAACGGTCGCATTCGTTTTGTTGTTCCACGGAGCGCTAGCGCATCAGGGGGAGGTGGGCATAAGCCTCACGCCGAAGTGCATGAAGCGTGTCTGTGTGCAGCGTGTTTCTGGAGGTATCCTGCCCATCCTCCGCATAGTCGCAAGACACATCGGCGTTCCCGCGAAATTCCCGACCGGGAGAGCGAATCATGCGCGGTCTGTCCTCAGTGATGTTCGGTGTTCTGATGGTTGCCGGTTGTTCCAGCCAGGAGCCCAGGACGAGCGCCGGTCTCGACGAGAGTGTCCCATTGAACCGCAGCCGGGATCCGGGGACGCTGGTCTATCGTTCGCCGACGCTGCAGACGGAGAAGTACAGATTCATGCTGATCGAAAACGCCGAGGTCTATACCGGCAAGGATGCCGATTTCGGCAAGACCAGCGAAGCGGATAAGAAACGATTGGCGGACAAGGTCACCGAAGACTTCACGGCCGCGCTTACCAAGCGCCACTATCCGCTCACCTCGCAACCGGGGCCCGGCGTCGTTCGACTGCGCCTGAAGCTCACGGGCGTGCAGTCCAGTAAATCGGTGGCATCGACCGCTCTGCGCTTCACTCCGCTCGGGCTGGGCATGAGTGCCGCCAAGGAGGCTGAAGGCAAGTCCGCTGCATTCGTCGGCTCGGTGACCATCGCGGGAGAAATGATCGATGCACAGTCGGGCGAAGTTCTGGGGGCCTTCGTGGCCACCGAGAGTCCGATCGCGCTGGATGTGACTTCCGGGCTGGGCAGCTTGCGAGCCGCCGAGTTGGGCATCGAGCGCGGTGCCGACAACTTCGCCGATGCGATGGACCGCGCGGTCGGACGCAAACATTGAGGTCGACACCTCGCGCAGTCACGCCCGCCCTGGCGGGCAGATCCGATCCCTGAGCAGGAGAAAGGGCCGTTCGACGGTCAGCCAGAGCAACGCTCCGGCCGCGATGCTGATGGAGAAGTAGAGCGCAAAACCGCCGAAACCGGTCAGCGCCTCGCTACCGAGCAGGAGTTCGACGCCATGCGTGACGAGCTTGTGCGTGAGATAGATGCTGTACGAGATGATCGCGATCGCTCCGACGCCAGGCACTCGCCACTGACCGAAGACTCGCTCCCACTCCAGCGACGCTGCCAGCACGAGGGCGCAGCCCAGTGAGAGCAGAGGATATCCGAAGGTCGCTCCCACCAGCGTCAATACCGGTCCCCTGAAGCCGGGCGCGCTCGGATAATGAAAGAGACTGCCGGCCAGTACTAGCGCGGCAACTCCCACAACCAGAGCCCATCGCGGATCCGCGTAACGTCGCCATTCATCGGGTTTGAAAACCTTGACGGCTGCGAGCAGCACTCCGAACAACAGGCCGTCGAGCCGGCAGTAGGTGGGATAGTAGATCTTTGCAGATAAGTGGGAGCGAAGCTGGCAGTGGCTCCCTCGGCCAGCGGCGCGGCCATGGCGTTCTGCCATAACGCTGCCCGTAGCAACATGCCACCGAGGAGCACGCCACACGACAGAAACACCACCCAGCCCCGCCAGCGCAGCCGGCTCAGCATCAACACCAGCAATGGGAACACGAGATAAAAGTGCTCTTCGACACATAGGGACCATGCCTGCGTGAACGCGCCCGTGACCCGATAGTCCAGCCCGAAGTTCATCGTAAAAGTGAGAAATCGCCACGGCGCCTGCATCGTCGACTCCTCACGGATGTCGGGCAGGAAGGCGTACAACGCCAGTATCGCCAGGAACGCCGGGAGGATCCGCAGGGCGCGTTTGAGGTAGAAATCCCGGAGGCTCGGTCGTTGTCCGCGCGCCAGCCGAGACAGCAGTTGCGTGCCGATCAGATATCCGCTGAGCACGAAGAACAGATCGACGCCGGTCCAGCCATAGCGCTTCAGCCCTTCGAGAAAGACGGGTGTGGCAGGTCGAGGCAGATGCCAAAGCATGACGAGCAGGATGGCGAGCGCGCGTAACAGGTCCGGCCCGGCTGCCCTGGAAGAGGTGAGCGCGTGCACCGAGGCAGCCACGTCCCTGTGCACGGTGCCCGAACCTGCAGCGTACGCGTCCGGCACCTTTTCCATGCGCAACCGTCCCGAGGTGGAGAATGATCTCGCCATTGTAAGTCACAATGTGACTTGCGAGAGGTCACCTCGGAACGATCTGCTTCACATCGGACAGCGATAGACGTTGCCGCTCAGCGTAACGTTTGTCTGCTCGACCGAGCCACCGGCTGCGCCGAAGCCACCGGTCTGGCCGGCGCGCTGGGTGAGGAGCACGACGAGATTGCCGCCAAGGGCCGCCGCCTTGTTCTTGAGATCGTTACGCGCGCCGGTCTCGAGGTTCTCGTTCGTTATGAACGGGCCGGTGAATGAATTGCCCTGGCTTCCAGTGATGTCGCCGAGAAATTTGCATTCGGACCCCGGTTCTATGTTCGTCACCCGCACCCCCTGAGCCCCGGGTTGCAGAGGGGTCGCCGCACAACCCGCGAGTACCACGGATGCAAACAGAGAAATCTTTCTCATGTCGTCCTCCTTGTCGAACCTATCGCGGGATCATCATGAATGACGGCTTAATACGGAATGAACGCAAGTGGGAGCAACCTGCCGCGCGTAGTTTGTGCGGCGAGCGCCGCCCCCCTCACGCATACCGTGCTGAACGCACGGCACGCATCTTGCCCCTGTTCGCAGACCACGCGCTCGCGGGAGGGCAGATCAATGCAACGCGCTGCATCGGGAGTTTGTCATTCGAGCCTGGCCGCTGTGTTCGTAGCCTGTGCAGCGTGCTCAGGGGGCGGTAGCTCCGGCACCGAACGAGCGCAGCAACCTCCGCCACAAGCGCAGCAGACGCCTCCGCCATCTACCACGCCACCAGCTGACCCGCCGCCGCAGCCGGACCCGCCTGCACCGGAGGCGCGGCCACCGGCGCTCAATCCGATCGTGTCCGAGAACAAAAAGGTCGGCACAGCAAACGTCTTATCGAACCTGATGAGGAACTACGACTCGGCCACGATCGCTGGCTACGCCGATGCAACGAGTATCAATGTGGGGGAGCAGATCCGGTTCAAGGTATCGACATCACAACCGGGCAAGTACACGCTCGATGTATATCGCCTCGGCTACTACGACGGACTCAGCACACGGCACGTCGCGAGCAGCGGCACGCTCGACGGCGTCACGCAGAGTGTTTGCGAAGTGACCGATCGAGCGACGCGACTCATCGAGTGCAAGTGGAACGACTCCTACACACTCACGGCCGACAATGATTGGACGTCGGGCATTTACGTCGCAGTTTTGACGCACTCGGCGACTGGCGCGGAATATCCGGTGTACTTCATCGTGCGCGACGATGGCCGTCGCTCCGACATCGTATTCCAGAGCAGCCGGGCGACCGCGCTTGCCTATTCGAATTGGGGGAACGCGACCGAGCAATACAGCCTGTACACGTCCGGCAGCACGAACCACGAGGCGGCCAAGAAGGTCTCGCTCGATCGGCCGAGCACCGAGCTCAACACGGGCAGCCATCTGTTGAACTTCGAGCTGCAGATGTTGCGCTGGCTGGAGTCGCAGGGCTACGACGTGACTTACATTTCGGACATCGATCTGCAATCGACGGCGGTGTCGTTGCTCGATCACAAGGTCTATCTGTCGGTGGGGCACGACGAATACTGGTCGAAAGAGAAGCGAGATGCGGTCGAAGCGGCGCGCGCTGCCGGCGTGAATCTCGGATTTTTTTCCGCGAACAGCGTGTACTGGCGCGTGCGCTTCGAACCCTCGAGCAGCGGCGTCCCGAATCGCGTGATGGTGTGCTACAAGGATCTGGGCACCCCCGATCCTGTCGCACCCACCTATCGCTGGCGTGATCCTCCCAACAACCTGCCCGAGAACGCGCTCATGGGCGTGATGACGATCGGCAATTTCAACGACGTGAATGGCGGCTTCGATTGGGTCGTACAGAACACGCACGATCCGTACTTCGCCGATACCGGGCTGGACAAAGGACCGGCCCCGCGAGCGCTTTACGGCTACGAGTGGGACGGCGTCGTCGACAACGGCTACACGCCACCCGGGCTGGTCATCCTCGGCGGCTCACCCGTCGTTGCCAAGACCGTGACAGCGGGCATTGCGAAGAACCCGAATCAGATCGCGAATGCCATCCGCTACACACACGCCAGCGGCGCGAAAGTGTTCTCCACTGGCTCCATCCAGTGGATGTGGGGCCTGGACAGCACGCTGGTCAACCCGGCGCGCGTCGATCCACGCGTGCAGCAGTTCGCGGCGAATGTGCTTGCGGACATGGGAGCGAAGCCGCAGACGCCGAGAGAGGGGATGGTGGTTCGATGATCGTGCGATGGAGAAATCGATAGCTAGGCAACCACTGCGCCCCCGGTCCTGCGGCGAATATTCCTCAAAACGACCGTATTGCCACGCTGGGAACGTTCGTAGTCGTAGCCGCTGAGCGCCGATTCGAGCGCCGCCGTGCAGCCCGGGCGATAGCGGTCGTGCAGTTCGATCATTAGATTGCCGACGCGGCTCAGCCAGTCGGTGCTGTGGCTCAGCACTTCCTGTTCCGCACCCTCGATGTCCATCTTGAGAATGTCGATGTGATCGAGCCCATGGAGTTGCATCACATCGGCGACCGAAACCGCAGGCAGGTCGGTCGGCTGGTCGGACTCGATCACGCGAAAACTCCAGGTTGCCGCGTCGGGATTCTCGATGCGCAGCCAGGTGCTGCGGCTCCAGAGTCCCGCGCGTATGGGACGAACACGCGGGTACGCGCTGACGTTCTTGCGGAGTACTTCGAAGTTGGTGGGTTCCGGCTCGATCGCAATCACCGCCGCACCTTGAAACCGCTCGGCAAAGAACACGGTGGCCAGGCCGATGTGAGCACCCGCATCGACGATGACGGTCGGAGCGGCGGCATCGATATCGTATTCACGAGCCAGGAACACTTCGTCGAATACGCTCTGGTCCGCCGTGCCGGGGCGAATCGCGACCGGATGGCGCGTCTCGGCGTCGGCCGCCGAGATGAAACAAATATCGGGATGCAGCAGCAGGGCGAAATAGCCGGTGAGGGCGCGTAGCGTGCCGAATCGGCCGCGATACCAGCTCAGCCAGGACCATTGCGACGGGCTCAGAAGTCTTCGGGCGATGCGTTTGAGCATGGCGTGCTCGACCTTGAGAGATTCGAAACGAGGGACACAAAACCTCGCGCTTCGACTCGCTTATTACGTTGGACAGAATGCCGGCGGTCAATGGCCCCACGGTGACGAAGGGCGGGCCGTGGCACCTATCGTGCACGGCTGCACGGCAAAGACGCTGCCGCAAGCGTCACATGGGAATAGAAAGGGTTCTTGCCCGACCACCCGACTTGGTTCTACTATCCCGCGAAGCCGGTGGTACCGGTAACAAGCACATCGCCGAGCGCTCCGCGCGACAGGCGATCGAGTCGGTGGACGCGCAGGGGGGCGGGTCAGTCCATGATCAATCGACGTAACTTTCTGCAAGGAACATCGGCGTTGATGGCCCATGCGGGCTTTTCTCAAGTCGTCGCCGGCTTTCTCGCGAGCCGAGCGGCGGCAGCAACGACGGCACGCGCTCCGACCTTCCTATCTGCTTCCGAGCTGGCTCGAGTTGCTGTCCTCGTGGACATGTTGCTTCCTGAAACCGACTCGCCAGCCGCCACCGCCGCCGGTACGCATGAGTTCGTCGATGAGGCGTTAGGCGCATGCGCATCGCCCAAACAGCAAGCGGCATTCCGAAGCGGGCTCGCATCGCTTGCGGCGGACGGCTTCGATTCGATGAGTGCCCGGGAGCGCCTCGCCTGGTTGCAGCGACGTGCGGCGGCCGATGTCGTGCTCCCCTATGACGAGTCGTTCTTCAAAATCCTCAAGGACTACACGCTGACCGGCTACTTTCATTCCGAAATCGGTGCCACCCGGGCGTTGGCGTACGAACGGGTGCCGGGCGGTTTCCAGGGCGACATTGCACTCGCGGCCGACCAGAAGGCATGGGCGATTTGATAATGGCGAAGGCGAACACGTTCGATGCGATCGTGGTCGGCTCCGGCATGTCCGGCGGCTGGGCCGCGAAGGAGCTGACCGAGCGCGGGCTGCGGACGCTGGTGCTGGAGCGGGGGCGCGATCTGCGTCATATCGTCGATTACAAAACGGCACTCCAGGATCCGTGGCAGCTGCCGCATCACAACCGGCCGAGCCAGCAGGATCGTGCCGCCCAACCGATCCAATCGACGTTGTACCTTTACGATCAGTCGACCAAGCAGCACTTCGTCAACGACCTGGAGCATCCGTACGCCCAAGCGCAGCCGTTCAACTGGTATCGCGGCAGCCACGTCGGCGGTCGTTCGTTGATGTGGGCGCGGCACGTGTTTCGTTACAGCGATCTGGATTTCGAAGCGAACCTGCGCGAAGGCACCGGCATCGATTGGCCGATCCGCTACGCCGACATCGCACCGTGGTACGAGCACGTCGAACGATTCATCGGCGCCAGCGGCGAGAATGCCGGCTTGCCGCAGCTGCCGGACCAGGTGCTGCAACCGCCTTTCGAAATGAATGCGTTCGAGAAGCACATTCGCTCGCGCTTCGCCGCGAAGTTCACCGATCGCAAATTGATCTGTAGCGCCACCGCGGTGCTCTCGCGCGAACACAATGGCCGCGGACCTTGTCAGGGGCGCAACCAGTGCGCGCGCGGTTGCCCGTTCAGCGCCTACTTCTCATCCAACGGCGTCACGTTGCCCGCCGCCGCCGCGACCGGGCGGCTCACGTTGCGACCCGACTCCATCGTTCATTCGCTGATCTACGATGATTCGAAGCGGCGCGTGACAGGCGTGCGCGTGCTCGATGCACAAACGAAACAAGCGACCGAGTACTTTGCTCGAGTGGTGTTCCTGTGCGCTTCGACTCTGGGTTCCACGGCCATTCTCTTGAACTCGCGTTCCTCGCGGTTTCCCAATGGCCTCGGTAACGACAGCGGCGTGCTCGGGCATTATTTGATGGATCATCACAACGGTGGCGGCGCGGTCGGCTCGTATTCCCAACTGGCGGATCGCTATTATCGCGGTCGTCGCTCGACGAGCATGTACATCCCGCGCTTCCGTAACGTAGCTCAGCGAGAAAAGAACTTCCTGCGCGGCTATGGATACGAGGTCTACACCTCACGCCAGAATTGGACCCGCGGCCTGGAAACCGCCGACTTCGGTGCCGCTTTCAAGAACGAGATCACGCGTCCGGGCAAATGGCAGGTCTACATGGAAGGCTACGGCGAGACGCTTGCCTATAAAGACAACAGAGTGTGGTTGGACCCCGACCGGCCGGATCCTTGGGGCATGCCGACCATCAACGTGTCCATGAGCTATCGCGACAACGAACGTCGCATGAGCGAGCAAATGATGGCCGACGCTGTCGAAATGCTCGAAGCCGCCGATGTCGAGGCAGTCTCGGGCTTCAATCGACCAACCATTCCGGGCAGCGTGATTCACGAAATGGGCACGGCCCGCATGGGGCGTGATCCGAAGACCTCCGTCCTCAATGGTCACAACCAGGTCCACGCCGTGCCAAACGTGTTCGTCACCGACGGCTCATGCATGGTGTCGTCCCCGACTCAGAATCCGTCGCTGACATATATGGCGCTATCGGCGCGGGCATCGGCGTATGCGGTGGAGCGACTGGCGAAGGGCGAGATCTAGAGGTTCGAGTCGACGCCAGCTCGGCTATTCTGTCTTTCGCGGTATGATCCCGCGTGGGCAGCGTGGAGAATTCGATGGCATCCAGCAGTGTAGCCGGACCGGTCGTAGCGGGCGTGAAGCGGCCGTTCGGGGCCGCGGTGGCGGCTGCGTTGAGCGAGCGGTTCGGCGATCGCTTTGTGACGTCGGAATCAGTACGCCAACATCACGGTCGCGACGAGTCTGCATACGACATCACTCCGCCGGACGCGGTTGTCTTCGCGCTGTCGACCGAAGACGTTGCGTTCACCCTTGCGCTGGCAAACCAACACAGCGTGCCGGTCATCGCCTACGGCGCCGGCTCCTCGCTCGAAGGTCACTTGCTCGCCGTGCAGGGCGGGATCTGTCTCGACCTGTCGCGCATGAACACCGTTCTCGAGGTCGACGCCGCCGAAGGCATCGCGGTCGTCGAGGCGGGCGTGACCCGCAAACAGTTGAATGAGCATATTCGTCAGGAAGGCGTGTTCTTTTCCGTCGACCCCGGTGCGGATGCGACCATCGGCGGCATGATCGCCACGCGTGCCAGCGGCACGAACGCGGTTCGTTACGGGACGATGCGAGAGAATGTTTTATCCCTCACCGCGGTCACCGCGACCGGTGAAGTCATTCACACGGGCACGCGCGCCAGAAAATCTTCCGCCGGCTATGACCTCACGCACTTGTTGATCGGCAGCGAGGGGACGCTCGCGATCGTAACGCAGGCGGTCGTGAAGTTGCGGCCGGTGCCGGAGGCGTCGAGCGTCGCCGTCGGGCACTTTCCCGACGTGGACGCGGCGGTGCGCACGGCCAGTGAGATCATTCAGTACGGCTTGCCGATCGCCCGATGTGAGTTGCTGGATGAAATGACGGTGATGGCCGTGAACCGTTACAGCAAGCTCACCTTGCTCGAGCGACCGATGTTGTTGATGGAGTTTCACGGCAGCGAGACATCGGTAGCCGAGCAGGCGGCGGTGGCGGAGGAGATTGCGAAACAAAATGGCGGCGAGGAGTTCCGCTGGACCAAGCTGCCGGAGGAGCGGACGAAGTTGTGGAGCGCTCGTCACAATGCGTATTTCGCGACGTTGCAGTTGCGACCAGGATGCCGGGGTTTCTCCACGGATGCGTGTGTGCCGATTTCCAAACTGGCGCAGTGTATTGCCGAGACCAGGGTGGATCTGTCCGCTTCCGGGCTGACCGCGACCGTGCTGGGGCACGTGGGTGACGGTAATTTCCACGTTTCTTTGGTGATCGACCCGAGCGATCAGAAAGAGTGGGAGGCGTGCGAGCTGTTCAATGAGCGGCTGGTGCATCGGGCGATCGCGATGGGCGGCACGTGCACCGGAGAGCACGGCGTGGGGCTCCACAAGAAACGCTTCCTCGAAGCGGAGCATGGCAAGGCGGCGGTGGATGTGATGCGGGCGCTGAAGCGGACGCTCGATCCAAACAATATTCTCAATCCGGGCAAGATTTTCGATTAGCCCTGACCGCCACAATCCTGCAACGTTCCCGCGACGATTCTGTAAAACGCGTTGTGCATAGTTCACGCCGATACGCGCTTTTGCAGAGGAGTTGCCATGCGTTCTCGGTCCGTGTTGCTGGCCGCGGCTGTTGCGGCTACGTTTTCGGTCGCCGCTCATGCGCACGATCAATCCCACTCCAACGAATCCGATAAGTTCGAGGAGCGACTGGAAGGGATCGGCGCTCGTAACAAAGCGGCGCAGCGCCTGACGTGGCGGGATTCCCGCTGGAAACACGACCCGGTCGTGAACATCAAGCTGCTCGGGATCAACGATTTCCACGGCCAGCTGTCGCCGCGTACGGTCGGCTCGCGTCCGGCCGGAGGCGCGGCGGTCCTCGCTTCTTATCTGCGAGTGGCGTCGGAAGCGGCGAAGGATGGCGCATTCATCGTTCATGCCGGCGATCACGTCGGCGCGTCACCGCCGAACTCGGCGCTTTTGCAGGACGAGCCGGCGATCAGCGTGCTGAATCAGTTGGCGAACCAGCAGTGCTTACCCGTGCGGCTGTTCCGGAAACTCCCTTATGAGATCCAGGCTTACACCCAGCCCCGGTGCAATATCGTCGGCACCTTCGGCAATCATGAGTTCGACGAAGGCATCGGCGAAGCGCTGCGTCTGGTTTACGGCGGCACTCACGAAGACGGTCCGTTCCTCGAGAAGCGCTGGCTGGGCGCCGAGTTTCCGTACATCAGCGCCAACGTCATCGATCAATCCACCGGTCGTCCGGTGCTGCCGCCTTATACCATCAAGCTGGTGGACGGCGTCGCCATCGGTTTCATCGGCGCGGTGTTGAAGGAAACGCCGATGATCGTGACACCCACCGGCGTCGCGGGTCTGAAGTTCATCGACGAAGCCGACGCCATCAACGCGTCCGTGAAACAGCTCAAGCGCCAGGGCGTGAAGACCATCGTCGTCACTATTCACCAGGGCACCGGTCAGACCAGCTACACCGGTCCGACCGATCCGGAGGTGCTGCCGCCGGGCGGCCCGATCGCGGACATAGTGAAGCGTCTGGACAGCGAAGTGGACGTGGTCGTGTCCGGTCACGCGCATGGCTTCACCAATGCGCTGGTGCCGAACAGCGCGGGCAAACAGATCCTGATGACCCAAGCGTTCTCGGCCAGCACGGCGTATGGCGACATTGATCTCGCGATCAGCCGCAAGAGTGGCGACGTGGTGGAGAAGTCCGCCGCCATCGTGACGACCTGGGGCGATGAGGGCCCGGGGCTGGTGCCGGATGTGAAAGTGGCCGAGCTCGTGGCGCAGGCCGATGAGCGCGTCGCGCCGCTGGTGAATCGTGTCGTCGGCACCGTGACGACTGCATTGACCCGCAGCGAAAGCAGCGCGGGCGAGTCCTCGCTCGGCAACTTGATCGCGGACGCGCAGCGCGTCACCACGGATGCCGATTTTGCGTTCATGAATCCGGGCGGCATTCGGGCGGACCTGAATGCGGGTGAAGTGACCTGGGGCGAGCTGTTCACGATCCAGCCGTTCGGTAACGATCTGGTATCGATGGATTTGACCGGCGCTCAGATCAAGACGCTGCTGGAGCAGCAGTGGCAGGGCCAGAATTTCCCGAAAATCCTGAAGACCTCGGGCCTCACCTACAGCTGGGACAACGCCCGTCCGGTGGGCGATCGCGTGACGCAGATTCTCAAGGCGGACAGCACGCCGCTCG
The DNA here is from genome assembly GCA_023391815.1 of Pseudomonadota bacterium. Lineage (GTDB taxonomy): Bacteria > Pseudomonadota > Gammaproteobacteria > Steroidobacterales > Steroidobacteraceae > Steroidobacter. Next base: position 65,617 of record JAEWAF010000132.1, read on the forward strand.
ATCCGGCCGCGACCTATCGCGTGACGGTGAACAGCTTCATGGCCGCCGGCGGCGACGGGTTCGTCGTGTTGCCGCTGGGCACGAACCGCGTCGTGGGCCCGGTCGATCTGAGCGCGCTGGTCGAGTATGTGGAATCGCTGCCGCAGCCGTTCAGTGCGGCGATCGAAGGCCGGATCGTTCGAACCAACTGAGTCGAGCAAGGATGACGAGGAGGGAACAGGGAGGTTCCCGCCCCGTGGCGATCCGGTCCCTACGAGCGCGACAAATGTAACGATGACGGGTCAGGTGGCTGCGGTATCCTTGGCGCACCTGTCACATCAATGACCCGCCAGTGTCACATTCGCCGTCGGAAATCACGGACGCCCGGCCCAAGCCGATGCCCGCTGTGCTCAGCGAGAGCCTCGGTGCGGATCGCGGTCTGATCTGCGGCTTTCGGCTGCGACCTCACGCCGCGCCCCAGGAAATCCCCGCCGAAGAAATCGCGCCGGCCCTGGTACAGGTGCAGGCCAAGACGTCCGATGCCGTCGTCTGGCTCCATTTCAATCTGAGCGATGCCCGCGCCCGCCGCTGGCTGCTCGAAGCGACATTTCTACCGGAGTCGCTGCGGGAGCTGTGGCGCGAGCACGATGGCAACCGCCGTGTCGAGATGGTCGACGATGGCTTGCTGCTGGTCGTCAATGACTTTTCCTATGACGACGCGTCGGACCCGTCCGAAGTCGCGCCGCTGTGGTGTTTCGCGAGTCGGCATTTGCTGGTCACGGCCCGATTGCATCCGCTGCGGAGCGCCGACGAGCTGCGTTTGCAAATGCGCTCGTATCTCACTGCATCCTCGGGCATCGATCTGGCAGCGCAGCTGCTCGACATTCGCACCAGTCGAGTCAAGCGTCTGGCCAATGAAATGACCGAGCAGCTCGACACCATCGAGGATCGGATTCTGGCCGGCAACATCGAGCAGCAACGCGAGCTGCTCGGTCGCAATCGACGCTTGAGCGCGCGCTTGCGCCGTGAGTTCGCTCCGGAGCGCTCGGATCTGAATCGTTTTCTGCACCGGCCGACGGGCGCGTTGACCGAGGCGGATCGCGAAGCGTTGCAGTCGTCCACCGATACATTGGCGTTCGCGCTCGAAGAAGTGTCCGAGTTGTACGAGCGCTCGAAGCTGTTGCAAGAAGAGCTGGCGTCGCGCCTCGCCGAGAACACCGGCCGTAACTTATATGTATTGTCCATCGTCACGGCGGTGATGCTGCCAATGACTCTGGTCACCGGCATTTTCGGGATGAACGTCGGTGGCCTGCCGGGATTGCACAGCAGCCACGCGTTCTGGTGGGTGATGTTGCTGATCCTCGCCAGCGGCGCCGTCACGCTCGCCGCGTTCTTCTGGCGGCGGTTGTTATAACCCCCTCGACCTGATCCTCGACGGCCCTGAACGGGCGAAAACACGGCCTTACGTCGTGTCATACATTCGTGCGCGAAGTGCATGCGCGCGTTGTCACTGCGATGTCATCCGCTTCCAGTATCAAGTCGCGAATTCACAGCGACGGTTCCCGCGTTGCCTGCCCGACGGGCGATGGCGAAGGAGCTGCGTACCGGAAGGGTCATCGTGACATCGCGCTCAGCCATCGTTGCATTCCTATCGCTATCCCTCATCCCCAGCGCCAGGCTGCTGGCTCAGGAAGTCAACGCGGATAGCTCGCAAGACAAGTTCGCCATCACCGAGTACCGCGTGCTCGGCAACTCGGTGCTTGCTGCGACGGATATCGAGACGGTCGTCTATCCCCATCTGGGGGAGGGCAAGACCATCGCCGATGTCGAAGTGGTGCGTCAGGCATTGGAGAAGCTCTATAAGGACAAGGGCTTCGGCACCGTGTATGTCGACATTCCCGAGCAGACGGTCAACGAAGGCATCGTGCGCCTGAAAGTGACCGAAGGCCGGTTGGATCGTGTGCGCATTACCGGCGCTCGATACTTTGCGAACGGTGCGATTCGCAGCGAGCTCACGGCGCTGCAGGCGGGCACGGTATTGAGCCTGCCGGAGTTGCAAACCCAGTTGGGCGAAGTGAATCAACAGTCGCGCGATCGTGCGATCACACCGGTGCTGAAGGCGGGGCGCTCGCCCGGCACGGTCGATATCGAGCTCAAGGTTCAGGACAGCCTGCCGTTTCACGGCAGCGTCGAAGTCAACGATCGCTACAGCGCGAACACCACACATACGCGCGCGAGCGTCAATCTGAGCTATGACAACCTTTGGCAGAAGTTCCACAGCTTGTCCCTGCAATACCAGACTTCGCCCGAGGACATGGATGAGACGCGCGTGCTGGCCGCGACCTATCTGGCACCGCTCTCCAACGGCAATTTGCTTGCGGTGTACGCCGTCGACACCAACAGCGATTTCGCGGTCGTGAACACCGGCGGCGATCTGTCGGTGCTCGGTACCGGAAATATTTATGGTCTGCGCTACATCGCGCGACTGCCCATTCTCGGCGGCTATTCGCAGAACATCACTTTGGGCACGGACTTCAAGGATTTCCAGGACGACATCGTGCTCGACGACGGCACGACCGACACCACGCCGATTCGTTACATGAGCTGGACCGCCGGTTACAGCGGCGTCCTCGGCCGTGACCGGAGCACGACGGGTTTCAATCTGAATGCCAACTTCGGCATGCGCGGCGTGGTCAACGACCAGGCCGAGTTCGGTTACAAACGAGCCGATGCCAATGCAAGCTTCTTCTATCTGCGGGGCGACGCCTCGCATCTTCAAAGCCTGTGGGCCGGTTCGGCGGTGTATCTGAAGGCCGTCGTGCAATGGACGCCCGATCCGTTGATCAGCAACGAGCAGTTCGCCAGCGGCGGCGCCGACGGCGTGCGCGGCTACGTGGAATCGGCGCTGATGGGCGATCGAGGTGTGGGTGGGACGTTCGAGCTTCGCTCGCCATCGATGCATGCTTGGTTCGGCGATGCTGTTCGTCAGCTCGCGGCGTTTATTTTCTACGACGCTGCGCATGTTACACAGCTCGCGCAGGTTGACGACGACGGCAACCTCGTGACGCGCGGTTACAACCTGTACAGCGCCGGCGCCGGACTGAGATTCGTCGGCCTCGGCGGCATGGAAGCCGCGCTCGATTGGGCCTATCCCCTGCGTGATTGGGAAGATGTCGAGAAGGGCGATTCGCGCATTCATTTCCGTGTGCGCTACGCGTTTTGAGTTTGGAGACGGGCATGAGTGGTTCGCAGGGAATGATTGGCTGGTCGTTGTCTGAAGCGATTCGACGGGCGCTGCGCCGTCGCTTGCCGTTGCTGTCCGGGGTGTCGCTTGCACTGACCGCGGGCCTGTCGGTTTCAACGGCGCAGGCGGAGCTGCCAGTCATTTGCGTCTCGGGTGCGAGCTGCGGCAACAGCAGCGGCATCATCAATAACGCGCTACAGGGCGTGTCGGGCATTGCCGTCGCGGGCAACGCGATGACCATCAATCAAAACGCGGCGAACGCGGTTTTGCATTGGCGCAGCTTCAACATCTCCAGCGACAGCAGCGTCAACTTCGTTCAGCCCGGCAGCGATTCGGTGGCGCTGAATCGTATCTATCAGAACGGCGCCTCGCAGATCCTCGGCAATCTGAGCGCGAACGGCCGTGTCTATCTCATCAATCAGAACGGCATCGTGTTCGGCAATGGCGCGGTGGTGAACGTCGCCGGCCTGATCGCGAGCTCGCTGGATTTGAACAGTCTGGCGCTCAATGCCGACGGCGAAACCCGATTGACCGCACCCGGTCTCGCAGGGCAGTCCGCGTTTCAGCTGTTCAGGGATACGAACGGCAATGTGTTGTCGAGCGGCGATATCTCGGTCGGCGAGGGCGCGACGATGACGACCAAGGACGGCGGCCAAGTGTTCATGTTCGCGCCGAACGTCTACAACGCCGGCACGATCCACACGCCGGGTGGGCAAACCGTGCTCGCCGCCGGTGACTCCGTTTATCTGGCGAGCAGCGCCGATCCCAATCTGCGCGGCATTTGGGTGGAGCTCGGCACCGGCGGCACGGTGACGAACGGTGTCGCGCGCAATGCGAGTGCCACCGGTCGGACCGATCTGGTGGGCCAGATCATCGCCGAGCGCGGCAACATCACATTGGCCGGCGCAGCCGTGAACCAGTTGGGCCGTCTCACCGCGACCACTTCAGTCAACGAAGCCGGATCGATTCGTCTGGTGGCGCGAGATGGCGCCAGAGTGCCTTCGACCGATCCTTTGGTGCTCACCGCCGATCGGGGCGGAACCGCGATCCTGGGCAGCAACAGCGTCACCGAAATCCAGCTCGATGACAGCAAGGCGACCAGTGTCGATAGCAATCCTCAGCGCGTCTCGCAGGTCGTGGCAATCGGCGAGCAGATCATCATGCAACAGGGTGCGAGCATCATCGCCCCACACGGCGATGTGACATTTGCCGCTTGCAGCGATTGCGGCACGATCACCGATACCAGCCTTGGCGCGGCGAAACAGCTCCAGGTGAGCTCGACGTCGCCCGATGCCTCCAGAATCTATCTGGCGAACGGTGCGTCGATCGATGTCTCCGGTGCTTACGTCGATGGCAAGCCGGTCGAAAGCAACGTGATCAGAGTCGAGCTGCGCGGCGACGAATTGGCCGACAGCGAGGTACAGCGGGACGGTGCTCTGCGCGGCGAGACCGTCTATGTCGACCTGCGCCGTCACGGCACTCGCGCCGACGGCTCGCAGTGGGTCGGCAGTCCGATCGGCGATCTCAGCGGCTGGGTGGCGGGCGTCGAGAAGAATGTTGCCGAGCGCAGCTTGACCGGCGGCTCCGTCACTCTGGTGAGCCGCGGCGATGCCATTTTGAATCGCGGCTCGACCGTCGATATCTCCGGCGGGGCCATTTCTTACACCGGCGGTTACATCAACACCTCGGGCGTGCTCGGCGCCGACGGCAGGCTTTATGACATCGCGAACGCCACTGCGGATCGCGAATACGTGGGCGTCACGAACAGCGGTACTTACACCGTCTTCGACCGGCGCTGGGGTGTCACCCGAACTTTCAGCGGCGGCGCCGGCCAGGGCCACTATGAAGCGGGTTACATCGAGGGCAAGGACGCGGGCACCGTGTCCGTGGTCGCGACTCGAACCATCCTGGATGGAACCATCAAGGCGGAAACACAAGCCGGACGCTATCAGCGTGAGCTGAGCACCGCGTTGGCGCAGGGCGCGACCGCGCTGTATCGACCTTACGACCAACTGCCTCTGAGCGGCACATTGATTCTGGGCCAGACCACGGCCGGCGGCGATCAGCCCGATTACGTGCTCTCCGATGTGACTATCTCGGCCAGCACGACGCCGCAGTTGGCTGACAACTTCGATCCGTTGACCGGTACGCTGGGCAACGACCGCACTCTGATGTTGAACAGCAATCTGTTCGGGGAGGAGCGGGTCGGCAATCTCACATTGCGCGCCAACGGCGCCGTGACGATTGCGCAGGACGCGAATCTCCAGCTGTCACCCGGCAACAAGATCAACATAGTCGCGGGCGCGATCGACGTCGCCGGTGCCGTTACGACTCATGGCGGCGACATCTCGCTCACCGCGCGGCCAACCTTGACCGAGCCAGCTTTGGGCGCGGGCGTGGTGGTGAGGAGCGGGGCGAGACTGGATGCGAGCGCCACGTGGGTGAACGACACCGCGAACGCGAATGGTGGCGAGGTCGGCACGTCGGCCTTGGCCATCGATGGTGGCAAGGTGACGTTGCAGGGACAACAGAATTCGCTGGCAGTCCAGTCGGGAAGCATGATCGATGTGTCCGGCGGCGCGCAGCTCACGAGTGACGGCGCTCTCGTCGCCGGTTCAGCAGGGACCATCACGCTCGGCAACAGCCAATCGATACAGCCCGACTCCGCCGCGACTACGATGACCCTGGCGGGTGAGTTGCGCGCGTACGGATTCGAAGAGGGCGGCACCCTGAAGCTACAGACCGGCGCAGCCTGCATCGCCAGCGCGCAGTCCGGTTGTGCACAGAGTGACGATAGTTTGTTGTGGCTCGATCCTGCGTTCTTCACGGCGGGTGGCTTCGGCAGCTACAACATCGAAAGCGACCGCGGCGGCATCGAAGTCGCCCGGAACACCACCGTAACCTTGCGTCAGCGAAATTGGCTCGTGCCCACGTCGGGAGATCTGAGCCGCTTCGGCACGGGGACCTCGCTGGATCGGATCGCCACGGTCGGTCTGCTCGAGGACATCGATCGCCAGGCGGTGGATCTGAGCTTGACCGTGTTGCCCAAGCTCGCTGACGGCGGCTACACCAGCGAATCATTTGCTGACGCGGGCAGCCTGATCATCGGCACCGGTGCGCGCATCGATGGAGATGTGGGCGCGAGCATCGAGCTTAGCTCCTCGAGCCGATTGTTGGTGGACGGCACCGTTTCGGCCGCGGCCGGTAGCATCGAACTGAAGTTGCGCCACGAGCTGAACATCGCGGACTCTACTGCGCCGGGCACGGATCTGTATTTTGAAGACCAGGGCATCTGGTTGGGCAGCAATGCGCGACTGCTCGCGCGTGGCGCGGCCGTCACCGAAGTGGACGAGCAAGGCCGCGTCCTCGGCGATGTGTTGAAGGGCGGCACGATCACCATCGACGCCGATCGCGGTCACGTCGTCACTTCTTCCGGTTCGCTCATCGACGTGTCCGGCACCTCGGCCGCGCTGTCCGTCAAGGCGGACGCGCAAGGCCGCTACCGCACGCAGCAAGTCGGATCCGCTGCTGGCACGCTCGACATCGAAGCTTCCGAAGCGATTCTCATCGGCGGCGACATCAAAGGCGCCTCGGGCGACCCGGGCAAGCTCGCGGGCGGCACGCTGCGTATCGTACTGGACACTTCGAATCGTAACGATCCCGGTCAGGCGCGCGCCGATGTGACTCAGGTGGCGTCCACCTTCCCGGGCGGCGATCGGACCATCGAGGTCACCACGCGCCCGCTCGAAATCAGTTTTGGCGATTCCACGCTGACCGGTTATGCGGGCCGGGCCGTGGTGTCGACGGAACAAGTCACCGAAGGGGGCTTCGATGCGTTGAAGCTGGATGCCAGCACCGCGTGGACCCGGCATCACAGCCAGGAACCGACCGTCGTGCATGCGGGGCGGATCGAGTTCGACGGTGACGTGTCGCTCGCAATGGGCCGCAGCCTGGAGCTGAATGCAGCTGTCATCGCTTCGGATGGCGGCAACGCGACGCTCAGCGCGCCCATCGTAACGCTGGGCAATTCGCGAACCGACACCGAGCGCACCACCGCTCAGTATCGTGCACCGGCATTGGCAGGTACCGGAACGCTGCGAGTCGAGGGTAGACAGATCGACGTCGTCGGCACCAGCGTGCTACAGGGCTTCGACAGCGCGACGTTGCAATCGAGCGGCGACCTGCGCTTGATCGGTGTTCAGGTCGAGCCGTCTGCCTCGGTGCCGTCGTTGCAGGGCTCGTTGAGCACTGCCGGCGATCTCACGTTGAGCGCGGCGCAGGTCTATCCCACCACGCTGACGCAGTTCACCGTCGCGGCGGGCGTCGGTGCAACGGATGGAACGTTGCTAATTACGCGCAACGGTACGGCGGGTGATGCCTTGTCCGCTGGAGGCGGCTTGACGCTTTCGGCGCCGAAGGTCGTGCAGTCCGGCACCGTGCGAGCGCCGTTCGGCAGCATCACGATCGATTCGCCGAGCATCTCACTGACCAACGGCAGTGTGACCTCCACCAGCGGCGCCGGCTTATCGGTGCTGTACGGCGAGACCGAAGGCGGCCTCGACTGGGTGTACGTGCTGAATGGCTCGAAAAAGATCATCTACGGTGCGGGCGGCCGACGCATCGTCGATCAGCGCATCGAACTGAACGGCGACGATGTGGCATTGGACGAAGGCGCCGTGCTGGACGTCAGCGGCGGCGGCAATCTGATCGCCACGGAGTTCGCTTCGGGCACCACGGGCACGCAGGACGTACTGGGTGATGAGAACACTACGGGCAGCTTCGCGATCATGCCGGCGAGCCATCTGCAGGCAGCGGCCTATGACCCGAGCATCTATCTCGAATCGAATTTCGAGGGCGCTCGAAGCATTTATCTGTCCGGCACCGATGGTGTGCCGGCCGGCGAATACATCATTCTGCCGGCCAAGTACGCGCTCCTGCCGGGCGCGTATCTGGTGCGGCCGGTGTCCGGCTACCAGGACATCACCTCCGGTGAGTCGTACAACCTGAGCGACGGCAGTAAAGTCGTCGGCGGCTATTACACTCACACCGGCACCGTTCTACGCGACAACGCGCGGACCTCGGGATTCGCCGTTCTCGAGGGCAAGGCAGTCCAGAACAAAGCCAGGTACACCCTCACCAACGCCAATGATTTCTTCGCCGCGCAGGACGAAAGCGCAGTCACACAACGGTTGCCACGAGATGCAGGCACGGTGGCTATCACGGCAAGGCAGTCGCTGACGCTCGAAGGCTCACTGCGAGCCGACGCAGGATCAGGCGGCCGCGGCGCGGCCCTCGATATCGCAAGCAGTGCCATCAGAGTGGTCGCCGATGCGTCCAGTGCTGGCGACGTTCAAGGCGCTTTGGTGCTGGATGCGGCGGATTTGAACGCGCTCGGCGCCGAATCGATTTTGCTCGGCGGCGTCCGCCGAGATGGCGCGGAGAGTTTGGGGATTGCCACGAGCGCGTCCACGGTGACCGTTGCGGATGGCGCGGCATTGCGCGCTCCGGAAGTGATGCTGGTGGCAACTGACAGCGTGACTGTCGAACGAAATGCAAGCATCACCGCCACTGGCACGGAAACGCAGTCACAAGATGTGAGCCTGAATGGCAACGGCGCCTTCGTGCGCGTGGCCACGTCCGCCGCGGTGGACATCGAGCGTAGCGGCGCCAGCAATTCCGGTCGCGTGATCATCGCCGACGGTGCCAGGTTGAGCGCGAGCGCGGGCTCCATCAGCCTGGAATCGGCGGGCGATGCCGTGCTGTCGGGGGTGCTGGCGGCGACGGGCGGCGAAGTCTCCCTGACTGGCAATCTCGTCAGTCTGGGCAATGTGAGCAATGGCGTGAGTGGTTGGGTGCTGGACGCCGATCAGCTCTCGCAACTCGATGCGAGCACGCTGAGCTTGAACAGCCGGAACACCATCGATTGGTACGGCAACGTCGGTCTCAATCTCACCAACCTGAATCTGAGCGCCAGCGCACTGCGCGGCTTCGACGATGGCAGCGTGTCCATTGCGGCGAGCGGCGATGTGACTTTCAAAGGCGGGAACGCGAGCAACCCAGCCGACTCGACGGCCAACGGTCGATTGCAGATGACCGCGAACAACGTGGTCTTCGCGGGCGGCGACGTGGAGCTGTCCGGTTTCGACACGGTCGCGCTGCTGGCGAACCGTGAGGTGCGGGCGGGAAATCTCACAACATCGGACGATTCCGTCACGCCGACGAAGTCGGCAGCGCTGACGGTGGTTGGCGGCAATCTGCAACTCGGGGCGCAGCGGGTTACGACAGCCACAGGCGTGGATTTCTCGATCGTCGCCGACGGTACGGCTACGCTCTCGGATAGTGGCTCGACGCAGACGCTCGCTGCGGTCAACGAGCTCGGCGGGTCCTTTACGTTACAAGCCAGCGCGATCGAGCTGGCCACACGAATCGAGCTGCCTTCGGGACTCGTGACATTGCAGTCGACAGATCCCACACAAGGCGGCATCACCATGACCGGCACCGCGGCCATTGACGTCAGCGGTCGCGCTACTCAGTTCGCGGATCAAATCGTGTACAGCAGCGGTGGTCATGTGAGTCTGGATACCGCAAGCGGCAATCTGGTGCTGGCCGAAGGCTCGCGCATCGATGTTTCCGCCGACGGCGGTGCGAACGCAGGCAGCGTCGAGCTCACAGCCGCCGCGGGCAATCTGCAAATGGCGGGCGTGCTCGATGGTAGTTCGGTCGCAAAAGGTGCAGCGGGCAGCTTCAGCGCCGATGCGCTGAATCTCGGCGATTTCGCTTCTCTGACGCAACGACTCGCGAGCGGCGGATTCGCGGGTGATTTGAGGTTCCGCCAGCGTGGCTCAGGTGATCTGGCTGTGGCGAACGGCTCTACCGTGCGAGGCACGTCCGTTTCGATGACCGCCGATCAGGGCAGCATCTTGGTCGCGGGCGGAATCGTTTCTCACGATGACGACGGCGGTCGCATCAACCTCTCGGCCAGCAATGGCATGACGATCAGCGGCACGCTGGATGCTCGGTCGACCAGCGGTGCCGAGCGCAACGGTCGCATCAATTTGAATGTGAGCGACGGCGGTTTGAATGTCACCGACACCGCCGTGATCGCTACGACGGCGTCGGGTGCGAAGGCAGGAACCAGCGGCGATGGGACTGTGTCCGTTCGACTCTTGCAAGAGTCTTTGTTGACCGTCATCGACGCCGATGCCTCCAACGATGCCGTGCGGCTCGGGGGCGACTGGAGCAGGGCAGGCGGTGTGAGCGTCGAGGGCTTCAATGACGTCTACGTCGACGCCGACGGCTCATTGGATTTCAACGACGTCTCCTCGACCGCGGGCAACCCGATTTACGACACAGCGGCCGCGTTCGCCGCACAGAGCGACGCGATCGCCGCGGCGCTCAGCAACCCGACGTTGAACGGCCTCGAAGTGCTGACCGGCATCGAGATTCGATCCGATGGCAACCTGTCGCTCGACACGGACTGGAACATGGCGGCGTGGCGTTTCGCTGATAGCGACGGCGCGCTGACGAAGACCGGCGTGCTGACCTTGCGCGCGGCCGGCGATCTCATTTTCAACGCCTCGCTCACCGACGGGTTCACGGACCGGAACGACTTCCGCCTCGATCTGGATTTCGGCGATAGCTGGTCCTACAACCTGGTCGCCGGTGCCGACACCTCGAGCGCCGACGTCATGGCAACGAGCCGCGCGGCACTGAACGCCGGCGTCGGCGACGTCATCATCAACGGCGTCGACAGCAGTTCAAGCTTCGGATACACCTTCGTGCGCACTGGCACCGGTAGTATCGATGTCGCAGCAGCGCGCGATATCAGGCTGAGCAACGATGCCGCGATGATCTACACCGCCGGCGTGGCGAGCAACGGTCTTCTCTATGCAAGGCCGGGGCGCCCGAACAATCCGAACACGCAGCTCGACTCGTTGTACTACCCGGCCGACGGCGGCGACATCACTCTTACTGCCGGGCGCGACGTGATCGGTGCGCCGACGAATCAGCTGGTCAGCGAGTGGCAATGGCGCATCGGCAATGCCAATACCACCGAAACGCGCTCAACCGCCTGGACCGTAAACTTCGCTCAATTCCATCAGGGCGTCGGCGCGCTGGCCGGCGGCGACGTCAGCGTCAAAGCGGGCAACGACATCAAGGACCTATCCGTGTCGGTGACGACGATCGGCCGTCAGCGAGCAAACAGCACCAATGACAAGAGCGCGGCGGCCAACGATCTGGAAATCATCGGCGGCGGCAATGTGAATGTCGCGGCGGGGGGCGACCTCCACGGTGGCAGTTACTACTCCGGTCGCGGTCGGATAGAGCTGCGAGCGAACGGCGAGGTCGGGAAGAGCGAGACGAACGGTCTCGCACCGATACTGCTGCTCGGTGACACGCAGGCAACGGTTGCTGCCAGGAAGGATCTGACGATCGGCGGTGTGGCGACGCCGACGTTCCTGCCGCAAAGCCGATCGCAGGCGGGCATGGCGGCGAATACGTCGACGCTCAGCACGTTCTCGACCTATTCATCGAACAGTTCGCTCACGCTCGAGTCCACGGCGGGCGATGTGAAGCTGGTTCCTGACACCGAGAACATCAACATCGCGTATGAGTGGTCCAACGTCGACATGAACGTCGCGGCCGCGAACCTCGCTTTCGAGTTGTTGCCCGGTAGCGTCGACGTGCTGGCTCAGCGCGGCAGCGCCGACTTGACCGGTACTCTGATGCCGGATGAAGACGGGGCGCTGGATCTGCGTGCTTATCGAGATGTGAACTTCGACGTGATCGTGTCCGACATGGACATCGATGACGTGCCCGATGCGTTGCATCCCGTCGATGGCACCTTCACGACCGTGCCAGGCGGCGAGTGGTATCTGTCACTGACGACGTGGGCGAGCGGTCGAGGCTTGGACCTGTTCAATGCCAGCACTCCCGTGCGGTTGCAAGCCGCTCAGGAGGGCAGGCTCGCGGCGTCACGCATCGTGGCGGCGAACGGCGATGTCACCGGCTCGGGCTATTTCGGCGCGCCCGTAGATATTCATGCGGGCAAGGACGTGGTCGACCTCGACGTGGTCGTGCAGAACCTGCTGCCCTCGGATGTGAGCACGATCACCGCGGGCCGCGATATTTATTACGGGCTAGTGCGTGGCGCGGTCAACGATAACGGCATCGAAGTCGATGGTCCGGGTCAGTTGATGCTCGCCGCCGGCCGCAATATCGATCTCGGCACTTCCGACGGCATTACCAGCCAGGGCGACGAAGTGAACACTGCGCTCGCCGATACCGGGGCCAGCATCACCGCGCTGGCCGGCCTCAACGGTCAAACGCCCGACTACGACGCGTTCAGCCAAAAGTATGTGGAGGAGAGTGAGGACTACATTGCCACGCTCAGCGACTACATCGAAACTTCGACCGGGCATCGGCCTGCGAACGCGAACGAAGCCCGCGCCGCCTTCGCGGCGATGGGCCCCAAGCAGCAGCGTGCGTTCCTGCAACGAGTGCTGATGGCGGAAGTGCGCGCGTCGGCAGAAGAAGCGGCATCGGTGGAAAAGCATGACGACTATTCCCGCGGGTTTGCCGCGCTCGAAACGCTGTTCCCTGGCAGCACGGACGCCGACGACAATCCGTATATGGGCGACATCAGTCTTTACTTCAGTCGCATCTATACGTTGGATGGTGGCGGCATCAACCTGCTGACGCCGGGAGGTGGCGTGAACGCCGGCTTGTCGGCGGAAACTTTGAAGACCTTCGGCATCACCAAGGACCCGAGCAGTCTGGGTCTGGTGACGCGTCGAGGCGGCGACATCAACATCCTCACCGACCGCGACGTGCAGGTGAACGAATCACGCATCTTCGCGGTCAACGATAGTGACATCGTGGTCTGGTCATCCAACGGCGACGTCGATGCCGGCCGCGGCGCGAAGACCGCCATCTCGGCGCCGACGTTCTCGGTCAGATACGACGACGATGCACACGCGTTTGTAACTTACGACGCCGCTCTGTCGGGCAGCGGCATTCAAGCGCGTACGGCCACCGCAGATCAGAAGAGAGGCAACGTGGTGCTCGCGGCCCCGCGTGGCGTGGTCAACGCCGGCGATGCGGGCATCGTGGCCGGCAATCTCACGATCGCCGCCACCGCCGTGCTTGGCGCAGACAACATCTCGGTGACTGGCGTGGCGGTAGGCGTTCCGGTCGACACGGGCGGTCTCGGAGCGAGCTTGGCCGGCGTCGCATCGGCGGCCAGCAGCGCCAGCAAGTCGGCGGCGACCTCGGTCGACGACACCGGCTCGCGCGAACAGTCCGCCGCGCCAATGGCGCAAGCTGCGCTGTCGTGGCTGGATGTGTTCGTGATTGGCCTCGGCGAAGAGAGCTGCAAAGGCGACGATCTGGAATGTTTGAAGCGTCAGTCGACGACGCTGTGATTCGCCGTCACTGGAGATCGCAGCCATGTGGCAACTGTATCGGGCGCACGCAATGCTGTTCGTATGCGCCTACGTGGGCTTCCTGGGGTACTTCGCAGTCACGGACCCGAAAGATCCGGTCGCAGCGTTGTTCAAGTCGAGTTCCCGGATGGATGAGCCGCCGCCGCGGGTTGCCGTCGAGGTACAGCCCGTCGTTGTGGCGCCTCGTCTCGCGGAAAACACTTCTGTCGCCGATGCGCCGGTGAAAACTGCTGAATCAAAACAAACGCTGTCTCAGCACGAAGAGCGGCGCACGCGTTTGACCGAGATCCGGCTACAGGCAACCAAAGCCGAGCGGCCACAGGAACGCGCTCAGGCCATCGATCAGTTGATCTCAGCATCGCCAGAAACATTGCAGACGCTGCAAACGGTGGTTACTTCGGACACGGCTGTTCGCAACCGAATACGCGCGCTCAATTCACTGCGCGCGCTAGCGGGGCAGGAGGGCGCGAGAGACGCCGTTATTTCAATCGTGCATATGGCGATGGTGGATACCAACGCCAGTGTCGCCTCACGCGCAAACGAAGTTTATCGCGAGCTCACGCAGGAGCCGGCGGAGGACAAATGATTTCGAGTGTCATACGAATGCGTGACGCGCGAAATTCATAGTGTCTTTGTCACGAAATCATCACGTCGGCTGGAAATAATTCCGGCCGCGGCTCGCTGGCGGCGAGCGGCATATCACTAAATACAACGTCATTCTAACCAGTGCGAGACGCGAACCCCGTGCGCAAGTTACTTGCAGTGCTTTTCTGTTGTCTGCCGATGGCGAGCCACGCCTGGTGGAATGACGAGTGGAATTTCCGTAAGGAGATCACGTTCGACTCGACGCCCGCGGCCGCCGACATCGCCGCAACCCCCGTCGACGTGCCGGTGCTGATCCGCCTGCACTTGGGCAACTTCGGTTACTTCGCGGACACGCAGCCCGATGGCAGCGACATGCGCGTGGTGGCCGGGGACGACAAGACGCCGCTGAAGTTTCACATCGAACGTTACGATCCCACCAATCAGATGGCGTTCATCTGGGTGCGCGTGCCGCGCATCGCCGGCGCCAGCAGCACGGAAAAGATTTATCTCTATTACGGCAACCGGAAGGCTACGACGGCGCCGCAGGCCGCCGACACTTACGATGCCAGCCAGGCGGCCGTGTATCACTTCGGCGCGGACGACGCGGCACTCGCCGACAGCACGGCAAACGACAACGACGCGGCGTCTTCGACTGCGGAAATGACGCCTGCCTCCTTGATCGGCGATGGCGCGAAATTCTCCGGTAGCTCGGTCATCAGCAAGCCTTCGACTGCGTCCCTGCGATTGATTCCCGCGAAGGGCGGCACGCTGTCCGCCTGGGTCCGCATCGACCAGCCGCAGACCAATGCACAGGTCGTGGGATTGGACGATCAGGGCAAGCGTTGGGTCGTTGGCATTCGTGGCGCGCAGGTTTATGCGGCCGTCACCGGCGCGAGCGGCGAGGTCGAAGCGCTGAGCCCGGCGGAGCTCGCGACTGGCGCCTGGCATCACGTAGCGGCGACTGTGGGCGGCGGCAAGTTGATTCTGTTCGTCGATGGTAAGGAAGCGGCCAATGTCGCGGCCCAGCCGGTCGAGATCGCCGGTACCTTGAACATTGGCAACAACGCCGCTGGCAACAACGGCCTGGTCGGCGAAGTCGACGAGGTACAGATCGCGAATACGGCGCGTGCTCCTGAGTGGATCGCTGCGTCGGCGAAAGCCCAGGGCCAGGAGTCGCCGCTGATCGTGTACGGCGCGGATGCGCAGAAAGAAGGCGAGGATGTTTCTTATTTCAAGGTGACGATGCAGAACGTCACCGTGGACGGCTGGGTGGTCATCATCATTCTGGCCATCATGTTCGTGATCGCGATGCTGATCATGATCGGCAAGACGCTGTATCTGTCCAAGATCAAGCAGCAGAACGCGGCGTTCCTGAAGGAGTATCAGGCGCTGCACGGCGACCCGACCGCGCTCGATCGCGACGAGAGCAAGGAAGAGGCCGGCGACGCCGCGCTGGATGAGTCGCCGTTCATGCCGCACTTCGGCGAGAAGGAAGCGAAGTTCAAGTTCTCTACCCTGTATCGCCTGTATCACCACGGCGTGCAGGAGATGACCGGCCGCGTCGGCTTGAGGTCGGCCGGCGCTCGCGCCGCGACGACATTGACACCGCAGGCGATCGAAGCGATTCGCGCCACCATGGACGCGACCATGGTTCGCATGACTCAGAAGCTGCAATCGCAAATGGTGTTGCTCACCATCGCCATCGCGGGCGGTCCGTTCCTCGGTCTGCTGGGCACCGTGGTCGGCGTGATGATCACGTTCGCGGCCATCGCCGCCAGCGGCGACGTGAACGTCAACTCGATCGCGCCCGGTATTGCCGCGGCGTTGGCGGCCACCGTCGCCGGCCTCGGCGTC
The DNA here is from genome assembly GCA_023391815.1 of Pseudomonadota bacterium. GTDB lineage: Bacteria > Pseudomonadota > Gammaproteobacteria > Steroidobacterales > Steroidobacteraceae > Steroidobacter. The sequence continues at coordinate 81,724 of JAEWAF010000132.1, forward strand.
GCGATCCCGGCCTTGTTCGGTTACAACTGGTTGAACACGCAGATCAAGGAAGTGAACGCCGACATGCGCGTGTTCGTCGACGAGTTCGTCACGCGCGTCGCGGAGCACTACAGCTAATGTCTGCATCAGCCGAAGAGAAAGACGTCTACGACGAGATCAACATCACGCCGATGCTGGATCTGGCCTATGTGCTGCTGGTGATCTTCATCATCATGACCACCGCCAGCGTCCAGGGCATCAAGGTGAACCTGCCGAAGGCGAGCGAAACGCCGGCGCTGGCCAAGCCTAAGACCAAGGCGATCTCGATCACCGCCGACGGCACGGTGTATCTCGACACCTATCCGGTGACGCTGCCGGAGCTCGAGAACCTGTTGCGTCAATACAAGGCTCAGGATCCGGAGCTGCCCGTGATCATCAAAGCCGACTCCACGATTCAATATCAGAAGGTGGTCGATGTGCTCGACCTGGTGGGTCGGCTGGAGATCACTCAACTCGGTCTCGTGACGCAGCGAATCGTCAAGTAGCGGAGCGCGCGCGTTGTGAACAAACACCGCTGGCAACGCTACGTGCCGCTCGCCGCCGGCGCGGTCATCGTGCTCATCGTCGGTGTGCTGCTCATCAAGTTCGTGATGAAGATGATGGCGGAGAAGCCGGAGGGGCCGCAGCGTCAGGTCGCGCAGGTCGTGAAGATCGTGCGACCGCCGCCGCCGCCCGAGGAGCCGCCGCCTCCGCCGCCGCCGCCTGAAGAGAAGATCGAGGAGCCGATCGAGCAACAGGAGCCGGAGCAGGCGCCGGAAGAGGCGTCGCCCGCGGAGCAATTGGGTCTGGATGCGGACGGTGCCGCGGGTAGCGACGGCTTCGGCCTCGCCGCGCGCAAAGGCGGTCGCGACCTCGTCGGCACAGGTACCGCACCGTTTCGGTGGTACACCGACCTCGTTGCGAGAAGTCTCGAAGGCTGTTTCTCCGAAGACGAAACGGTCCGACGCGGCAACTACAAAGTCGACGTGAAAGTCCAGGTCGAGAAGGACGGCAGCATGCGCGTGCTGGACATTCTCGGCAGCAGCGGCAACGCCGAGATCGACGCCGCGATCCGTCGCAGGACCGGCTGCAACATCGGTCAGAGCCGGCCGTTGGAAGTGCCGGCGCTGGCCACCGTGCGGCTGACATCACGCTGATACATATCTGGTTACAAGAGAATGGGAATGTCGAACCGAACTCGATTGAGCGTGACCATCGCCGCCATCCTGGCGTGCGCCGCTCACACCCCTGCGTTCGCGCAAACCAGCGAGACCCAATCGCTGCAAGAGCTGCGCAATACAGTGATCAATCTGCTGGACGGGTTGGTGAAGCGCGGTGTGATCACACGCGAACAGGCGGAACAGATGGTCGCCGATGCTCAATCGAAGGCCGCGACCGACGCCAAGGCGAGGGCCGACATCGATGTCGCGGAGAAAGATGCCGTGCGCGTCACGTATGTCCCGCAGATCGTCCGTGACGAGATCAGCAAACAAGTCCGGGCCGAGTTGACGCCGGAGGTGACTCAGGAAGTCATCGCGCAGGCGAAGGAAGAGAAGTGGGGCGTGCCGGCCGCCCTGCCGGACTGGGTCAGCGGCATTCAGTTGTTCGGCGATCTGCGCTTGCGACAGGAACGCTACACCCAGGAAATGCCCACTGTGCCGGCCGATTGCCAGGCGCTGGGCGCGGACCGCTGCCTGTTCAACTTCCAGGCCATCAACGAGGCTGGCGGCATCTCGGTCAACGACCAGAGCATCTATAGAAACATCACAGCCGAACGGGTGCGCACCCGGCTTCGTTTGCGGGCAGGCTTGGAAGCGCAGGTGAGCGACGGCATTACGGCGGTGGTGCGCTTGGCTTCGGGCAACCCGAATCATCCGGTGTCGACCAATCAGACGCTGGGTGACTATGGCAGTCGGTACGATATCGCGATCGATCAGGCGTATCTGCGTTTCGACGCCGGCGCGCATTCGGAGCTGCCCTGGATGACGGTCTATGGCGGTCGCAATCCGAATCCGTTCCTCTCCACCGACCTGGTGTGGGACCCGGATCTGAGTTTCGACGGCCTCGCCAGCACCTGGCGAGTCGGGTTTGGCGGCGCGGGCGCCGAGCCGAGCTACACCTTCCTCACCGTTGGCGCGTTTCCGTTGCAGGAAATCGAGCTGACCACGGACGACAAGTGGCTATACGCCGGCCAGTTGGGCGTGGACTGGTCCTGGGCCGACCGCGCGCGCTTCAAGATCGCCGCGGCTTACTACTACTTCGAGAACATCACGGGCATCCGCAATCCGGTGCTCGACAGCACAGTGTTCGACTACACCGCGCCGTCCTTCATGCAGAAGGGCAACACGCTGTTCGACATTCGCAACGACCTGAACCCGAACACGTACCTGTTCGCGCTGGCCGCCGAATATCACCTCGCCAACGCCACGGCCCTGGTCGAGGTACCGATGGGGAATTACAAACTGTTCGTCAGCGGCGATTACGTGCGCAACCTCGGTTACGACGAGAACAAAGTGATGGCCCTCGGCTCGCGCACGACGGATGGGCGCGAACGCACGACGGGTTATCAGGGTGAGTTCGGCTTCGGTACCGCCCGTACCGGCGGGCGTGGCGACTGGCGTGCCTATGTCGCTTACAAGCACCTGGAGCGCGACGCTGTGGTCGATGCCTTCACCGACTCCGACTTCGATCTCGGCGGCACCGACGCCAAAGGCTATGTGTTGCGCGGCGACTGGTGGTTCCGCAATGGCGCGTGGCTATCGCTGCGTTACATCAGCACCGACTCCATCGATTCGGTGCCGGTGAACGTGGACATCGCGATGCTCGATATCAACGGCACGTTCTAGGACGACGTTAGGAGAGACCGATCATGATCGTTCTGTCACGACTGACGCTGGGCACGCTGGGCTTGATGCTGGCGTTCGGCGCCGTGGGCCAGGTTCAACGCAGCGGCAACGACAATGCTCGCGTCATGCAGCAGCTTCAGCAACTCACGGCCGAGAAGGCTGCGGCGCAAGCGGAGAACACCAAGCTCAAGGCCGAGGTCGAAGCGCTGAAAGCACAGCTGGCCAAATCTTCCTCGGCGCTGACGGCGGCGGAACAACGCGCCAAGAAAGTTACAGCCGGCAACGCTCGAGACACGGCAGCCGTGCAGGAAGCAAACGACGCATTGGAGAGATCGCGCTCGCAGATGCAGGAGCTCGTCGGCAAGTTCCGCGAGACCGCCGGGATTCTGAAAGAGGTGGAGACGGACCGCGATCAACTCCGCGGGCAGGTGTCGACGCAGGAGCGCGAGCTCAGGACCTGCGTCGATCGGAACGCGGGCATGTATTTGTTGACTGATGAGATTCTGCGCAAGGTCGAGGACCGCGGCGTGTGGAGCTCGCTGACCGAGAAGGAACCGTTCACGCGCATCAGTCGCACGCGCCTGGAAAATCTGATCGACGGTTACCGTTATCGAGTCGACGAGCTGCGCATCAAGGACAAGACCAGCGCCGCCCCGGCGAATTGAGAGGTTCCCATGACTATTTCACGCCTGGTCCGATGGACGGCGATCCTCGTTACGGCAGTCGCGTCCGCTGCTTGCAGCAACGGGGAAGCGCGCAAGGTGAGCTACCTCGAGCGCGGCGAGAAATATTTCGCCGAGCAAAATTACGACAAGGCTCGCATCGAGGCGCGCAATGCTCTGCAGATCGATCCGAACTACGTCGAGGCGCGCTATCTGGCGGGTCGCGTCGCGGAGAAGAAGGCCGAGATCCGCGAAGCGGCGGGTAACTACCAAGCGGCGCTCGATACCGATCCGAAGTTCAACCAGGCGCGCGCGGCACTGGCCCGGTTGTATTTGTTCGGCGGCGTGCCGGACAAGAGTCTGGAGCTGGTCGAAGCGGGGTTGAAGGACGACCCCAAGAACGCGGCCCTGTTGACGGTGCGTGGAGCGGTGCAGGCCCAGCGGGGGTTGCTGCCGGCTGCTCTGGAGGACGCCGAGGCCGCCGACAAGATCGCGCCGAACGACGAATTCACGATCTCGCTGCTGGCGTCGCTGTACAAGCAGAGCGCGCGTCTGGACAAAGCTATCGAAGTGATCGATCGCGGGCTGGAGCATTCGCCCAAGAATGTGGAACTGCGCGTCGTGCTGGCGGATCTGGAAGCGAGCCGCGACAACTTTGGCGTGGTGGAGCAGCAACTCAAGCAAGTCGTGGCCCTGGAGCCGAAAAACTTCGCGCATCACGCTCGCCTCGCGCGTTTCTATCTGTCCCGCAAGGACCTGCCGAAAGCGGAGGCGACCTGGCGTGATGCCATCGCCTCGCTCGCCGATAGCAAAAGCGATGGCAAGGCCGGCGATATCGCGCCCAAGCTGGCACTGCTGGATCTGATCTGGTCCCATCGTGGCGAGCAGGCGGGCCTTCGGGAAATGCAGGCCATGATGAGCAAACAGCCGGACGATGCCGAGCTGAAGATCGCGCTCGGCGGCTATCTCGAACGCCAGGGCAAGGCGGAACAGGCCGAGAAGCTGTATCAGGACGCGGCGTCGAGCGCAGACAAGGATGCTCAAGGGCTGAGCGCACGCAATCGGCTGGCCGCGCTTTATCTGAAACGCAATGACGTGACGCGCGCAAAGGCGCTGATCGACGAAGTTCTCGAAGACAATCCTCGGGACAATGACGCTTTAGCGCTCCGTGCCAGCGTGGCCATGCAGAAAGGCGACACCAGCACCGCCATCACCGACCTGCGAGCCGTGTTGCGCGATCAGCCGAGCTCGACGCCGGTCTTGCGTGCGCTGGCCCAGGCCCATTTGCAGAACAACGAAGTCGCGCTGGCGGAAGAGACACTGCGCGGTGCCTTGCAAGCCAACCCGAGCGAGATGCCCACGCGCAAAGCGCTCGCTCAACTCTTGTTACAACAAGGCAAAGCGGACCAGGCGCGAGCCATTCTGGATCCGATCGCCGGCGTGCAGGGGGTGAGCGACGATCCGGAAATCCTGGATGCGCAGTTCAAGGCGCAGCTGGCAACCAAGGATTTCGCCGCCGCCCGGCAAACGGCGGAGAAGGTCCAGCAGCTACGGCCCAAAGCCGCAATGGGCTGGTACTACGCGGGCCTCGTGGCCGAAGCGCAAAGGAATCCGGACTCGGCGCGCGAAAACTATGAGAAGGCGCTGGAACTGCAACCTCAGGTGAGCGAGCCGCTGACCGCGCTGGTGCGACTGGATGCGCTCGCTAAAGATAACAAGCGCGCGCTGGCACGACTGGCGACGGCGATCCAGCTCACTCCGAGCAACGCCGTGGCACACAATCTGCGCGGTGAGCTCCTCATCGCCGAACGCCAACCGGACGCGGCTGTTGCAGCCTTTGAGAAGGCCATCGAATCCACGCCGGAATGGTGGATGCCGTATCGCGGACTCGCGTTGGCACAGCTGTCAAGGAAACAAAATGACGCGGCCATCGCTGCATTCCAGCGCGGCATTGAGCGTACGCACGCGGGCCCGCTCAGCGTGGATCTCGCAGCGTTGTATGAGCGTGCTGGCAAACCGGACGAGGCGATCAAGGTCTACGATCAATGGGTGGCTCGCGAGCCGAAGTCGATGCTCGCCAGCAGGAATCTCGCGATGCTGTTGCTGAATTACCGCGACGATCGCGCCAGCGTACAGCGTGCGACTCAGTTGGCTGAAGCTCTGGCAAGCTCCAACGAGCCGTCCACGCTCGAAACCCGCGGCTGGGCCAAATACAAGAACGGCGATTTTCAAGGGGCTGTGAACCTGTTGCGTGACGCAGCCGCCGCCAGCAGGGAGTCGGCGACCGTTCGCTATCACCTCGGCATGGCCCAACTGCGCGCTGGCGACAAAGCGGGAGCGCGGGAGAATCTGCAAGCCGCGCTGGATCATGGCAAACCATTCTTCGGTATGGACGAAGCGCGCGCCACGCTCGATCAGCTCAAACAATCCGGTTGAAGTCATGAACAAGACATCCTTGATCGCGCTCACACTGCTGAGCGCGATGTATTCGGCTGTGCTGCCCGCGGACGAAGTCGCGGCCAATTTGCAGAAGACGCTCGCGGCGCGCTTTCCCGACATCAAGGTCGAGCGTGTCGGGCCTTCAGTACTGCCGGGGTTGTATGAAGTGGTGACGCCCAGCGAAATCGTCTATTCCGACGCGACCGGCGAGCATCTGGTGCTCGGCCAGATCATGGACGTGAAGACCCGCGAGAATCTGACTCAGACCCGCTGGAACGAGCTCAACAAGACCGATTTCAACGCGCTGCCGTTCGAGCAGGCGATCAAGCTGGTGAAAGGGCAGGGGCGGCGCAAGCTCGCCATCTTCGAGGATCCCTTCTGTCCGTATTGCCAGGAGCTCGAGCGTACTCTGCACGGCCTTGATGACGTCACTGTTTATATCTTTCTATTCCCCTTGGAAAGCTTGCATCCGGGCGCGAGCGACGCGGCGCGCGACATCTGGTGCGCCAGCGATCGGGCGGCGGCGTGGAGCGACTGGATGTTGAACAAGAAAGCACCGCCGGTCGCCGATTGCAAGACGCCCATCGAGCCGCTGCTCGCGCTGGGCGAGAAGCTCAGAATCAATTCCACGCCGACATTGTTCTTTCCCGACGGCTCGCGGGTGCCGGGTGCGATCGCGCCGGACAAGTTGGCAACGAAGCTTGCCGCCGCCAATACGAAGTAACAAACGAGCGAGTGTCGGGCGTTTTAACGACCGCGCCGCCCGTGTCATACGTTTGTTCGCCAGCGCCGTTTGTTTGTCATACGCGGCGCGCGCGTTATCAAAATTATTCACCACGCAGTAACAAACAATTCCTAGATTGCGCAGGCGTGGTGCGCGACCTGTCGTCAAGCACGTGTGTCACACACCGCAGCGAATGAATCGGCGCCGAGTCGCAAAAAGTTAAAGCGGCGTTCAAGGGCGAGACATGGCGCGTCTTTAGATTTTTCAGTGTTGACGAATGCGAGCTCGATCCGCCTCCAGCAGGCGAGGAAGGCAGGAAGCCATCTGTGAGTTTCAGTGGCGCGCTCGATGGCGTGCAAGGGCATGCCAGGGACAGTCGACGGCGCGCGGTGTTTTCAGGCGGATCGCAAGATCCATTTCTCAATTGGCTAGGGGACTTACTCTCATGAAATTTTCCTTGAAGCAGATGGTCGCGGCGAGCACGCTGCTGGCGGCCTCGACCGGCGCATTCGCCGACGTGTCGGTGCCGGCGGGTTATCAGAACTCCGCCACTGCGCCGAGCGGATTCACGACCAACACCGACACCGACGGCGGCCTGGTGTTTTATCTGTTCAACTCCGGCGACACCACGCGCTCGGTGAGCTACTACCTGGGTCTGGATCTGACGGACTTCACGTTCGCCGAAACCGATCAGGCCGGCCTGACGCTGAACTGGACGATCAGCCCGTCGGCCTATGCCGGCGCGGATCTGTCGCAGATGCAGTGGGGCCTGGTCGCCGGCGATAACGGCAGCCCGAACAGTATCTCCAGCAGCCTGCTGGTCACGGTCGCCAACGGCTCCATCACCAACCTCGACAACACCAGCGTCGTCAACGCGTCCAACCTGGTCGACAACGCGTACAACGGTGCCAACGAAGACGCCAACCCGCTCGATACCACCATCATCGCTGGCTCGCTGCGCGACACGCGCGCTCAGCTGGGCAGCAACTTCGGTATCGCCGGTTTCGACTGGACCGCGGACGCGAGCGACGCGAATGCCACGCTGGCGATGTACTTCTACGCGCAGAGCGGTGGTCGTGGTCAGGGCGGCGCCCTGGCGAACTCGACTCAGTACGCGGGCGTGTGGTCGTTCAATGCCGCCACCGGCACGCTGAGCTACTCGGTCGCCGCCGCTCCGGTGCCGCTGCCGGCCGCTGCCTGGTTGTTGCTCTCGGCCCTCGGTGGCCTGGGTGCGGTCAGCCGCCGTCGCGTGGCTGCCTGATCGATCTCTCCCCGGGAGTGACCGCCGCCGCGGCCACTCCCTTTGTTTCTCTGCTCCCTACCGTCCAATCCGATTCACGGAGAAATGTGATGAAAACTTTCCTCAAAGCCGCCGTCGCGGGCGCGCTGGCTCTGGCCGGCGCCAATGCCTTCGCCCTCGATCCGAGCACCGTGCAGACGGCTGCTGCCAACGGCCAGCTGGTGACGCTGTATGTCAGCGGCGCCACCGCCACTGACGGCGCGCTGGAAAACCTGTTCAAGCTCGATGCGGCCGCCACTCGCGTCTGCGTGCCGGGCTCGCTCGATATTTATTACTTCAAGTCCGGTTCGGGCTCGATCTCACAGCGCGCGTTGACCTGCACCGCCGGCTTCAATGGCACCGGCATCACTTCCGGCACGACGCCGATCGCGCTCCTGAAGGAGTCGGCGGGCGGTTCGGCGAACGGCATCATCAATCCGGCGACCGGCGCGCCGCTGCAGTTCATCGACGTGGTGAACACGGGCAGCAACTTCGTGACCGCCTGCGCCGCTGTGAGCAGCACCGGCTCGACGACGCCGGGTGCCGTGGGCGCCTTCCGTACTCGCGATTGCGGCTATGTGGCCGCCACCAGCACCGCTTCGACGGTGACCCGTTCGTCGTTCGCGCCTCAGGCCGGCGTTTCTGACGTCGATCCGGGCACGTTCGTGGGCCTCGGCGGCGTGACCACCGCGCACGATCAGGCGCTGACCCGCAAGCGTCTGTCCGTGGCCGTGACGTTCAACCCGATCGTCAGCGTTCCGCTGTTCACGGCTCTGCAGCGCTCTTACGGCACCATCACGGACACGCAGTCCGAAGTGACCGCCAACCTGGCCGATGTGCCCTCGCTGCCGAGCTCGGTGCTGCGTGCGGTGTTCAACGGCACTTCCGCGCTGAACGCCAGCGAAATCAACATCAACGGTCAGAAGCTGATCGATCACATCGACGGCTTCGCCGACCAGAGCGGCGATATCTATCTGTGCCGTCGTGGCGATACCTCCGGCACGATGACCAGCTTCAAGCTGCATTTCCTGGGTCAGGGCTGCAGCAAGAACCCGGCCGCCACGGTGAGCTTCGTCGCGCCGGACACGGCGACCTGCCAGACTTCGGGCTGCACCTGGAGCAGCACGTACTTCAACGATTACGTGTTCGCAGGCTCGGGCTCGGGTGACGTGCGCTCGTGCATGGACTATCACTCCAGCCAGGGCCGCCTGGCCATCGGCATCGCCAGCACCGAAGCGAAGCCGGGCACCAGCAGCAACCGCTTCCGTTACGTCAAGGTGGATGGCGCCGAGCCGACGCTGAAGGCCGTGATGGAAGGTCGTTACAGCTTCTTCACCGAAAACACTTTCAACGACCGCTTCCCGAACACGTCGACGACGGGCGCGCAGACGGTGTGGGACAAGCTGGCCGGCTCCATCGGCAACGCCGTTGCCCTGGCGGCGGTGAACAGCTCGTGGCAGAACTCGGTGACGCTGACCGGTCCGAACGACGGCACCACCGACACGGGCATTCTCGACGTGGCCTCCGCGTCCAATGCGGCGACCATCAACACGCTGTTCAACGATGGCGCGATCTCCGGCGCCGAAGTGCGTAGCACTCCGGTCAACAGCCAGACCCGTCAGACGCTGAGCGGCGCGGCCAACAACTGCAACCTGCCGTACCAGGCTTATCCGTAAGCCGGCACGCTCGAAGCAGCTTCAAATCGAGGCAAGAGCTGGCGGCGCCACTTCGGTGGCGCCGCTTTTTTTCCTAACGGCGCAAACGGCAATGTTGTCGCAATGATTGTTGGTTACGTTATGCCCGCGTCCAAATCCAACAAGAGCCCGACGTGAACCGATCTTTGCTCAGCGGCCGCAGCCAGCAGCGGCTCATCGAGTTGCATCGTGCCGCCAACGTCGCCATGCAGGAATTGAATCAGCACCACAGCCTGCTCATCGGCGCACTGCTCAGTTGTGACAACGCCACGCAGCGCATGATGCTGGACGAGCATCGCGCCATCTCGGCAGCCGCGGTCGAGGCGTTGTTGAAACTGGGAACGTTTTTGAATCATTGCCGGATCGCCGAGACCTCGGTCGATCCCACCGCTTGAGACGATCCCCACGGTGTCCGCCGATTCATCTCGGTGGACATCGCTTACTCCGGCCTCACCAGGTATGGCGGAGGCCGGAGTTTTTTTGGTGGTGTCGAGCCGGATGTTTATTTCTTGCGGCGGCCGAAGCCGGCCAGGCCGGCGACGCCCGATAGCAACAACCACGCGGCGGCCGGCAACGGGACCGGAGTCGGCGTGAGAACGTACATGTTCGGGCCCTCGTCGACGATATAGATCGTGCCGTTGCGATCGATGGTGACGCCTTCGGCGCTGTCGGTGATGCCCGCCAGGCTGTACATGCTCAGCACCGTGCCGGTGCGGCTGACTTCCAGCAAACGCGCCGACTCCTGGCTGTAGATCAGCAGATTGCCGTAGTCCGCCGACGAAGGATCCAACACTGTTGACAACACCTGCACGTCCGATAGGTCGGAGAGTCCCAGGCTCGCCGGATTGAACAACGAGGTGACATTGGCCGTGCCCGACGCGCCGGTGCCGAAATTGATGGTGGCGGCGTTTACCTGCTGAGGCGTCTTTTCCTTGACGACGATGTACTGACCCGTGCTCGGATCGTATGAGATGCCCTCCAGGCCGACGTTACCGACCGTCACGCCGAGCGAAGCCGACGCGAGACTGGAACGGGAGATGGCGCCGCCGGCCGTATACGTCAGCACGTACGCATCCTGCAGGCGCTCCTCGACGACGACGAAGCGTCCGCCGCCGATGTAAGTCAGACCTTCCGTGTCGTCGAAACCGCTCAACGACATCGAGCCGAGCAAGGTGCCGTTGCGATCGACTTCGACGATGGCATTGCCTTCGTCGCCGACCACGAACAACGAGTCGCGATCCCAGTTCCAGGTGACGGCGGAAGCTTCGGACGCAGGACCGGCGGGCAGGGCGAGCTGACGAGTGAGTCGATAGTTGCCCAGATCGAGCGACGCCACCTGGGCGCCGGCGAGCGCGGGCGCGAGCAGCACGGCCGTCGCAAGCAAAGAATGAACCTTCATGAGTGTTCCTCCCGAGATGTCCGCGCTCACGCGCGGCGGCGGAAGCCGGCCAGACCGGCGACGCCGGACAACAACAGCCACGCGGCGGCCGGTAGCGGAACCGGAGCGAGCGCGAACGTGCCCGGGTTGCCGACATCCACGTTATTGAGATCCACGTACGAGCCGTACGCGTCACCGACTGACGCGAAGATCCAGCCGAGCGCGTTATTCGTGCCGAGCACCTCGAGGCTTAGCGGATTGCCGCTGACGTTCTGCGCGCGGATCGAGCCGGGGATGTTCTGATCGCCGTAGCTGAGCCGATCGACCAGCTGGCCGGCGGCGTCATAAAGATTGATCTGGTCGTTGCGGCCGAGGTTGGTCGTGTTGTTGCCGATCACTTTGACCGAGCCCGACAGATTCCACACGGAACGGAACGAGGCGGCATCGGCCTCCGTGAGGATCACCGATTCACCCGGATTCACCAGGCCGAACGCGCTCAAGCTGACGGTGCGCGGATTGTTCGAATCGTCATCGAAGCTCCAGCCCGAGAAGTCGACCGCGGTATTGCCGAGGTTGGTGAATTCGATGTATTCGCCAGTGGTGCCGTTGCCGTTGTACATCCACTCGGTGATATAGACCTGCGCGGACGCTGCCGGAGCGAACGCGGCGCTGCTCGCTACGGCGCCGGCGAAAAGAAAGTTACGCAGTAAAGAAACATTCATGGGAGAGCCTCGTCATATGTTTGTATCGGTGAGTGTAATGCGACGGAAACGCGCCGCCGCATGGCGAACCTACGAGACTGCTGTTGCGTGAGGGTGAAGGATACGAACGACAAGCGCGACACCGTCGTATGTCACTCGCGTGTCGCATGCTCGAGGGATCATGCAACAGATGCGTGCAAGTCCTTGTCCGACGATGCTTGTACTTTCGCGCGACCTTCGTGGCGCAACGGTGCTGCAAGATTGCCGTAAAGGTTTCAACTTGGCATCACGTCGATTTCATTCACACACCGCACCCTGACAGCCGCGATAAGAAACAATCGGTGGAGAGCGGGTGTGACGAACAGGGCTTGCATTCTTCAGGTCGGTACGCTGGCCGTATTGGGGTTGGCGGCCGCGCAAGCGAATGCGCTGTGTAGCTTCGGCGGCTCCGGCGAGCCGTCGTTGCAGGCAAGTTTCAACTCCATGCTGGGCGCGAATACGTTGAGCGCCACGAGCTCATGCCTGGATGATGGCGATGACGCGGCCTGGACCACGGTCGGCTCGGTCGGGCAGATCGATATCCTGCTCGAGCTCGCCGGCAACGCCAGCACCAACGTGTTCGGCGTCTACGATCTGAACAATCCGGGCTCACGCCTGTCGATCTTCGACGGCGCGGACTCGGCCGGCGATCAGGCCATCCTGCGTCTGCGCCAGACCGTGAGCGGCTGGCGAGTCAGCGTGCAGGAAGTCGGCGCGACCACCTGGACGCATCAGTTCATTTCCACGTCGGCGTTCGGCTTCTATCTGAGCGTGCAGGGCGAAGGCACGTTCTATAGCCAGACCGCTCGCAATGCCGACGGCGTCGATCATATGTACGCGTACCAGGGCACGGGCACGCCGTTCCTGAGCGGCCCGCTGGCGGGCGAGTTTTTCAGCCGGCAGGACTACATCCTCGCGTGGGAGGACCTGATCGGCGGCGGCGATCGCGACTATCAGGATTTCGTCGCGGTCGTGCAGGACATCACTCCGGTGCCGCTGCCGACAGCGGTGTGGCTGATGATTTCCGGGCTGGTCGGCCTGGCGGGGGTGTCGCGCCGGCCGGCATAGCGGAGCAAACGGATTTAGCTCGATAACAGCGGCGTCCTGAGGTTTCGAAACAAGCCGGGGCGTCGCGGCAAAAACAAACAGCCCGGTGACGGGAGAGCGGAGGCCAGACCCGGCACTCCGCCGCCAGTGCTTGTGTCACGCTTTCATCATTTGTTCAAAGTCCTGTCATTTGCCTACCGGAGTATTCCCGACCGCGGCCGCGCCGGTCGCAACGTGTAGCGCAGGGGACAACAACCATGGACAGCCGTAAGCAGGCGGTCTCGATCCGCATGAGCGCAGCTGATATTCGCAGCGTCAAGCGCCTGGCGGAGCGGCTCGGAGTTCGTGATTCAGATGTCATACGTTTCGCGGTCAAGGTGATGCTGGGGCGGCTGGCGCCGCTGCATGACCTGGGCGTGCGAGGCAAGAGCCTGGTGCCGGTGTTCGTCGAATCGGGCACCGACATCTTCCGTCATTTCGAGCTGGACGCATTGCGTCTGGACTCGATCATCAACCAGGGCGCCGATCCGGACGCGCGCGTCGACTCCGACGACATTCAACTCATCGCGATGAGCGGCATCCAGCAGTCGTACGCCAAGCTGCGGCTGTCGAGCATCAGCCAGACGAAAAGCACCGGCGCGCCTGGCACGGACAAAGCGGGGCGGGCCGTCAAGCCCGGAGAAGAAGACGAGCTGGGCAACAGCTTGCGGAAGTATCTGTACGAGAAATACGTGTACCGAAACAACAATGGCGGGCTGCGCTCGCCGGTCGAACTGGAGTGAAGCTATGAAGGGTGTTTTCAAGTTTGCCGCCGTCGCCTCGCTGGTGCTCGGCCTGTTCACGACTTCGATGGCCGCGCGTGCCGAGCATGTGCAGGCCGAGACGCCTTGGTTCTCGGGCGTGCCGCTAGAATCGCTGGTCAAAGGTCCGATCGGCGATTCGATCAACTCGACCATGGTGGTGTGGGGCACGAGCCTGTCGGTGAGCGCGCTCAACACCGCCGGCGCCGGTCAGCTCAGCGTGCGCCTGACCGATCTGGAATTCCCCGACCCGCTGAAGTCGCTGTCGCTGCTGGTGACCGATCTGAACGGCTTCTGGAAAAAGATCGACGGCAGCACCGGCCCCGACGGCTTGATCTTCGATCTGTCCGGCCCGGCGCACCTGTTCGTCGCCGTGTTCGCGCAGACCGAGAACAAGTACATGCCGGGTGTTTATAACCTGCAGGCGAGCTTCTCGCCGGTGCCGCTGCCCGCCGCAGCGTGGCTACTGCTGTCCGGTTTGGGCGGTCTCGCGGCGTTCCGCCGGAAGCGTCTGCTGGATCGATAACACATATATATAAGAGCGAAAAGCGCGGGCGGCAGTCCCGGCGGCCGTACCGCGCTTTCTTATGTCTGGTCTGTCGTGCTTTTGAAACTCAGCGGTCATACGAATGCGTCGCCCCAATACTGTCATGTTCCATCGATACGCTCTCGCGCTGTTGCTGTTGCTGATGCTCTGCGCGCACATGGGTTCCGCGCGCGCCGATGAGCCTGAGCCGTATCGCATCCAGCCTGGAGACATCTTGATGGTATCGGTGTGGAAGGAAGAGGCGCTGATGGCGGAGGTGCTGGTGCGCCCCGACGGCGGCATGTCCTTTCCACTGGTCGGTGACGTGCGCGCGTCCGGTCGCACCGTCGAAGAAGTGCGCGGGCTGGTGAACGAACGTCTGAGCAAGTTCATTCCCGATCCTTCGGTCACGATCGCGGTGAAACAGATCGGTGGCAATCGGGTGTATGTCATCGGCAAGGTGAATCGTCCCGGCGAGTTTCCGTTCAGCCGTCCGCTCGATGTGATGCAGGCGCTGAGCCTGGCCGGCGGCGCGACTTCGTTCGCATCGCTCGATGACATTCAGATCCTGCGTCGAGACGACAGCGGCAAACAGACGGCGCGACGCTTCCGTTACAGCGAAGTCGAGCGCGGTCGCGGCCTCGATCAAAACATTCTGCTGAAGAGTGGCGATACGGTCGTCGTGCCCTGAGAGCCATGATGCGATCGGGGATGCAACTGACATATCTGGCACTGTGCTCGGCGAGCGCGGTGCTTTGCGGCCGGCAGGCTTCAGCCGAGGAGTGGCAAGTGAAGCCGTCGATGTATATCGGGACGACGTATGCTGAGAACCCGCGATTGCTGACCAATGGCGGCACATCTACGTCCGGCGCCATCGGCGAGATGGCCGCCAGCCTGAAGCGGCTCACAGAGCGTTCGGAGCTGACGCTGCGCCCTCGGCTTTCCTCGGCGCGCTATAGCGAGGACGAATCGCTCGACAGCGACGACCAGTACCTCAATGCCGGATATCGCTGGCTCGGCGAACGTTCCGAATGGAACATGGATCTCGGCTGGACTCGCGACACGACCTTGACGAGCGAGCTCGGTTCGACCGGGTTAGTGCAGTCCAACCGTCGTCATCAAGCGGGCAGTCTCACGGTCTCACCCAAAGTGATGTTCACTGAGCGGGTCAGCGGCGGGTTGCAGATGTACCTGATCGACAATCGTTACATCGACGCCGAGCTGACGGGCCTGGTCGACTACAGATACATGGCGATGTCGTTGTTCACTCAGATCGTCCTGACGGATGCGGGCAGCGCTCTCACCGTGACCGCGCAGGGCGGGCGGTTGACGACGGAGGGCTTTTTCGGGGCCGATACGCGCGATGGTACGTTGCGACTGGGCTGGACTTTTCAACCGTGGCAGCTGTGGACAGCTTCGCTGTCGGCCGGGCCCTCGATGGTGGAGACCGACTTCGCCAGCGACAGCGGTCTTGTGTTCGGCGGCGAGCTCAAACGACTGGGCGATCGCTGGTCCTTGACCGCGAACGCGGGGCGCAGTCAATCGCCCTCCGGTCGCGGCGTGCTCACACGCCGCGATGAGGCGAAGTTGACCTTCTTCCGCTCGGTGACCGAACGCTTGAGCATGACGCTCGCGGCCCGCTGGGTGCGCTCCGAAGATCTTCTGCCACAGCAGGGGCGCAACGTTACTTACCAGGCGGACTATGCACAGCTCAGCGTCGGCGGGAACTGGCACCTTTTGCGCGACTGGAGTCTGACGCTGCAAGTCGCGGGCAACACACAAGACTACGAGCTCGCCCCCGAGCGGGCCAACGGCTATCGAGCCTCACTGAGCATTGTATGGAACGGTCAACCCCACTCGCTGTGACTCCGCGCTCGCGTTCATTCCATGATCACTTGCTGGCGGTGCGCCGTCGTCGCATGCCGGCGATGGTCGCCGGCCTGTCGATACTCGTCATCGCAGTAGCTGTGGCAGTGCTGTGGCCGGCCACCTATCGTTCCACCGGCACCATCTTGATCGAGCAACAGGAAGTTCCGGTCGACCTGGTACGCTCGATGGTGTCGAGCTACGCCGACCAGCGTATTCAGACGATCAGCCAGCGAGTCATGACCTCCGACAACCTGATGCGAATCATCGATCGCTATCAATTGTATCCGGAGCGGCGACGGAAGGATCCGCGCGAAGTGTTGTTGAATCGCATGCGCGACGACATTCACTTCTCCATGATCAGCGCCGATGTGGTCGATCCTCGCGTGGGACGTCCCACCAAGGCCACCATCGCGTTCTCCGTGAGCTACGACAGCCCTTCGCCTCAACTGGCGGCCAAGGTCGCCAATGAAATCGCGACCCTGTATCTGAATGAGAATCTCCAGACCCGCCGGCAGACCGCGGATGACACGGCCACGTTCCTGACCGCCGAAGGCGATCGGCTGAGCAAGCAGATCGATGCGCTGGCCTCGAAGCTTGCGGCCTTCAAGGAGCGGAACGTCAATACTCTGCCGGAGCTGTCGCAGCTCAACATGCAATTGATGAATCGTGCGGAAGAGGAGTTGCGCGAGACCGAGACACGGGTCCGTTCGTTGGATCAGCAGATTGTGTATCTGGACGCACAGCTGGCTCAGCTGACACCGACCTCCCAGCTCTACACCGAGACAGGGCAACGGATCCTGTCGCCGGCCGACCGCCTGAAGACATTGAAGTCTGAATACGCTCGCGCCAGTGCCATCTACGCGCCTACACATCCAGACATTCTGCGGATGAAGCGCGAGATCGACGGTTTGGAAAAGCAGGTGGGACGTGTCGATACGGCCAACGACCTGGCACGGCAGCTGAGCGACGCGAAGAGCCAACTCACCGCGGCCCGAGAAAAGTACGCCTCAGATCATCCCGACGTGCAGCAACTGGAACGCCTGGTCGCTTCCTTGGAAACAGCGATGCGCGATGCCCCACTCACGTCTGAAGCGGTCCGTGCCGATCCAGACAATCCGGCGTACATACAAGTGAACGCTCAGCGCGAAGCGTCGGTCAACGAACGCGAGGCGTTGCAGAAGAAGAGCGGAGTGCTGCGTGCGAGGATCGCCGATTACGAACGTCGCCTGGCCGCGTCTCCCGAGGTCGCTCGTGAGTACAGCAGCATCATGCGCGAGATGGAGAATGCGCAATTGAAGTACAGCGAGGTGCGGCAGAAGCAAATGGAAGCCACGCTCGCGAAGAATCTCGAAACGGAGCGCAAGGGCGAGCGCTTCACGTTGATCGAGCCTCCGATGGCGCCCGAAGAGCCGGCCAGCCCGAACCGGCTCGCGGTAGTTCTCATCGGTGTGCTGTTCTCGTTCGGCGCGTCGGTCGGCATCGTGCTGTTGCTCGAAGCGATGGACACCAGCATCCGCGGGCGTCGTGACATCGAGGCGCTGATTGCGGTGCCGCCGCTGGCGGTGCTGCCATGGATTGAAACGCCCGCGGAACGGGCCGCACAAACAAAGTTCCGACGCCTGTCGTTGGCGGGTGCGGCGACGAGCGTCGTGGCTGCCGTCGTGATGGTGCACTTCTTATATCGTCCGCTGGACGTGCTCTGGGCAGTGGCCTGGCGCCGCTTTTTCGGTTGAGGTGATGACGTGGAACGTACAACTACTCCCCGAGCGGTCGACCTGACGACTTTCGCCTACCGCGAGATGCGCGCCGACGCACCCGTGTCGGTCGTGCCACCGCGAGCGGTTGCGACGGACAACAACGTCGATTTCACGGATACACTCAAGTTCAGTTCGCCGCAGCTGCAGTTCTCCGACGAAGCTCGTGAGAACGCACGCATTCTGCCGCCGGGCGCGACCGGTCCGCACGGCGCGGCCTACAAAATGTTGCGGACTCAAGTGTTGCGCAAGTTGGACCAGTTGGGTGCGAACTCGTTGGGCGTGATGAGCGCTCAGTCCGCGGAAGGCAAGACGTTGACGGCGATCAATCTCGCGATCGCCATCTCCGCCGATCCGGCGCGCACCGTGTTGCTGGTCGACTTCGATTTACGGAACCCGAGCGTCGCGCAACGATTCGAGTATCGACCGACGGTCGGCGTGGACGATTGCCTGCGTTCGCGCCGCCCGGTGCAGGAAGCGATGTTCAAAGTCGCGGGCTACGATCGTTTGACGATCCTGCCGGCACGCGAACGGGTCGAACATTCCTCGGAGTTGCTCTCGTCGCCCGCGACGGCCGATGTCGTCAATGAGATGCGGACGCGCTATGCCAATCGCGTAATCATTTTCGACGTCCCGCCGGTGCTGATGGCGGACGATGCGCTGGCGTTCGCACGTTATATGCAAGCGGGCCTGCTGGTGATCGGCGAAGGCAAGGCACGCCGGGAGGATGTCACTCGTACGTTCCAGCTGCTGCACGATCTGCCGTTCGTCGGCACGGTCCTCAACGGATCGCGGGAGCCGGTGCGTACGCCGTATTGATTGTCGGTCGGCTGTGCAGCGTCTCGCGCTTCTGTTCGTTGGGTACGCGTTGATCGTCGGCGTGGCGCAGTCCGCGCCGTCGGGGACGTTGCTTACCGTCAAAGAGCTTGCAGTCATCGTCAATGACGCGGATCCATTGAGCGTCGCGATCGGAGATTACTATCGTCGTAAGCGGAGCATTCCTCCGGGCAACATCCTTCACGTGCGCGTCGACCCGACTCAGGTCGCGATCTCGGCACAGCAATTCCTGACCCTGCGTGAGGACGTGAAGGCCAGAACGCCGGCGCACGTGCAAGCCTACGCATTGACCTGGATCAAACCGTATCGCGTCGAATGCATGTCCATCACCACCGCGTTCGCGGCCGGTTACAACCGGGCGTTCTGCGCGACCGGCTGCAAGCCGACGCAACTGAGCCCGTACTTCAATTCCGGTAGCCGGCGACCCTACGACGACCTCGGCTGGCGACCGACCATGAGCATTGCCGCGCTCGATATGGATCATGCGCGGCAGCTGATCGATCGAGGTGCGGCGGCGGGCCGATCGAGTGCTATCGGCAAGGCCTACTTGCTGGAGACCGAAGATGCCGCGCGCAACGTTCGCTCGCTGACTTATGCAGAGGCCGAACGAATGGTCCAAGCATCGATCAAGGTGGAAATCGCTCGGGCGCCCGCGTTGCGAGACAAGCGCGATGTGATGTTCTATTTCATCGGCGCCACACGCGTCGCGGATCTCGGCAGCAACCGTTTTCTGGCAGGCGCCATCGCCGATCATCTCACCTCCGCCGGCGGCGACCTCACCGGAAACGCACAGATGAGCAGCCTGCGCTGGCTGGAGGCAGGCGCGACCGGCAGCTACGGAACCGTCGTCGAGCCTTGCAACATGCTCCAGAAATTTCCACACGTGGGCGTGCTGATGCGCCGTTATCTCGATGGCGAGACCCTGCTCGAGGCGTATTGGAAGAGCGTCGCCATGCCGGGGCAGGGCTTGTTCATCGGCGACCCGCTGGCGCGGCCGTTTGGCGGGAAGCTGACCGAGCCTCTCGTTGACCATCGATAATGTCATGCGGATGTCCGACACGCGTGTCACATCGTCGTCACTCCGCGTCGCTACCGTGACCGCATTGACGTTGCCGAAAAGACGACCGGATGGAGTGCAAGACATTGTCGGGCGAGGCCGCTTCATTCGTCGCGACGACTTCACCTCCCGCGGACAGCCGCGCTGACGGGGGCCAGTCGGCTGCCCGGCGGCGAGTGGTTTTCGTCAATCGATATTTCTATCCCGACCTGTCGGCGACCAGCCAGATGCTGTTCGATCTCACTTGCCGGCTGGTGCAAGAGGGGATCGAGGTGCACGTGGTGTGCTCCGATGGTCTGTACGACGACCCGCGCAAGAGGCTGGTTTCGGAAGAAGTGGTTCGCGGCATTCACGTGCACCGTGCCAGTACCTCTCACTTCGGACGAAGCCGCCTGATCGGCCGCGCCGTGGATTATGCAAGCTTCTATGTGACGGCCAGCCTCAGGCTGCTCCGTCTGGTGCGCGCCGGCGACACCGTCGTCGCGAAGACCGACCCACCGTTGATCTCCATCGTTGCCGCTGCGATCGCGAAGCTGCGCGGCGCGGGCCTGGTGAATTGGTTGCAGGATGTGTTTCCAGAAGTGGCATCGCATCTCGGCGCAAATCCGCTGCCAGCGTGGCTCGACAGCCGGCTGAAAAGACTTCGCGACTATTCATTGGCCGCCGCTCGGACCAACGTAGTGCTTGGAACGCGAATGCGCGAGCACTTGGAGGCTCGAAACATTCCTCGCGAGCAGATTCGAGTGATCGAGAACTGGGCCGACGGCGACGCAGTGACACCCAAGGATGTGGAGTCGTGCGAGCTGCGGGCGCGTCTCGGCATTGCCGACAAGTTCGTGGTAGCTTACTCGGGCAATCTCGGCCGGGCGCACGAATACGAGACGCTGCTGGCCGCCGCCGAGCAGCTGAGCACGGACGGCAGCATCGTTTTCCTGATGATCGGTGGCGGTGCGAAGATGGAGCAGCTCGAGTCGGCCGTCATTTCGAAACAACTGAAAAATTTTCGTTTTCTACCGTATCAGCCCCGCGAGTCGTTGTCGGATTCGCTCGCGGCCGCGGATGTGCACCTGGCTTGTCTGTTGCCACAGCTGGAAGGCCTGATCGTCCCAAGCAAGTTCTACGGCATTCTCGCGGCCGGGCGGCCGGCGATCTTCATCGGCGACACGGATGGCGAATTGGCGCGGATCATCGTCGATACTCAGTGCGGAATGACTGTACCGATTGGGGCCGCGGACGCACTCGTCGCAGGTATCCGGCAACTGGCGGCCGATAGAGTCTCTCGCGAATCGATGGGTGCGCGTGCCCGTACCCTGTTTGTGGAGAAGTACACCGTGCGTCGCGCTGCTCAACAATGGCTGGAAGCGCTGCAGGCATAGGCGACCAACGACCATGAGGCGCAAAGTCCTGCAGATCGGAGCTGCGCTGCTGGGGCTGATGGCAATTGGCGAGCTTGCCGCGCGAGTGTTGTTCGGGCTGGGCAACCCGGTCCTCTACGTCGCCGACCCGCGAATGGAGTACATGATGAAGCCGAGCCAGGACGTCATGCGTTTCGGTCGGCACATCGTGGTCAACGAATACGGAATGCGATCGGAGGCCATCGCGAAAAACAAGGCCAGCGCTCGCGAGCTGCGCGTATTGGTGGTTGGAGATAGCGTCGTGAACGGTGGCAATCGCATCGACCAGGCACAGCTGGCCACTACCCGATTGCAGAGGATGCTAGCGACGGCAACCGGCCGGCCGGTCGTCGTGGGCAATGTTTCCGCCGGCAGCTGGGGACCGCAGAACATGCTGGCGTGGCTGCAACGATTCGGTCTGCTGCACGCGGATGTGCTGGTGCTGGTGTTGTCGAGCCACGACGCGTCCGACGTTCCAACGTTCGCTCCTCTCGATCCGGCAACTCATCCGACAGTCCGGCCGAAGACCGCATTGGGTGAAGGTCTGGCCGCGGTATTTCGTCGCTACGGATCGGGCGCCTTGGCGCGCAAGTCCGTGGTGGCCGAAGTGGCTTCCGAGCGGCGACCGCCCGACGACGCAGCGATCGAAGCGCTTCGAGAACTGTTGCGGTACGCCGGCGAGGCGGGCACCTGCGTAACGGTCGTGCAGCACTTCACTCGTTCTGAGTTGTCCGAAGGACCCGGGCCGGGCCATGAGGCGATACAGCTCGCCGCCGGCGAGTCCGGCGCCACCGTGCTGGACGACGAGCCCGCCCTGTCGGCCGAGCTACGACTCGGGCACGTTCCGTATCAGGACAACATCCATTTGAGTGAGCCGGGGCAGGGCGTCCTCGCCGGAGTCCTGATGGAAGCCGTGCAGAGGTGCCAACGGCCCGAGGCCGGCCGGAATGTCACTGGCTCGTAACACACTGTGCCCAGAATTCCCGCAACCGATATTTCTTACCACAAGATGCGCACGTAGCCGTGGCGCTGCCGCTCGCTGTTGTATGGCTGCCGACGCCGAAAGCACAACGTCACGACGTTCGTTTCTAAGCGTCATCGCTAGCGCGTACATTCTGAATTCGGCCGGGCGCGTGGCCGATGTGGTCTGGCTGCTGCTGCTGTTCACGGCGCTGTCGGTCGAGCAGGTCGCGGTGTTTGCGCTGGCGTCGGCCGTGGCCGCATTTTTCTCCATGGCGCTGGACGCCGGATTGAATCAGACCCTGCTGCGAGAGTTCAGCGCGGCGCGTGTCACGATCGTCCGAGGCGCCACGATCGCAATTTCCGTGCGAGCCGTCGCTCTCGCGCTTGCGATCGTCGCGGGCGGACTCTGGGTCGCAGTCGCCAAGCCGGAGCACGAATCGATCGCTGCTGTCGTCGTTGCATGCGCCGTGCAGCTGTGGGTGCTGCTCGAACAGTTCTGTCAGCAATGGATGAAGGCCAACGATCGTCAGACGCTGGCCAACACGCTGGCCGCACTCGAGCCATTCCTGAAGCTGGGTGCAACCGCCGTGCTGATGACGGCCAGCGAGCCGGTAACGGCAGTCGAATTCTTCGTCGCCCAGAATGTATATCACTGCCTGCTGGCGTTGGCTTGCGTGATCGCATGCGCGCGGACCCAGCCCCACTTGCAGGCGGCGACTGCTGAGCCTCTCAGGAAGATTCTTGGCGCCAGTTCGTGGTTCGCGCTGATGGGGCTCATCACAGTCGCCCAGAACCGTGTCGACTGGCTGCTGGTGGCGAAGTTCGCGAGCGCCCCCATGGTCGCCAGCTATACGCTGGTGAATCGGGCCTACGAGGTACTCATGTTGCTGATTGGCACCGGCGCAATGACCCTGTTTCCGTGGCTGTGCCGGGACTCCGGCGGGCGAGGCGGCGGAGCATCGTCTTCGTTTGGTAAAGCGGTGCTCGCCGGCGGCGTATTGAGCGCCGGACTCGCGGCGCTCGTGCTACCTGCATTCTGCGCGTTCGTGTGGAAGGACAAATATGTCGGCGCAGATGCTCTGTTGTCCGGGCTGATGCCGATCGCTTGCGTGTCGACATTCATCCAGCTGATGTACTACCAAGCTATCGCAGGTCGAGCCGAAGCCCGCGTGGTAGCGATTGGCGCGGTGGCAACGTGCATTCAGATTGCCGCGAATTTGCTACTGGTGCCCAGGTACGGCGCTATCGGCGCCGTATGGGGAATGTTGGTGCTCGCGGTTGCGAACGTGGCCCTGTACTGGCAGCAGCGAGCCAAACTGAGCCTGTCCGCGAGCCCCGATTTGTTCCGCCTCGGTGGCTATGCCGCGATCAACGGTTTGATGTGGTTTGCCATCGCGGCCGCCGGGTCCAACGTATGGCTGCAGTTCGGTGTCGGGTTGTCGATCTGGGCTGCGCTCACGTACTGCTGGCTGTTGAGCACGCCAGAGCGAACTGCGCTCGCGGCAGCTATCGGCTCGATGCGGACCCGGCTCGCCGCGGCGGGGGCATCATCGCGATGAGGGTCCTTCAGCTCATCACGTCGCTGACGTTTGGCGGTGCCGAGCGCTTGCTGACCGACCTCGTGCCACGCATGACGGCAAGCGGTGTGGACGTTCGCGTTCTCTGCGTCACTTCGACCATGCCTCTGGCGCCCTTGCTGGAGCAGCAATCCATCAGTGTCGCGAGCCTTCACTGCAACTCTTCCATCTACAAAATGGACGCGGTAATGCGAGCGGCGCGTGAGGTCACGAAGCTCATCGAGGCGTTCAAGCCCGACGTGATTCACAGCCACTTGTACATGGCCGACATGCTTGCGCGACTGGCGTCGCCTCGCGGCTCCCGACTCGTTACAACTCTGCATGGGATCGAGCGCTGGTGGGAACAGAAGCATCGGCTGCGCTCTCGGGCCAAGACCCGCATCGATTCGGTGCTGGCATCGATGCGACGGACGCGGGCCATCGCGGTTTCCAATTCGGTCGCTATAGCCGCTCATGCGGCATTGAGTTTGCCGAGGGAAAAATGCCGAGTGGTGCCCAACGGCACGGACCTCGGACGATTCCAGTTCAACCGACGAGTGCCGACGGCCGATCCAGTCATCGTCCAGGTAGGGCGGCTCGCGCCGGAGAAGGGGCATCGCACGTCGCTGCAGGCATTCGCGAGACTGTTACAGACCCATCCACGATGCCGTTTACGGCTGGTGGGACACGGCCCGTTGGAGGGTGAGCTGCGAGCGTTGGCTTCGAGTTTGGGTATCGAGGGGCGCGTCGAGTTTCTTGGCGCTCGACCCGATGTGCCGGAACTGCTCGCCAGCGGTCACGTGTTCTGGATGCCCAGCGACAGCGAAGCGCTCGGTATCGCCTGCCTGGAAGCGATGGCCACCGGACTGCCGGTCATTGCAACACGCGTGGGTGGAATTCCCGAGATTGTTACCCACGACGTCGGTCATCTCGTTGCTCCGGGTGACCCTGAGCAGTTGTCAGCGACGACCGCGAGGCTGCTCGAAAACTATCCAGCCGCGCTCGAGATGGGGCGGCGTGCATCTGCGCGCGTCGTCGCTCGATATTCCATCGATACCACCGCACGCGACTATCTGAACGCGTACTCGGACATGGTGCGCGACGCATGGTAACGCACCGTCGCCAGGAGCGCTGACCGTGGAATTCTCGCTGACGCAGCTGTTTGGATTGCACAGCGCGATACTGTTGGTGGTTGCGCTGCTGTTCGTGCGTTCGCTGCCGCTATCGACTCGCCTGCTGACCGCGATGGTGCACATGACGGTGCCGGCCATCATCCTGGTCAAAGGCAATCAGAGCGCATTCTACCTGGTCGATTTCATTGCACCGCTGTTCGCGCTGTATGCGCTATTCGCGAAGCATGAAGCGGAGGAGGCGGATGCGTCGGAAGTGCGATGGGCGATGACGGCCTTGCTGCTTCTGGTGCCCATATGCACCGGCGCTCTGGTGTTCGGGATGAGCGCCTCGGGGCCCTCGACACTGCGGGACATGCAGGAAGCGGCGCTGTTTTTCGTCAGGAATCTCGCGCTACTGAGCGTGTTCGTGTTTATGACCAGAACGTCGATGACTGGCGACCGCGCGCTACGGTTGATACAGCTGGTGCTGCTGTTGTCGAGTGTTTCGGCGGGAATGGGCATGTTGAGCTATTTCGGTCCGTTCAACTTCGCGGTCTTCGAGCAACTAGAGCTGCAGAAGAACGCGGAGGCAGCCGAGTTCGTTCACGCCAACCGCATCGGCAGCGGCTTCCTCGGCCTGTTTCGAGCTTCGGTCGGCGTGTGGTACGCATGCGTCGTGCTGGTGGCGGTCGCGTGCCTGAGCGTACTGAAGGGGTTCTATCGCTGGGTCGCAGTGGTGTCGATTGCGCTTGGGATCGGCGTCGTGCTGCTCAGCTATTCGCGCGCTGGCGTGGTCGGCCTGGCGGTGGGCCTGCTGGTGATGGCCTTGCTCGGCGGCAGCATGGGACAGCGCATGACTGCGATCGGCGCTACCTTCGTGGCTGGCTTGTGGTTGGTACTGCAGTCGGATGTGATCGGTAACCGACTCGGTTCCATCGTCAGCGCCGACGACGACGCCAGTGCCGGCCGCTTGCACGTCTGGGCACGCAGCTTCGCGCTATTCAAGGACGACATCATGTTGCTGTTATTCGGCGCCGGACCGGCCAGCCGCGGTCGCGTCTTCGAACTGGTCGGCGCGTACGGCGCGCACAACGAATATATCGATGTGATATTCCGCATGGGCATCCTAGGCCCGATTCTGGTCGCGACGATCATTTGTCTGGTGGCGCGGGCGTTGTGGATCCGGCGCGCTCTGCCGGATGCCAGTGCCCGAGCCATCTGCAGCGGCGTGTTCGCGGCGCTGGCTGCCAACAGCGTGATGGGATTGACCCAGGATCACCTGGTCCAGGACTACGCGGCTCACATCTCCGGCGTGTTCGTCTATTTCCTCTACGGTGCCGGCCTGGGCATCAGGACTCAATCCGTTGCGGGCGCCGCGGCGACCCCGCCGGCCACGGCGCAACCCTGGCAACCACCGAACCTGATGGGCGCGCGGCTGTCATCGGAACACGGATCGCGCGCATGAATGTTTCGAATCCGACTTTCTCCGTTGCCGTCGTTACATACAACCGCGCTTCCCTGGTGACCCGCGCGTTGGATTCAGTGTTGACTCAGACTCGGAGCGACTACGAGATCGTCGTGCTGGACAACGATTCGCACGATGGCACTGCCGAGCTCATTGCCAACCGCTATCCGCAGGCGCGTTTGGTTCGGCTGGCGCGCAATCTCGGCTGCCCGGAGGGTCGCAACCATCTGTACGCGAACTGTCGCGGCGAGTTCATCGTCAATCTGGACGACGACGGCTGGATGTCGCCAGATCTGCTGGACCGGTTGGAAGCCGTGTTTCGTCAGGACGAGCGCATCGGCGTGGTCGCCATGCGGCAGTCGTTTCCCGAAGGCGGCGTGAATGCGGGCCGCGCCATGTCCGCGCAATTCCAGGACGTAGGTGTGTTCGTCGGCTGCGCTTCGGCATTGCGCCGCTCGATGCTCGCCGAGACGGGCGCGTTTCCCTCCGATTTCTTTTTGTTCGCCGAAGAATCCTATCTGGCGCTGCGCGCTCTGGATGCCGGCTATCGGATCGTGAGCGCGCCCGACATCATCATGTGGCATCCGCATATCGGCGGCAGCCACATCGACAACCGCCGCGACTATCAGCTGTTTCGCAATCCGATGCTGGTGACGTTGCGGCTGTATCCCCTCGGTTACCTGCTGACTTATCTGCCCGGTCGCATGGTTCTCAATTTCTTCCATGCCGTGCGCCGGCGCAGCGTGTGGAGCTATTTCCGAGCATTGAGCAGCGTCCTCGTGCAATTGCCGGCCACATTGCTGACGCGGCGGCCGGTCGGATCGGACGCGGTGGCCAAACATCTGGGAGCACGGAAGGCGTGGGTAGTGTTCAAGCACCCGACGCCGAAAGATTCATCACTCGGTGCGGAGGTATCCTGATGAGACACTGTCCATGGAAGGCGGTCTGCGCGTGCATTTTCTCGCTCTTCATACTGACGAGCGGCGGAGCCAAGGCAGGCCCGACCGAGTGCCACATCTACGACGGGACGATCTACCAGAACAAACCGGCCGAGCGGCCCGGCATGCTGGACATCCACGTCGTCTATCAATCCGACCTCTGGAATCCGCAACTGCCCGATGCGCCGCTGCCCTGGCGCCCGCGAGTCGAAGCGGCCGCGCGAACGGCCGAAGCTCGCAATGTGCCGCTGGTGTTCGATATCGAACGCTGGCCGGTGGATGCCACCGTGTCCGACGAGCAGGTCGCGCTCGTCATCGGAAAACTACTCGAGATCGTGCAATGGGCGAGAGCGGCGGCGCCGACGGTGAAGCTGGGTTACTTCACGCTCGCGCCGATGGCGGCCAGCTCCTGGGCGGTCGCGCCCAAGGGCAGCGAGGACAACCTGGCGTGGCGCCGTGCCAACGATCGCATGCGGCCGCTGGCCGACGCGGTCGATATCATCTTTCCGTATGTGTACACCTACAAGAACAATCCGGCGGAGTGGGAAGGGCAGGCGCTAGGAAACATTCGCGAGGCCCATCGCTACGGCAAGCCCGTGTATGTATTCATCTGGCCGCAATACACCGAGCGCGACAAGGAGCTGGGGTATACGTTCATTCCGAGCGAGTTCTGGCGACGACAGCTCGCGGTCGCGTGCGAGCAGGCCGATGGTGTGGTGATCTGGGGCGGCTGGGATCCGAAGCTGAGACAGCGCGCCAACTGGGACGACTCGGCGCAGTGGTATCGCGATGTGCAGGTGTTTCTGGGCCTGAGATCCGAATGACCTGATGAGGGGCGATCAGCCCGCGACCGCGGCGTCGATCAACTCGCGCTGCACGGCTGGATGATATTTGGCGCGAATCGATTCCGTGCAGCTGCGCCGTGTGCTCGCGGGCACCCATGTCGTACGCGTCCAGGCCTCGATGGCGATCGCCAGCGATTGCTCCGATTCCTTTTTGAAGAAGTCGCCGGTCACGCCGGGAGCGATGGCCTCCCATTCCGGCATCTGGTCAGCGGCGTCATCGTGCGTGATGACGGGAACGCCGTAGGCGAGGCTGTGCATGCAGGTCAGACCCACGTTGCCGGGCGACACAGTGACATTGGCAATGCTGAACAGCTCTGCCAGCCGAGCTTCGTCGTAACAAGCGCCATTGAAGACCGCATGCACTCGCTCCCGCGCCGCGAGCGCCGCCAGCGATTCGCGTTCGGGGCCATCGCCAATCAATAGCAGGTTGACCCGCCGTGTGCGATTGACGATGCCGAGCGCGCGGATCAGCAAATCGAAACGTTTCACTCGGGTCAGGCGAGCGCTGGCGAGGACGACCGGGTCGCTGGACCCGAACAACCGCTGCCGTGTATGGATTCTGTCGTCATCGCCGATCCGTTCCAACAGGCGGTGCTGTAACTCGAAATCCAGACTGTTGTAAATGACTTGCAGGCGCGCCGGTGCGAATCCCATACGTATGCCGATATCGCGGGCGTAATGGCCATAAAGCAGCAAGCCGTGAGCGATCCGATAGAACGCAGCTCGAAATGCGCGCTTCAAGCCCCGGTCCGGCCGCGTCCATCCGTGCGTCCAGAACAATACCCGTCGGCCTCGCATGCGAGCCATCAGCGCCGCCAGCCAGGTGGCCGGCCAGGTAGCGTTGCCAAGAAAGATGTAGCAATCGAAACCGCCGTTCAACGAAGCGCGCAGCAAGCCGCCTTGCCACATGATGGCGCTGTTGAGGTGCCTGCTATGGGTCGGGATGAACCGTGGATTGCCATGGAAGTCCATGCACTTGATCGACGCGGTGGGGTCGTCGGCATCGCCCAGGAAATAGTAGTCGTGCAGGCCGTTTGTCATCAGCTCGCGCAATACGGGCGCGCGATAATGGGCAAAAAACGGGTAGACGATGGCAACTTTGCGCCGCGGATTCATTCTGGCCGATGTCACAAAAGTGTTGCGGACGGGCGGTTACACTGCGCGCGCCCCATGTTGTCACGCCAACATGCATCACAATGATTAAGTCTGCGTTACGGCGCAACGCCCGTCTCTATTTCGTATTGCGATCTCTCCTGATGTCCTTGCGACGCTGGTCGCGCGGCTTGCGACACGTACATCCGACATTCTATATGGCTCGCTCGGCACGAGTGAGTCGGGACCTGATCGCCCGGGAGTACAGCTTCGTGAATATCGACTGTATCGTCGGGCCGCGCGTCACCTTGGGTCGCTATGCCATGCTGGCTCCGGAAGTGGTGATCATCGGAGGCGACCATCGGGTGGACGTGCCAGGCACACCGATCCTGTTCAGCGGCCGTCCGGAGCTGAAACGCACTGTCATCGGCGCCGATGCCTGGGTGGGTTTTCGCGCCATTGTCATGGCGGGCGTGAACATCGGTCGGGGCGCCATCGTTGCAGCCGGTGCCGTGGTCACGAAGGACGTGCCGCCCTACGAAATCCATGCGGGCGTGCCCGCGAGAAAGATCGGCGAGCGATTCGCTTCGCCCGCCGATCGCATGCGGCACGATGCCATGCTGGACGGGGCCGTTATCGAAGGCGAGTTTCCCGCTCCACTGCCCGTCGACGGATCGACCAGAGAGACCCGCTGACGGTCACGAGCGCTGTCACAAAAGTGTTACGGGCCGATGGTTAACTGCGCCGGCCCGCACCAGAGCGGCGGAGAATATCGGTAAACGTCGCCCTGTCGGCTCGAATCGCAGTCATGAACAGCCAGCTTGCAGATCGTTCTGTCGATACTGTCGTGGCCACGGTGCAACTCGTGGATCCGGAAGCAAACCGGGCCGCGAGGAAATATTCCCGGGCGGAGCAGTGCCGACGGATCCTCTGGACGCTCGGCGCATACGCCATTCGTCTGAGTCCGCGCCCGTGCTTCGCCTGGCGCTGCTCGGTGCTGAGGCTGTTCGGTGCGAAAGTAGGGCGGTCAGTGCAGTTTTATTCGTCGACCCGCTTCTACATGCCCTGGAACGTCGAGATCGGCGACTGGGCGGCGATCGGTGAGGACGCGTTCATCTACAGCCTTGGGAAGGTTCGTATCGGCGCCGGTGCGGCGCTCGCGTATCGCACCCACGTCTGTGCCGGCACTCATGATTTTTCCGATCCAGCGCTGCCGTTGCTCAAACCTCCGGTGACCATCGAGGACGACGTCTGGATTGGCACCGAAGCCTTCATCGGGCCCGGCACCACGGTTTCCAAAGGTGCCATCGTCGCGGCGCGAGCCGTGGTCGTCAAAGACGTGCCGCCGCTGCATATCGTTGCCGGGAACCCGGCGCGCCAGATCGGTTTGAGACGCGCTCCATGTTCCCCGGTCAGCCCGTCATGAGCGAGATTGCCACGAACACTTCCATTCCAGATTACGGCTGGGAAAGCGGCGAAGCGGAAGCCTCGCATGATTATTTGCAGCCAGTCGTTCTCGCTACGGTACGCGCTTGCCTGCCGGCTGCATCGGCAACTCCTCGCGTCTTCGATGCCGGGTGCGGTAACGGCGCGTTGCTACGAAAACTGCAGCTCAGCGGCTACGAAGTGTCCGGCTGCGATGCGAGCGAATCCGGCGTCGCGCAGGCTCGCAAGCTGTGCGGCGATTCGGTTCGGGTGGAGCGCTTGTCCGTCTATGACAACCTGAGCGAGGTATTCGGTTCGCATTGGGACGTGGTGGTGTCGACGGAAGTGGTCGAGCACTTATATGCGCCCCGGGATTTCATCCGGCAGGCACACCGCTTGTTGAGGCCGGGGGGCGCATTGATTCTGTCGACGCCCTACCATGGCTATCTGAAGAATCTCGCGTTGGCGGCCACCGGCGCGCTCGATCATCATTTCACGGCCCTGTGGGACGGCGGACACATCAAGTTCTGGTCCTATCGCACGCTCAAGCAGTTGCTGAGCGAGTTCGGCTTCAGCCAGTTCTCGTTCGCTGGTGCCGGTCGGTTGCCTTGGCTGTGGAAGTCCATGGTGGTCGTCACTCGCAAGCCGGAGTAAGGCCAGCATGAGCGTCTCCGTCATGATTCTCACGCTCAATGAGGAAACCAATTTACGCGACTGTCTCGCCTCGCTCGCCTGGTCGGACGACATCGTGGTGTTCGATTCGTTCAGCACGGATGCGACTTGCGCCATCGCGACCGAGGCGGGAGCCCGCGTCGTGCAACGAAGGTTCGACAACTGGTCGGCCCACCAGAACTGGGCCGTCGCCCACATTTCTTTCAAGTATCCCTGGGTGTTGTACCTGGATGCGGACGAGCGGTGCACGCCGGAATTGCGCGATGAAGTGATCGCGATGGCGAGGACCGAAGCCGGGCAGGCGGCGTTTCGCATTCGTCGCAAGGATTACTTCATGGGGCGCTGGCTGAAACACGCCCAGCTGTATCCGACCTGGCTGGTGCGATTGTTCCGTCCGGAAAAGATCCGTTACGAGCGCCTGGTCAATCCGGTCGCGACCGTCGATGGCGAGATCGGCGAGCTGACCGCGCACATCGATCACTATCCTTTCAGTCACGGCGTGGCACATTGGATTGCCCGGCACAACAAATATTCGGATATGGAAGCCATCGAAGCGGTCAGGGCCCGCGCGCGAGTGGCGTTCAAGACGGGCGACCTGGTCAGCCGCGATCCCAATGCTCGACGTCGTGCGCTGAAAGAGATTTTCTTTCGGTTGCCGGCGCGGCCGATGGTGAAGTTTCTTTATTACTACCTGTGGCGCCGGGGCTTTCTCGATGGCCGCCCCGGCTTCACATACGCAACCTTGCAGGCGTTCTACGAATACATGATCGAATGCAAGCGCCGCGAGCTGCTGCGGCGGGCCGAAGGGCTGCCAGTGTGATCCTGGCTCGGCTCGTTCGGCATGCGGCTTCGTTCCTGGTCCACGCGTAGTCTTCGGACTGTCACACACGCGCCATAACCTTCGCGCTCCCGGTAAAGATTCACAACAGTCGGCGGCCGAGCGGGCAGATGAGCACAGTACTTCGAGCTACGGCGGGACCGGATCGGCCCGCGAGCAATATCCGGTTGTATGCCTGGACCGCGCTCGCCATGGCCGCCGTGGTGGCCGCGGCGGCCATGCAAACCGGCATCGGCCACATGGTTCAGACGTGGCTGCACCAGGAAGAGTACAGCCATGCGTTGTTGATTCCGGTGATCTCGGGTTACCTGTTGTGGCAACAGCGGGCTCAGTTGGTGCGGCTCGAGCTGCATGGCTCGTGGATCGGCGTCGGGCTGGTTCTGTTCGGCGCGCTGCTGCAGATCGCCGGCGTACTCGCGACCGTGGACGTCGTGCAGCAGTATGGTTTGCTGATCGCCATTTATGGACTGGTCATCGCGCTCATCGGCGTGCGTCCGGCGGCGGATTTGTGGGCACCGCTGCTGCTGCTTGCGTTGATGATCCCCTTGCCACAATTCCTGTTGTCGAATTTCTCTTCCCAGCTCCAGCTGATCTCCTCGCAGATCGGCGTGTGGTTCATCCGCCTGTTCGGCATCAGCGTGTTCGTCGAAGGCAATGTCATCGACCTCGGCGGTTACAAGCTGCAAGTCGCCGAGGCGTGCGACGGGCTGCGCTATCTGTTTCCGTTGATGACCTTGGGCTTCATCATGGCCTACCTGTTCAAGGTGGAGATGTGGAAGCGCGTGCTGTTGTTCCTTTCCAGCATTCCCGTGACCATCCTCATGAACAGCTTCCGCATCGGCACGATCGGCGTGATGGTCGAGCACTGGGGCCAGTCGATGGCCGAAGGCTTTCTGCACGACTTCCAGGGCTGGGCGGTGTTCATGACCAGCGCCGGCGTGCTGCTGGTGGAGATGATGCTGCTCGCGAGCATCGGCAAGAATCGCCGGCCATGGCGCGAGGTCTTCGGGCTGGATGCGGCGGAGCCGATCGATCGGAATGCGCTGGCAATGCAACGCGCCGTGCCGGCGCCGTTCATCACCGGGGCGGTCATTCTCAGCGCGTTCGCCGTGGGCGTGATGATCGCACCGGAGCGTACCGAGACCATCCCCAAACGCGAAACATTTTTCGGCTTTCCCAATCAGGTCGAGACCTGGAACGGTCGACGCAGCGCGCTTGAACAGATCTATCTGGACGCGCTCAAGCTCGACGATTACGTCATTACGGATTACATGCGTGGGGACCGTGAGGTGGTGAACTTCTACGTCGCGTGGTACGACTCGCAGCGCGCCGGCAATTCCGCTCATTCCCCACGCTCCTGTCTGCCGGGCGGCGGCTGGCGCATGAAGCAGTTCAAACAGGTCGAAGTCCCGGGCGCGCAAGTGGCGGGCAAGCCGCTGCGCGTGAACCGAGTGCAGATCGAGCTCGGCAACCGCAAGCAACTGGTCTATTACTGGTTCCAGCAGCGCGGCCGGGTCATCACTAACGAATATCTGGTGAAGTGGTATCTGTTCGTCGATTCGTTGACTCGCCAGCGCACCGACGGCGCGCTGGTGCGCCTGGTCACGCCGCTGGAGATCGGCGAGCCGGTGGAGCAGGCGGATCGCAGGCTGGCCGAATTCGCCAGCCAGGTCACGCCCCGCCTCGAGCGCTACATTCCGAACTGAGGCGCCGATGGATTTGATGCTGGGCTTCCTGCTGGCAATGAGCGTGACCATGGCGCTCATTCCGCCGCTGATGCAGGCCGCGGCGCGCTGGGATTTTCTGGATGCGCCGGAGGCACGCAAGGTACACACCACGCCGGTGCCGAGAGTCGGTGGCATCGCGATGGCGGCCGGCACGCTGCTAGCGTTGTTACTTTCCGGGGAGTTCGCGCAGCCCATGCCGGCGTATCTGGCCGGCGTGCTCGTGTTGCTGATGTTCGGCGTGTGGGACGATCGGGTGACACTGAGCGCCGGGCCGAAGCTGCTCGGCCAGGTGATCGCGGTGCTGTTCATCATGGTGTGGGGTGACGTGACGATCGGTACCCTCACGTTGACCGAGCGGCACGCGCTGCCGGTGTGGATTTCGTGGCCGTTGACGTTCGTGTTTCTGATCGGCGTGACCAACGCCATCAATCTGGCCGACGGTCTCGACGGCCTGGCCGGTGGTACGACACTGTTGTCGCTCTCGGCACTGGCGCTGCTGGCATTCACCTCGGGCACGCCGTTCGTCGGCGTCGTCGCGATCGTGATCGTAGGCGCCATCCTGGGTTTTCTTCGATACAACACGCATCCGGCGCGCGTGTTCATGGGGGACGGCGGTAGTCAGATCCTGGGTTTCTCGGCCGCGGTGCTGGCCGTGGTGTTGACGCAAGATGAGCTGACGCCGCTGAGCTCGGCGTTGCCGTTGTTGCTGTTGGGCATTCCCATCATCGACACCCTGATGGTGATGACCCAGCGAATGCTCGAAGGCCGCTCGCCGCTGCAGGCCGATCGCAATCACATCCATCATCGACTGCTGGGGCTGGGCTTCGATCATCACGAGGCCGTGATGGGGATTTACTTCCTCCAGGCGTGCTTGTTCGTCACGGCCTGGTATCTGCGTTACGAGTCCGACGTGACCATCATCGCGGTGTTCGCGGTCTTGTCGTTGATCACCATCGGCTCATTGCAGCTGGCCATGGCGGTGAGCTGGCGGCTGCGTCCCGTCAATCCCAAGGGTAACAACAGTTCATCGCAGCTCGGTCGGCTGATCGTGTGGCTACGCGCGCCGACCCGATTGCCCCGTGCCTCGTTGGTCGTCATCGGAGCAGGGATCGCGTTGTATCTGTTCTCGGTCGGCGTAGTGAACCCGCGACCCAGCACGGACGTACAGATCATGGCAGCCGTCGTCGCGCTCAGCATGTTGTGTCTGATGATCATGCGGTGGCGGGCGGTCGATTCCGGCTGGATGCTCAGAGGCGCGGCGTTCCTGGCGTTGGTGATGGCAGTGTATTTCGATCGTCAAACGACCACGCTGCTCGAGCAACGGTCCGCGCTGCAGATGATTCTGTTCGCGGCCCTGGTGATTGCAATCGTCATACGTTTCCGGCTCGCGAGCGACCGGCGCTTTCGAGTTACGCCGCTGGACATCCTTGTCATATTCATTGCGGTCGCCGTACCCAACCTGCCTGGATCGGTCATCAGCGCGGCGACTGTGGGCGAGAGCATCGCGAAGCTCGTGGTGCTGATGTATGGCGTGGAAACATTATTCAGCGCGGCCGCGCATTGGTGGCGATTGCCGAGCCTCGCCGCGTTTGGCTATCTGGTCGCGTGTTCGCTGCACGGCTGGTTTTGAAACATCGAAGCCGTGTTTGCAACGGCGTTGTCATCGGACCGTCAACTCTCGCGCATACGCTCGTCACCCAGCTCGAACGCTGCGCCCCAGTCACCTCTCGAGCAGCGGATCAGAATAAATTCGGTGCGAAGCGATGAAGACCCTGAGCAACCTGGTGTGCGCCCTGGCGGTCGCCAGCCTGATGGCCGGCTGCGGCGGCCCTGAGCAGCGCAAAGCCGGTTATGTCGAAAAGGGCGAGCGCTATCTCGGCGAACGCAACTACGAGAAGGCGCGCGTCGAATTCCGCAACGCCTTGCAGATCGATCCGAACGACGTACAGGCCCGCTATCAGCTGGGCCGGATTTCCGAGAAGCTGGGCAATCCCCGCGAGGCGGCGGGGCAGTATCAGGCAGCCGTCGATCTTGATTCGAACGATCTGGAATCGCGCGCGGCGCTCGGACGTTTGTATCTGCTCGGCGGAGCGCCCGAACGAGCGCTGGAGCTGGTGACGCCCGGCCTGATGCAAGATCCGAAGAACGCGCAGTTGCTAACGGTCCGAGGGGCCGCGAAGGCACAGCAGGGCGATGTGAAGGCTGCGTTCGAAGACGCCGAAGCGGCGGCCAAGCTGGCGCCTAACGACGAGTATGCCATCGCGTTGCTGGCATCGCTGTATCGACAGAACTCGCGCATTGACGATGCCATCGACATCGTGACCGCTGGTATCGAGCGCGTCCCGGACAGTGTCGACCTGCGCGTGGTGCTCGCCGATCTCTTGGTGGCCCAGAAGCGGACGACCGAGGCGGAGATGCAGCTGAGAAAGGTGATCGAGCTGCAGCCGGACGATTTGTCGCATCGCTATCGACTGGCGCGCTTCCACATGCTTGCGAAGAACGTCGCGGCCGCCGAACAGGTGATGCGCGATGCCATCAAGATCGAACCGGACAGCGTCGAGCCCAAGGCGGCACTCGCCGATCTGCTTGCCTCGAATGGCGAGGTGGGTAAAGCCGAAGCCGAGCTGAAGAAGTTCGCGGCGGAGGAAAAGGACAGCGCGGCCATGCAGCTGGCGCTGGCCCGGTTCTACGAGTCACAGCAGAAGACTGAGGATGCGCAGCGCGTCTATCGCGAGGTCATCAAGCAACAAGACACCAAACCGGATGGATTGACCGCGCGCACTCGTCTCGCCGCGTCGTTGCTGGCGAAGCAGGACGTGAAGGGCGCAACGACGCTGGTCGAGGCAGTGCTTGCGGAGAATCCTCGTGACAACGATGCGCTCAATCTGCGTGGCACGATGGCGCTAGCGCGGGGTGATGCGCCGGCGGCGATCGCCGACCTGCGTTCGGTGTTGCGCGATCAGCCGACTTCCGCGCCGGTGCTGCGCGCCCTCGCGCGAGCCCATTTGCAGAACAACGAGCCGGCGCTGGCGGAAGAAACATTGCGTTCGGCGGTCCAGGCCAATCCGAGCGACAAGAGCGCGCGGATGGAACTCGCGGAGCTGCTGACTCAAAGCGGTCGTCCGGAACAGGCGCGCCCTGTGCTCGAACAGTTGGTCAAGGACGCGTCGACCGACGTGCCGGCCATGGAAGCGTTGTTCCGAGTGCAAGCATCGGTCAAGGATTTGCCGGCAGCGCGGGCCACCGCCGAGCGCATCCAGCAAGCTCGTCCGGATCTGCCGATTGGCGCTTATCTGGAAGGCGCCATCGACGAAGCGGAACAGAAATACGACGCCGCAATCGCTTCCTATGAGCGCGCTCTGCAGATTCAGCCGAGCGCGGGCGAGCCTTTGACTGCGCTGGTGCGTGTCGATGCCACGCGCAAACAGGTTTCGCAAGCGCTCGCGCGTTTGGACAAGGTCATCGCGCAGCAGCCCGACAACGCCGTCGCGCATAACTTGAAGGGTGAGCTGTTGACCTCGCGTGGCGATCTGGACAAGGCGGCGGCTTCGTTCGATGCGGCCATCGCCAAGGCGCCGAAGTGGTGGATGCCGTATCGTGGCCTCGCGTTGTCGCAACTTGCGGGCAAGCGCAACGACGCAGCGATCGAGACACTCGAAGCGGGCCTGCGGAAAACGGGCGCCGCTGCCTTGGGCACCGATCTCGCTGCGCTCTATGAGCGCGTGAATCGCCCCGACGACGCGATTCGCGTGTACGAGTCGATGATCAGTCGCGAGCCCGGCTCGGTCGCCGCAGCAAACAATCTGGCGATGCTGTTGGTGAGCTATCGCACCGACTCGAACAGTCTCGCGCGCGCCGCCGAGCTGGCCGGGAAGCTCGATAAGGTGACCGAACCTTCCATTCTGAACACTCGCGGCTGGGTCAAGTTCAAACGCGGCGAGTTCCAGGAATCCGTGGCGCTGCTTCAGCAAGCCGTGGAGAAATCGCCGGAGTCGCCGCTCATGCGTTATCACCTGGGCATGGCGCAGTTGAAGACCGGCGATCGGATTTCGGCCGAGAAGAATCTCGAAGCGGCCGTGCGCTCGGGCAGACAGTTCCATGGGGCGAAGGAAGCGCAGGCCGCGCTCGATCAGATCAAAGCAGCGGGTTAGGGCAGCGCGCCTCTCGGCGCGTGGGGAGCATTTGTGTTCAAGAAGATGATGATGGCGCTGGCCGCCTGGCTCGCGTTTGGTGTTGGCGTTCCCGTGGGAGCCGCCACTTTGCTGGATACATCGGAAGTCGTGGCTGCGACTGCCGAAGCGGCCGCGCAGCTGCCGCCGACGTATGAATTCACTTTGACGGCCGCTGGAAGCTACGTCGTTACATTGAAAGATCTCGGCGTGGTGGCGGGTCTGCGTCAGCCGACGGATTTCGCCACGTTACAGTCGTTGCAGGCGTTGGTGACGCGCGATTTGCAGGTCGTCGCCAGGATCGAGATCGATTACCCCGGTCAGCTCAACGTGGCGCAATTGCCGAAGACGCAGACCTTCGCCGGCACGCCGGGTACCTATCGCGTACACGTCTTGGGCGCGATTGCCTCGAACCAGGCCGGCGGACTGTTCAGCGTCGAGGTCGCGCCCTCGGGCGGGGGCACGCCCGTATTTGCCGTCGCCGATGCGATCGCGGCTCAGAACGGCCCGGCGCCGGAACAGTCGGTGTTACAGACCGAGTTCACGGTGCCTGTCGCGGGCACTTATCGTGTGCGCGCTCTCGACCGCGCATTTCCGTCGGCGCTGATCAATAGAGATGTGCTGGTGTTACAACGTTCGCCACAGACGCGAGTCGTGGTGGATCACAGCGGGCCGTTCAGCGCGAGCGACGTGGGAACGTTCGCCGCACAGGCTGGCGATACTTACGAGCTGATCGTCATTGCGACCGCCGGGGGAGGCGGCGCTGGTTTGTACGGGGCGCTGGTGCAGGGAGGGCCGTCTGATTCCGTGATCTATCGCAGTGAGAACGGTGTCGGTCGCTTGCCGCCGGCGCGCGCGTTGAGCATCCCAGCCGCTGCTACGTACACGCTGACGCTTGCCGATCTTCAGTTTCCCCAAGCGCTCACGGCGTTCTCAGCCGCGGTGATTCAGAACGATTCTTTCATGGGCAGCGTGACTGGAGCGACGCCGGGGAATTTCGCGTTGAGCGCGGGCTCGGGCCAATTGTTTGTTTATGCGACCACCGCGACCACGGGCGCGCTGTCGGCCACGCTGTCGAATGGCGGGCAGGTCGCGTATGCCGACGTTCACATCAGCGATGCGTCGCCCGATGCGACCACGCCGACCCTTTATTCCTTTGCTCCCACCGATCCGGTGAGCGGGGGAAACTACACGCTGACGCTGGATGATCTGCGTTTTCCGACCGAGCTGCCGAGTCTCCAGGCCAAGGTAGTTCAAGGCGCAACGGTGGTGGATCAGCTTGCTGCCTCGGGGAATAAACCCGTGACTTTACAGGCTGGCAAAGTTCGAGTGCTGGTTGCCGCCACGCCGCCGCCAGTCTCCGGGACCTTGCCTGGGAACGGTGCGTTCGCGCTGTCGTTGAAGGCTTCGCCGAGCAACGCACTCGTGTTTGAAAGTACACAAGGCGTTGGTGGGTTGTTCAATGCCAAGGTTCTCACGATGCCCGCCGCGGGCCGGTATGACATCGCCTTGAAGGATTTTGAATTCCCGGCCCGGCTGCGGATCAGTTGGCTGGCGGTTACCCATGGCACGCAGCTGGTCGGCCAGGTGATCGGTAGCAGCTCCATCCAGAATCTGCAGCTCGACGCGGGCGTGCATGTCTTGAACTTCATCGGCCAGCCGGCCGCGAATACCAATTACGCCACGTTCGGGTTGAAGGTTTCCGACTCGACGCCGCCGCCGGTCGTTAGTATTTCGGCCTCGCCGACCACGGTGATGGCGTGTCAGAGCACGACGCTCACGTGGTCGGCAACGAACGCCACGTCGTGCACGGCGAGCAATGGCTGGAGTGGTAGCAAGGCCGCCTCCGGCACGCTGTCGACCGGCGCGCTGACGACGAATACGACTTACGAGCTCGAGTGCGTCGGTCCCGGCGGCCGGGGAAGTGCGTCGCTGACGGTCAGGGTCAGCGCAGTGAACCCAGGAAAGAAAGGGGGCGGCGGTCACATGGATCCGTTCCTGCTCGTGTCGCTCGCGGCGATGCTGACGCTGGCGACGGTGCGTCGACAGCGCCGTGTCACGAAGTGATCGGCCTTTGTCGATTAGAGAGAACTGATTTGCCGCTGGCCGGGGCCTGCTCTATCCTCCGGCGACATTCAGCGAACCAAGGACCGCAATGAAAAAGAAGTCTGCGCCGGGCAAGAAGAAAAACGTCGGCGAGCTGCAGCGGCGGGCTCAGGATGCACGCAAGCGAGCTGAGTCCGCCAAACAGGAAGCGCGCGATGCCAAGGCTCGCGCCCGGAAAGCGCGCCAGTTGTTCAAGGAAGCGAAGAAGGTTGCGAAGAAAGCCCGTGCCGAGCTGCAAGGCCTGAGCAAGAAGTTGAAGAAGCTGCTCGGTCCCAAGGCCACGCTCAAAGGGAAGCGGAGGAAGCGCTCCGCGTGAGCCGATCGCCGCGCCGATGGCTCGCGAGCTCGACTGTGTCTGATTTGCTGTGCGGCTGACGGCGTTTGATCCGTTGGCGTTCGCGATGGCCGGCTCTTGCCATCAGCTCCCGCCACTCGGGGTCCGTCATGGGCCGGACGAATTGCAGCGGCGAGCGGATCAGGTCTTTCATGGGCGGGCGCCTGCAGGACGGTCATCGAGGAGGGAACATTCAACCTCCTCGAGGTGACGTCAGCGTTGCAACCCGATTGCAGCCTCGCGCTCAGCCCGCGCGCAGCGCGTGACGCTGCAATTTCCCAGTCGCGGTTTTTGGCAGCGAATCGCGAAACTCGACGGCGCGCGGATATTTGTAAGGCGCAATCGTCTGCTTGACGAACTGCTGCAATGTTTGCACGAGATCCGGCGAAGCCTCGTGTCCTTCATGAAGCACGATGAAAGCTTTGACGAGTTGACCGCGCGCTTCATCCGGTACGCCGATCACCGCGCATTCCTTGACGGCTGGATGTTCCAGCAGCGCCGCTTCCACTTCCGGCCCGGCGATGTTGTAACCGGCGGAAATGATCATGTCGTCGGCGCGCGCCTCGAAATGGAAATAGCCGTCCTCGTCCTGCGAATACAGGTCGCCGGTAACATTCCATCCTTCGTACACGTAGTCACGCTGGCGTGGATCGTCCAGGTAGCGGCATCCAGTCGGACCCTTGACCGCGAGTCGTCCGACCTTGCCCGGCGGCAGCGGTAATCCGTCCGGATCGAGAATGCACGCTTGATACCCGGGCAACGGCTTGCCCGTCGTGCCGGGATGAATCTGTTCGCCCTTCGCGGAAATGAAGATATGAATCAGCTCGGTCGCGCCGATGCCATCGATCAAGCGCATGCCGGTCGCCGCGAACCAGGCCTCCGAAGTCGCTTTCGGGAGTGCCTCGCCCGCGGAGATGCAGCGCTTCAGGCTGGAGATATCGAACTTGCTCAGCAAAGGTAGCAGCGATCGATACGCCGTTGGCGATGTGAACAATGCAGTCGCTCGGAAGCGCTGCACGGCCGCCAGGAGGTTTTCGCCGCTCGGCTGTTCGACGAGGACGCTCGCCGCGCGTCGACCCAGCGGGAAAACCAGCAGGGCTCCCAATCCAAACGTGAAGCCGAGCGGTGGACTGCCGACATAAATGTCCTCCCGTGAAGTCTCCAGCAGATGTCCCGCCACGATTTCGCGCATCACGAGTACGTCGCGATGGAAATGCATGGTCGCCTTCGGCGTGCCGGTCGTGCCGGAGGTGAACGCGAGCAAACAAACATCGTCACGGGCAGTGTCGACGTTGTCGAACGTCGCGGCCTGCCCGCTCATCATTCTCTCCAGTTGCCCATCCCCGAACAGCACGATGTTTCGCAGGCGTCCGCCGAGCTTCGCGGCCTGCTGCAGTTCCTGTGCGAACCGCGAATCGCATAGGGCATGATCGATGTGCGCGCGCTCGGCGATGACCGAGAGCTCATGCGCGCGAAGCAAAGGCATGGTGGTCACGGCGATTGCGCCGGCCTTCATTACGGCCAGCCAGCAGGCGACCAGCGTCGGATTGTTCGGCCCTCGCAACAGCACGCGATTGCCCGGCACGACGCCCATTTCGTTCACCAGAACGTTGGCGATGCGGTTGCTCCGTTCGAGCAGTTGCGCATAGGTCCACGTGCCACTATCGGAGTAGAGCGCGACTCGCTCGCCATGACCTTCGCGGACGGCGTCGTCGATGAGCACGACGCCGCAGTTGATGCGCTCGGGATATTGCAGCTCGGGCAGGTCGAAACGAAATTCAGGCCACAGATGCGGGGGCGGCAGCCGCTCACCCGCGAATGTATCCACGTGCGAGGTGTACGGCATGCGGAACGCTTCGGCAACCATCAAGTCACCGCCGCGCGAACTGCGTAACGAGGATCCGCCCAGCAGCCGCTGTGAACCACATCGGCAACGGTGTACGCGGCGTCCCAAACGTCCTGATACCGCAGATATAGAGGTGTGAAGCCAAAGCGCAGCAGATCCGGCGCGCGAAAATCGCCGATGACGCCACGCTCGATCAGCGCCTGCATGATCGCGTAGCCTTCCGGGTGAGCGAAAGAAACATGGCTGCCGCGCTCGCTCACGTTCGCCGGGCTCACCAGGCGCAGCGACGGGCAGATATCAGCGATCAGATCGACGAACAGCTCGCTCAGCCAGCGCGACTTCTGCACGATGTCCTGCATCCGGCTGCGTAACATCAGATCGACGCCGACCTCCAGGCTCAGCACGCCGAGAATCGACGGCGTGCCGCACAGGAAACGACGAATGCCTTCGGCCGGCTCGTAGTTGTCGATGAATTCGAACGGACGGTTGTGGCCCATCCAGCCACGCAACGGCGAGGTGAGCTCGGCTTGCAACCGTTGCGACACGAACAGAAACGCCGGCGCGCCCGGCCCGCCATTCAAATATTTGTAGCCGCACCCCACGGCCATATCGGCTTCGCAGCCGTTCAGATCGACCTCGATCGCGCCGACGCTATGACTCAAATCCCAGATCACCAGCGCGCCATGTTCGTGAGCCTTGGCGGTGATGGCTCGCATGTCGTGAATGGCGGCGGTTTTGTAGTGGACGTGCGTGAGCATGACCACCGCGGTGTTCGAATCGATCGCTTCAAGAATTCGCTCGGCGGATTCCAGTCGCAGTTGTAACGGGCAACTGCGGGCACCACCGATCGCGCCTTCGGCCATGTACAGATCGGTGGGGAAGTTGCCGGGCTCGGAGAGCACGACGCAGCGGTCCGGACGAGCGGCGAGCGCCGCGCCCAGCAGCTTGTACAAGTTCACGGAGGTGGAGTCGGCCACGACGACCTCACCGCTGCGCGCGCCGATCAATTTCGCGATCTTATCGCCGACTCGAAGCGGGGCGTCGATCCAGCGGTGCTCGTTCCAGCTGCGGATCAGGCCCTGGCCCCATTCCTTCGCGACCACTTCTTCGATCCGGCCACGCGTTGCCTTGGGCAGGGGGCCGAGCGAGTTGCCGTCCATATAGATGAGTCCGCCCGGCAGCTCGAAATCCTCGCGACGATGGCGTAACGGATCTTCCTGGTCCCAGCGGCGGATCGCCGCGTAGGTAATCGCATCTCGACGTTCGAAGGTGGTGATCTTGTCGAATTTTCGGTGCATCTGGCGAACCCCCGTGCCTGGCAAAAGTGTCGCGCCGGGGCTGCAAGACATTGTTCCGAAAGGGCCGCCTTGCCAAGGCGGGCAAAGAACGATAGTAGTACGGACACCCTACTTCGAAGGAAAGTGTCCCGATGCTGGACAAGACAGAGACCACTATCCTGAAATTGCTCGAAGACGACGGACGGCTCTCGTACGCCGAGCTGGGCGAGAAGGTCGGTTTGTCGAAGAGCCCGTGCTGGTCCCGGGTGCGGGAGCTGGAGCGCCAGGGCGTGATCCGGCGTTATCGGGCGGAGATCGATGCGGCGTCGGTCGGGCTGGATCTGCATGCCTTCGTGCAAGTGACCATCAACTCCGCTCGGCACACCGACTTCGAGGCGGCGGTGAATCGCCACGCTTCGGTACTGGAGTGCTTCACGACCGCCGGGCAGGCGGACTATCTGCTCCACGTGCTCGTGCGTGGCATCGGTGAGCTGGACGAGTTGCTGCGAGCGGAGATCTCGCGTCTGCCCGGCGTGCAACGATTGGAAACGACGGTCTGCATGAAGACCATCAAGCATCGCGGCTCGGTCATGGCCTGCCTGCGATGAGTGTCGAGTGAGTTTGACGAACAGTTTAAGGAGAGCGTTATGGTCGGCGGCGTCAGTGCGGTGGTCCTCATCAAGGCCGAGACATCCAGTGTCAACGAGCTTGCACAGAAGCTGGTGGAGCTCAAAGGCGTCGCCGAAGTGTTCTCGGTGGCGGGTCAATACGATCTGGTCGCGATCGTGCGCGTGAATGAGAACGAGCAGCTC
This sequence comes from Pseudomonadota bacterium, assembly GCA_023391815.1. Lineage (GTDB taxonomy): Bacteria > Pseudomonadota > Gammaproteobacteria > Steroidobacterales > Steroidobacteraceae > Steroidobacter. Next base: position 125,965 of record JAEWAF010000132.1, read on the forward strand.
GCCGAAGTGGTGAGCGACAAGATGCGCAAGCTGCCGGGCGTGCAGTTGACCGAAACGATGATCGCGTTTCGTGTGTTCACCAAAGCCGCGGTCGAAGGAATGTTTGATCTCGGCAGCTGATCGCTCGCTCGTTTGCCTGACACGAGCGTCAGGTTAACGTCAGTACGGCTTCGGCATGATGCTCCGCGGTCGCGCTGTAAAGCGCGTCTAGTTTTCAACCGTGGAGATTTCATGAGTTCGAACAACCTCGGCACGGGGATCGTCGCTGCTATTTTGCTCGGGACATTGAGCCCCAGCGCATTCGCTCAAACGGCGAACGGCGTCGATGCCGCCACGCTTCGCGCGCAAATCGAAGCGCTGCGCGCGGAGCAGGCTCGCATCGCTGAGATGCAGCGGCAAACCGAAGCGAAGATTCGTACGCTGGAAGCAGGCGCAGGTGTTGCCAACTCTGCACCAGCTGTTGCTCCATCGTCGCCACTGTTCGCGACCGCCGATGGTCCCTCGAAATTATACGTGAGCGGCGATCTTCGCTTACGTTTCCAAGGCGACTATTCCGATGACGATGCTCGTGCCCGTCGCAGCGGTCAGGTGCGCGGCCGTCTCGGAGCGACGTACGCGGTGAACGATCGGGTGACGATCGGCGCTCGACTGGTGACCGGGGATCCGGACGATCCGAACAGCACCGACGTGCAGTTGTCGAACTGGGACGACGATTTCCAGGTCAGCCTGGATCTGGCGTACGCGCAGGTCAACTTCGGCGATTTGAATGTGTACGGCGGCAAGATTCCGCAGCCGTTCGCACGCACCGATCTGGTGTGGGATGGCGATGTGAATCCGCAAGGCCTCAGCGGTGTTTACAAGCACAAGCTGAGCGACGGCTCGGCGCTGCGCGCGAGCGGCTTGTTCTTCGTCATCGATGAGAACGCAGCCGCTGCCGACAGCACGATGGTGGGCGGTCAGGTTGGCTACGACACCGCGCAGCTCGGCGATTTCAAGTTTGACGTGTCCGCGGCCTATTACGACTACACGTTGGGCAGCGTGGCGGGCGCCGATGCCGGCGACTTCCGTAACAACCTGCGCCGGCCCGACGGCCGCTACCTCTCCGATTTCAATCTCGGCGACCTCATCGTCGGCGCGACCTGGTCGGGTCTGGGCTCGCGCTGGCCGGTGCGCTTCGTCGGCGACTACGTGAAGAACTTCGGCGCTGAAACGTCGCAGGACACCGGCTACAGTGCGGACCTCGGCATCGGTCGAGTGACTCAGCCGCACGATTGGCGCGTGACCTACGGCTATTCGGTGGCAGAGACCGATGCGGTGTTGGGCGCGTTCTCACACGACAACATCAGCATCGGTACGAACTACAAGCTGCACGCGCTGACGCTCGACTATGTGCCCATGCCTCGAACTGTGCTGTCGGCTTGGTGGTATCACTACAAGCCTGACAACGCGCTGGATGCGGGCAGCAATGCCGTCGGCGATTGGCTTGATCGGGTTCGAGTCGCGTTTCTAGTGTCGTTCTGATCGTCTGGTTCGAGATCGACGGCCCTCGCCATCGCCATCGGCTTCGGCGGTGGCGGGTCCAAAGTAGAGGACGGCGAGGGCCGTTTGCTACGATGGGGCATGACTCAACCCGCCACTGCTTACATCGCCTCGAGCGATAGATACAACCAATTCGCCTATCGCCCGGTCGGCCGCAGTGGCTTGAAACTGCCGCCCTTGTCGCTGGGGCTATGGCATAACTTCGGTGACAACACGTCGATCGAGCGTCAGCGCGACATCCTGCGAACTGCGTTCGATCTCGGCATCACTCATTTCGATCTGGCCAACAACTACGGCACGCCGTATGGAAGCGCCGAGAGCAACTTCGGCCGGCTGCTCAAGGAAGATTTCCAGGCCCATCGCGACGAGCTGATCGTTTCCACCAAGGCCGGCTGGGACATGTGGCCGGGCCCGTACGGGCAGGGCGGCGGCTCGCGCAAGTACGTGCTCGCCAGTCTCGATCAAAGTCTGCGGCGCATGGGGCTCGAGTACGTCGATATCTTCTATTCGCATCGATTTGATCCCGAAACGCCGCTGGAGGAAACCGCCTCGGCGCTCGCCACCGCTGTCCAACAGGGTAAGGCGCTCTATGTCGGCATCTCGGCTTACTCGCCACAACACACGTTGGAAATGGAAGCGATTCTGCGCCGATGGCACATTCCACTGCTGATTCATCAGCCGTCGTACAGCATCTTCAAGCGCGACATCGAGGCGGGTCTGTTCGACGCGGTCGAGCGAATTGGCGCCGGCATGATTTCCTTCTCACCGCTCGCGCAAGGCTTGCTGACTAATCGGTACCTGCAAGGGATTCCCGCCGACTCGCGCGTCGGTCGCGGCACTCGGTTCCTTCTGCCGGAGCATGTCTCCGAGGTGGTCTTGAAGAAAGCGGCGGCGCTCAATGAGATTGCTTACGAGCGCGGCCAGTCTCTCGCCCAACTCGCGATTGCATGGGTGCTGCGAGATCCACGCATGACGTCCACCATCATCGGCGCCAGCAGCGGGGCGCAGGTGCGCGAGAATCTCGGCGCGCTGAAGCAACTGAGCTTCAGCAAAGAGGAACTGGCGGCCATCGACCGCATCGCGCCGGGGCCGGTGTAAGTTCCCGACGGTTCAGCTGGAACTCGCCTCGGGTCGCAGCGATTGCCCACTGTCGAACCTGCTCGCTTCGAGGCTTTCATGGATGCGTTGTCGCTGCTGCAATGGCCCGCCATGGTGATCACCCTGGCCGCCGCCTGGCTGGTCGCTTCCCAGTCCAGAACCCGGCGCAACTGGGGCTTCTGGACCTTCATCGTCAGCAACGTGCTCTGGATCGTCTGGGGCTGGCACGAGGACGCGCTGGCCCTGATCGTCCTGCAGGTCGGCCTGTTCGTGCTGAACCTTCGCGGGGCCAAGAAGAATGACCCCGCCCGGGCATGATCCGGGCGCGAGCTGCTAGAATGCCGCCCGGCTCCCCCCGTAGCTCAGTGGATAGAGCGACCGCCTCCTAAGCGGTAGGTCGTCGGTTCAACTCCGGCCGGGGGGACCAGTTCCAAGAAGGACAAGCCGCGGGTCAAGTGCTCCGGTATGTAGAGTACTATGGGGCGCATTCGATTAGCCGTGATCTGATCCGCCAGCTCCCGGAGGTTCCATGTCCGCCTTTATCCGCTGAGGGCTATCGCAACCAGCTACCGCAAGTATTGGCTTTCCTACTTTTGCTAACCACGCCTCGCTGAGTGCCGATTTCTGGGGCTGGTCGGCTTCACTGGTCTTCAAGGACCAGTCCAAATACATAATGCTAAAGCCGTACCCATCACGTCGCTCTAATTCAGCCAGTAGCTCAGCAAAATCGTGAATCAGTGGTAGTACAGTTCCTTGTGCCCAAAGCCCCCAGCGCTCATTCTCGCTTTCCAGCATCAGTTGGCGCCACCGAGTGCGCGGAACTCCGCCGTTGCCGACAAGTTCTGCAACGTCACTCTTCCGGAGCAATATCCTTCGCCCTACTATGGGTAGACAACCTAGAAATCCTTTCTCGCGTCTAAAGTCCGTCACACCGATGGCGCCCCTGATGTACTCGATGCGGCTTTGCTTGCTGCTCGTAATCGGATCTACAGCTACATAAAATTGGGCGGAGTCGACGATAACGCAGCTCTCCCAATTCCCTCGATTGCTAGCGACGTTTGTAGCATCGAGAAGCAGCGAGTGTGGCTGCACCATGTGGAGCAGAGCGGAGTCGGCCGGAAGCACGCCTGCGTGTGCGAGAAATAGTGGAGCAACTGACGGTTTTCGAACATGGCCCGGTTGATATGAGCGGACCTTAGGTCGCACGGCAGCCTTTATGCTCTCGTGGTTAAAAACATCGTTGCACTCACTATACGACTCGACGAGTTCAGCTACGAATTCAATTGCCACCGCCTGTGTGAGTTCCTCCTGGAATGGTAGAGGGGCGGCAAGTGCGTTCCTCTGCAAATTGATAGGAAGGCGTCCGTCCGGATCAAACACGACAAGTGTCGGTGGAGCGACAGGAAACAACCCAAGCTCGGGAGATATCTCCGGAGCCACCAAGTGAAGTGAACTGGTGACATAGATTCCATTCGATATCAAAACACTGTTTCCATAATGGTCGCGCACGTGCTCCCTATGGGTCCACAAGACATCATCAAAATTAGGTACGCGGATGCGCTTCCATTTGCTTCCTTCCAGTGTGGCGCCGCATTGGGGGACAGTAAGGCGTTGCGGTAAGGTGGTGTCCGATCCCGTAATAAGCCGTCTTGTTACTTTGGGCTGGGCTGTGCAGTACCAATCCCAATCTCGCGGGGAACTCAGGAGTCGCTTTACCACGGAGCTGGAAAGATTGATCTCGATCCGCGTTCCGTGATGAAACCTTGTTGGTCGTACTTCGATTGAATCGTCGCCTCTTCGGCAGGTAAAGGTGAACCCTTGTTCGTCAGAACCGATGTGAGAGGTTGTGACGATCATTTCGTCTCCGAGCAAGAATGCCGCCAAAACGCCGACGCCAAATCTGCCCGTTCGGTGAACGGTTGAATGACCATCGACCTCATGTTCGTTGCGCCAGATGTCGCTACTTCTATACGAGGCGCCAATATTCAGAAAGTAGTTGTCGATAATATCCAGAGACATTCCAACGCCATGGTCTTCTACTACAAGCCTTGCTGGTCCATCCTGTGGTACATAAAGAGAAACGACTACGTCAGTTTCAAGTGAGTGGCTGTCGCGTGGTATCCGTCCCTTTTGTAGCAAATCGTTTCGCTCTAGGCATGCATCAACGCCATTCTGCACTAGCTCTCGTATGCCGATCTCGGGGCTTGCTCCGTAGAGTGGGGCTACCAGCAAATCCATCAGTTCGCCGCTAGCGGTTCGAAAGCGGAACTGTCGCGGTATGTATGTGAGCTGTTTGTTACGGGCGAAAGATGATGCGTCATCAAGAGAGCTTCGGATCCGGCGTACTATTATCCCGAGGGAGTTGAGCGGAATTAGTCGACCGTACACCTCGCCCAATACGGCCCAGATCTGATCGAGCTCAGTCTGAATGTCTGAAAACAACAACCTAAGAGATAAAAACGTCCGGACATTAGTAGGCTCCGCGTCGGCGTAGATTGCTTCCGGGTCGTCGTGTACCTGATGAAGTTCTAGGATAGCTTCGTGCTTTTGCCATTCGCCTCGGGACATAGGGCTTACCAGCGATTTGAGGCGTAAGAGTTGCTTCGATGCCCTGCTTGAGTGGATCTGAATGAAATCCGCTATCCGCAAAACAGACATTGCGAATGGCACGTGACAGTTCAAATGAATACGATGTTTGCCAGTTGGTAGCGCGTCTACTGCGGCACGCAGATGTAGATTGTGGCTCCTTGCGACAAAACCGCAAAGATCCAGCAATTCCGTCGATGCAAGGCCAATGGAGGTTCGGCTGCTGTCCGTCCCGGGAATTCCGGCGAGCGCTATTTCATGTGCAAGGCGTGCGTGATGTCTGCGCAAGAACTCGCCAATCAGTAAGCGATCACGGAGAGTCAGTAATAGTTTGTTGTGTGGGATCGCGGAAACTGGATCTGTATCGCCGAAGATGCTTAGCAGCTTTCGCTGGTCGAATCGTCGAGCTTCCGACCAAAAACGATTCCATAGGTCTGGCCAAGGTGGATCATTTTTGACGTAGTTTGATGCTACAGGTTTATAGGTGCCGCCGATTAGCTGGAAAAAGCCATCTTCCGACAAGTGGAGCGCGCTGTCGTGCAGTAGAACCGAAGTGACTAGAAGCGCCGCATCTTCCGCTGTGAGGTGTGGCCATGACTCGTCTGAGATCAAGCTATCGGCTGTAGCGAGGACCTCGTTGAGATGAATGAGGCTGTGATCCGTGTACTCGGGAAAGAATACCGTCTTGTTGTCGCGTGCCCATGGCGCGATTGTCGCAGCCGTTCCCAGTACGAAGGAATGGAGGGTGAGATCTCTGCTCAATAGCTCATTGAGTCGGCTCGGCAGTCTGAGCATACGCGGAAGATCCCTCTGAAAGGCTAGCATTCTGCCATTGGCGACTCTGCCGAGCGAGATACCACGCTCTATGTTGTCCCGTGGCGGTCGGGCCCGGGCTTTCGACCGGCTCATGAGACGTCTTGACCCCGGCCCAATAGGTCAAGGATCGGTTGACGAGGTCGTCGGGCCGATCCGGTAAGCAAAGCAGCTCCGGGGGGCGGTTGTTGTCAGACTGGCTGCACGTGATTGCACAAGAGGGCGTCCCAATTCCGTCTGGGGACGTCTTTGCGAGGCTTGGTCACGCAGCAAATTCCACACGGACTGTCCTGTCCGCGGGCTCGTCATAAATCTAGCTGGGTCAATCAATTAAGATCGTAGTTCAGTTCCATCGAGCCGATTGAGCATTAGTGAGAATCCATATCCAGATTGCTGAGACCAGAAGAAGGCCCTCTCAGAGGACTTGAACCGTGCTAATCTAGTCAGCATGACTAGATCGCCGAAATCAAAATCCGGACCACCAAAAAAGCAGCAGCGTGCGATGGCCAAGAACCGCCGCGGCTATTGGCTCCTGCAGGATGCCAAGGCGCGGTTCAGCGAGCTAGTCCGCAAGGTCAGGAGCGAAGGGCCGCAGCACGTGACCGTGCACGGGCGCGACGAAGTGGTAGTGATCGCCGCTGAGGACTTTCGACGCATGCAGGGTGACGTCACCGGTGAGGCGCTCATAGCGGCAATGCAAGCATCGCCTTATCGTGACGTGGAAATCGCGCCCAAACGAGAGCCCATGCCGGTGCGAGATATCTCTCTGTGACCGGCTGGCTGCTGGACACAAACATTCTCTCGGAGCTCCGTCGGCCCAGACCGGAGCGTAAGGTACTCGCGTTCGTTGCGAGCCAACCTCTAGAGCTGCTCTATGTCAGCATCGTTACCTTGGCCGAGATCCGTTTCGGTATCGAGCTCGTACCCGATCCAGGGCGCCGCTCCGAGCTCACGGACTGGCTCACCAACAAAGTTCGCCCCATGTTTGAGCGGCGAGCGCTGGCGGTCAGCGAGGACGTCATGTTCAAGTGGCGACTCATGGTCGAGGAAGGGCGCAAGAGCGGGCATACCTTCTCTCAACCCGATCTGATCATCGCTGCGACCGGTCAGCATCACGGTCTCACCGTCGTTTCGCGTGATGCCGCCGAATTTGTAAAGGCGCGTGTGCCGGTGTTCAATCCATGGGCTGACAGCATGCCTGGATCCTGAGTTTCAGCGAGGCTTCCTAGCCCTGCGACGTTTCAAGGGCCTGGTTCAACCCAGCTCCGCTCGGGGGCACCAGCTCTCCAGCGCTTCCTCATCCTCACTGCGACCGGTCAGTATCACCGTCTCACAGTCTTTCCGCGTGACATCGACCCGACGTCCGCACGCCGCCTTTCTTGAACCGTCGGTGACTCTCACGGTGACACCACCATCATCACGGGTCTGGCGCCGGTGGCGATGGTCGCGGCGTCGATGCGGGTGAGCGAGCCGTTGGCGCCGGTTTGATAAACGTGGACGAAATCGCCGGCGGTGGCGTAAAGGTAGGCACCCGCCAGGTCCAGTGCGAATGCGGTGAAGCTACCGAAAGGGGCGAGCACAAGCTCGGGGGTGCCGGGCGATAGCTGGCCCGCGGGGTCGATGATGAAACTGGCGATCGAGCCAGGCGCGGCGACGTACAGAGTCTCACCGAACGGATCGGCTTTCATGTCCCAGGGAAATGCGGTCGCATTGTAGAGCCAGGAGGGATTGAGCGGTGCCAGCGTGGCCTGGTCGGTGCGCCGGAACTGCACCAGGCGGCTGAAGCCGCCATCGACCGAATACACGAAGCGATCCAAGGGCTCGCTCTCGATGGAGTTCACGAAGGGCAGGTAGCCGTCGACGGACGCAGGCGTCATTGCGGTGAAAGCGCCATCGCCTCGCACCTCGAACTGGTAGATGACGCTATTGCCACCGCTATCGTCGCCGGTCACGTAGGCGTGCTCCCCGGCACGATCGAACGCGATGGAACGAAAGCTGCCGGCGCCGACCAGCCCCTGAACGATCGGCGCGCCGAGAGTGCCGTCCGCGTTGATCGGGAAGCGCAGGATATCGCCGCCTCGCGCCGCATAGGCATACGTCGTATCGCGATTGATCACGAGATGACCGGTGGTTCCCGAGGTGCTCACGCTCGGCGTGCTCAACGGCGTCAATGCGCCAGTGCTGGAGATCGCAAACTGCCAATAGCTCAGGGTGGCGGGGATCGCCCCATCGCTACTGCGCACGTAAACGAACCGTCCGGAAGGATCGACCGTGATCGAGCCGGGCCGCACGCCGGCCGTCACCGTCGCCGGGTTGGTGGGCGTGAGCGAGCCATCGGAACCAACCACGAACTGTGATATTCCCGCGCCGATGGTGCCGCCCAGGGGACCATTCTCACCTTGATTCACGACATAGGCGAAACGCGTCGCGCGCTTGGTGCTGCAGGTGACTCGGATGTTATCGACATGCGCATCCGGCATCGTGCCGGTGCCGCGACCGACGTGACATCGCTGAGCCGGATTCGCGGAGGTCACGGTGACCTCGTATTCCGTGCCTGGATACAGTGGAGTCATGAAGGAGAAGACCCCCTCGCTGGCGAGCGTGAGCGGGTCGCCGCCGCGATTCCGGAGCACGATGTCGCTCGTGACGCCGACCAAGCGTCCCTCCAGTCGATGCGGTGTGAGATCGACGCAGCTGACCGCAAGTGACGTGATGTCGCTGTTCGTGATCGTGCCACTGCCGCCAGTCATCGAGCATTGCTGGCCGGGCGGTTGGGACTCGATCGTCACGTTATATGAATCTCCCTGGACCAGCTGAGTGCCCAGGGTGAAGGGACCACTGTCGGTGAGCGAGATGGGATCGACGCCGTTGTTGCGCAGTCTGAGCTGTCCATGCAGCCCGGTCACCGTTCCGCCTACGGTGTAGGTTGGCACTATGGTCGCGCAAACGATCGTCGCGGCCGACGAGTTGTCGCTGCTTCCAACGGTCCCTTGGCCGCCCGAGAGCGTGCACCGCTGCCCGTTGGGTTCCGTGTGGATGGTGATGTTGTAACTCGCCCCACTGCGCAGGGGGCGGAGAAAGTAAATAGAGCCGTTGGCGGTGCCTGATGAAGCAGAAATCGTCAGGTCGTCGCCTCCGTTGTTCTGCACGACCAAATCGCCGCGTACACCCGAGAACGACACGCCCACGAAATAGGTCGCATAACAGCTGATGGTGACGTTCGGCGCGGCGGGACCGACGATTCCGCTGGCAGCGCCGGGACTGCACTCCTGACCGTAGGGTTGTTGAGTGATGGTCAGCTGATAACTCGCGCCCTGTTGCAGGGGGTCAGCAAATGTGAACGTGCCATTGCTGGTGAGAACCAGCGCTTGAATGCCATTGAGCTGAATGCGCAAGGTGCCCGTCAGTCCGGAAACCGTGGCGGTCACTTCGCGCGGCAAACCGTTGCATTCCACGCGGATCGTGGTGATGTCAGCGGTGGCGATCCCTGACCCGGAAATCACCGCGCATCGCTGATCTGCTGGCTGCGAGGTAACAGCGACCTGATAGCTGGCACCGATGCTCAGCTGTTGATCGAACGTAAACGCCCCGTTGCTGGCGAGAGTGAGCGTGCGACCGCCATTGAGTTGCAGCCCGATGCTGCCGTTCAGCCCGGTAACCGTGCCGCTGACCCGAATCTGCGAAGGTTGGGGCGACGAGGCAGGCGCGCCGTTGTCGCCCCCGCCGCCCCCGCCGCACGCCGTCAATACCAAAAGGCAGATCGCCGCGAAGAGCAGATTCCGATCCAACACGCTGATTTTCCCCAGTCGTACGCACCTGCATTGAGACTTTCATGAGTGGCAGGTGGCGGAAGTGAGTTGTTCCCTCGCCGACCGTATATCACATCGATGAATCGCGTGTTCGAGCCGGTGGATGACGGTCGATTCTTTGACTGAGGCTCCGGCTCGCTTGCGAACGGCAGTGTCGCTACTCGTTACATTGCCGGTGACATAAGGTGAATCCCGGCTTCCCCTTGAAATTACCGATCGAGCGGCCATGAAGCCTGCTATACACTAAATCACTATGGGCGCGCGGCTTCGGTGGGCGGCACGCGCCGACGATCAGCCCACGGCAACTGAAGGAGGTGATCCAAGTGGCACATATAAACGTTGGCTCGGCCGCGTCTCTAAGGGCGCTGGTTGGTAGCGAGGTTGCCCGGCGTTAGTCGGTCGCCTCTTGCTGGCCAGGAGGCCGTAGAGGATGCGCGCAGGCTTTCGTCACGCGCGCGACCGGGTCCAATGGATGGACGCTCCGATGCAGTTGCCGAGCGGATGACCTTGGTCCGCAGGTGGTTTTGCTCGAGCAGGGATGGCGGAGTTCGCAAGGACTCCGCCATTTTCTTTGGATCTGTAGTCTGTGAGCTCCGCCCTGAATGGGCGGGCACCAAACCTTCAGCTCGCGACGAACGTCGCTGACGCTCGATCCGCCGCCGATTTCACGCTCTCCAGACGCACCACACCGTTGACGTGTCGGAAGTAGTTCGCCGGCGAAGCCGAGGATGCGAAGCTGATGCCTTTCGGGTCCGCGAGTCCCGGATGCCGGGTGAAGCTGCTGCGCTGAGCGAATGCGTTGCTGCCATCGTCGCGCGCCAGAATCAGCGTTGAGTCGCTCCGGACGAAGAGCTTGCTTGCTGGCGACTCGATGGGAACGAACGATACTTTGTTTGCATCCGAGCGGCTGGCGACCTGTCGGAATTGAGTGCTCGCAAGCGGGCCCGTACCAACGCTGACGCGTTCGCCCTCCACACGGACGAACTGATTTGCGCGATCGAGCGGGGACCATCGCTGGGGCAACGCGCCGTTGCCGACTGGAATTCCGAAGTCCGGGGTGCCGTCGGCGCGGAAGTAAAGCCGCTGATGTCGGGTGTGACGATTCGGATCGAATAGCGGGTCGCCGACGATCTTCTCGTAGTCGCGGCCGTGATAAACGAGCAGGTCATGACCCTGCTCATCGACGGTGAAGCTGTTGTGTCCCGGTCCAAAAACGCTCGTGGCGGCTGAGCTCACAAACACGGGCTCGAGCGATTTGGTCCACACGGCCGGGTTCATGAGGTCCGCATCGTCGGGCGCGGTGAGCAGGCCGAGGCAGTAACGTGCATCGGTGGCGCTCGCGGAATAGGTCATGAAGAGTCGTCCGTGGCGCGCCAGAAATGCAGGCGCCTCATTGACCTTGAAGCCGCGAATCTCCCAGTCGAGTGTCGGCACGGTCAGTCGCGCAGGTGAACGTGCCAGCGTAGTGGGCGTGGCGAGGGGCGCGAGATAAACATTCGTGTTGTTATCGAAGCCCGGCTCGTGTTGAGCCCAGCTGATGTAGCGCACGCCCCGATGCTCGAAGATCGTGGAATCGAGCGTGAACGTGTCCCACGGCGTTTGCAGTTTGCCGAGTAATTCCCACTTCGATGCGAGCGGGTCGGACGCCGAAGCACGCAGCACATAAGTTCGGATGCGGAACTTGTCGTCACTATCGCCGGCCGCGAAATACAGGTGCCAGCGACCGTCGATGTTGTGAAGTTCAGGTGCCCAGATATAACCGGCCATTCGACCGCTCGCAGGACGTCGCCATACGACGGCTTCCTCGGCTGCGCTCAGGCCGGCGAGTGTCGGGGCGCGCCGAATGATCAGCCGGTCGTACTCTGGGACAGACGCCGTCATGTAGTACTCGCCGTCGTGACGGAAGATCTGCGCGTCGGCCCGTTGGCTCACGAGCGGATTCTCCGCGGCTGCGGAGGGCGAAGGAGCAGCTGATCGAGCGAACGTCGGATAGGCGGCCAAAGCCGCGGCTCCGCCCAGGAACAGGCGGCGCGATAGCTCAGTCATCGGGGCGTGGGTCCAGCGGTCAACTCAGACAATTGTGCCCGCTGGACGCCGCCAAGTCACGCGGCTCAGCTGCCCCGCAGATAGGCGGCGAGAAACGCTTCGATTTCCGTGAGCACACGAGTGCGGGAATCGCTGCGGGACAGCCAGTGGTCTTCGCCGGGGAGCTCGATCAGGGTGTGCACCTTTGCATGCGACTTGAGCGCACTCGACATCTCGCGCGACTGAGCGACGGGCACGACCGAATCGTTCACGCCATGGAGCAAGAGCACCGGCGCGCGCACATTGGCGGCCGCACGGGCAGGGGACTTCTCGATCACTTCGGGGCTGGTCTTCGGGCCGATGTGATTTTTCAAATACGACACCGAGTCGGATTCCGCGCCGCCCTGGACCTCTTCGAAAGACAGCAGCGCCGGCAAATTGGAGATGCCATTGATGCTGACGGCGCACGCATAGAGCTCCGGAGTGAAGGCCACTCCGGCGAGCGCTGCATAACCGCCATAGCTTGCACCGACGATACAAACACGCTTGGGGTCCGCGATCCCTTGCTCGATCAGCGCCTTCACACCGTCGGTGACATCGTCTTGCATGAGTCGACCCCACTGGCGATAGCCCGCTTTGCGATGCTCCTCACCGTAGCCGGTGGAACCACGGAACTGAGGCTGCAATACGACGTAACCGCGCGATGCGAGGAACTGCGCGAGCCAATCGAAACTGCGCACATCGTGAGCCTCGGGGCCGCCGTGCGGCAGCACCACCATTGGCAATTGTTTGTCTCCGGCGCCGGAGGGCAGGGTAACGAAGGCCGGAATCTCGTAGCCATCGCGCGCCTTGTAGGTCAGTTCTCGAACTTCTCCGAGCGGCACGTTCACCAGCGATGGATATTCCTCGCCGACGGTATCGGCGGTGCCCTTCCTGTAATCGATCAGATAGTAAATGGCCGGGGTTGCATGTGAGGCCACCGAGACCAGTGCGCGCGTACCGTCCATGGAACGACCGAGCAGATCCGTTTGCTTGCCACCGAAGGTTTTCTGCAAGGACGCCGCTCGGTTGCGAGCTTTGTCGTCCAGCCACAGGATCTGGGGCTCCGCGCCGGTGCTCCAGGCGCCCACGATGGCCTGCGAATATGGATCTCGAATCAATCCTCCGATGTCGCTGCGGTCATCGCCGATGACCATCACCGGCGCGCCGCCGTCGAAGGGAACGCGCCAGATCGCGCGATACGGCCGATTCAGTCCCGCACGCATCAAGACACCCGAGCCATCGCTCGCGATCCCGAGCACGACGGGGGCCTCGCCGGAGTCGCTACGAAAGATCTCGCTCCAGCCGTTCTCTCGACGATGCAGCAGACTGAATATGGAACGGTCCGCACGCCACTCGCTGCGCGCGACCGGCTGCCCGTCGGCATCGACGACCCACATATTCGTGAACGGGGTGCCCCGATCGAGCAGGCGTGGCTCGCCGCTGACCGTGTCCACTTCATACAAATCGTAGGTCCAGCCCTCGTCCTTGCGGCCACCGGCGATGCGCGAGCCGGTGGATTGGCGGTAGTTGAGAGCCGACCAGTTCCAGGACGACATGATCACTTTCTTCGGTTTGGAGGTGCGCATCGACAGCAATCTGCTGGCGGTCACGTTGTGAAGATCGCCTTGGTTGTGCAGCAGAATGTTCGAATCGCCGGAAGTGATGTTGACCGATATCGTGCGAAACCACTCGTAGGTCGGTCCGCGCACTTCCCAGCGCTGGGCCATGCTGGCACTGACGAACAGGGTTTCCTCGTCGAACCAGGATAGATCGCGAACAGTGGCTTTGGGTGGCGCGGCGAGGCGCTTGCGAACGGCGCTTTTCTCCAGATCGTAGATCTGAATCAGCGGCTGACCGCTGCTGTGTTCGAGCCATGCGAGCAGATTGCCGCTCGGGCTGAGCGCCACGAATTCCATCGCCGGTGTCTGGCCAAACGCCGCCGCCGGCGGTGCTGCCGCCAACGACAGAGTCGACACGCAAAGACCGAGGCAGCCGAGCAGAGCAGTCAGGATTCGAGGCATGGGTCCCACCGTTTATTGTTGTTCCTGCGTGCCGCATTCTAACGTTGCTGGCATGCAAAGCCATGACGCAGTTGCCAGTTCAGCTTCGATCGATCCCCTCGTCACCGCGACCGCAGACCCGCCACGATCGGAACGCGCGTTGCTCGGATCGCTGGAAGCAGGCCGCCGATGAGCCCAAGTGCCGCCGCCAAGAGCAACGCGATGCCCACGGCCGTCGGTGTGATCGCGAGCTCATAGACGAGCTGCGATGGACTGTTGGTGCTGCCGATCATATTGATGGCGCGACCATTGAAACCCGCGTAAGCGATCAGGGTGCCGACCAGAGCGCCGAGCAGCGTCAACAGCAATGCTTCGATGAGCACCGATGCGACGATTGTGACTGAACCGAATCCCAACGCACGAAGCGTCGCAATCTCAGTGCTGCGAGCACTCGCGGCCGAGTACATGGAATTGAGGGCGCCAAACAGGGCACCGATCGCCATGATGCCGCCAATGGAGTAGGCGAGCAGGTTGAGCATTCGATGTAACGGCTTCGACGCGCTGGCCGCGTATTCGGCTTCGCGTTGGATATCGACTTCCACCGCTGGGTTGGTCGTCAAGGAAGCCTTCAACGTGTCGAACTCGGCGGGCCTGGCAAGCTGCACGGTCAGGCTGTTGAACGACTTCAGCTGATAGGCAGCCAGTACGGTTTCCGCATCGGCCAACAACGTCGATTCATGCGAGCTGCCGCCGCTCTCGAACATGCCGACCACGGTCCACTCGCCCCCACGCAGCAGCACACGCTGGCCGATATCCAGACCTGAAAAACGAGCCGCGGCAGCCTTGCCGACAATGAGCTCATGCACCGCGGGCGAGAACGAGCGGCCGGCGACGATCCTGATTTCCGGTCGCAAATCGAGTCCTCGAGGACCGACGCCACGAAGCGTGACGTAAGCGTCCAGGCCGTCGCTCTTGCGGGCGACTGGCGCGATGATCAGCGTTTCCGCGGATACCATCGCTGCTCCGTCACCGGCCCGACGGATACCGGGTGCGTCCATGATGATCTTTGCGGTGTCGCGCGAGATGCCGCTTCCAGCTTCGACCTCCGCGCCACGACTCAGTACGATCGCTCGCTCACTGCTCGCGCTGCCCTCGATCGTGCGTTGAAATCCTGCCGCCAATGCCATCACCGACAGCAACACGGCGACCACGGCAGCAATGCCTATGACGATGACGAACGAGGAACCGAGCCGTTGCGGCAAGTTCTTCAGATTCAGCAGGGTGATTGCGATGATTGGCTGCATGGTTCCTTAGACGATGCGCAACGCTTCGACGATCCGCAGCCGCTGAGACTGCCACGCCGGCACGAGCGCACTCATCAGTGCGACGACTGTGGCGACGAGCGCTCCGCCGGCCACGACTCGCCAGGACAGCTGAGCAATGCCGACACTGCCCGCGAGACTCGGAAACAGCAGTGCGGCGATCGCAAGTCCTACCGCGGCTGCGACCCAACACAGCACCAGGGCCTCCGCCAACACCAGTGCAAACACATGCACGGCGCCGAAGCCTAGAGTGCGCAGCACGGCGAATTCCGGGATCCGTTCACGAGCTGATTGAGACATCGTATTGCCAGTGACAAACAACAGCGCGAACAGGACCGCGAGCACGACGGCGTTGGTGAAGTAGGAAATCTCGCCGACCTGCCTGATCGCCGCCTCGGTTTGTTCCTTCTCGTTCTGGGTGCGGGTTTCATGGGCGGAGTTGGCAAACAACCGATCGATGGCGGCGGCCGTCTGCGCGGACCGCGTTGGATCGGCAATGCGCACGATGAGCCGATCCACCGTTCCCACGTCCGCGAGGCGCGCTTCATCGAAGTACTCATAATGAATGAGCGCGAGCTGACCTTTATCGGGGTCCTCGCTGTAATCGAAGCTGGCGACCAGTTCGAACGTCCAGACCGGGTTGCCATCCTTGCGAGCGATGGGCGAGCGAATCGGCACCTTGTCGCCGAGTTTCAGACCGAGACGCTTTTGCAGGGCGGGCATCATGGCGATCGCCGCACGCGAGCGCTGGAAAGCCGCGAGCTGCTCTGGCGGCATCGAATATTCGGGCCGCACGCCCAGCCAGTCCTCCACGTCGGTTGCCAGTGCGAATATTCCATTCTTCGGATCCTGATAGGTTCCAAAGAAGCTCGCGCGGGCACAGACCGCGTCACGCCCGGCACCTGCTTGATTTTGTCGGCGGCGGAGATCGGGATCGGCGCGCCGCCCGGCACGCGGGTATCGGTCAGCAAACGATCGAGATACTGCGCCTCGATCACATCGCTGAAACCCGCGTCGATACCCTCGAGCACCCCGAACAGGACGAATGCCACCGCCACCGACGACGCGGTGAGCACCGAGCGCAGCGGTTTGCGCAGCAGGCTGGCCAGGACGAGCGGCAGGTACTTCATTTCTATTTATAGTCGCATGACTGACTGCATATGTCTCATCCACGTTGGATGAGGGCGGGCTATTGCGCGCCGCTCCCCGCCTGCATAGGCTTGGTAACAAAACAGCGGGGTATGAAACATGCGCATGGCGGCGCTCGGATTGGTTTTGTTATGGATGAGCGCGGGGGCCAGGGCCGAATGGCTGGAAGCCAGCAGCGATCATTTCGTCATCTACGGCGACCAGAAAGAAAAGGCGCTCCAGGAGTTCGCCGAACGGCTGGAGTACTTCCATGCCGCGATGGCGGGGCTTCATAAAAAGGAGCTGAGCAAGCCGAGCCCGTCCAACCGGGTGACGATTTTCGTCGTTTCCGGCGCCGCCGAGGTGCGGCAGATCGCGGATGCCAAGAGTCGGTTTCTCGCGGGCATCTACCTTCCAAGAGCCGGTGGGTCGGTCGCGGTCGTGCCCAAGCTCAGAAATGCCTCCAAGTCGGAGCTGGCGGGCGAGACGGTTCTGTATCACGAGTACGCGCATCATTTCATGACGGCCAGCCTGGCCAGCCGCGCGTATCCGCGCTGGTTCGTCGAGGGCTTCGCGGAGTTTTTCGCCGGCGTGCGTTTCAAAACGGACGGCACCATCACCATCGGCACGCCACCGTACTATCGGGCCGGTGAATTCGTCTATGGACGCGAGGTTCCTATCCAGCGCCTGCTCGATTTCGACGGTGGCGTCAGCGATGCGAATCTGGGCGCCAATTCATTCTACGGTCAGAGTTGGGCATTGTTTCATTATCTGCAGATGTCACCCGAGCGCCTCGGGCAATTCGACAAGTACGTCCAGCGGTTGGCCACTGGCGCATCGGCCTTGGAAGCGGCCGAGCAGGCGTTCGGCGATCTGGTCCGGCTCGATAAAGACCTGGAATCGTACCTGAGACAGCGCACGCTCAGCGCCCTGGTGATCCAGCGGAGCAGACTTGTCATCGGTCCGGTTGCCGTGCGTAAGCTTCGTCCGGGTGAAGCGGCGATGATGCCGGTCGTAATGGAATCGAAAGTGGGCGTGGGGCTCGAGGAGGCAAAGAGCCTGGTGGTCGAGGCCCGCAAGATCGCGGCGGATCATCCAAACGACGCCGCGGTGTTTGCTGCTCTGGCTGAGGCGGAGTTCGACGCGGGCAATGACGACGCCGCGATCGCCGCGGCCGATCGGGCGCTGGCCCTCGATCCAGATCGAATCAATGCCCATTTGCAGAAAGCCTACGCGCTGGAACGCAAGGTAGTGAATGGCGCCATGCCGAAGGAGTCGTGGAAGGAGGTTCGAAATCAGTTCGCCAGGGCGAATCGGGTCGAGAACGATCATCCCGTGCCGCTCGTGCGCTTCTATCTCAGCTACAAGAGGCAGGGTGAGCCGCCGACGAAGAATGCGATCGATGGGCTGATCTGGGCGCTGGAGCTCGCGCCGTTCGACGCGTCGCTGCGCTGGCTCGTCGCCCAGCAATTGGTGGCCGATGAACGTTTGAGCGATGCTGCGCAGACGTTGGCGCCGCTGGCTTATAGCCCCCACCCTGGCGAGCACACCGAGAAAGCACGGCAGCTGCTGAAGGAAGTGGAGGCGCGGATGGGCAAAGCAGATTGAAGGCAGAGGAAGCCGCCATCGGGCGCGACTTCCTCTGCAAGCTGCCGACCATTTCTATGCATTGGCCTCGTACGCGGGCTTGAACACCGTGGTCGCGAAGCGTTCAAGGGTCGTTGGCGTGATTTCCGTCGGCCCTTTCTCATACTCGCCATTGAGCAGTCCGGCGGAGAACGCGGCGCTCATTTCCTCGATCTGATTGGCAGCGCTTGCCGAGAATCCAACCTGAATCAGGGCCGCTTTTCCCTGTGCCGGATCGGCCTGGACATATGCAAGATCCGGCTTGCCGATGGCGGCGCCGAGCAAGGCTGTGGATTCCCGCATCGTGTAGAGGCGAGGCGCATGCAGGTGAAGCACGCGCTTGCCGCTGCCGGATGAGGCGAGCAGTTCGCGCGCTATGACCCGAGCGATGTCGGAGGTCGCGACCATCGGGAGCGGTACATCGGGCGCCGTCATGTCCGCATAGACGCCGATCGTCGGAATCATCGCTAACGCGGCCAGATGATTCTCGAAGAAATATCCGGGCCGGACGTGCAGCACATCGACACCGTCGAGTGCATTCAGACGCTGTTCCTGCCGATGCAGACCGGCAATCGGTCCGGTGCCTGAGGCCAGGTGGGCGCCGACGCTGCTGAGGTTGACGACACGCTTGACGCCAGCCGTGGCAATCGCGCGTGAGATCGCTTCTCCGCGCCGATTCTGGGTCCCCGCCATGTCAGGCTCCGATTGCCCGACCGGGATCATGGCGTAGACGGCGGTGGCGCCTGCGAACGCCTTGGCTAGAAAGTCTGCATCGGCCATATCGCCTGTGGCGATCTCAGCGCCGGCCGCGCGGAGGGTGCTGAGCGACTTCGCCGTTCGACCGACCACGCGGATCGGTGCGCCTTGTGCGAGCAGGAGGCTGGCGATTTTGGAGGTGATGTTGCCGTTGGAGCCGAGGAGGACGTACATGGCAGTTCCTTGTGAGTGGTGGGTTGGCATCGATGGGTGCCATCCTGCGCGCCGGCATTGTTCCGAAAAAGCGGCCACGCAATAATTCATTGTCCAGTTACCGAGAACAATCGATGAGAACGCCCGCCATCTCGCTGGCTCGTCTGGTCGCTTTCGTCGCAGTGGCGGAGGCGGGGTCGTTCACCGCCGCGGCGGATCGGCTCAATGCGACCAAATCCGCCATCAGTCAGGCGGTCGCGGTCCTGGAGCGGGAGTTGGGAGCGCAGTTGTTACAGCGCTCTACGCGCAAGCTCGCGATCACGGAGGCGGGCGAAGCGTTTCTTGCCGACTGTCGTGCGCTCTTGGCGGACGCGGAGGCGGCGATGGAGCGCGCCCGCACGGGCCGGGCTCAGCCTTCAGGCACACTCCGGCTGACGAGTACGCAGGCGGTGTCCGGCCTGGTGGCGACCTGGATCGCGGCGTACCGAGAGCGGTATCCGGCGATGCGTATCGATTACGTGCCCACGGACCAGAAGCTCGACTTGATCACCGAGCGCTTCGATCTCTCGATACGCATCGGACCGATGGCCGACTCTTCGCTGCGCGCCGTGGTATTGGAAGAGCTCGAGCTGTGGACGGTCGCGGCCCCGAGCTACCTCGCGCGACATGGCATGCCACGCAAGCCCTCAGACCTCGCGGGTCATGAGTGGATCGCCTTGTCGTTGCTGGCATCGCCGTGGTCGATCGATTTCCATCGCGGCAGCCGCAAGGTGCGTGTCAAGACACGCGGCTCCATTTCGGTCGCGAGCAATGATGCGGTGTTGCGCCTGGTGCTCCAAGGCAGCGGCATTTCAGGGTTTCCCTGTACGCCTGACCTGCGTGAAGAAGTGCTGGCGGGGCGTCTCGTTCGGCTCCTTTCGGGCTGGGCGATGCGCCGGACCTTTCTGTACGCGGCTTACCCGGGAAATATCGCTCCGCCCGCGAAGACTCGCGCCTTCATCGATGTTGCGAAGGATGCAGTACGAGCCAGCGTCGCTCGATAGTCTGGCGACGCACGCTTACTCGGTCTCGCAACGTCCATCGCGCGCTGCGCGCAAAACCGCGCTCGCTGGGCCGCTCGATTGATCAAACTTTGACCACGCGATTTCCACGCGGGTTTTTCCCGGCGAGAGACCCTGCTGCCAGAGATATCCACAGGGTTGCCCACAACTTTTGTGGATCACTTGGCGTGCACGGATGACCTGAGTGACGTGAGCAAAGCCGAGCGCTCTGTCAAGACTCGACAATCGTCGTTCGATCTGACCCGCGACTCGCGCTTGCTCGGGCTTGACTCTCGCCGCGACTTTATCGACTCGTGACGACCGGCAGCTCCACGTACGACGCCTCGTCTCCGGCGTGATGAATCGTGTTCCGCGCGATCACTGGCTCGCTCTCGCTTTCGTTCGCACCGCCGGTGTTCAAATTACGAACGAACTTCGGGAAGTTCGAGGAGGTCACCTCGACCCGGAGCCGATGGCCCTTGTCGAAGCGGATGCTCGTGGCCATCGGCGTGGGGCGGATCTCGTAGACCTTCCCGCTGGTCATCGGCTCCGGCTTGTCGAAGCCGTTGCGATAGCGCGCGCGGAAGATCGTGTCGGCGATGATGTAAGCCGTGCCGTCCGGGGCCACATCGACCAGCTTCACCGCGAAGTCCGTGTCCTTGGCGCTCGATGAGACCTTCAGCACGGCGTCGACGAATCCGCTGACCTCCATCGGCTCCTCGAGAGGCTCGCTGCTGTAGACGAGCACGTCGGCTCGCGATTCCACCGCGCGTTGATCGAACGCGCCGGGGATGACGATGCCGCCGTTACAGCAATCGCCGCCGCCGACGGTCTGCACTGGATTCAGCGGGTCGTAGGTGAATCGATCGGGCTTCTCGCTGGCGGGCGGAGGCGTCAGCTCCAACCGGCCGTCGCCGTACAAGCTGTTCGCGCTGCCACCACTGCGCAGATACATCCGAACCGTCTTCGCTGGCTTCGGTGGCCACTGCGCGGACGACTTCCATGCGTTCTCGCCCATGGTGAAGTAGCGAACATGCGGCGTCGACGCAGCGAACGCGTTCTTCTCGCCCTTCAGCCAGCGGTCGAACCACGCGAAGATCGTGCCGTCGACGTCGAAACGCGCATCGCCCATCGAGCGCTCGCCGACCTCGGTCTCGGAGCTGAGCTTGCTGTACTGACAGTGAGCCACCGGCGCGACCACTGCATACTGATTCGCGCTGGCTTCCGCGTCGGTATTCACGCTGCGCGCGTGATTGAACAGTTCGAGATTCGGCCCGATCGACACGTCGTACCAGCTGTTGAACCACAGCGCCGGCACGCCCCAGCCCATGTCGTCGTGATAGAGACCGCCCGCGCGCCAGGCCGGATCGGCCGGGGTGCGCTTGATGAGCTCCTCGAACGTGCCGGGCGGCTCGCCCAGATCGGTCAGCATCGTGTCGACGGGCAGATGCTTGATCTGCCTGGTCCAGACGACCTCGGGCTTTTTCGCCTCCAGGTCGTTGTATTGAGAGATGCGCGAGCGGATCTTGGGATCGAGCTCGGCCGGCAGCTGCGCGCGCAAGGGGTTGTCGACGTGGTACAACCACACGAAGAAGAGGTTGCGAGGCACGCCACCGGTGTACCAGTTGCCTTGTTCCTGGAAGCGTCCGACTTTGCCAATGCCTGCGCCCGCGGACATGGGCACCATCGCCGCATGAGCGGGATGATTCTGCGCCGCCAGCGCGAGCTGCCACTCGGCCGATGAAGAACAGCCGAGCGTGCCGACCTTGCCATTCGACCACGGCTGCTTCGCGATCCAGCTGAGCGCGTCGTAGCCGTCAGTCTGCGGATACCCGAGGATCTGATATTTCCCTTCGGAGAAGTATCGCCCGCGCTCGTTCTGGATCACGAACGCATAGCCCTGCTTGACGGCGGCGAGTGCATAACGCAGCGAGGACCCGCGCATGCCGAGCTCGCTGTATGGCGTCTTCCACAGGATAGTGGGCAACGGGCCCTTCGCGTCCTTCGGACGGAACACATTGGTCGCGAGCCCGACGCCATCTCGCATCGGAACGAGCACCGCGCGTTCCTCGGCCGCGCTCTCTTTCAACTCGCTCTTCAACGATTCTTCGCTGTACTTCGAGTAGTCCGGCCGGTTCGACACGGCGGGAGCACTCGCGAGCACCGCCGCCGGCACACCGGCAAACAACAACGAGAGCAGGGCGCGCTTGGACATCTTGAGTTGCTCGCGAGGGTAGTCCTGAATGGAAAAATGCTATCCAATGGGACCAGCGTTCTCAAATGAAATGGGCCGCCCGGAGCGACGGCGTGGCGCAGGTCGTACCGATCGACACGGCTCGCGACCGTTCACACGGCTGTGCGGCCGTTCACCCCGCGATCTCGTTCGCCGGCCGCCGATGGTTTAGCTTAGTGAGCGAATGACCCAGTCCATCACTCCATTGAACACCTCGCGCGCGTATTGGAGCTGCCAGCTTCTCGGCTGGGGGCTTTATGGCGCGAGCCAGGTATCGAACGCCCTTGCCACACTGTCGCTGCCCTGGGAGCGCATCGTCGTGGATATCGCGGCATTGAACGTGGCTGCCATCGGCCTCACGCAGTTGCTCCGCATATTCATGTTGCGCAGAGGCTGGAAGAGGTTGAGCCTGAGGCAGCTGCTGCCGCGAGTGGCGCTGGCAAGTGTGCTGCTCGGCTTCGTGGTGGGGGCGGCCATGCATTTCATGGCGGTCGCGCCGCTGTGGGGATTGGAAACGATTCACGACAAACAGGCCCTCGAAGGCCTGCCGGCGTTCATCGTCTCGATGGATCCGCTGACGCTTCGAACCGTCAACTGGAGCCTGATCTTTTTCATCTGGACGGCCCTGTACATCAGCATCACTTCGGTGCGCGACCGGCATACCGCCGAGCTGCGCCAGTCGGAGCTGAGCCGGGCCCTGCAATCCGCGGAGCTGAAGCTGCTCAAGTCGCAGATCAATCCGCACTTCCTGTTCAACTCGCTCAACAGCGTGCGCGCTCTGATCGCCGAGGATCCTGCGCGTGCTCGGGATGCGGTCACGCAACTTGCGGGGCTGTTGCGATATACGTTGAGATCGGATCACGACGAGTTGGTATCGCTGGAGCGCGAGCTGAAAACCGTCGGGGATTATCTGGCGCTGGAAGCGTTGCGTCTTGGCGAGCGAATGCGGGTGGAGCTCGACATCGCTAAAGACACGCACGAGGTACGCATTCCCGTCATGCTGTTGCAAACCGTGGGCGAGAATGCGATCAAGCATGGAATCGCCGAGTTGCCCGGCGGCGGCGTCCTGCGGATCTCGGCGGCGCTCCGTGAGAATGCTCTGCACGTTGAGGTGAGCAATCCGCGTCCGACGAATCCGAGGCCGAGCGAGCAACAGGGATCGGGCTTGTACAATGCGGCCGAGAGATTGCGATTGCTGTTCGGAGCGCGCGCCGCGCTGGTGCTGGACCTGTCGCAATCGGATCTGGCCATCGCACGAATCCGGGTTCCAACTGAAGTTGTTGCATGAAATCGCTCATCGTCGATGACGAACCGCTGGCGCGGCGTGAGCTGCGGCGGTTGCTCGCGGAGTTCCCGTGGATAGAAATCGTGGGCGAGGCGGGCGACGTGACGGAAGCCGCCGCCCGAGTCGAAGCGCTCGCGCCGGAGCTGATTTTTCTCGACATCCAGATGCCGGGTGGTTCGGGTTTCGATCTGCTCGCACGACTCGATCACGTGCCGCGCGTCATCTTCACGACTGCGTACGACCACCATGCGGTGCGCGCTTTTGAAGTCAACGCGCTCGATTATCTGCTCAAGCCCATCGAGCCCCAGCGGTTGGCGGCGGCTCTGACCAAGGCGCGGTCGATACCGGAGGACCGTGCTGTCCAAGTTGCATCGAATGAGATTCTCGAACGACTGTTCGTTCGCGATGGCGATCGTTGCTGGTTCGTGCCGCTGCGGGAAGTCGGCATGCTGATGGCGGAGGGGAATTACGTTCGTTTGTTCTGGGGTGAGGAGCGTCCGTTGCTGGGGCGCCCGTTGAACACGCTGGAGCAACGGCTCGATCCGAAGCGTTTCTTTCGCGCCAACCGGAAGCAAATCATCAACGTCGATTTCATCGAGAACGTCGAGCTCGGCGTCGGCGGGCAACTGCACGTCCGGCTGCGAGGCGGGTCCGCGGTGGAAATCTCTCGCCGTCAGGCGCGATTGTTCCGCCTGCAAATGAGCGTGTAGACCGCTCACCCCTCCGTTCGAACCGTTCGACACGAAATCGGCCGTTCTGGCGGACAGCATCGTAGAGTCCGGGGCGAATGTGCCGTCTCGGAGAACGTATGCGTCTTGCCAGCACTCTCGCCGTCGTCCTTTGCAGCTTGGGCTCGTGGGGCGCGGCGTTCGCCGATGATTCGGAACCGCAGGCGAGTACGGCCGTGAGCACATCGGCTCCCGCGCTCACCCGCACCGATGTCGAGACCTGGCTCGATGGCTTTCTCGACTATGAGCTGCAGCGGGGTGACATCGCGGGAGGGGTCGTCGTCATCGTGAAGGATGGCGAAGTCCTGTTGCAGAAGGGATATGGCTACGACGATGTCGAGGCACGCCGGCGCGTCGATCCCGAGCGCACGCTGTTCAGAGCGGGTTCGGTCAGCAAGCTGTTCACGGAAACGGCGGTGATGCAGCTGGTCGAGCAAGGCAAGCTCGATCTCGATGCGCCGGTCGACACATACCTCGACTTCAAGATCCCCGACGCTTTCGGCAAGCCGGTGACGATGCGCAATCTCATCACCCATACCGGCGGCTTCGACGAGTCGGTGCGCGAGCTCATGCACTCGGATCCGGACAAACTCGGAACCCTGGGGTCTTACGTGAAGATGCCAGGGTGGTCACGGATCTTCCCACCGGGCGAGGTGCCATCCTATTGCAACTATTGCCTGGCGCTGGCGGGTTACGTCATCGAGCGTGTCTCCGGCGAGAGCTTCGACGATTATCTGGATCGTCACATCTTCGAACCGCTCGGCATGCAGCGCTCGACGTTCCGGCAGCCGTTGCCCGAAAAATTCGTGGCCGACATGTCGAAGGGCTATGACCGCGCATCGGGCGCGCCGTCGTTTTTCGAGCTGGTCGGGCCCGCGCCTGCGGGCAGCATCAGCGCCACCGGCGCCGACATGGCGCGCTTCATGATCGCGCATCTGCGTGCGGAGGACGGCGGAGCACCGACTTTGCTGAAGCCGGAAACCGCCCGTCTCATGCACAACTCCGTGTTTCAGGCGACTCCGCCCGTGAACGGCATGGCGCTGGGCTTCTTCGAAGCGAACCGCAATGGCCGACGCATTCTCGAGCACGGGGGCGATACGCAGGTCTTCCACAGTCAGCTGGTCCTGTTCATGGATCGGGACGTGGGCCTGTTCATGTCGTTCAACAGCACTGGCAGAGAAGGCGCGGTGGGCGGAGTACGGAGCGCTCTATTCGAGCAATTCACGGATCGATATTTCCCCGCGCCCGTGCCGGATGAGCCAACCGTTAGTACGGCAGTCGAGCACAGCCGACTCGTGGTGGGCCGGTACCAAAGCTCGCGCCGCTCTGAAAAGGGATTCTTCGATGCCGTCGGAATGCTCGGCCAGTTCGAGATCACCGCGAATCCCGATGGCACGCTCGTGATTCCTCCGCTCACCGCGTTCAACGGTCAGCCGAAGCTCTGGCGCGAAGTGGCGCCGTTCGTGTGGCGCGAGGTCGGCGGCAAGGAGCGCCTGGCAGCGAAGATCGTGGACGGGCGCGTGCGATTCCTCGGGCATGACACATCGAGCGGCGTGCAGGTCTTCATGCCGGTGCCGGCCGGGGAGTCCGGTGGCTGGATGATTCCGGTCGTGCTGTTGTCAGTGGCGAGCCTGTTGCTGACTGTCATCGCCTGGCCGGTCGCCGCCTTGATTCGTCGTCGTCACGGCGTGACGCTGGAATTGACGAAGCAGCAAATGTTGGCGCGCCGCCTGGTTCTGGGCGCGGCCATCGTCAATCTCACTTTTTTGATCGGATGGGTGCTGCTGATCCAGTCGGGTCTGGCGAATCTGGCCTTGTTCGATGGCCGATTGGATGCCTGGTTCGTGGTGCTCCATCTGCTCGGCTTCATCGGGCTGATCGGCGTCGGTGTCGCGATCTGGAACGCGTGGCTCTCAGTCCAAGGCGGTGCCGGATGGTGGAGCAAGTCCTGGAGTGTCGTGCTGGCCGCGTCCTGTGTGGCGATCACCTGGATCGCGTTCAGCCTGAATCTGGTCAAGCTCAATCTCTACTACTGATCATGAGAATGCTCATCGTCGCAGCGGCGGCCGTGCTTTGTACGGCGTGTGTTTCCGCTCCAGAAAACGTTCGCGAGCAGGCGAGCGGCGAGCTTGCGTGCGATGCCTCGCGAGTGAACGTCAAGCAACGGGTGCGCCACTACCTGGGCGAATATTCGCTCGAAGCCGAAGGCTGCGGACAGAAGCTGATCTACGAGTGCGAACAGGCATACGTGCTGTTCGTTCGGGTGGGCACGCTGTCGTGCCACAAGAGATGAAGTCGATGCGATGAGGAGGCCCGGGGAGGGGGCCTCCGAGTCGCGGTTGACGATTCTCTATATAGGGCTAAGATGTCCTGATAAGGATTGTTTTCGCCCATTCCTAAAACGACTGTGGGGATTCGGAATGCGTGCACGTGCTGTCACGTTGATGACGATGCTGTTGTTTTCGCGGGCGCTGTTCGCGGCGGCGAGTGAGATTCCATCGCAGCCACCGGCGCCCGAACCGCAAGTCACATCCGCGGATGTGCCCAACTCCGCGGCGAGGCCCTTGACGCGCGAGGATGCCGAGGCATGGCTCGATGGCTTCCTGCCATATGCGCTGGCCACCGGCGACGTGGCGGGCGCGGTCGTGGTCGTCGTGAAGGATGGCTCGACGCTTCTTAAGAAGGGCTACGGCTATGCCGACGTGGCGGCGCGTAAGCCGGTCGATCCCGATACCACGCTGTTCCGTCCGGGCTCGATCTCCAAGCTGACGACCTGGACCGCGGTGATGCAACTGGTCGAGCAGGGCAAGCTCGATCTGGACGCGGACGTGAACGGCTATCTGGATTTCAAGATCCCGGCGCGCGATGGCCAGCCGATCACCTTACGAAACATCCTGACGCACACGCCCGGGTTCGAGGAGCGGGTCAAAGATCTGATCATTCCCGAAGGCACGCCGTTCGATCCGCTCGACGTGTATCTGAAGAAATGGGTGCCGACCCGGATCTTCGCGCCGGGCACGACCCCGGCCTATTCGAACTATGCCACTTCGCTCGCAGGCTACATCGTTGCCCGCGTCTCCGGCCTCTCGTACGACGATTACATCGATCAGCACATCCTCGCACCGCTGGGCATGGAACATTCGACGTTCCGCCAACCGCTGCCGGAACGTTTGCAGCCATTGATGGCGCAAGGCTACGCACTGGCGTCGGATGGGAAAGCGAAGCCGTTCGAGGTCGTCGTCGCTGCGCCGGCCGGCAGCCAGGCGTCATCGGGCGCGGACATGGCGCGATTCATGATCGCCCATCTGCAGAAGGGCGCATTCGGGGACACGCGGATTCTCAAGGCGGAGACCGCCGAACAGATGCACACGACAGCGCTTACAATCCTGCCTCGCGTGGATCGCATGATGCTCGGCTTCTACGAGCAGAACCGCAACGGCCGACGCATCATTTCGCATGCTGGCGACACGGCGTGGTTCCATTCCGATCTGTATCTGTTTCTCGACGACAATATCGGCCTGTTCATTTCCTTGAACAGCGCGGGCAAGGAGGGCGCGGCCGGCAAGATCCGCAAGGCCGTGTTCGAGCAGTTCACCGATCGTTATCTGCCTGGCCCCACGTTCGACGGCAAGGTCGATCCGCAAACGGCAGCCGAGCATGCTCGCATGATGACGGGTGTGTACCAGGTCTCGCGCCGAATGGAGACAAACTTCCTGAGCATCCTGGGACTGCTCAGCCCCACTAAAGTCTTTGCGAACGCCGACGGCACGATCAGCGTGTCCATGGCCATGAACGACGCCGGTGTGCCCATCAAGTGGCGTGAAGTCGAGCCGTTCGTGTGGCGCGATGTCGATGGCGAGAGCTTCCTGTCCGCGCACGCGGAAGGCGGTCGGATCACGCGCTTCGCATTTGAATGGGTGTCGCCGTTCATGGTGTTCGAGCCGATGCCGGCGTCGATCTCCCCTGCGTGGCTCATGCCGGCATTGCTCGTGGGTTTGATTGCGCTGGCTCTCACGACTCTTGCGTGGCCGATCTCCGCTTTGACGCGCAGGCACTATGGTGTGAGTTACGGCCTGGCTGGGCGCGACGCAGTCGCTCATCGCTGGATTCGCATCGCCTCGACCGCGGTGATTGCGCTGTTCATCGCCTGGGGCGTGGTTGGGTCTGTCGTGCTGGGCGAGAGCCTCACTTCTTCGACATCCGACGTGCTGTTGTGGATCGTCCAATTGTTGTCCGCGATCGTGTTCTTCGCGGCGGCTGCAATCGGTGTGTGGAACGCGAGCGTCGTCGTGCGAGGCGCTCGCAATTGGTACGCAAAGACCTGGGCCGTGCTGCTGGCGCTGGGCTTGCTGGTCGTGCTCTGGGTGGCGCTGGCGTTCCATCTCATTGCTTTCGACGTGAACTATTGAGGCGGTCCGGGTGATCACGATGTCGATGCTGAATCAGGTTCGAGTGGCTTTGCGTGTCGCGATCGCGACCACAGTCGTCGTGTTCGCATCGGCTCACGCCGCTCCACCAAGCGATCTCGATCGCTACGTCAAGCGCGTATTCGACACGTTCGAAACGCCCGGCATGGCGATCGCGATCTCCGAGCGCGGCAAGCCGCCCGTCCTGCGTACGTACGGTGTTCGTCGCATGGGAGAGGCCGCCAAGGTCGACGAGCAGACGATGTTCTCGATGGGCTCGACCACGAAGGCGTTCACGAGCGCTTTGCTGGCGATGCTGGTCGATGAAGGCAAGCTGTCATGGGACAGCAAAGTCGTGGATCTGCTGCCCGGATTCCGAATGTACGATCCGTACACGAGCAGCGAGATGACCGTGCGGGATCTGCTCGTTCATCGCAGCGGTCTGGGCCTCGGCGCGGGCGATTTGATGTTTGTGCCTGAGACCACGCTGACTCGTGCTCAGATCGTCGAGAAGCTCCGATATATCAAGCCCGCTACCAGCTTCCGCAGCGGCTATGCCTACGACAATCTGTTGTACGTGGTCGCGGGCCGTGTGATTGAAGAAATCTGCAAGGACAGTTGGGAGAACGTCGTTCGTCAACGCATCCTCGCGCCGCTGCAGATGGAGCACACGATGACTTCGTCGACGACGCCTCCCGGCGCGAACAAAGGTTGGCCTCATGCGCGTGTGTCGACCGAGCTTCGCGGCGCTGGGCCGATGTCGCCACTGACCGGTCAGATGAGCTTCGACAACTCTGCGCCAGCCGGCTCGTTGAACGCCAGCATCGCGGACGTCGCACGTTGGCTCGAGTTGCAACTCGGTCGCGGCCTCGATCCTCGCACCAACGTGCGCCTGTTCAGCGAAGCGCAGTCTCGCGAGATGTGGACCAGTCAAACGCTGATCCCCGTGGCACAGAATCCGAAGCCGCTCGAGCTTGCACAAGCGAACTTCCGCGCTTATGCACTTGGATGGGGCTACAGCGACTATCGCGGCCAGCCGGTCATCTCGCACGGTGGCGGTGTGCTGGGGAGCGTGGCGCAGGTCGTGATCGTTCCAGGCAAGGATGTCGCGTTCGCGATCCTGACGAACTCGGAAGAGACCGCTGCGCTCGCCGCGATCCAGAATCGATTGCTGGATCATTATCTCGGCCTGTCGAGCCCGGACTGGATCGGTGCGTTCCACGGCGTGCTCCAGGGCAGAATCGCCGAAGCCCGGAAAGTGCTTGCGGCCGCGTCGGCGACGACGCCGGAACACAGTGGCAAGGGACCGTCGCTGTCTCTGGACAAGTACGCGGGTCGTTATCGCGACGACTGGTACGGGCACGTCACCATCGAGCAGGGCGTCGACGGCCTGTCGATCCGCTTCGAGCACACGCCGGCCTTCACCGGCAAGCTCGAGCACGTCCGCTACGACACGTTCCGCACTCGTTGGAAAGATCGGACCATGACGGAAGATGCATACGTGACGTTCTCGCTGCAGTCCGACGGCTCGATCGGCCAGATGACCATGAAAGCCATCTCGCCGCTCGCCGACTTCAGCTTCGATTTCCAGGATCTGCTGTTCAAGCCGTCGCCCAGCGCCGCTCGCTGAGCGCCGGCAGCTCAGCTTTTCAGTGCATCCGCGAGCTTACGACTGAGCCGCACCAGGGCTTCGGCGTCTTTCGGATCCCATGAATCGAGAATCGCGCGCGCGAAACGCTCGCGCGCGATGTCGATGCGCTTGGTCATCGCCAGCCCTTGAGGCGTGATCGCGACTTTGCGCACGCGACGGTCCACCGAGCTTTCCTCGCGTCTCGCCAATCCCAACGCTTCCAGCTTCGCAACCTGTCGACTCACGGTGGTGTAGTCGCGGCCGCAACGGTCGGCCAGCTCGACCAAGCCGATCGGGCCGATCCGCTCGATGCTCACCAGCAGCGGAAACAACACTCCCTCGAGCGAGATGCCGGCCGCCCGCACCATGTACTCGTCCCGTTGCGGACGATTGAACTCGCCGATGATGTCGATCAGGGATCGATGCAAGTCCCTGAGCTGCTGAGACGAAATATGTGCAGCTTGCACTCGTTTGGCCCGCGGCATAGGGTTCCTCCAGATATGTGCACATTACACATATGGAGCAAACAGGATGCAATACTCGACCGATGTGTTGATCTGCGGTGCCGGCGCGGCCGGGCTCGCTCTGGCTATCGATCTCGCGCGCCGCGGAGTGCGTTTGCGAGTGACCGAAAAAATGCCGGAGCCTTTTCAAGGATCGAGAGGCAAGGGAATTCAACCGCGCACGCAGGAGATCTTCGAAGACCTCGGCATTCTCGATCGGATCGTCGCGCGCGGAGGTCTATATCCGCCGCAGCGGGAATATCGCAGCGACGGCAGCTACGTCGAATCGAACTTGATGGAGCCTCGCGAGCCGACGCCTGCCGAGCCATATCACATTCCGCTGATGATTCCGCAGTTTCTCACGGAGCGCGTGATGCGGGAGCGGCTCGCTGAGCTCGGTCACGCCGTCGAGTTCGGATGTGAATTGGTGGGGTTTGAGCAGGATGAAGACGGCGTGTCGGCGCGCCTCAGCCGCAATGGACGCGAGGAACACGTCAGAGTGCGATATCTCATTGGTGCTGACGGCGGGCGTAGCTTCGTGCGTCACGCGCTCGATATCGGTTTTCCTGGAAAAACACTCGGCGTGCGCGCGCTGGTCGCGGATGTGCTGTTGAATGGGCTCGATCGCAACGCCTGGCATCGGTTCAACTCTGAAACGATGCAGACTCACTTCGCCGTGTGTCCCTTGGCAGGGACCGAACTGTTTCAGATCCAGGCAGCGATCCCTATCGAAGGCGACGTCGATCTGTCGGCATCCGCATTGAACGCCATGCTCGTCGAGCGAACGAATCGACGAGACATTCGCATCGAGTCTGTCTCGTGGGCGTCGGCGTACAGCATGAATGCGAGGCTCGCGGATCGATATCGTATCGGTCGCGTGTTCCTGGTCGGCGATGCCGCGCACATTCATCCGCCGACGGGCGGTCAGGGGCTCAACACCAGCGTACAGGACTCATACAACTTGGGCTGGAAGCTCGCGGCTGTTATCGCCGGTCGTGCGGAGAGCCTGCTCGATACTTACGAGGAGGAGCGACGACCGATTGCCGCGGGTGTGTTGGGTTTGTCGGCCAATCTTCTCGATGCGGCCAAGCGCGGCGATCTCCGTCGCGGGCGCGAAGTGCATCAACTGGATATCGGCTATCGGGGGAGCTCGCTCGGGTTGGAGATGCCGGAGCGGTCCGGGGGCCTGCGTGCGGGCGATCGAGCACCGGATGCTCCGATTCAGGGCGCGAGCGGTCAACGCAAGCGGCTGTTCGATTTGTTTGCCGGATCGCACTGGACGCTGCTGGGCTTGGATGTCGAGCGCGATTGCGTCCGGCCCCGAGCGGGACTGCGGATTCACACGTTCGGCGCGCGTGGCGATCTGATCGATGCCGAGGGCCATTTCAGCAGTGCATACGGCCTGTCACCCGGCGATTGGGTCCTGGTTCGGCCGGACGGCTACATCGGTGCCATGCTCGCGTCGGAACACCTCGGTCTTCTGGAGACCTTGCCACCTTTGCAGGGGTGAAGTGGATGCATCGGGTGCGCTATCCTGCGCGCCCCCGATCTCCACCGAGTCCTTTCATCCCCGGATGCACGAACTGAACCTCGAGGGTGGCCTGCTGGTCTCCGTCCTGCAGATCATCCTCATCGACATCCTGTTGGGTGGGGATAACGCGGTCGTCATCGCGCTGGCCTGTCGGGGATTGCCCGAGCACCTGCGCAACAAGGGCATTTTCTGGGGCGTGTTCGGTGCGATTGCCCTGCGGATCGTGTTGATCTTTTTCGCGCTGAAGCTGCTGGCGCTCCCATTCGTGAAGATCGTCGGCGCGCTCTTGCTGGTATGGATCGGGATCAAGCTGCTGCGAGAAGAGGGCGGCGACGATCACGACATTCACGCCGCCGACCATCTGTTCGGCGCGATCCGCACCATCGTGGTGGCCGACGCGGTCATGAGCATCGATAACGTCATCGCGGTGGCCGCGGCCGCGAAGGGCCACATCGGGCTCGTGGCCTTCGGTATCGCCATCAGCGTCCCCATCATCGTCTGGGGCAGCAAGCTGGTTCTGAAGCTGATGGACCGCTTCCCGTGGGTGATCACGGTGGGCGCGGGGCTCCTGGGGTGGATCGCGGGCGGCATGCTTTTACATGACGTGGCGTTGCAACCGATGCTCGGCGGTATGCCGAGCTGGTGGAACTATGTGGCTGGCGCCGTTGGTGCCGCGATTGTGATGATCGCTGGTGTGGTCGGGCGCGGTGCTGGCGCCGTGAAGTAAGCGGGTGGTTGGTTACTGCGCGTTTTGATGGTTCTCGTGGTTCGTCATTGCACCTTCGTGGATCTGAGCGCTCGATTGTGAGAGATCGCGCTCGATCAGCAGATTGAGCCGATGCCAAACGGGGCTCGACTTCGCGCCTCGGTCAGCGTCCTGTAAGGCAGCCTTCGCTATGGCGAGTCGCTGTTTGAACAACAGCCACTGCTCCGGCGAGTTTGCTGTCGGCTCACGGTGTTCCGCCCTGGCCCAAGTGCGGAAGAGGATGGCCTCGACCAGATCCGGGCCATCGGAGCCAGGACGTTCACGGCGCCACTCCGCAAGTCGTGACAACGCGCCGTCCAGCGAGCGCTGTTGCTCGAAGAGCTCCTGTAGACCGCTGACAAAACCGGCGAGCTGCGCATCGTTAAAAGTATCGCGGGATTTCTCGGAACCGGGCAGCGTGATCTCGCCAGGGGGCTGCGAAGTGACGCCTCGCGGTTCGTGCCGGCGTGCTGGTTCTGCGATCGCAGAAGCCGGAGCGTCGAGTGCCGGATGTAACATGCCATCGAGTGACGCAAAGTCGCCGGTCTCGAACGCGCGCGCAGCGGTACAAGCGCCGGCTGCCACCGCGCCTGACGATACCGGTTTCCAATGAGCCGGGTCGTTTGTCGCAGCGTCTATCGACCTAGGCTCGCCAGGAGACACGCCGATTGTCACAACTTGTTTCGACCCGGGCATCCGAGGAGCTCGGCCGTCTGTCACAGCGTCTTTCGACCCGGGATGCAAACTCGCCGGGCCGTCTACTCTCTGCGGCCTCGAGCACTTCCAGCGAAGAGCGGCGAGCGCGTAGCGCACGTGTCTCACCGGTTCGGCTTGCGACCAGGAATGAAAGCGCTCGGCCCGGGCTCGCATCTCCAGCCGTGACACCCTGGCCAAAGCGAACTCGGCTTGTTCCGCAAGCCGGCGGCTTTCGACCAATTGTTTCCTATCCCGATGCTTGACGCCTTCGTATCCCGTGCGAATGGCTTCGTGTCGCAGCTTGACGTACTCGGCCACCACTGCCGCGAATTGCTGTTGCTCCTGATCGTCGACAGCACCCTCAGCGACCAGCCGGGCCTCAGCATCTTTCCAGAAGGGCAGTAACTTCTGTTCCATGATCCTCAAGAACTCTGTCTCGCCGATCGTGCCCGCTCGGGCTTGCACGTCATCAGCGATTCGCAGGGCGTCCTTCTGGCCGGCCAACAGCCATTGATGGCTCGACCAGTAGCGCTGAACGGCCGACCGACTCGACCGTAACGCATGAACTTGTGCCACGCCCAAGCTCAGCAGGAGCAGTGCGGTGATTGCGGCGGAGCTCACTTTTCTCAACGACAAGCGTGCGGTGTCGAACGGCCGCGCGAGCAACCAGCCGAGCAAGCCACCGCAGATCATTCCTCCCATATGCGCGGCGTTATCGATCTTGTCGCTCAGCATGCCGACTGCGGTGCTGTACAAAATAAACACCAACGCGGACAGGCCGTGTGAGAGAACGATTTTCTTGGGAACGCGCGTCGACCCTCGCGCCAGGAAAACAACGAGTGCCCCAAGCAGCGCGAAAATCGCGCCGGACGCACCGACGCTGTTCTGGTAGGGATTCCAGGCGACGCTCGCCAATCCACCGAACACACCCGAGACGACGTAGATGAGCAGATACGACGGCGTGCCGTAGAGACGCTCGACCAGTCTGCCGAGACCCCATAGCGCCCACAGATTCAGTCCCAGATGGACGAGGTCGCCGTGCAGAAACATTGCGGTGAACAGTCGATACCATTCTCCGCTCATCACCAGCAGGCCGGCGTTCGAGCCCCAGCGAGTCAGTGCCTGCGGATCCAGAGCCCAACTATCGCCTCCGGCAACGAGGCACGCGAGAAACGCCAGCACGTTCGCGACAACCAAGAGAGGCGTCGCCCAAGCTCGGGGCGCACGAGCTCGCAGCGCCTCGTTGAATTCGCGCAGCTCCGGCCAGCGCTCATCGGGCGCCCGAGTTCGCGGGTCGGGCAGAGTTCGGACGATGTCGGCGGCGTGAGGGTCCATGGGTGTGGTCGGATTCAGGTCGCGCCGACGATACCCGATGCTGATTACGGCTGTTCGAGCGCACGCGCCGGGGCGATTTTTGTAGCTTCGCCAGCAACTTACGAATACCCAAGGCGACTCCGGGACGACCTTCTCGCGGCCGCCGGGCCGCTTCTATAAGATGCGCGGCCTCATGAAAGCCGTCGTCAACATCGCCGCCTACAAATTCCTGCCGCTGCAAGACTTGAAGTCGCTGCGCCTGCGCTTGCAGGAGCTGTGCGCCGAGCAGGAGCTCAAAGGCAGCATTCTGCTCAGCCCCGAGGGCATCAATCTGTTCGTCGCCGGGGGCGAGGCGCAGATCGAGCGATTGCTGGCCGAGCTGCGCAGTTGGCCGGGGCTGGCGGATCTGCAGCCGAAGATCAGCCACACCGATCATCAGCCGTTTCGCCGCATGCTGGTGCGGATCAAGAAAGAGATCATTGCCTTCGGCGTGCCCGGCATCGATCCGTCCCGGCGCACGTCGCCGAAGCTCGCCGCCACGCAGTTGAAGCAGTGGCTGGACGAAGGCCGTCCGATCACGCTGCTCGATACGCGCAACGACTACGAGGTCAAGCTCGGCACGTTCAAGAACGCCTTGCCGATCGGCGTCGGGCACTTTCGTGACTTTCCCGCCGCCGTGGCGAAATTGCCCGAAGCGCTGAAAGAACAAACCGTCGTGATGTTTTGCACCGGCGGCATTCGCTGTGAGAAAGCGGGGCCGTACATGGAGCAGGTGGGGTTCAAGAACATCCTGCAGCTCGACGGCGGCATCCTGAAATACTTCGAAGAAGTCGGCGCCGAGCACTATGACGGCGAATGTTTCGTGTTCGACCAGCGCGTCGGGCTCGATCCGAAACTGCACGAGACCGGCTCGACCCAATGCTATCAATGCCAGTCGCCGCTCACGCCCGCCGAGCAGGAGCATCCGCACTACGTGTGGGGCAAGTCGTGCCCGTATTGTTTCAAGACGCCAGCCGAGCAGATGCAGGCGAGCATCGAGCGGCGCCACGAGACGATCCGGCAACTCGCGAATCCGCTGCCTGGCAGCCAACCCTACGATCATTTCAAGCCGGTGAACGTGCCGGTCGATTGCGATGGCTCGACCATCGTTGCAACGCTGTACCGGGTCGTCAGGCACATTCCCATCGAAGTCTGGGAACAAAAATGCGCGGATGGCCTGATTCTCAATGTGGATCGCGAGCCCGTCGTGGCCACGCATCGGGTGAAGTCAGGCGAACGTTACTTGCATCGCTTGCCCGCGGTCATCGAGGCTGCCGTGAACATGGATGTGCGTATCCTCCATGAAGATGAAGCGCTCGTTGTAGTAAACAAGCCGGCGCCGTTGCCCATCCATTCCGGCGGACGTTTCTATCGGAACACGCTGCAATGGTTGTTGTACGACGTGTACGCACCCCAGAAGCTGCGCCCGGCGCATCGACTCGATGCCAATACGACCGGCGTGCAGGTGTTCACCCGCACGGGCCATTTCGCGGCTCGCGTGCAAGATCAGTTCGCGCAGATGCAGGTGGAGAAGGTGTATCTCGTGCGCGTCAACGGTCACCCCGATGCGGACGAGCTCACCTGCGAGGCGCCGATCAGTAACGAACCGGGCAAGCTGGGCTCGCGCAGTGTCGATCTGGAAGCCGGGCTGCCGTCGCGTACCGACTTCCGCGTGCTCCATCGACTGGCCGATGGTACGGCGCTGCTCGAAGCCCGTCCTCGTACCGGGCGAACCAACCAGATTCGAATTCACGCCGCCCATCTCGGCTGGCCGGTCTGCGGCGATCCCGCCTATCTCGCCGGCAGCGAAGTCGGCGACGTGCAAACCCTCAGCATCGACGCGCCGCCGTTGTGCCTGCATGCCTGGGAAATCACATTCAAACATCCCGTGAGCCGTGAGCCTGTGACATTCCGGGCGCCGCCACCGGCGTGGGCCGCGCCAGGCTGAGCACCCAAACAGGTCGCGTCCCATGCCGACGTGCCTCAGCATGAGGCAATTCAAATCCGAGAATAACGCGAGGTTATAGACAGGCCGCGCCTTTTCATCGCACTCCCCAAACGACGTTGGTTAGCTTGAGCACGGGGGCTAACACAGAACTTGGGGAGCAACGCCGTGTCGAGAGCTACTGAGCCTTTATCCTCCAGACGCATGATTGCGCTGGCCGTCATGGCCGCCATCGGTCATGCACAAGCAGCCGGGGCGCAGGATGCAGCCGCAACGACGGATGCGCCGCCGCTCGAAGAAATCACTGTCACCGGCAGCAGCATCAAGCGCACCGACGACGCGGCTCTGCCGGTCACCATCGTCAGCCAGGAAGCGATGGAGCTGCGCGATGCGGCCACGCCCGTCGACCTGCTGACCGCCATGCCTGCGGTCGTCAACGTTCCGATCAACGATTCCAATCAAGGCGGCGTCAACGCGCGCGGCGACATCGCTTCGGTGAACCTGCGCGGTCTGGGCTCGGGCAACACGCTCGTGTTGTTGAATGGGCGCAGAGTTGCCGCGCACGGTATCTCATCGCAGGAAGATGGCGTGCCGCAGATGTCGGTGAATGTGAACACGCTGCCCACGCGGGGTCTGGAGCGTGTCGACATCCTGCGTGACGGCGCGTCCGCTGTGTATGGTTCCGATGCCGTCGCCGGCGTCATCAACTTCGTCACCGACAGCAACTACGTCGGTAACGAGATGCAGGTGCAGACCGGCATCACGGAGATCGGCTCGGGCTCGGATCTCGGCGTCACGTTCACGCATGGCAACTACGCCTTCGATGAGCGCTTGCATTGGATCTCGACGTTCGATTATCTGACACGCGAAGAGCTGAAGACTTCGGATCTGCCGAATGCCGGCGACTCGGACAAGCGCCGGGTCGCGCCGCCGGGCTTCGATGCGGCCAACGGTCCATTCTTCGATCGCAACGCTTCCAGCGCGTTTCCGTCGTTCCGCATCGGCGCCTCGACCGCCACGCGCTATCTGACGCCGATGGAAGGCGGCGTCGTCGGCATCAAGAACAGCGCGCCGAATCGCACCGGCGCCGAGCTGGGCTATTACTACGACGTGAACGCCGACGGTTATTCCGTGCCGGAAACCGAGCGCTTCAACTGGTTCAACGCGCTCGACTTCAAGATCAACGACAAGCTGACCGCGTTCGGCCATCTGGCTTTGTATCGTGCCACTTCGACGATGGTACGGCCGCCAGTCGCGTACGGCATCAACTCGGACGCGCCGCTGTTCGTGCCGGCCGACAATCCTTACAACCCCTACGGCTCGCGTTTCTATAGTCCGACGGGCGCGCCGAACGCGGACGGCACGCCGCGCCTGGTGGGGCCGGCGCAATCGGTCACGATCGTTTCCAAACGTTTCACCGACATCGGCGCCGAGACCATCGATGTCGAGACGACCTCGATAACGGCGACCGCCGGGCTGCGAGGCGATATCGTTCCGGGCTGGACGTGGGAATCCGGCGCGGTGTACTCACGGGCGCAGACGAAAGACGACTCGCTGAACGCCGTTCGTGAAAGCGCGTTGCTCGCGCAGACGGCGCGCACCGACAGCGCTGCTTACAACCCGTTCGGATATAACTTCGCGATTCAGAACGGAGCGGTCGTCGCGACCACGCCATACACCAATCCCGACTCGGTCACGTCCGCGTTCGTCCAGAAATTCCACCAGGAAGGTCGCAATATCCTCGGCAGCGTCGATCTGCGCGTCAACGGCGAATTGTGGGATCTGGGCGCCGGACCGATCGCCATCGCCGTCGGCGCCGAGCATCGCTGGGACGATTACGAGCTGGTTCGCCCGCAGTTCGCCGGGGTCAACGGACCGAACGATCTGGGGCTCAATCCGGCGAACAACGATTTCGTGCAGGCATCGGCCGCCGGCGACGTGATCGGCGATCGCACCGTGGTCGCGGGCTTCGCCGAAACGGTGGTGCCGATCTTCGGCGCCGCGAACGCGCTGCCGGGGCTGGAGCGGTTGCAGTTCGGCGCTTCGATCCGTTACGAGAAATACAGCGACTTCGGCGACACGACCAATCCCAAGTTCACCATGGACTGGCGGCCGATCGAGCCGCTGATGATTCGCGCCTCGTACAACGAAGGGTTCCGCGCGCCGAATCTGAGCGTGATGAACTATCCGACCCGTTTCACCGTGGGCTCGAGCTTCGATCCGTATCGTGGCCCGGTCACGAACCTGCCGGTCGACGGGCAGTTCCAGCGTCAGACGGGAATCGAGGGCAATCCGAATCTGGTTCCGGAAACCTCCGAGGGACGCACGCTCGGCTTCGTGCTCGACGTGCCGTTCGTCGACGGTCTGCGCGTGTCGGTCGACTATTGGAAGATCGATCAAGAGAACCTGATCGCGAGCCCGAACGCCGAGGAGATCCGTAACAACGACGCGGCCATGCTCCTGGCCGCGACTCAGGCCGCGCTGGCGCGCGGCGTTCCGTTCGATCAGATCGATCTGGGTAGCGGCGTCGCCGGGGCTTATGCCGGCGATCCCTTGATCAGGCGCTCCGCGACTATTACCGCCGAAGACCGTGCGCTGTTTGCTGCATATAACGCGAGTCGGCCGCAATCTCAGTGGGTGGCACCGGTCGGCGTGCTCGAAGTCACCTACACGCCGTACTCGAACCTGGCGAGCGCGTCCATCGAAGGCTACGACTTCAACGTTACTTACAACTCGCCGCGTCTTTCCTGGGGGCGGCTGGGCGTGACGGCGGATGCGACTTACCTGAGCAAGTACGAACGGCAAGCGGGACCGAACGCGCCGGTGGAAACGCGGCTCGGCAAGAGTGGCGCGACCAAGTGGCGTGGCGCGCTGAATCTGTTCTGGTCGAAGGACGATGTCTGGTCGGCGGGACTCAGCGCCTATTACATCGGGGCCTACGCGGACACAGGCGCCAGCATCAGCGCGGCGACCTATGAGCAGCTGGGCCGGCCGAGCTACGTCTATCCGATCGATGGCGTGTATTTCTGGCGCGTCGAGGACTCGGTGACGTTCAACGCGTTCGGCGCTTACACGTTCCAGCCCGCGGGCGAGAGCTGGCTCAGCGATCTGAACGTGCGTGTCGGTGTGAAGAATCTCACCAACGAAGACGCGCCGCTCACCACCGACAGCGCCGGTTACGACTCCTCCGTCTACAACAGCGTCGCCATGGGACGCGTCTGGACTCTGAGACTCACCAAGAGCTTCTAATGAAAAACACGACTCGAATCGCCAAGGCAGTGTTGCTGGGCTTGCTGGCCGCTCAAGCGGCGGACGCGGCGTCGCCGTCGCGTCCGGCGCGCGGCTGGGAGTCGGCCGCGGGGCAAGAAACAAAAACCGTGTTCGCGCTGACGGGCGACGCGATCATCAACCGACGATTGTCGACGTTCCGCGCGCCGGGCGTGGACGACATGTTCGGTGTGATTCGTCAGGCCGACGTCGCGTTCACCAACTTCGAAACGTTGATTCACGACTTCACCATCCCCGGCGCGCAGCAAAGCGGCGGCACCTACATGGGATCGCCGCGCTTCATCACCGATGAGCTGGCGTGGGCGGGTTTCGACTTGCTGGGCCTGGCGAACAATCATGCCAACGACTACGGCGTCGACGGCATGCGCAGCACGGTGGCCGCGCTGGCGAAGACGAATTTCGTGTATGCCGGTGTCGGCGAGAACCTCGCGCTGGCGCGCAAGCCGGGCTATCTCGATACGCCGAAGGGGCGGGTGGCGCTGATTTCGACGTCCTCGAGTTTTCCTTCCCCGATCGTCGCCGGCGCGCAGCGCAAGGATATGCCGGGCCGACCGGGCCTGAATCCGTTGCGTCACACGGTGACATACACCGTTCCACAGGCGACGTACGACACGCTCATGACGTTGCGCGGCCCGGTTCGCTCGAACATGGGCGAAGGCGGCGGGGGCAGCGGCGACAAGCTGGTATTCGGCGGCGCCGAGTACGTGGTCGGCGATGAGATCAAGATCAGCTCGAAGGCGAACAAGACCGATCTCGCCGAGCTGCAGGCCAGCGTGCGCGATGCGGATCAGCAGGCCGATTGGGTGGTGGTGAGCATTCATGCGCACGAGGCGGCCAATCCGAAAGATCAATGGATGCCGGCCGAGTTCGTCGTCGAATTCGCGCACGCGATGATCGACGCGGGCGCGGACATGGTCGTGGGCCACGGGCCTCACATCCTGCGCGGCATCGAGGTCTACAAAGGCAAGCCGATCTTCTATTCGCTCGCAAACTTCATATTCGAGAACGATCTGGTCGAGCTGCAGCCGGCCGACAATTACGAGAAGACCGGTCTCGGCAACGATTCTTTGCCGAGCGATTACTTCAGTAAACGTTCCAAAAACGATACGGTCGGCTTCCCGGCGGATCGTAAATACTGGCAGTCGGTGGTCGCGCAAGTGGTCTACGACAACGATCGCACGTTGCGCGAAGTCCGGTTGCATCCGGTGTCGATGGGTTTCGGTCAGCCCCGCAGCAAGCGCGGTCAACCTTATCCATCGCCGGCCGCCGAGGCCGAGCAGATCTTCAAGGATCTCTCGGAGGTCTGCGCTCCGTTCAACACCACCGTCACCTACAAGAACGGTGTGGGGACGCTTTCCTGGCAGAAGTGACGCGAAGATTCCATGAGCTCACCAGTGAGGCGCGAACGGTCGTTCGGCATCATCGGCGGCCTGTCGCCCATCGCGGACGCGGATCTGCTCTCCAAGCTGATCGAGGCGACCGAGCGACACGTCGATGCCGGCCAGTTCGAGATCGTATTCGAGCAGCGGCCGTTCGCGCGATCCCACGGGCCGAGCGCGGCCGACACGGCCCGAATGCTGTACATCTTCAACAGAATCGACAGCTTCCGGGCGCGGGGCATCGGCACCGTGGTTTTGCCGTGTTTCCTGAGTCATACGTTCATGGACGAGTTGAAGGAGAACTCGCCGCTGCCGATTGCAGACATGATCGAAGTGCTACGGGGGCACGTGCGTAGCATGGTTCCGCCGCCAAGGCGCATCGGCGTGCTTACGTCCGCGCCGTTGCGCGAGAGCGCTTTGTTCGAGCGTTACTTCAGCTCGGAAGAGTTCGAGCTGCTATACGCGCGTCCCCGCGACGGAGTCGATCTGGTCACCGAGGCGGTGTACGGCAAGAACGGGATCAAGAGCGGCAGCCGCCGCGGGCATGCCATCGAACTGTTGCGCGAGGCGTGCATCGATCTGATCGAGCAGGGCGCGCAATTGTTATTACCCGGCGTGACCGAGCTTGCGCTGGTGACGAAAGAGTTGGCTCAGGGGGCTGTGCCACTGCTCGATCCGCACAGTGTGTACGCACAGCATCTCGTCGCCGACCCTGCCTCGGAAGTGCAGCGGCCATTCAAGCTCGGCGTGGTGGGCGGTGTCGGCCCGGCGGCGACCGTGGATTTTCTCGATAAGATCGTGCGCAACACGCCGGCCAGGCGCGATCAGGATCATCTGCGGCTGCTGGTCGAGCAGAATCCACAGATTCCCGATCGCACCGAGCATCTGCTCGGCGACGGCATGGACCCGACGCTCGCGCTGTACGCGACCTGCAAGAAGCTGCAGGCCGGCGAGGCGGACCTGATCGCCATTCCCTGTAACACCGCGCACGCCTTCGTCGAAGCGCTGCAATCCGAGCTCGATATCCCGATCATGAACATGCTCACCGTCACGGTGAAGCACATCCGGGAAATGTTTCCAGAGCTGCGCAAAGTCGGACTGCTCGCGACCAGCGGGACCATTTCCAGCGGCGTGTACCGGCGGGCGCTGGAAGATCACGGCTTGCGGGAAGTCATTCCGTCGCCGCCGCTGCAGGCTCGGGTCATGAACGCCATTTACGGCCCGGAAGGCGTGAAGGCCGGGTTCACCAGCCCGGCGAGCGTCGCCGATCTCGATGCCGCTATCGATGAGCTGGCCACGCAGGGCGCCGCAGTCATCGTACTCGGTTGCACTGAGTTACCGCTGCTCCTGTCCGAACCGGAGCGTGTCACCGCGAAAGGCAGCCGGGTCACGTTGGTCGATCCGACCGACATTCTCGCCAAGCGCTGCGTCTCCGCGGCCATGATGTGGTCGAGGCGCTGATGACATCCAGCCGACTCACTGTCTTGATCGTCGCAAGTCTCGTGCTCGGGATCGTGCTCGGGTATGGCGTGCACGTGGGGGCGTCCGAAACGACCGCCACTCGCTTCGCGGAAGGCATCGGACTGCTGCCATTTGCGTTCCTCCGGCTGATCAAAATGATCATCGCGCCGCTGGTGTTCGCGACGCTGGTGGTCGGCATCGCCAAGATGGGTGACATCGCAACGGTGGGTCGCGTCGGCGGCAAGGCGCTGGCGTGGTTCGTCGGCGCGTCCCTGATCTCGTTGGTGCTCGGCCTCATTATTGTGCAGATTTTCGAGCCCGGCCGGGCATTGAACCTGCCTGTGCCCGATGTCGGGGCAAGCTCGGGCCTGCAAGCGAGCGGCATGTCGCTCGAGGGATTCATCGAACATACGCTGCCGACCAGCGTCATCGACGCCATGGCGCGCAATGAAATCCTGCAGATCGTCGTGTTCTCGCTGTTTTTTGGCACGGCGATGGCCGCACTGGGACCGCGTGCCCGCGTCGTTCTGGAAGGCTTGGACGCGTTGGCCCAAATCATGCTGAAGGTCACCGGGTACGTGATGATCTTCGCGCCGCTGGCCGTGCTGGGCGCGCTGGCCAGCACGGTTGCGAAAGAGGGCTTGGGCATTATCGGCGTCTACGGTTTGTTCATCGGCGAGTTCTATCTGGGACTCGCGGTGCTGTGGGGAATTCTCGTTACGCTCGGCGTGGTATTCGTCGGCCCGAGCGTCTTGCGCCTGGTGCGCGGTATTCGCGGGCCGGTGTTGCTCGCGTTCTCTACTGCGAGCTCCGAGGCTGCA
This sequence comes from Pseudomonadota bacterium, assembly GCA_023391815.1. Classification (GTDB taxonomy): domain Bacteria; phylum Pseudomonadota; class Gammaproteobacteria; order Steroidobacterales; family Steroidobacteraceae; genus Steroidobacter. The sequence goes on from JAEWAF010000132.1 coordinate 169,906, forward strand.
TATCCACGCACGCTCGAAGAACTCGAGCGCTTCGGATGCACCAATCGCGTCGCGAGCTTCGTGTTGCCGGTCGGGTACTCATTCAATCTCGACGGCTCGATGATGTATTGCACGTTCGCGATCATGTTCATCGCGCAGGCTTACGGCATCGAAGTGAGCCTGGCGCAGCAGGTCGCGATGATCGCCGTGCTGATGCTCACATCCAAAGGCATCGCCGGCGTGCCGCGCGCCTCGCTGGTCGTCGTCGCCGCCGCGCTCACTCAATTCGATTTGCCGGAGGCCGGCATGTTGCTGCTGCTCGGCATCGATCATTTCCTGGACATGGGCCGCTCGGCCACCAACGTTGTGGGCAACAGCATTGCGACCGCCGTGGTTTCCAAATGGGAAGGCGAGCTGCGAGCCACGGCGGGCGTCAATCAAGAGTCGATACAGCCCGAGCTCGAGGGCGATGCGAGACGAAGCAATGCGTAGTGAAAGAGTCAGTCACGTGGCCGTCGAAACCACACAGCGGAGCGGGGCGCAATGGTCGGGTCGAGTCTCGGCGGAGATCGGCAAGGCCGTGCTGGGCCAGCTCACCATCGTCGAGCGGCTGCAGATCGCGCTGCTGACCGGCGGACACGTGCTGCTCGAAGGCATGCCGGGCCTGGCGAAAACGCTGCTGGTCAAATCGTTGTCACAGGCGCTGGGCATGCAGTTCGAGCGCATTCAGTTCACGCCGGACCTGTTACCCAGCGATATCGTCGGCACGATGGTTTACTCGCCCGGCGACGGCCGGTTCTCGCCGCATCACGGACCGATCTTCGCAAACCTGGTGCTCGCCGACGAGATCAATCGCGCGCCGGCGAAAGTCCAGAGCGCGCTGCTCGAAGCGATGCAGGAGCGGCAGGTGACGCTCGGCGGAATCACCTATCCCTTGCCGAGCCCGTTTCTGGTGATGGCCACGCAGAATCCGGTCGAGCAGGAGGGCACCTATCCCTTGCCCGAGGCGCAACTGGATCGTTTCCTGTTCAAGCTGTTGCTCGATTACCCGAGTGAGCTCGACGAATTGCAGATGGTGCAGCGTTGGGGATCCGTCACGTCGCATCCCGAGCTGCTCGCGGTATCGAGCGGCGAGGAGCTGCTTCGCCTGCGCCAGGAAGTCGACCGCGTTTACGTGGCGGAATCCGTGCAGGCGTATGTCGTCAAGCTGGTGCGCGCGACTCGCGCCATCGCGGCCGGCTCGCAAAAGACACTTTCGTACGGCGCCTCGCCCCGCGCCTGCCTCGGTTTGTTTCAAGCCAGCAAGGCATTGGCGTGGCTGCGGGATGCGAACTACGTGACCCCGGCCTTGGTGCAGGAAGTTTTCGCGGATGTGATGCGGCACCGAGTCGGCTTGTCCTATGAAGCCGAATCGCGCGGCCTCACTGCCGATCGCATTCTCAGAGAAATTCTCGATCAGACCGCGGTACCCGAAAGCGCAGCGCGCGGGGCCTGAGATGCCGGCACAACTCGCATCGATGCCTTCAGCGCCGACGGCGTTATTGCAGCGACTGGAGTGGCGCGCGCGGCATGCCGTCAACACGACGGTGAGCGGAGAATATCGCTCGGCCTTTCGTGGTCGCGGCATGGAGTTCGATCAGGTCGTCAAGTATCAGTGGGGCGACGATCCGCGGGATATCGATTGGAATGTCACGGCTCGCCTCGGCGAACCCTATCGCAAACGTTTTGTCGAAGAGCGCGATCTGACGATCCTGTTCGTCTTCGAGGACTCGCCGGCATTGCAGTTCGGCTCCGATGGACGCACTCGACGCGAGACTCTGCTGGAAACCGCAGCGCTGCTGATGATGATCAGCGCGATCAATCGGGATCGCGTCGGAATCTTATATAGCGCGCCGGGCAAGTCCTGGTTTCAGCGCGCATTGCCCGGTCGCAAAGGCATCATGCGGATCGCGGCGACGTTGCTCGGTCAGCCGGCGCCCGCGCTCGACGGTCCTACCGCATGCTCACTACCGTGGTCCTTCGTAAAAAAGTGCGCCACCCGTGGCAGCGTGTTGCTCTGGTTCGGCGCCTTTGCTCCGCAAGGCATGCCGGATTCGTGGCGCGATCTCCAGCAAAGATTTCAAGCCGTGGGCGTGCGCGCCGACGATCCCTGGGATCTCGAGTTGCCGCGGAATGCGAAGTTCTCGGCTTACGATCCGGTGGCAGGCCGCTTGACTTTGCTGAATACGACGTCGAGCGCGGAACGAGCCGCGCATGCGGCCTGGCGTGAGCGACGCGACGAGTATTTCCTGGAAATGTTTCCTCGTAGCGAGGATCGATTGATCGTCGGCAACGTGGACGATCCGCTGCAAAGCCTGATCGCGTGGTTTCATCGTCATCGCCACGGCGGCGCGCGAGCCTGAGGCAGGGGACGTGAATATCTCCAACGCAACGTTTCACGATCCGCTGTGGCTGCTGCTGTTGCTGTTGCTGCCGGTCATCGCGTGGCTACGCCGGCGTCGAAGCGTGCCCGCGCTGGTTGTGCCCGGCGCGCACGAATGGCATTCGCCGGGGGCTGCGTCGGCTGCGCTCTGGCCGATCGCCTGCGCCTACCTCGGTATCGCGTTGCTGACGATCGCACTGGCGCGCCCGCACGTGCTGGTTCCCTTGGACGATCATCAGCGGCGTGGCTACGACTTCATGATCGCCATCGATCTGTCCACCAGCATGTATGCCGAGGATTTTCAGCGCGGCGCCGCGACGGTCAATCGTCTGCAGGCGGTCAAGCCGATCATTTCGGCCTTCATCAACGAGCGCCCCGACGATCGCATCGGCATCGTCGTGTTCGGCGGACGCGCCTACACGTTCGCGCCGCTGACGTTCGATCACGAATGGCTGAGAAAGCAAAGCGCGCGGCTGTCCATCGGCCTGATCGAGGATGGCACCGCCATTGGCGACGCCATCGGCGTATCGCTGCGCCGATTGCGCGAGGGCAGGTCGGCGGGTCAACCCAGGGTGGGCTCTTTCATCGTGCTGCTCACTGACGGATCGAGCAACAAGGGTTCGCTCGATCCGCGTCAGGCGGCGCGGCTCGCGGCCGATGAGGACGTCGTGATCTATACGATCGGTGCAGGCGCCGAGGGGCTGGTGCCTACGCCCATCTTCGATTACGCCGGCAATCGTACCGGCACGGAGATGCGCGAATCCGAGATCGATTCGCTGCTATTGCGGGACGTCGCGGAGAGCACCGGTGGATTGTTCTTCCGTGCCACCGATGCCAACGCCGTTCGCGACGCTTTCGCTCGCATCGATGAGGCCCAGAAAATCGAATTCGCGGCGGCTCCGCCGCTCGCCAGTCGCGAGTTGTTCCATTTATTCGCTCTCATCGGCGTCGCCTTGCTCGTGCTGGCCTCGTACGAGGCGCACTTTCGCGCCGCGCGCGAACAGGGCGTGACATGAGCTTTTGATTCTTCCACCACAACCACTCATACAGGAATCGAACCATGAAGATTTCGAGACGCGAGGTCCTGGCGGGCCTCGGTTTGGGGTCGGCTGCCGCCGCTCTGCCGCTCGCGGCGGGCGCTCAGAATACCGCTCGCTCCAACGCGGCCACGCGCAAGATCCGCATCGCGTGCATGCATTTCTCGCACGAGACGGTGACGTTCCTGCCGTATGACACGACCACGGAAGATTTCATCTACGAAGGCTCGCCGGCTCGTGGCGAGGCACTGCTGTCGTCCTCGCCGGATGGTTATATGGGCGGCTTCGTGAAGGTCGCGCGGGAGCATGCGAACGTCGAACTGGTCGGCATCGAGTCGCCGCTCGGTTCGAAGAAGGGCTCGGGCTCGGGCTGGATCACGAAGGAAGCGTTCGAGCATTTCACCGAACGCATGATCGCCGATCTCAAAGCGCAGGGGCCGTTCGATGGTGCCTATCTCTCACTACATGGCGCGATGGGCGTCCGGGATGTCGCCAAGCCCGAAGCGACACTGGCCCGCCGCGTGCGGGAAGTCATCGGCCCGAAGGGCTTCATCGCCGGGACGTTCGATCCGCACGGCAATGAGGACGACGAGTTCCTGCGCTATGCGAATCTGGCGTTTTGTATCAAATACTACCCGCACTACGACGGTGCCCTACAGGGCGAGCGCGCAGCCCGTACGCTCATCCGGTGTATTCGCGGCGATTACAAGCCGACGACAGCGACCGCCAAGCCGCCCATCATCACGCCCTCGGTGTTGCAGTGGACCGGCCAGTCGCCCTGGATGGATCTGGTCCAGCGAGCGCTGGTGTGGGAGGCGCGCGAGACCGACGTGTATGTGAGCTTCTATTATGGTTTCGCTTTCATGGATGCGGCCGACGCGGGCATGACGTTTCAAGTCATGACCAACGGCGATCCGGAGCTGGCGAAGCACATCGCCGACGATATGGCGCAAACCGCCTGGCGCCTGCGCGATGAGCTGGTTCACGGCACCAAGGTCTATCGTCACAAAGAGGGCGTGGCGCTCGCCAAGCAGGCCTTGCAGAAAGGCGCCGTGCCGTACGTGCTCGCCGACCACAGCGATCGCACCGGTGCGGCGACCTGGCTGCTGAAGGAAATCATCGATCAGAAGCTCAGCGGCTGCTTGATCGGCACTATCGCGGATGAGGACGCCATCAACACGCTGCGCAAGAAGGGCGTGAAGGTCGGCGACGACTTCGATATGGAAATCGGCGGCAAACTCGACGTATCCGCCGGCAAGCCGGTGCGTGTGGTCGGCAAAGTGCATACGGTCAGCGGTGGATTGAGCCGGGGCAGCGGCCAGGCCGGCGGCTCGCAGCTGTGGGTGAGCGTCAAATTCGGCGACGGCAACGTGGTCGTCATCAGCCCGTACCTGAGCCAGATCGTGCAGCCGCAGTCGTTCACGCAGTTGGGCATCGATCCGAACTCGTTCAAGGGCTTCGCGATCAAGTCGCGCGTGCACTTCCGCCGTGGCTTCTACGACAGCGGCTATGCGAAGACCATCTTGCTGGTCGAGCCGGACGAGGCGTTCGTCGGCACCGTGCGCCTCGAGGCCCTCAATTACAAATATCTGAAGCTGGACAAGTTCTATCCGTACGGAAAGAACGTGACTTATCCGCCCGCCAAGACCTGAGGCGCCGCCCCATCGTGCCGTGGTGGCTTCACCGCGGCACGATCTTGAAAGGCATCCTTCAGCGAGCCGCGTAGAGCGGCATCAAAACATTGCCGCGAACCCAACCGGAAATTTCCGGCTCGGCCTCGACTTTGCGCCAGCCGAGAAAGCTGCCTCCGGCGACCACAACCGAGCCCGCCGAAAGTGGGGATGTTTCTTCCGTCGGTATCAGATCGGTGGGCACCGGGCTTACATTCGCATTCTGTATGAGCATCGCGGCCTCGGGTCGGTTGAACGCGCCATAGGCGTTCCAGCTTGCAAGCGAGGCGATCAGGGACAGCGCGCCGAGCCCGGCGACGGCGCGGCCGGTCCAGGACACGACGTCTCTGGCTGGCGAGTACAACGAGAGGATCATCACGCAGAGTCCGGCCGCCGTGAGGAGCGCTGCGAACAAGGCGAAGCGCTGCCAGCCGGCAGGCGAGAGCAGCGTCGGAGCGCGCTGATACCATGCTCCAGACAGCAGACGACGCAAGCTTCTATCGACTGTTTCTGTCTCACCGAGAGCAGCGAGCAGCGCATCGCGAGTGTCGGCACCGGTTGGATGTTGAACAAATGCGGCGGCGGCATGAGCGATGGCGGGGTTCAATTCGCCTTGTTGCGTTTGATAGGCCGCGAGGTTGCGATGGGCGGCCCAGTCGTTCCAGTTGGCATTCAGTGCCGCCTGCGCCTCGTCCGCTACTTCAGGAGCTAGTTCCAGCGGCGCTTCCGATGTCATCTCGGGAGGCGCCGACGAAGCGTTCGGCGCAGGCGCCGGAGAGGCTGTATTCGTTTCGACAGGTGCGGACCATGGAACATCCGCAATCGCTTGCGATCCAGCCATCACCACCACGAGCAGTACGCCGGCGACCGCGGGGAGCCAATGCCCGAGGCGATTCGGAAAAAACCGCTCCCGTTTCGGCATCTCGACCGTGGCCGCCACGCTCGTCGCATCTTCTAACCACGCGCGCGTGGGACTGACATCAGGTCCGTACAAGTCATGTTCGGTCGTTTGCCACAGATCTCGCCAGCGAGAGCTTACGGCCGCGTCGCCGGTGAGCCGATGTGCCGCTTGCGAGATCTCACTGCCGCATGGAGCTGAAGTGCGAACGTCCCAGACGCGAGCGCTCGCGCGAAGCCACGCATGCAGGTGCGCTGGATGAGGCGGCGTGTTCGTCCGCCGCAGCGACTTCAATAAACGTCGCATCTCCTTGACCCCGGCGCGTCGGACTCGGTTCGGGCACTCCAGCAATGCGCGGCGCCACGCGAAGCCCAGCCAAAGGAGGCCGGGAATGCCGAGCGCCAAAGCGATGAACCAGAACGGACTGATCGACCAGGGTGTCGCGGCGAGCTCGCCCAGCGGCAGCGGATGCATGTGAAGAACCTCTTACCAATCGAATCGATTCGGATCCGCCTGCGACTCTTCCGTCGCCATCAATTGATGCAGACGGCCGGGAGAATCCCGCCGCGCGGCTTCGTCGAGATTCTTTTTTGTGAGTTTGAGAATCGGATCTTCGGCGTCGCCGGGGCTGCTGGAGCGCGCGGGCCTGAGCGCCGCAGCGCGCACCGTGCCGGGCGGCTTCGGCTTCTTGCCACGTTGCACGTCGGGCTGACCTTCAGCGCTCAGATCGCCGAGCGTAGCGTCCGTTTTCGCGGAGGCCCCCTCACCGAAGGAGTCGTTCGCCGACTGCTGGCTGCTGTCGCCGGTGACGATGGGCCGCTCGTTTTCTTCGTCCATGACCGCGTCGGGCGCCTGCGATTTATCTTCGGTCGCCGCCGCAGCCGGCGGCTCGAGCATCGCGGTGAGCTGAGCTCGATAGTAGTTCCAGTCCGCGATCGAGCGATCGAGTCGCTCGCCTTGATGGGCCGCCTCGACGGCGTCGCGTATCGCGCCTTCGGCGATGGCGGTGCCGGTGCGTTGCGCATCGATGCCATAACGAAGCGTCGCTTCGACCATCAGGCGTAGATCGTATGCGTCATAGCCGAAGCGGGCGAGGTGATCGGCGATGGCGCGTAGCCGCTCGACGGGATTGCTGTCGAACACCTCGCGGACTTGAAATTCCGCCTCCGAATCGAAGTGGGCTCGGGCTGCAGGAGGTACCGAGAGGCTCAGCGCCACGGCACCAGCAACACAGGCGGCGAGACGAGTTGGCACGTTGGAGACTCGGTCTGGGCCGTCGGTGTCGTCCTTGCGGACCCGACGCGGCCGGGGTCGCTGCTGGAACTCACGAAGCAGGCTGATCAGCGCGAACAGGATTGCCGGTACCAGCAACCATTGAAAACGCTCGATCTCGGCGCTGCCTGCCGCGTTGGCAACGCGGCCTTTGCGACCGGTTTCGACGGTTTCTTTCAGCAGCGCTTTTACATCGTCGATATCGGCGAGCGAGCCTGCGTCGATATATTTGCCCTGCGTCCTGCGGGCCAGCGCTTCCAAGGTCGCCGGCATCAGCATTGAATGCACGGCATCGCCGTTGGCATCGGCGAGATAGCCGCCATTTTGTACATCGGGAACGAACGCGCCGTTTGCAGTGCCGAGGCCGATCGCAACTACGTGAATCTCACGCTCCGCCATCCGTCCCAGCCGCTGCTCCCAGCCCTCGGTGCTGCTCTCGCCATCGCTCAGTACGATCAGATAACGATCGCGGTCCGCTGCCTCGCCGAAGCCGTCCAGTGCCGCGTCGAGCATCTTCGAATAATCCGAGCCGCCGCGGGGCAAGTAGTCAGTGTCGAGACTCGGGAGAAACTCCCGGATGATTCGATAATCGGGGCTGAGCGGCACTTGCACGAACGCCGTGCCCGCGAAGACCACCAACCCGACGCTCTCGCCTTGCAAGCTGTCCAGCAGGTTTTCGGTGAGCTGTTTGGCGCGATCCAGACGCGACGGAGGCGAGTCTTCGGCCAACATGCTCCGCGACAGGTCGACAGCGATCATGACCTCCCGCGTCTGGCTGTAGGACTGCGATGAGTCTTCACCCCAGCGAGGCCGCGCAATGGCCAGCAGAGCAAAAGCAATGGCGAGGATAACGAACACGGCGACGGGCGACCTGCCGGGAGAGGCGAGGCGGATGGTATTGCCTGAGATCGCCACGCGCAGCATCGCTGGCCACCGATCGAGTGAGACTGTTCGTGCCGCTCGGCGTAGCAGAATGAACCCGAGCACCGGCACGACCAGCGTCAGCAGCATCCAGGGATTTCCCCAGCTCATCGCACTCATCCTCTATCGATCGTTCACAACGCGCGCTGCCAAAGCCAGAACATGGCACAAGCGGCCGCTGCGGACGAACCGCCGTACAACACGCCGGTTCGGTAAAAGCGGGTCCCGCGCAGGAAATAAGCGATGGGCAGGAACACGGCGACGATCGCGAGCTGCCCGAGCTCCACGCCGAGATTGAATCCGACCAGGGTGCGCAGCACCGGTTCGCCTTCCGCGCCGGCTTCGCTCAGAACATTGGCGAAACCGAAGCCGTGCAGAAGGCCGAATACAAAGGCGGTCCAGACGCCGCTCGCGCCGGCGGTGCGCGGCAGAAGATTGACGAGCGCGGCGATGAATACCGATGCGGCAATCGCCGACTCGACCAGTCGGGCAGGCAGCACGATCCACCCCAAGGCCGCGCAGCTCAGTGTGAGCGAGTGGGCGACGGTGAAAGCCGACACGATAGCAATCACACGCAGGAAAGGGCCGGAAAAATCCGCGGCGCCTTCGCGTCCATGCGCGGTCCGCGTGAGTACGGCGGGAATCAGCAGCACCAGCAGGAATAGCACGTGGTCGTACCCGATCCAGATATGCCACATGCCTGACGCGAGAAGCTCGAGGAATGCTGTCCGAATGACGTCGGCTCGTGAGAACAGAGTGGCGCCGGCTGCGGAGATCTCGACTCGTTGCGAGCCCGTGCCTTGCCAGATCACCTGCAGTGACGCGCGGTGCTCGGGCTGCAGCTCGAACAGCAGCGAGTAGTCGACCTCGAGAGAGGCGATGGGCCTGGCGGCGACGGCGGAGAACTCGGAAAGGACGAAAGGCTGGTCCTTACGCGTGCCGAACGAGAGCTTGTCGAAGTGCACGGCGGGCGGCGCACCGTCCGCCAGGATGCGCAGGTTTGCATCCAGATACTGTTCTATATCTTCGCGGCGTCCCTCGATCTCCGGCCAGGCGATGTCGCCATCGCGATTGCCGTCGAGTGCCAGTGCCGCGTCCAGATCCAACAACGGCACCTGCCACTCGCCGCGCAGCCGCGCCTCATCGACGCGCAATGAAAGCATGGACTCATGCACCGACCGAGCATGAGCGCTGTCGATATGAATCGCTGCTGCCGCCACCGACAGCAGCATGATCGCGAACAGACGGCTCATTGCACGGCGTGCAGCCGGCGCTCTCTGTTCCTTAGAAAGCTGATCAACTCCGTGGCGATCATCTTGACCGACTGCACGAACGCCTTTTGCACGCTGTTGAGCGGACCTTCGGCCCGGTACACCGCATACAGGTTGATCTTCATGATGGGCTCGACCACGCGAGTCTGCAGCTCCGCGCCCGCCGACACGGCGGTGAACGGATCGACCAGCGCCAGACCCTCGCCGCTACAGACGATGTCCTTGGCGATCTGATACGTCTGTACCCAGGTCGAGATGCGCGCCGGCGGATCGAGCTGTTCCAGGTAGGCTTGCAGCTGACGGCCCAGTTGATCGGCGCGCGTAATGCCCAACAGCGTGGAGTTGGCGAGCGAGTCGATCGAGATCGATTGCAGGGCGGCGGTGCGCGACCAGGTGTCCTTCGGCGCGATCAGCACCAGCGGTCCTTCGCACAGATGCTCGCAGCGAATGTCGGGATGGGAAAGCTCTTGCAGAGTGATGCCGACATCGGCTTCGCGAAGAATGATGGACTTGAGCATCTCGGGGGAATGCTGAGTTGACAGCTCCACGGAGCTCTGTCCCAGGGTCTGTCGCAGGCGTGCCAGCGACTTGGGAATGATGGCGTTGGCGAGTGTGGGCGTACTGATCGCGCGCAAGGGGTACTTCTCGGCGCGAGCGATGTTGGAGACCAGCCGCTGCAGATCGCGCAACTCTTCGAAGATGCGCTCCATCTGTCCTTGCAACAGCCGGCCTTCGGGACTGAGATGCCACTGGCCTTTCAAGCGCACGAACAGCGGAAAGCCGAGCCGGCGCTCGGCCTGCTTCAGCAGCTTGGTCGCCGCCGGTTGAGAAATATTCAAGAGCGAGGCGGCATCGGTCAGCGTGCCCGCCTGCAGGATGGCCTGGAACATCTCGATATAACGCAGATGCATGACCCCCAGTGGAGCGAGGTCGGCGTTGGTATCGCGCAAGGTCGATTGCATGCAACTCCCCGAAATTGCCGCGAGCGGGACAGCAAGCGAAGTTGCAGCTTTCATGCCATGCAGCAACACGCAGCCGAGTTCGTGCGCCGGGGCTCGCGTCGACGAAGACGGAACATTGTCACAACGATGCGTCGCGCATGATTTTTCGTCCGTGCCCTGAAAAGTTCGGCGCGCGGCCGCTCGTGCACTCTTTGGAGTCTGGAACACGCGCAAATTTGCGACCAAACAGTGCGAGAGGCGCATGGCGAGCGCGAGCACGGTGCGTATAACCCATCGTTATGCACTCGAACTGCCTTTTCATGCCGTGTTGGCGCGGGTGTTGCTAGCGTTGTGGCTGTTCCGGTTACACGTGAGGATCGCGCCGTTGTTCGAATCAGTTCCAAAGATCAGGAGGATCGGCGACTCAATCCAGGGACTGAATGTTTTATTCGCGCTTGCTTTCGCCACGCCGCTGGCGGCACAGGAAGTCACGACCACTCCCGCGGTGACCGACGAGCAGGGCGCAATCGAAGATGTGGTGGTTACCGGCAGCCGCCTGGCGCGCACCGGCTATGAAACACCCACTCCGGTGACGGTGATCGGCGAGGCGGACATTCTGTCTTCCGGCCAGCCGAACATCGCCGATTTCGTCAACGAGTTGCCGTCGGTGGCGGGCAGCAGCGCGCCCTCGACCGCGAATCGCAGCTTGAGCAATGGTGCCGCTGGCATCAGCTCGGTGAATCTTCGCTCGCTCGGCAATGCGCGCACGCTGGTTTTGCTGGATGGCCGCCGCTCGGTCGGCTCGCTCGCGCAGGGCACGGTGGACATCAACACCTTTCCGCAGGGCTTGGTCAAAAACATCGAGATCGTCACCGGCGGCGCATCGGCCACCTACGGTTCCGACGCAGTGTCCGGCGTCGTCAATTTCATTCTCGACAAGACCTATAGCGGCTTGAAGTTCAACATCGAAGGCGGCGAAACCTCCGCTGGCGACGATCGCAACTGGCAGGCGACGGTGACCGCGGGCGTGCCATTCGCCGAAGGTCGCGGACATCTCTTATTCAATGCGGAGTCGGCACGTCGCGACGGCATCTATGGCATGCATCGCAAATGGGCGGATGAGGGCTGGTACATGGTCAACAACCCGGCTTACCAGCCCGGCAACGGCGCACCCGAATATCTAGTCACGAATCATGCCGGTCAAAGCGTGATGACGCCCGGTGGCATCATCACGAACACCGCCTTGCGCGGCACGTACTTCGGGGTCGGCGGCTCCGTGAATCAATTCGCCTATGGAGCCACGCGCGATCCATGGACGGTCGGCGGCGACTGGGCGCTGGGGCAATCGAATCAGCTCACATCGCTCGAGCCCGAGAGCAATCGTGACGGCGTGTTCACCCGCCTGTCGTGGGAACTGACCGATAGCATCGCCGCGTTCGCCGAGGCGTCGTGGAATCGTAACAGCGCCAAACAGTGGGGCGGCGTGCAGTCCGATAAAGGCACGATCACCATCATGGCGGACAACGCATTCATCCCGGCGGCGGTGCGCCAGCGGATCGTCGAATACAACGCGCTGCCGGTCGCGGACATCACACAATTCAACCTGGGCTCCTCGAACGCCGACATTCCGACTCGTGAAAGCGACAACGAGCGTACGGTGAAGCGCTTCGTGCTCGGCATGGAAGGTGCCTTCGTGCTGGGCAGCGATTGGAAGTGGGATACTTATTATCAGCGCGGCATCACCGACGCCGACGAGCGCTTGTATTCCGCCAACACCGCGCGGCTGCGGCTGGCGCAGGACGCTGTGTTCCATCCAGTCACGGGCGCAGTCGTCTGCCGTTCCTCGATCGCGAATCCCGGCAACGGCTGCGTGCCGTTCAATCGCATGGGCATCGGCGTCAACAGTCCCGACGCATTGGCCTATTTCATGGGCCGTCCGGAGCGCACGCAAAAGTTCGAGCAGGACGTGGCGGCGCTCAACTTCAGCACCAGGCTGAGCAATCCCTGGCTCGATCCCATCGGCGTGGCGTTCGGTGTCGAGTATCGACGCGAGGAAATTTCAGGTTACGTTGCCCCGGAATATCAGGAAGGCTGGATCGTCGGCAACTTCCTGCCCACCTTCGGCACTTACACCGTGCGCGAAGCGTATCTCGAAACCCTCGTGTCGCTGCCGTGGCGCCTGGAGTTCAACGGCGCGGCGCGCGGCACCGACTACAGCACATCCGGGTTCGTGACGACATGGAAAGCGGGCCTGGCCTGGTCGCCGCTCGCGGACCTGCGCCTGCGTGCGACACTGTCCCGCGATATTCGTGCGCCGAACCTGGAAGAGCTGTATCAGGCCGGGCGCCGTCGCACCAACTCACTCACCGATCCGTTCTTCGACAACATCTCGCAACGCTTCACCGAGACGACACGGGGCAATCTGGAGTTGCAGCCCGAGAAGGCCGACGCGCTGGGACTCGGCATCGTCTATCAGCCCGCGTTCGTCCCCGGCCTGGGACTGTCGCTCGATTACTACGACATCGAGATCGAGGACGCGATCAGCATGGTGACGGCACAGGACATCGTCGACCGGTGCTTCGACGGCAACCAGACGTTCTGTGCCGCCTTCACGCGCGATCCCACCTCCGATTCGGGCAACGAGCTGTTGATCAACAACACGCCCTTCAATTTCGTTTCCGAGCGCGCGCGCGGCCTGGACCTCGAGCTCACGTACCGCTTCGCTCTGTCGGAGCTCGGCGGCTCGTTGCCGGGCGATCTCACGTTGCGCTCGCTGGCGACGCACTACATCGAGATGTCTTCGAACAACGGCGTCGACCCGCCGACCGACCGCGCCGGGCAAAACACCAATGGCGGCCCGCCGGATTGGCAATATCGCCTGTCCGCGGCCTACACGCTGGATCAGCTGACGGTCCAGCTCACCGGCCGGGGCATCAGCTCGGGCACGTATGACAATACATACGTTGAGTGCACCTCGGGTTGCCCGCAATCGACGGCGTTGAGTCGAACCATCAACACCAATCACATCGACGGCGCGTTTTATCTGGATGCTTTCATCGCCTGGACGGTGCGGACCGACAGTTTGCGCAACCAGATTTTCTTCAAGGTGAACAATCTCACCGACAAGGATCCAGTGGTGGTCGGGCTCGGTCCCGGCGACAGCAGCAACGTCGAGCCGGGCATCAATCGGGCGCTCTACGATTACCTCGGTCGAACGTTCCGGATCGGCTTTCGTATCGACTGGGGCTCATGACGAAGGGATATCGGACGGCGGCGGTCGGTGCGGTCGTGCTGCTCGCCGCCGGTGCTTGGATCTACACACGCAACTCGACAACGCCTCCCGCCGCGTCGGGCGGCGGTGGTTCCGGCGTGCCGGTGACCGTCGCCGAAGCGCAGCGTCGAGATGTGCCTCAACGCATGTCGGCGATCGGGACGGTTCAGTCGCTGCACACTGTCGTCCTTCGGCCGCAGGTCACCGGCACGGTCACCGAGGTGCTGTTCGTCGAAGGCGAACTGGTCGAGCGTGGCGCATTGCTGGCACGGATCGACGATCGCACCATCAAAGCGGCGCTCGCGCAAGCGCAGGCGGAGAAGGCGAGCGCCGAAGCGGATCTGCGGATCGCCGAACTGGACCTGGCTCGTTACAACGGTCTGAGCGATCGGAGCATCGTGCCGCGCCAGACGCTGGAACAACAGGCGGCGCTGGTCGAGAAACTCAAAGCGGCGATTCGGGCGAGCGAGGCGCGCATCGATGTTCAGCGCGTGCAGCTCTCGTTCACCGAAATTCGCTCACCGGTGCGTGGCCGTGCGGGTATTCGTCGCATCGATCCAGGCAACCTGGTGCAGGTTGGCGATGAACAGGGCCTGGTCACCGTCACCCAGATCGACCCGATCTCCGTGATCTTCACGTTGCCGCAAGAAGTATTGCCACGATTGCGAGATGTTTCCAAAGCAAGCCAGCGGATGCAGGTGACGGCATTCGACCGGGACGGAGGCGAGCCGCTCGCACGAGGCCGTCTGACGACGCTCGACAATCAAATCGACATCGCGACCGGCACGCTCCGCCTGCGCGCCGAGTTCGTCAACACGAGCGGCGAGCTGTGGCCGGGACAGTTCGTGACAGTGCAACTGGAGACCGGCACCAGCGCGAACGCGACCGTCGTACCCGCGCACGCCATCCAGCAAGGGTTGGAAGGACCGTTCGTTTATCGTGTTCAGAACGCGGTCGCCGAGCCGGTCCCCGTCATCACCAGCTATTTCGACGATGAGATCGCGGTGATCGTCACCGGCGTGGTTCCGGGTGATTCGATCGTGGTCGATGGACAATCCCGGCTCAAGCCGGGCGCGAAGGTGAAGGCATCGACCAGCGGTACAGATCATGTCGCGGGTACCTGAATCGGCGTCCGTGAGTCGTGTCCAGGCGAGCCTGGCGCGAGCGACGCTCGCCAGCTGGTGTGTCGCGCATCCCATCGGCACGACCTTGCTGACGATCGGCTTGATCCTGCTCGGCATCGTTGCCTATCCGATGCTGCCGGTCGCACCGATCCCCGAAGTGGATCTGCCGACCATCGAAGTGAGCGCGTCGCTGCCGGGAGCCAGCCCGGAAACCATGGCATCCTCGGTCGCGACGCCCCTGGAAGTACAGTTGAGCGGCGTGCCCGGGATTCGTGAGATGACTTCGAGCAGCTCGCTCGGGCGCACCTCGGTCACGTTGCTGTTCGAGCTCGAAAAGGATATCGACGTGGCCGCACAGGAAGTGCAAGCCGCGATCAATGGAGCCGCCGCCCGCTTGCCGGCGGAACTGCCCAGCCTGCCGACCTGGAAGAAATCCAATCCCAACGACAGTCCGATTCTCGGCTTGAGGATGCAGTCCGAAGCGATGACGCTGACGGCGTTGAGCGATCTCGCCGAAACGTCGGTCGCGCGACAACTGAGTCAGATCGGCGGCGTATCGGAAGTGAACATTTACGGGCAACGCAAGCCGGCGCTACGTGTGCAGGCGTTGCCCGAGAAGCTCGCGGCTCTGGGACTGACGTTCGCCGATCTGCGCCGGATCATTCAATCCGGCAGCGTCAATCGCGCCAAGGGCGCGATCTACGGCGAAGGTCGCGTCTCCACCCTGGCCACCAACGATCAGATCTTTCAACCGGCTGAATACGACAACCTGGTGGTGGCGTATCGAGCAGGCGCGCCGGTGTTTCTGCGCGACGTCGCGAAAGTATCGCTCGGCGCCGAGAACGACTACATCGCCTCCTGGCAGAACGGCAGGCCCGGCGTCTACATCATGGTTCGACGCCAGCCGGGTGCGAACATCGTCTCCACCGCCGAAGCCGTGCAAGCGGCACTCCCCGCGATTCGTGAACGATTGCCGGCGAGTGTCGAGCTTGCCGTGCTCAACGATCGCACGCGTACGATCCGCTCGTCCCTGCACGAAGTGCAGCTCACGCTGGTGGTGACGTTCGTGCTGGTCGTCCTGGTGATGGGGGCATTCCTGCGGCAGCTGTCGGCGACGATCATCGTCGCTTGTGTGTTGACAGTCGCGCTGGTGGCGACCGTCGCCGCGATGTATGTACTGGGATTCAATCTCAACAATCTCACCTTGGTGGCCCTGGTGGTGGCCGTGGGATTCGTGGTGGACGACGCCATCGTCGTCGTCGAGAACATCCATCGACATTTGGAAGCAGGCGAGCGGATGCCCGCCGCGGCACTCAAGGGTACCGCCGAGATCGGCTTCACGGTGGTCTCGATCAGCCTGTCCCTGGTTGCCGCGTTCATTCCTCTGTTGCTGATGGGCGGCGTGGTCGGCCGGCTGTTTCGCGAATTTGCCGCGACCCTCACGGCGGCGATCGGGTTTTCCGTGATCGCGTCACTGACACTCGCACCGATGCTCGCGGCGCGCTTCATGAAGCCGTTAGCGGCACATTCACGGGGAATGCCGAGTTTCAGCGACCGGCTGCTCGCGGCTTACGATCGCGGACTCGAGTGGGCCCTCGATCATCAGCGCGCGGTGCTTACCGGATTCGCGGCGACCATCGGTGTCGCAGTGGCAGGTTATGTGTTGGTGCCCAAGGGATTCTTCCCGCTCCAGGACACTGCCTACATCGTTGGCTCCTCGCGCGCCGCGGACGATGTTTCCTATTCGAGCATGGTGCAAAAGCATCGGGCGCTCGCGGAAATCCTGAGCCGGGACCCGGCCATCCAGGCGATCAGTCATGTGGTCGGTGCCGCCGCGCCCAACCCGAATCTGGCGAACGGACGTTTCTATCTGGTGTTGAAAGACCGGAGCGATCGAGACGTGTCCTCGGAGGAGCTCATCGAGCGGCTGCGTCCGCAGTTGAATCAGGTGCCCGGGATCAACCTGGTCTTGCGCACCCAGCAGGATGTCAATCTGGCCGGCCGGGGCTCGCGCTCCCAGTATCAATATGTCTTGAGCGGCGCCGACAGCGGCGAGCTGGGCGAGTGGGCCAACCGGCTGGCGGAGAAGCTGCAGAGCATGCCGCAGTTCCGCGATGTCTCCAACGAAATGCAACTGCGCGCGGCCGTCACGAAACTCACGATCGATCGAGTGGCCGCCGCCCGGTTCGGGCTGCGGGCGGAGGATATCGATCAAGTGCTCTACGACGCCTACGGTCAACGGCAGATCGGCGAATATCAGAACGAGATCAATCAATACAAGATCATCCTCGAAGCGGACCTGCGCCAGCGCGGCCGGGCGGCCAGCTTGCAGCACTTCTACTTACGCTCGCCCTCGACCGATCGAATGGTCCCGCTGGCGGCGGTGACACGAATGGAGCCGCCTGCGGTAGGACCCTTGAGCATCACTCACGACGGCATGTTTCCGTCCGCGACGATCTCCTTCAACATGGCTCGCGGCGTAGCGTTGGGTGACGCCGTGAAGTTGATCGCGCAGGCGGAGGCGGAGGTGGGCGCGCCGGCGACCATCAAAGGAACATTCAAAGGCAACGCGCAGGCGTTCCAGGAAGCGCTGGCGACTCAGCCGTGGCTCATTCTGGCCGCGCTGGTCACGGTCTATATCATCTTGGGAGTGCTCTACGAGAGCTTCGTGCATCCCTTGACGATTCTTTCGACGCTGCCCTCGGCGGGCGTCGGCGCGATCTTCGCGCTGTGGGCGGTGGGCCAGGACTTTTCCGTGATGGCGCTGATCGGCGTCGTGCTGTTGATCGGCATCGTGAAAAAGAATGGCATCCTGCTCGTGGACTTCGCGCTCGAGCGGCAGCGTGCGGGAGCGACTCCGCTCGCGGCTATTCACGAAGCCTGTCTGGTGCGGTTCCGACCCATCATCATGACAACGGTGGCCGCAATGCTCGGTGCCGTGCCGCTGATGCTCGGCTTCGGCACCGGCTCGGAGCTGCGACAGCCGCTCGGTATTGCGGTGTTCGGCGGCTTGCTGGTGAGCCAGCTGCTGACCCTATATACGACGCCGGTGATCTATCTCGCGCTCGACCGGATCTTTGCCGGCCGCGCGCCCGTTACAGAACAGACGTCCCCATTGACCCTTGCGGAGAAATAGAGAGTGAGTGAGTCGATGCACATCGAGCGGTCGCTTTGGAACGATGATGATCAGGGCTCGCTGGGACGCGAGCAGCTGACGAGAGCGACGTCTCTGTATGCTCGTCGCAGGCAACGCAATGACTGGTCGAGCGAGGATCTGCGCCGGCTTCGGGAGCTCGCCGCGACCGGCACTCCGCTCAACGCCATCGCCGCCGCCCTTGGCCGGACGGCTTCCGCCGTTCGAAACAAGGCGGGCATGCACGGCATTTCATTGCGCCTGCCGAGATGATGGGCGAGCCACAAATGGGTGAGCGAATCAACTGTTCGTGGAGGCCGTGAAAACCGCTAGCTGATCCGCGAATGCCCGCTTGTACGCGGGCCGCGCCTCGCCGCGGGCGATGTAGGCGGAGAGGTTCGGAAACTTCTCCACTTCACCCATTGCATCTGCCCTGCGCAGCACGGTCACCATCATCAGGTCGCCCACACTGAACGCGCCGTCGAGCCATTCGGCATCGCCCAGCCGATTCGAGAGTTCGCTTAGGCGAGCACGGACGCGATCCTCGAGCATGGGCAGGCGGTCTGCGTACCAGCTCTTATCCCGCTCCAGGACCTTCGCCATTGAGAGCTCGAACACTGGCGGTTCCACAGTATTGAGCGCGGCAAACATCCATGCGATCGCGCGTGCGCGGGCATTTGCGTCGGCGGGCAGCAAGCCCGGATGACGCTCGGCGATGTGAAATACGATCGCCCCGGACTCGAACAGCGCGAGGTCGCCTTCTTCGTAGGTTGGAATCTGGCCGAACGGATGAAGCGCGAGATGCGCGGGCTCCTTCATCTGAGCGAACGACACGAGGCGCACGTCGTAAGCCTGACCCACTTCTTCGAGCGCCCAGCGAACCCGCATGTCGCGAGCGAGCCCCCGGCCCCGATCGGGCGAGCGCTCAAAAGCGGTGATGGTGGGGGTCATTGGAACGCTCCTGGCGATGTTGGTTGCCGTCAATGTGTCGAGGACGAGTGAGCCATGGCGCGGCCGACATCGCGCGGTGCTCTTTTGCGGATAACGGACAGCGTCCGTGGATGGCTCCTGACGCCTGCCAATCCCATGTACCATAGACCGTCCATCCCACGCGACGCCAGAAATCCCACACCACGAGTCGAGGGTCGTCCATGGATCGTCGAAACAAGCTCGCCGCATTCCCTGTATTCGCGTTGCTGATCCTGATGTGCCTGCCCGCGCTCGCGGCTCCCGACATTCCCGGCACGCCGGCGGGTCAAGCGTTCAAGGACTGGCTGACCTCGTTCAACTCGGCCGATCCAGGGCAGATCGCCGCCTTCAAGCAGAAGTACGCTCGCAGGGGCGAGGTCGAAGAGACGTTGCAGTTTCGGCGTTACACGGGTGGCTTCGAACTGCTGCAGGTCGAGCGAAGCACCCCCGACAGCCTGCTCGCGCTGTTGAGGGAGAAGGAATCCGAGAGAGGCATGTACCTGCAGCTGACCACCAAAGGCGACGGTCGTGGCGACAACCTCATCATGGAGATTCGTCCGGCGACGCTCCCGCCGAAGTTCGCAACGCCGAGAATGACTATGCCGGATGCCTTGGCGGCGGTCAGAGAGCGGGCAGCTCAAAAGAGCAAATCGGATCAATTTTCCGGCGCGCTGCTGTTCGCGAAGAACGACCGGATTCTGCTTCAGCAAGCCTGGGGATCGGCGGATCGCGAGTCGTCCCGAGCGACAACGGTCGAAACCCAATTCCGCCTCGGCTCGCTGAACAAGATGTTCACGGCGGTCGCGGTCCTTCAACTGGTGGATGCCGGCAAGTTGTCGTTGAAGGGGACGGTCGGCCAGTATCTTCCTGACTATCCCGATCGTGATGTCGCTGCGAAGGTGACATTGCATCATCTGCTCACGCACACCGGCGGCACGGGCGATTTCTTCGGCCCCGAGTTCGAGGCTCATCGCCTGCAACTCAAAGAGCACGCCGATTACGTCGCGTTGTTTGGCAAGCGTGCGCCTGAGTTCGAGCCCGGTTCGCAGGACGGCTATTCCAACTATGGATACGTGCTGCTCGGTCGGTTGATCGAGGCGGTGAGCGGCATGTCCTATTACGACTATGTCCAGCAGCACATTTATGCGAAAGCGGGCATGCGATCGACAGGCTCACTGCCCGAGTCGGATGTCGTGCCGGGTCGCGCTCAGGGATACATGAAGGAAGATGCTCGCTGGGTATCGAACGCGAACACACTCCCATTTCGTGGCATGGCCGCCGGCGGCGGTTACTCCACCGTTGGCGACTTGTTCCGATTCGCGCAAGCGCTCCAGGCCGGCAAGCTCATCCCGAAACCCTTGCTGACAGCCGCAACGTCTCCACAAAACAACGGCGGCGGCTTCGGTTATGGCTTCGGCCTCGAGGGCGAGGGCGCTGCGCGCTTCTACGGAGGCGTCGGGGGCGCGCCCGGAATGAATGCCGAGCTGAGGATCTACCCTGAGTTGGGCTATGTCCTCGTCGGACTCAGCAACTTCGATCCGCCCGCGGCGGAGAACATGGTCGAGTTTTTCGCCGCGCGAATGCCGGTGGAGGGGAGCTGATCGAGCCTGCACGGCACTGGCGAAGCTGTGCAACCTTGCTCCAGCGTCCGGCGTCGAAAGCCTGGCGCAACATTGCCGACCAGGAGTGAGCGGTGAGCTGGATTCTCAGGACGATAGCCATTCTCGCCACGTTGGCTGGCGTGCTCATGAGCCCGGCGGGATGGGGCCGGGCGGACGTCGTCGCCCACTTTGCGGATCGCGCCTATACATCGCCGACCGAGCCTCCGATTGTTGATCCGGTGATTGTCGTCCAGGGCGGCAAGTTCGTTGCGGTGGGCATGAAGGGTTCCGTGAAGATTCCGGCCGGCGCCACGGTTCACGAGCACAAAGGCGCGACGATTGTGCCGGGCTTCTGGAACAGTCACGTGCATTTCATGGAGCCGGACTTCGCGAGTGCTGCGAATACGCCCGCGGCGACACTGACCTCTCGTTTGCGTGAGATGCTTTTGCGTTACGGGTTCGTTCGTGTCTATCAGGTTGCCGCTTTGGATCTGAAGGCTACGCACATCCTGCGTGAGCGCATTCGGAGCGGGGCAGTCATGGGGCCCGACATCCTGACGACAGGTGAGCCGTTCGTAGCGCCCGGAGGAACTCCTGGATACATCGGCGGGATGGAATTTCCATCTCTCGCTGACGCCAGCGCCGCGCGTGAGGCAGTGCGAGAGCAAGTCGCCAATGGCGTGGATGGCATCAAATTGATGCCGCAGACGTTCAATCCCGGTGGTCATCATACGATGTCGGTGGAGGCTGCTCGCGCCGCCGTGGACGAAGCTCATGCAAGCCACAAGCTGGCGTTCGCGCATCCGACGAATAATCGGGGGCTTGGGATCAGCCTGCAGGCCGGTGTCGATGTGATCGTCCACACCAGTCCGGATGAGTTCGAAACGTGGGATGAGCCGCTCGTGACGGACATGAAGCGAGCGGGCGTCGCGTTGATTCCCACCTTGAAATTGTATCGATGGGATCCGGCGCGGCAGGGCGCCTCTGCGGAAATCGTCCGGCGTGTTTCTGCCGCGGCGGTTCAACAACTTTCCATATACGCACGGCACGGCGGCGTCGTTTTGTTTGGCACCGATGTGGGCTACATGACGGACTACGATCCGAGCGATGAGTACCAGCTGATGGCCGAAGCCGGACTGACGTTCGAGCAGTTGCTGGCCAGCCTCACTACGGCGCCGGCCCGAAAATTCGGCCTCGGCGACCGAACTGGCGAACTCAAGCGTGGCATGGACGCAGACATGGTGATCTTGGAGGGCGATCCGAAACAAGACCTCGCCGCGCTCACACGAGTGAAGACGGCGTATTTGCGTGGTCAGGCGGTGTATAAGGCGCAGCCTGGCAGCGTCGTTGGCGATCAGGGTACTCTTCCAACTTCATCGGGACCCCTTGCAGGCTCGACCCATCTCGATGAGACCTTCGATGGATTCGTTGCACGCGAGTATCGACGTGGAACGGGAGTGAAGCTTCCATATCGCCTCTATGTTCCAGTCGCCGCTGAACGCGATCAGGCGCTGCCGTTGATCTTGTATCTCCACGGCAGCGGCGGCGCAGGCACGGATAACCAGAAGCAGATCTCGGGCGGCAATACGCTGGGCACGCATGTCTGGACCGAACCAGCGATGCAGGAACGGCATCCCGCCTTCGTGCTCGCACCACAGATCCCTGAGGATTCGAAATGGCACTCGTCGACGGAGCAGCCTTCGCCCCATGTCGCGGCAGTCTTCGAGCTGCTCGACGAACTGCGTTCCGAGCTGCGTATCGATCCGAGTCGCGTCTATGTCGTCGGCCAATCGCTCGGTGGTTTCGGCGTGTGGGACGTCGTTTCGAGGCGTCCCGATGTCTTCGCCGCTGCCGTCCCTTTGTGCGGCGGTGGCGACACGAAACGAATCCTCTCGGCGCGAGATGTAGCAGTATGGGCGTTTCACGGCGCCACTGACGCTACGGTTCCCGTATCGCGCTCTCGCGAAATGGTCTCCGCACTACGAACCGTCAATTCATCGGTTAGATATACGGAGTACCCGGACGTGGGTCACGACGTGTGGGGGCGCGCGTTCGGCGAGCGGGACTTGCCGGAGTGGATGTTTGGGCAGCGACGGCGGTGATGATGAGATGTATCCGCGGCTAAGCCGGCCTACACGCAGTCACGGTTGTCTGGAAATGAGAAACGTGAATGAGAGAACTTAGAAATTAGCAGAAGACGATTCAGTGCCTGGTCACGCTCACCATCCTGCTTCAATCGAGTTTGTCGACCGCGTCGGAAACGGCCCGAGTCAAGGTCCCCGGCACGGGCGTGTCCCTGGCCCTGCCTGCGTCGATGCAGCGGGGGCCGATTGGCACGTACTTCACCGAGCCATCGGGGATGACCTTCGTCCAAATCGCCGTGGGCAGAACGGCAAACGCGGCGGAATACTCCGGGCCGCATAGGTGCGATGGCGAGGGTATCGCCGGCTGCGATGGTTGGGGCACCGTCGAAGGGGGAAAGTCGGTCTACATCGCAGGTTTTGAGATAACGTATGCGTTCTTCGGCTGAACGGATGAAAGTCGCATGCAAGCAGGGAAGTTTCTGAATCTGCGGGTGATGGGAATGCTGGCGCTTCTCGCGGCCAGCGCGACCTGTGTTGCGGAGGACCGGAGCCGCGACGTACCCATCGAATGGCCGAATAGGGTTTGGACCGTGTCTTCACCCGAAGCACAGGGCATGAGCTCAGCAGATCTCTCCGACGGATTGCAGTTCGCTCTGGCGAACAACCTCAATGTCCATAGCGTCACGGTGGTGAGACACGGAGTCATCGTTCTCGACGCATATTTCTATCCCTTTGTGCCGGAGACCCGACACGACGTTGCCTCCGTGACGAAAAGCGTCGTTTCCCTATTGATCGGAATCGCTACGACGCAGGGGGAGCTCGGCGGCCCGGATCAACTGCTCGTGACGGCGCTCCATCCGCCGGACGCACGGAACACCGCTGATGCGGCCGCAAAAGTTCGGCTCGGCGACCTGTTGAGTATGCGATCGGGCTTCGACTGCGGGTTCAAGAATGGAGAGACGGAACTTCAGGAGATGCGGAGCACGCAAGATTGGGTTGCTCATACCCTCCGGCTCCCGATGATTGCCGAGCCAGGGACACGTTTCGGGTACTGCAGCCCCAACTTCCATCTGCTGTCGGCGGCGATCTCGTCGAGCACGCGGCTTTCAGCACTCGAATTCGCTCGCCGACACCTGTTTGAGCCGCTCGGCATCACTGATGTGCATTGGCCAGCGGACCCAAAGGGCATCACGCACGGTTGGGGCGATTTGCAGTTGCGTCCCCGGGACATGGCAAAAATCGGGCTGATGATGCTGCGTGGTGGTCGCTGGCAGGAGCAACAAGTTGTCTCAGCGGCATGGATCGACAGTTCCGTGAAGAATCACTTCAGAGCCACGGACAGCAATGACTACGGACTCGGATGGTGGATGCCTCACCGAATACCCGGCCTGTTCGAAGCTACCGGCCGTGGCGGACAACGAATCAGCATCACGCCGGAGAAGGACATCGTAGTCGTGTTCACGGGTGGCGGATTCGAGCCCTATGACATTGGCCAATTCATCCTGAAAGCGGTGCGTTCGAATGCGCCGCTTGCGGCAGATCCGGCTGGTGAAAGGAAGCTCGCCGAAACTCTACGTCGAATCGCCGCGCCTCCCGTGCGCCGGGTAGCTGTCAAACCGACGATCCGGAAGGAGCTTTCAGGTCGGGTTTACAACCTCGAGAAGAACCCGTTAGGCCTGCGATCGTTGGCGGTCGAGTTCGCAGATCCGGCCGCGTCCTCTCTGAATCTCGAACTCGAAAACGGCCTGAAGATCGCACAACCGCTCGGCATGAATGGACAGTACCGCCTGGCCAATGTGAACGACGGAGCGGTCACGGCCGGGCGCGCCGAGTGGTTCGAGGACGGACGTCTTCGAATCGAATTCAACCGCCTGAGCCTCATCAATCGATTCGTGCTGGACTTCGCGTTTGTGGATGACGATCTGGAGCTCGTGGTCTCGGAGCCCACTGAGTTCGGCACACTGAAGCTGCGAGGCGTCGCACGACGATAGGGGCGGAAAGGACAGAGCTATTTTTTCTGTCCGCATGTAAATAGATCTGTCCCCGATAAGAAGCACTCGCCAAGAAGCACTCAGCCGAGAAATGACGGCGCTCAATTTCTAGGAGATGATGCTTGTCGGCGATGTTCATTGGCGCGGAAGGATGAAATGCGTACGCGACTTGCTCGTCCAACTCCAGATCTGGAAATGCAGCCGGCATTGTCGCCACTAACTTTTGACGACGACAATCAGTCCTATATCTCAAGCTTGCGGTTTGGCGCCTTTGCACTCGTGTTGGCACCCTTCTGCCTTTGGCTTGCGCTGGTCTGTGCAGTGGAAGGGGGCGTTCTGTTCCCATCGCGGGCGGACGAGGCATGGTTCGTCGCTATCAGTCGACCGCTTGTACAGCATGATGGCGCGCTCGATGACTCCTCCGTGATCTCGCTTGAACGCACTATGTGCTTTGGGTGGTGTCCAGACTACACCTTGCGACTCCATGGCTCGGGCAGGGTTGAGTATGTGGGAAGGCATTTCGTCTGTGACTTCGGTCAACGGGAGGCGGCCGCCGATACTCAGGAGGTTCGCCGGCTTGTCGAGGCGATGCTTACCGCCGGGTTCATTGGTCTGACCTGGAAACCAGGAGCACTAATGACTGACCTTGAAACCGTTGTGACTACACTCCACCATGACGGACGCACTTTCCGAGTCAGGCACTACCATGGGGATCCGGGCGCTCCTCAATGGCTTTCTTCGATGGAGGAAGAAATCGATCGCGTCGCCGGCTCTGCTCGCTGGTTGCCGATCACGGGGGAAGATTGGCGCTTGTATTGCAAGTCCGCAGACGGCCAACTCCGACCGGTGAGTATGGAAGGGCCTGATCGTCCGCGATAACGGGGGCATGCGCAGCACATACAGTTGGCATTGCCGATGTACCGTTCCCGATTTCAGAGGCAGAATGGGGATGCTCATCAACTTCGAGCTCTTGCCGATCGCCAAGGTCCAGCCTTGGGGCCAACCAGGTGATTTGTCGCTCCATTGGTTTGGACTGACTGACGGCCACTACTGGATCGAAATGGGGGAGAACACGCTGTTCGAGTACAGCGGGGCTGCCCAAGCTGCAGGGGCGGGGCGTTACTGTGAATATCACGTCGCTCGCCTTCATGAAGACCTGCTCGAGATGCTCCCACATGTTCTCGAGCCGGTCCCTGGCGCTCTAGGTCGCTACTTGTCAGGCGAAGGTCAGGCTGAATGGGCGGCTGCCTTTGGCTCATGGTGTGATAGGAACAGCGATGTTCTCGATACGAACCTTTGCTATCAAGTGGTGGACGCCGCGACGACTTGGTCCGGTGCGCGTCGGCTGGACAGCGCCTATCTTTCCCCGTCCGCGAACATCGTGATTTGGTCTGACATCGAGCACGTGGTCATTGAATGGGACAACCGGAGCAGGCTTTTCCAAGGGGAACCCGCTTGGACCGCCGTTCGCGGACGCCACAAGATGGCTCGGGCAGAATTCATCTCGCAGGTTCAATCGTTCGACCGACGGTTCATCGAGCAGATGTCCGAGCGGATACGAGAGGTGCAAGCGGGAGTCCTTTCGTCAACTATCAGTATCGATATACCTGGCTTGATACGGGAGCACGAGCAAAGATCCCATGCATTGCGAGATGCGCTGGGCCGCCAGCCGCAGACTGATTGGCAATGCGTCGAAGCGGCGATCGCTGAAGTGCTGCGTGAGTGGCCCCGAAACTTCTAATTCCGGCGTGACGTCCGCTTCTGGCCGGACGCGGTCATATGCTAAACGCGCGCGATCAAGAGGCGAGGGTGAGTCGCTTGCCGCCGTGGACGGACCGCTGGAGAATGTCCTTGTGAGCGCACTCAGATCATTGACTCTGCCGATCGCACTTCTTTCGTTGTCCTCGTGCGG
The DNA here is from genome assembly GCA_023391815.1 of Pseudomonadota bacterium. GTDB lineage: Bacteria > Pseudomonadota > Gammaproteobacteria > Steroidobacterales > Steroidobacteraceae > Steroidobacter. The sequence goes on from JAEWAF010000132.1 coordinate 196,402, forward strand.
GTTTCACGGCCCGGAGATGAAGGGCATCGTGGAAGAGGTGGTGAATTTTGATGCCCCACCGGCGCAATGGAAGTACGTGCCCATTGCGAACGCCGAAGTGATGGTGCTTTGGAGAGGCCAGAGCGCGACTCCGGTTCACAGCAGCTCGGTCTGCTTGCGCGCGATCTATACGAGATCCGGCCCCGATGGTCGGTTCACCGTGCCGGGGTGGTGGAGGATGCCACGAGGTGCGCCTGTCTTGGATGTGCATCCTGTGAGCTATGCTTTCGTACCGGGATTCCAGCAGGTGTATGCGCAGATAGAAACCGGCCGGGAGTGGATGCCGGGATCGGGCGTCCATGTAATGCGGCGCCCTAAACCAGGCGAACTTCCCACGCTGCGCGAGGATGTTTTCAGTGGCGCACAGTGGTGCCCGGCGGACCGCGACGCCAATGAACGCCAACCTGCAGCAGTTGCATCCCTTCCTCCAAGCGAGCCGCCTGTCCACCCTCCGCAGGTGGCGACGTCATGCCCATTGATCTGTCTCAAACTGGAGTACGGTGGAGGTTGCATCGGTGGGTGCGTTGCGCCTGCGAGCAGCACAACTCTGGCAACCATCGATGGCAAGCAGGTTGAGGTCGGATTCTGGATCCGAGGTTCCGGTGGTGATGAGACGCATGGGAGCGACCTGCAATTTGAGACCTTGGTACGCCAGCCAACTCCTGGTGGATCGATAGAGTGCTCTTTCACGATCGACGGAACGATTTCAGGAAACCGAACGCAAAGTTGCAGAGAGCCGTTGGGATCGGTCGACATAACTGTCGAGGAGCAGTAGACCCACATCGCATAAGTGATGGAGCAGATACTTTCGCTCCTGGCCGAAAGCGGTCGGGCGATTGGCAGCTTTCGACCCGAAGCGGACGTGCGGCGGTATACTTCTCAATGGCAATCCTGGACCTGCGGCGACTGGTTAGCCTTAGATCCCAATGAGTAATATCAGCTACATGCGCCAGGCTTTAGTTCTGGTTTTCCTCACAGCTCCTCTCGGCGCATGTGGATTTGTGCACGACGAGCATATCGACGGCCCATATCGCCTCGTTGCAATCGACGTTTCAGAAGAGATGGCGATTTGTTATGAGATTGAAGACGGTTGCGTAGGCCGAATCCCTGGGACTGTCTATGCCATAGGGTTCGACGCGAAGTATCTCGTGGCCGCACGCCATCCCGATAATGATCAATCGAAAACGGAATACTACTACCTGACGCGCGCCCTCGATGGGCCTTTGGTCGACCCGTCAGCAACGGTCAGCGGCCCATACAGCGCTGATGAGTTCGAGTTCGAGATAACGCGCTTGGAGTTACCGCCCATCTCTAGAACTTTGTGACGTTGGTGCCCCGACTCGCCACAAATCAGGGGGCGAACGGCTTTGTTCGCCTGGAAAGTTATGGCTATACACTTTCTGATCAGCGCCCAAGTCACGAATCGACCTGAAGCTGACATGCGGAGACAGCCGCACAAATATAAGCGCCCGATCGGCGTTGGCACTCCTTTCTCGGCGGACGAACTGGGGTCGCAGCCGGCATAAATCCGGTCATCCACCATACTTTGGCTCTGATCACCGGACGTTGGTTGTTGTAGACAACGCTTATCAGTCGGGTGAGATGACAGCGTGTAGCGCCAGGGTCGTTCACGGGTCGTTGCTGTGATCTGATCAGCTCTGGGTTGATATGCCGGTGAGGACCGATCGGCGTACGAGTGCGGCACCTCTGGCCTTGAGGAACGCAGTGTAACTGCCCGCATGCATCGGTGGTGAAGAAAGCGCGTGAAGAACAGAGGTTTCTTTGGCCCTTTGGAGCATGCATTTCTCGCGGGATACGGCGCAGGGCTCAGCGAGCTTGCAGCGCCTCTTTGCCCGTCCATCGGATGCTATTGGTTGCGGCATTTCAGGCGGGCGTGGACAGCTTCATTACGTCGCCAGAGCCGGCGAACTTCAGCTCCTCTAGGAAGGCGTGATCTTCGGAAGCGTGGCGCGGACAGCGGCAACAATGTTCGGCGCCTTCTCGTTTCCCAACACGCGCGCGAGCCAGCTTTCGAACGCATCTTTCGATGTGTTCTTCAAACTTGAGGCGGCAACCGCGATTACGCCTTTGTGGTCGAAGAGTCCTAGAAGTGCAGTCAGGTCAGTTGCTTTGACTACCTCCTGGATACGCGTGCGTCGAGTTTGCGCGATTTGTTGAATGTTAATCGCAGAAACCTCCTTCGCATACTCCGAAGCAAGATCTTGTTCATTGGAAGCTTTGCTCAGGTCGATCCTTTTCAAAGCTCGGTCGATTCTGCGCTTGCAGTACCGGATTACCACGTCCTCGACGGCGGCCGGAATTGCCAATGTGTCGAAAATCTTCCTCGCAAGTTCATCCATGCGTGATTGCAGCGCGGCACCCGAGAAGCCTTCGTGCTCCAGGATGGCTCGACTCACGCTTGGGAGTAAGATTATGTTTTCGATTTCGGAAACAGGGAGAACTGCAATGCCTCGAGCGGTTAATGCCTGCGCTTCTGACGCCTGATAATCGTCAGCATCGACAATACCCGCGCACGTGATCCTCGTAAGGTCCTTGTTGCGCCTCATGGTTACCACCGAGTGAAGGACTTCTTCGCAGGAGCCGCGCGGGATTACGGTGAAGGTCGGATAGCAAGCGCGGTAGAACGCAAGGTCGAGACTTGTGTCGCTGCCCTCTACGAATAGTACCGGCCGGCGGCTACCCAGTATTAGCGTCGTCAATTCTTCACTAAAGCCGGTATTCTGGGGGACGTTCTTAATTGTCCATTGAGGCGTGGGTACGTACGCGTTGATGACAAATTTCTGAGCCGTTCGAGCGGCAGCGAACTCGAGGTCATGCGTGATATAAACAAATGCGCAATCTTGGCGCGCTGCTTCAATCTCATCCCAAAGCCGGGCCATGATCGATCGATGCACGTGGAGTTCAGGTTCATCAACGATCAGCAACGAATTCGCTCTTGCAGTGAGCGCTTGGCCAATCATGTAGAAGATTGCACGCTCGCCGTCGCTCATCTCGGATGCCGTGTATTTGGCGGTTGTTTCAGGGATGGACACCTGGATATCGTCTCCAGAGATGTGTAATCGGCGGTGTGGCAACAGCCGGTGCCATATGTCCGTCAGCTTTTCAAAGTTCGTGGGCGGAGCTTTCGTATGATCGCCAGCACGATTCCTCGTGTGAGTCACGAGCGTTTGGTTGGTTTGTTCCGCAAAGAGAGCTTGCAGCAAGTAATCAAAGTCATTGAGCAGATTTGTGGCCTCTCTACCTTGCCATCGGTGCCCGGAACGGTGTGCAACCTGTGCCTCCTCGTGCTGGAAGCCAGTTCGCAACCCAGCAAGAGCCTGGCGCTCGGAGATTTTCGCCACGGCTGGATTAAGGATCAGGGCCCGATGAGCGGAGATTCGATGAGACTGTTCACCGACTTCTTTCTCGATCAGAACCGCGAGCCGTGTCTTACCTCCCCCGTTGGCGCCGACAAACATTGCAGAAGAACCCGCGCTCATAGAAACCGGGAGCGTTCCAGTCGGACTCGGGATTGAGAACTGGAAAATAATCTGCTTGGACTTCTTCTCGTCGTTCATTACATTCTTGCCCTCGACTCCGCCGATAATCTTCTCACGATTGTCAGCGCTCGTACATCGCCGAAAAACTGCCGCCCAGCCGTACGATCGTATCGCCGCAGCGCTCCTTTGAGTTCGTGCATGCCTGCTGCGACCGACTTGAAGGCTAAGGACCGACGCTCAACTGCAGGGCTATCTCGTAGCACTCATGATTGTTTCCGACGGATTGATTATGTCCGCTCCTGGCGAAAGCAGACGGGCGAATGCCCTCGTGCCCACGTTGAGGCGACGATTCTTCTGCGAATCCGTCAGGGTAGAGGCGCGCGATTCGCGAAACCGATTTGCTACGAGATTCGGATGAGCTGCCGCGCGCGTGTTCCGTCTCCTAGTGATCCGCGCATAGGCGCGCGGTCATGCGCCGCGCGTCAGCGCGCGCATCAGCTGAAAAACAATAGAAACACGAGCTGTTGTTATATACAGAACAACGAGCTACGATAAAACCGTGCTGAAGCCACGAGCACGCCCGACCACCGCTCGAAACCTTCCCAAAAGTTTTCGACCGGTCCCACCGACGATTCGGATCGAGAGAGTTCAATGCACGAAGGGCGGCGCCCGACGGTGCGGTAACACCGCCGAACGCCTAACCAAGCCACCTAACAGAGGTAGATGACATGGCTACTGAAGATGATACCGCCAAGCCCACCCATGGACGTCGCAATCAACGCAGACGCGCGGCCGAGCCACACATCACCGCCGCGGAATCCGACACCGCGCTGCCGGCCGAGGTGCTCGGAGAGCCGCCGGAGCCACCGAAGACGCTGGAAGAGGCCATCGAGGCCGTGCGAACGCAGTTGCTGGAAGGCCGCGCGATGAGTCGATGCTTATCCGATGTGCTGTTGTATGCGGATGACGTGGACTCCGTCATGCACGCGGACGTCGCACAGGCAATTGCGCGATGGATCAGCGACGCAGCGGAGCAGTTGGATCTGGTGAAGTTACGGCCGCTGATCGATGCGATCCGGCGGAGTGGAGGAGGGTCTTCTGGCGGTGAAGGGCCGAGCGACTATCCATGTCGCGTGAGGGAGCCGACGCCGGTTTACTACGGTTAGCGGAGTAGCATCCGAGAACTCTCTGCCGCCGAGCGAAGCGCGACGGCAGAGAGCGCGACGAAGTGATCGAGCGGGGCCACGATAGCGGAGATCGTTTGATGATCGCGCAAGACACTCACGACGCCGAGCGGCGCAAAGCCGAGTGGAACCAAGCCCGCTTTGCCGAGCGAAAGTCGCTCGAAGATCTCGGCCACCAAATCATCGAGCTCGCCGGCCACATCAACGCCGCTCACTACCGCTTTCTCACGCTCATCGCCGAGTGGGACCGCCGCAAAGGCTGGGGCGGCGACGGCGCGACGCAATCCTGCGCGCATTGGTTGAACTGGAAATGCGGCATCGATATGGGCGCGGCGCGCGAGAAGGTGCGCACGGCGAACGCACTCGCCAATCTACCGAAGATCGCGGCGGCGATGGAGCGAGGCGAGTTGAGTTATGCGAAGGTCCGCGCACTGACGCGTGTCGCGTGCGAGAAGACCGAGACCACGTTGCTGGATTACGCGCTCCACGGCACAGCCGCGCACGTCGAGCGCATCGTGCGCGACTTCCGCCGGTGCAGGGAAGCAGAGGAGTTAACTCGCGACGCTCAGCAGCAGGCGAGCCGGAAGCTGACCTGGTTCCATGACGAAGACGGCATGCTCGTGATCAAAGCACGCCTGCCGCCCGAAGCCGGGCAGATTTTCATCAAGGCGATCGAAGTCGCGACCGAAGAAATTCCAGTGGCGGAAATTTCCGCGGAAACGTCGAATGTTAAATTCCGCCCCGAACCATCGGCTAAGAAAGCAGACGCTCTCGCCATCGTAGCGGAAAGCTTCCTCGCCCAAGGTCCCGCCGCCCTGAAGGGCGGTGACCGCCACCAAATCGTCGTCCACGTCGACGCTGAAACGCTTCGGGACAGCACCGCTGGCCGCTGCAACTTCGAACACGGCCCGAGCGTTTCCGCAGAAACGTCCCGACGCCTTTCCTGTGATTGCAGCATCGTCCCCATGATGGAGAACGAAGACGGCGAACCCCTCAATGTCGGTCGCAAGACGCGCAGCATCCCTCCCGCGCTACACCGCGCGATGAACTCACGCGACAAGGGCTGTTGCCGCTTCCCCGGCTGCCCGAACACGCGCTATCTCGATGGCCACCATATTAAGCACTGGGCGCATGGCGGAGAAACAAAGCTCTCCAACCTGGTGAGCCTATGTCGCCATCACCACCGACAAGTGCACGAAGGTAACGTCGTCGTCCTCGTGCTCGACGACGGCGCAGTTCGCTTCGTCACGCCTGATGGACGATCCTTTGAAAGTACGCTTCCCGACCACACGCGGCCGCTGGCAAATTGGCATCAACTGATCGACGACCATGAAGAGCAGGCGCTTCACATCGACCGCCACACCGCCGCGACGCGCTGGGATGGCGAAGCGTGCGACTACTCGATGGCCGCGGAATCGCTGCTTCGCCGCTGGCGACAGTAAGTCACGCGAGCTTCGTCGCGTTTTCCCGCGCCGATTTCAGCGCCTTCGTCCACCACAACAGATCATCGATCGTCTGGTTGGCAACACCATCCAACTCCGTCAGATAGGAGGAGACGTCCTTACCTTGGAAATGCGCGTACAGGGCCGCTACAGGAACGTGAACGGCGTGGCGAAGCGGCGCGAGCTGCACTTCAACCGCGATCTCCCGAAGTTGCTGGATTGCGCGTGCGCCGCCGACGCTCCCGTAGCCGACGAAGGCGACCGCTTTCCGGTTCCATTCCGGATAAACCCAGTCGATCGCATTCTTCAGCACCCCGGACGGCGCGTGATTGTACTCGGGTGACACCATGACAAAGCCGTCGGACGCGGCGATCGCTTGGGTCCAGCGTCTGACCACCTCGTGCTCGTAGGCCGGCCGACCGGGCATCGCGGGCGGGACCGCCGCGTCGAAGAACGGCATCGGATAATCCGCGAGGTCGAGCAAGCGTGCGTCGATGCCTTCGCGCTTCTTCAGATGATCGAGGATCCAGCGCGCGGATTTTTCCGCGAAACGCCCTTGTCGAACGCTGCCGACGATGACGGAAATGACGGTCATGATGTGCTCTGCCGTGTGGGCTACAATGGTGGCCTGGTTACTTTTCGGAACTGACGCTAGGATGAGTACTGTAGGCCGCGGCCGCAAGAAGGCACTTTTTTGAGCGGCAGGCACTTTTCTTAGCCGGAGGCACATTTTTGATACCTACCGACGAAGGCGACCACACAGACTGTCGTGCGGTCAGCGAAATGCTCGCTCGCATCGGCGACAAGTGGACCGTGCTGGTTGTGGAGCTGCTCAAGGACGGGCCCATGCGCTTCAACGAGATTCGCCGCACGGTGAGCAGCATCTCTCAGCGCATGCTCACACTCACGCTGCGCGATCTCGAGCGCGATGGCCTCGTGACAAGGACCGTGTATCCGACCATTCCACCGCGAGTCGAGTACGCGCTGACGAAGTTGGGCCGTTCGCTCTACGAACCGATCTCTGGAGTCGCGGCCTGGGTGCGTCGGAATCGCCCGAGCATCGAAGCTGCGCGCAAGACATTCGATGCGGGCGACACGGCGAAGCCGAGTCATCGACGCGGCCCCAAGCGCGTGCCGGTGCTGCCGAAACGTCCACGCAGCTAGCCAAAAGGCGAACAGCGCGTACGACCGTGTGCCTGATCGGCGCCGTGTAGAATGCCTCGGTCGAATCTCGATCTCAGAGGCGCAAATCATGATCATTTCTGAAGTTGCCGTGTTCGGTGAGGCCGGAGCCGCGCAGTACGTCCAACACGTCACCGCCGGAGCGCACACGCTGCTCGCCGACGAGCCGAAAGATCGTGACGGCGGCGATGCCGGGCCCGCGCCGTTCGACTACTTGCTCGCGGCCCTGGGCACTTGCACGTCGATCACGCTGCGTATGTATGCTGATCGAAAGGGCTGGGATCTCGGCAATGTCTCGGTGAAGCTCGAGTACATCCGGGAGAGCAAAGAAGTGGCGAGAATTACACGGGCTGTCTCGGTCTCCGCGCCGATCAGCGAAGAGCAGCGAGCCCGGCTCGCCGACATCATCGAACGCACGCCAGTAACCCTCGCGATCAAGCAAGGCGTCGGAATCGCCTCGAACGTGTCGATCGCTCAATAGCTAGCGAACCCGCACACCCCGCTGAGGAAACCGACCCCTGAGTTCGTCATGACGTTGACAGCAGCGCCAGACGCTGCGCCAACAAACTCGAATCAGGGGGATTCACGTGACACTGCCAAAGAAGGGTGTGCGAACGGGCGACTGCGTCCGTCAGAACCTGAAGCTGCGTAGCGCGATTGCCATTGCCACTGGAGCGGCGCTCTCCTCAGTGGTGCAGGTGAGCGCGGCGGCGGAAGTGGAAGAGGTCGTCGTCGTCGGTGTGCGGCAGTCGTTGGAGACGTCGCAGGAAATCAAGCGGGATGCGGACACGTTCGTCGACTCCATTACCGCGACGGACATCGGCGCGTTCCCGGACAAATCCGTCGCCGAAGCTCTGCAACGCGTACCGGGCATCACGGTCTCCAGGCTGCAATCGAGCGACGACAGCACGCACTTTTCCGCCGAACCGGCCAGCGTGCTGATTCGCGGCCTGACCTTCGTGCGCACCGAGTTCAATGGACGCGACAGCTTTTCCGCCGACGGCTATCGCGGCCTGAACTTCAACGACGTGTCCCCCGAGTTGATGGCGGGTGTCGACTCCTACAAGAACCAGACCGCCGAAATGATCGAGGGCGGGATCGCGGGCACGGTCAACCTGCGAACGCGACTGCCGTTCGACTCTGAAGGCCAGGTGCTGTCATTGACGGGTCGTGCGAATTACGGCGACCGTGTCGACGACACCACGTATGAAGCATCAGGCATCTACAGCAATGTCTGGGAAGTCAGTGCCGGCCGCATCGGAGCGATGGTCAACTACGCGTACTCGCATGTGAAGACGCAGAGCGAAGGCGTCGTCATGCAACGGATCGGCGCGTTCTGTAACGGCGGCAACACCGATGCAAATGGCGATCCCCTCATGAACTCGGACGGCACCGTCGCTTGTACCTCGTCGCCGTACGGTGGCTCGGGCTGGCAATACATGCCGCGTCAGGTGAACTTCTCACAAGTGCTCTATGACCGCGAGCGCCACGGTGCCTCGGCGGCGTTGCAGTTCGAGAGCAGCGACGAGAAGGTGCTTGCGACCTTGCAATTCATCGACTCACGTTACGACAACCCATGGCTGGAGCGAAGCTCGAATGTCGGCTTCTTCGACCTGTGGGGCGCGGCCGCTTACTCCCCGCAAACGACGGCGACGATTGCGCCTGCCGCCGGCACGCCGGCTTTCCGGTTCGGCGCGGACGGCATGTTGGAATCCGGGGTGCTCACTCAGCCCTCGGGCGCAGGCGGCTGGGGCACGGGAAGTCGGCAGGAAAGTATCAATCGCGGCTCCGCCGTTCCCGGCATGCCCTTTGTGAACTATTGCGGCGACGGCAGCTGCACGACCGATCGTCAGGGCCTGGATATAACGAACGAGGCCCGCAATTTCGGGCACACCGAAGGCACGCGGGACATCTCGGTGAACCTGCGTTGGGACATCACCGACAGCGTTCGCAGCACCTTCGATGTCCAGCGTATCAAGGCGAAAACGAACAACTACGACATCCTGGTCGCCGCCCGAACGATGGCGGATGTGCAGTACTCGACCAACTCGGATGGCACGCCACAGATCAAACTGCTGCCCGGTTCGAACGTCAACTACGCGGCCGGCGGTTTCGCCAACCCGCACAACTACTATGTGCCGTTCATCCAGGATCACTGGGAAGACAACGATGCGGAGGAGACCGCGGCACGCGCCGACTTCGAATTCGACATCGGCGAGAGTGGCTGGCTGGATTCGTTGAAGGTCGGCGTGCGCTATGCGGATCGCGAGCAGGAAGTGCGGTACTCGACTTTCAACTGGTCGCCCGTGGCAGCGCCGTGGAACTGCAACGGTCCGGGATTCAACGCGGACAACACGACGCCAGCCCCGTATCCCGACTGCGCCGCCGGGCGCACGTTTCAGGGTTACGGCGCGGGGATCTGGGAATCGACCAGCCTCGGCAGCTTCTACAACGGCGGTGTTTATAACAACGGACCGCTCGTCTACCTGAATCGCGCCACGCTTGCCAATCGCGATGCTCACATCGGCGCGCTGAGCAGTGTCGAGACGAATTCACCGCTGGCGTGGAATCCTCTTTGCAGTCGCGCGACGAACACCGCGGGCTGCTTCATCGATCCGGAGATGCTGGATGTGAATGAGAAGAGCAAAGCGGCCTATCTGATGCTGAGATTTGGCGGCGCGGATACGGAGTTGTTCGGTCTGAACGTGCGGGGCAACGTCGGCGTGCGTTACGTGAAGACCGACGTTGTGAGCACCGGTGGCGTATCGTTCCCAACCTCCGACTGGTACAACCTGGTGGCGGCCACTCCTTGTAATGCACCGTTGGGCCCCGATGCGGTGACTCACATTTCCTGTTGGCTCACGCCGGACTTGCTGGCCTTCAGCAATGGCGGCGGTGCCGACAACGATGTCGATACGTCGTACGAGAACTGGCTGCCCAGCTTCAACGTCCGCTTTGGCATCGACGATCATCAGTACGTCCGCTTCGGATACTCGCGTTCCATGTCGCGACCGGACTTCGGGTTGCTCAGAAACTTCGTCGGCATCCAGTCGCCGGCGCTGAACGACAAAGCCGACTCGCCGTTCATCGTGCGCAACGCGGCGGGTCAGGTCACGGGCTATAACTTCGTGTTCAACGCCGACTCGGGCTTTGGCGGTTTGAAGCCCATCACGGCCGACAACTTCGATCTGTCGTACGAAAACTATTGGGGCAAGAGCAGCTCACTCACTCTCGGTGTGTTCTATAAGAAGCTCAACGGCAGCATCGCCTATGGCGAGTTCGACCGTGAGTTCGACAACAATGGCACGACGCAGGTCGTGACCGTTCGCGGGCCTCGCAACGGCGAGGGCGGCGGCACGTTGAAAGGGGTGGAAGTGGGCTTCCAGACATTCTTCGACTTCCTGCCCGGCGCGTGGAGCGGCTTGGGCACGCAGTTGAACTACACACACGTCAAACAATCGGGCATCAACAATTCGAACCTCGCCGTGCAGCCCGGTTATGCGGCCGGCGGCACCATCGCGTTCGGCGGCGGGTTGCAGGTCAATGGCGCCGTGCTCGACTCGCATCGGCTGGCCGGCATTTCCGACGACGCGTACAACGTCGTCGCGTTGTACGAGTACGGGCCGATCGGCGCGCGACTGGCGTACAGCTGGCGCTCCGAGTTCCTGACCAACAACCTGGACTGCTGTATCGGCTTGCCGATGTGGCAGAAGGCGAGCGGCTATCTGGACGGCTCGGTTCGATACCAGGTTGGCAACAACCTCGAGGTGTCGCTGGACGCGTCCAATCTGCTGAACACCACCACGGTCAATCAGCAGCAGATATTCGGCGACTCGGCGGCAACGCCCGGAGCGAAGCCGGTGAAGATCGATTCGGCCTGGATTCGCAGCGATCGTCGTTTCCAGCTGGGAGTGCGCTTCAAGTACTGAGGTCATGGCGAGAGCCTTGAACATCGTCATTGTCGGTGGCGGCTCGGCGGGCTGGATGTCCGCCGCCGCCTTCGCTCGCGCTCTGGATCCGGGGCGCTATCGAATGACGCTCGTCGAGTCGGAGGAGATCGGCACGGTCGGCGTGGGCGAGGCGACGCTTCCCCACATCAAGACCTTCAACGATCAGCTGGGCATCGACGAAGCGCAGTTCATGCGCGAGACGCGCGCGACGTTCAAGCTCGGCATCGAGTTTCGGCACTGGGGCGAGCCCGGCGATCGTTACATGCATCCGTTCGGAGTGTTCGGCGAGCCTTGGGGAGGCGTCGATTTTCAGCATCACTGGATCCGGGCGAGACAGCTCGGCCAGCCGGTGGCTCCATTCGAGGAATACTCGTATGCCATCGCCGCCTGCCGGCGTAACTCGTTCGAGTTTCCGCACCAGGATCGAAAGTCGGTTCTTGCGACGTACGCTTATGCCTATCACTTCGACGCCGGTCTGTATGCCGACTTCCTGCGGCGCTGGGCGATCCGCCGCGGCGTTCGACGCATCGAGGGACAAGTTCGGGATATTGCGCTCGATCCATCGGGAGCCATCGAGTCGCTCTCTCTGCACTCCGGCGCGCGCATTGAAGGTGATCTCTTCATCGATTGCACCGGGTTCCGCTCGCTGTTGCTCGGATCGAAGCTGGGCGTGCAATGGGAGGACTGGAGTCGATGGCTGCCTTGCGATCGCGCCTGGGCCGTGCCTTGCGAGAGAGCGGGCGAGTTCACGCCTTACACCCGATCCACGGCGCAAACGGGCGGCTGGATCTGGCGAATCCCACTTCAGCACCGAACGGGCAACGGATACGTCTTCGCGAGTCGCTTCATCGGCGATGAGCAGGCGCGCGATAGTTTGCTTGGCCAACTCGATGGCGCTCCGATAGCTGAGCCGCGGCTGCTGCGTTTCAAGCCTGGTCGACGCGTTCAAGCTTGGATGCGAAATTGCGTGGCGATCGGGCTGGCGAGTGGATTTCTGGAGCCACTCGAGTCGACCAGCATCTTTCTGATTCAGGCCGCAATCTCCGATCTGTTGCGGCTCATGCCGGCGCCCGAGCGCGGTCGGGCCGTTGATCCACGACTCGCGGACGAGTTCAACCGCCTCAGCGACATCCAATATGCGCGCGTCCGCGACTTCCTGATCCTGCATTACTTCGCGAACCGCCGTTACGGCGAGCCGCTGTGGGATTACGTGCGTAGCATGCCGATTCCGGACACCCTGGCACATAAGATCAGCCTGTTTGAAGCGCGTGCGCACGTGCCGTACTACAAGGACGGATTGTTTTCTCGTGATAGCTGGCTGGCGGTGCTATTCGGGCAGGGCTTGAGGCCGCGCGCGCATGACCGGCTGGCGGACAGCCTCAACGGTCAGCAGCTCGAGCAGTTGCTGCGCTGGTTGCACCAGGCGATTGCATCGAATGTGACGACCATGCCGTCGCACGCGGAATTCATCGAGCGTTATTGCGCTGATGAGAAGTCCGCGAGGGAAATCGGCAAGCCGAGCACCAGCAGCTTGGCGGCGACCATCACGGCCACGGATCTGGAAGTGGAATCGTTGGCCAAGGCCAACGTCACTTTGCAGTCCCCCGGCGCAATCACGCTGTCATGAGTGCGATCAGTAACGTTGTCATTGTCGGGCGCGATGTCGACCTATGGCTCTCGGCCTGTGTACTGCAGTCGGCGATGCATCGGTCTGGTGTCAGTGTGACGGCAATCGAGCTGCCGACCCATCTACATGCATCTGACGTCTATGCGACGCTCCCCGCACTGGAAGCGCTTCACAAGCGGCTCCGGCTCGAGGAAGCCGAAGTTCTCGCCGCGACTCGGGGCGTGTTTTCGTTGGGCCAGAACTTCGTTCGCGTCGATGGTCGGCAACAGTATTTCCACGCGTATGGTGCTTACGGTTCTTCGGTCGACTACAAAGCATTCCTTCCGCACTGGCTGCGGGCGCGCGCCCTGGGTGCGAATGCCGCGCTCGAAGACTTTTGTCTGACCGCGGCAGCCGCGAAGCACGGACGCATGCTCGTTCCGGATCGCGCGACCGAAAGCTATGGGCGAACCGACTATGCATATCATCTGCCGGCGGTTGAGTACGTACGGTTCTTGAAAGAACTGGCGCAGCGGCGCGGGGTCACGGTTCATCAGGCGCAGACCGCGACATGCACGTTCGATCCACTGACTGGCGACGTAGTCTCGGTAATGTTGGATCAGGACCACCGCGTCGGCGGACAGCTTTTCATCGATGCGAGCGGGCCCGAATCGCTGCTGATCGGCTCGACGCTCGGTGTCTCGCGAGAGAGTTGGCGTGACAGCAGCCCGATAGATCGCGTCTTGGTGGCCTCTGCGAACGCGTTCGAGTCCATTCCGGTATATGCGGAGATTCGGGCGCATGCGCACGGCTGGCTCGGACTGTATCCATCGCGCTCGCGCACGCACGTGGTCCATGCCTATTCGAGCGCGCACTGTGGTGTGGACGAAGCGGTGGAGTCAGCGACCGCAGTGTCGCGCCTCCAGCTCGACAACATTGCGATACGAATCTGCGAGCCCGGCATTCGTACGCGAGCCTGGGAACGTAACGTCGTTTCAGTCGGTGGCGCGGCATGCGCGTTCGATCCCATTCATAGCGTGGCGGTTCAAGCGCTACAGATGGGGCTGGTACATCTGCTGTCGTTGTTTCCAGTGGGCGAGCAGGTGGACGCCGCCGAGCGTGCGGAGCTCAATCGGGTGAGTCGGCTGAGCTACGAGCACCTGCGCGACTTTCAAGCGGCCCACCATCTTCTGAACGGGTGTGAGATCGAGGCGTCCGCTGAGTTGAGACACAAGATCGCAACCTTCCTCGCGCGGGGCGAAGTGCCGCAGTACGAGCACGAAACGTTCTCCACAGACAGCTGGATCGCGCAGTTCATCGGCCACGGCCAGATTCCCGAGACCTATGACCCCGCTGCGGACACCACCTCACCCGAGGTGCTGAAGGCGGAGCTCAAACGCATTCTGCGCTTTATCAAGGAGAAGGTCCTCGAGCAGGCGACGCACGATGCGTATTTGCAGAGATGGTGTCCATGAGCGCCGTCGAAACCAGGGACCCGTTGCAACTCGGACGGTCCATCAGCGTTCGTCTGGAGCGGATCGGAGCTGAGCGTCAACCGCTCATGATCGTCGATGAGGTTCTTTCCGACCCGCAAGCGATGATCGATGCCGCGTGCGCGGCGAAGTTCTACGTTCCGCATCACACGAACTATCCGGGCATCAATGCGCCGGTCCCGCGGTCGTATTACCTGACGGTGATCATGGCGCTGCGGGGCCCGATTGAAGCGGCTTTCGGTCTGCCGAGCTCGGCCTATCTTTCTTATTTCGGTTTCTTCGCGCTGGCCACGGTGGGTGCGTCCGATGCGCGGCCGATTCAGAAGATTCCCCATCGCGATTCGCCCGATCCGAATCGGTTGGCCATGATTCATTATCTTTGTCGAGGCAGCTTCGGCGGCACCGGGTTCTTTCGTCATCGCGCGACGGGATTCGAATCGGTGGACGCATCCAGACAGCCTCGCTATGAGAGCACGGCACGCAGGGAGCTCGCTGCAACGGCCTGCGATCCGCAGGGCTACGCTCAAAGTCCGAATTATGAACTGATCGGGCGGTCCGAGGCGGTGTTCAACCGGCTGATCGTCTATCGCAGTCATGTCTTGCATTCGGCGCTGTTGACCGATCCAGCGGGCAGCGCCGATCCCGCGCTCGGCAGGCTCACCGTCAATGGCTTCATCGAGGCGGCGAAGTAACACGATGCCCAGGCGCGCCTCTTGTGCGGATCGCTCCGCGTTGTCATATTCGACGGCACAGGGGGACCGTCCGCACCCGACGGATCAGGTCGGAACGAACAAGATGGCAGAGCTGCCGAAAACTCGAAGTGGGTGGTTGGACCTGCTGCGGGCCGTGAAGCGTGCGGTCGGCGGAGCCGACAGTGCCGAGGATCTATTGCATTCGGCGTTCGTGCGGCTGTCCGAGTACAGCGCCCGGGACACCGTCGACAATCCTTCCGGCTTCCTGGTCCGAACCGCCGCGAACCTGGCGATCGACGAACGCCGGCGGGTGCAAATCCGGCGCGAGAGCCCGATCGACATCGGTGAAATGCTGAATCTGTCCGATGGCCAGCCGTTGCATCCTGAGGTTTTGGCCGCCCGAGAACGTCTTGAGAAGGTCATGGCTGCTCTGGACTCGCTCGGGCCGAGAACGCGGGAGATCTTTTTGTTGCATCGTCTGGACGGGTTGAAATATCGCGAGATCGCCACTCGGCTCGACATAACGGTGAGCGCCGTCGAGAAGCACATCGCGAAGGCCAGCCTGTTCCTGGTGAACTGGGTGGAAGGCGAATGAGCGGCCGGCGTAACAAGTCGCAACAGCAGGCGGCGCGAGCTGAAGCGGCGGCGTGGCTGGCTCGATTGCGTTCCGAAGATCGGACCGCGGAGGACGAGCAGGGCTTTCGTGCCTGGCTGGCGGAAAGCGAGGATCATCGCGCGGCTTTCGAATTGACGAATGCGATCTTCGAGATGGCAGGCGCCGCTGACCGCAGGCCGCAGCAGGCGCAGGCGGATTTGCGCGTCAGTCGCCGCCATGTGTTGCGTGCGGGCGTGGGCCTGGCGGCCGCGTCGGTCGCTGGCCTGGTGGTGTATCTGAGATCGGGGACCACTTACGCCACCGAGATCGGCGAGCAACACAAAGTCTCGCTGGAGGACGGCACGCTCGTCAGCCTGGACACGGATACTGAAATCCATGTTTCCATGAACGACACGCGTCGTCAGGCGAAGCTCCGCAAAGGGCGCGCGCATTTCGATGTCGCCGAGGACAAGGTTCGTCCGTTCCACGTGATCGCGGGAGACCAGCGGATCAGCACGCCGCGCGGTCATTTCGATGTGAGTCGCGATGGCATGGTGGTATCGGTGCTGCTCGAGGAAGGCCCGGTCGAGGTCGAGCTGGAAAATCCGGTCGCGGGCGTACCGATGCCGAAGCTGCTGACGGCCGGCCAGCTGGTGGTGTTTGCCGAAGACAAGGTCGTCCGCGAAGAGCGGCCAGTGATGGAGCGGGCGAGCGCGTGGCGCCAGGGGCGGTTGGCATTCTTCGGTGAGTCGCTCGCAGAGGCGGTCGCCGCGATGAACCGTTATACGCGCCGGCCGATCGTCATTCTGGATCCCGAGATCGCTCAGATGCCGATTTCGGGCAGCTACAGTGTCGGCGATCCGCAGGCGTTCGCCACATCGATCTCGGTGCTGCTGCCGGTTCGGGTCGAAATGGAGCGCAATCGAATCACGCTACGCAGGACTGAGGAAACTCGGGCCCATATTCGTCATAGGTTGGATAGACCGCTGGCGTGACTGGCGGCTACCCGGGGGAGCATGTCGAAGCTGAGTGGCGCGCTGCGCGGTGCCGTGAGGTGCGCGGTTGCTCTTGCAGCCGCCACTGCTTTGGGTGTGGCAGTCGCGCAGCAAGTGGCTGTCAACATCAACATCGAAGCGCAGTCGGTCGACGCCGCGCTCCGGGAACTGTCACGCCAGGCGAATACCAACATCCTGTTTTCGCCAGCTGCCGTGCAGGGCCTGAGATCGACGTCGATCAACGCGGTGATGACGGCGGAGGAGGCGGCGAAGGCTTTGACCGCCGGGACCGATCTGGAAGTCGTGCGCGACTTGACCGGTGCGCTCATCGTGCGCCGTCGTCCGATATCCAAAACCAACTTCAATGAGCTGAATCCGGCCGACTTCGAGGTCGATCCCAATCTCGAATTGGAAGAAGTCATCGTCGTCGGCGTGCGGCGTGCCCTGGAGACCGCACAGGAGATCAAGCGCGACGCCGACACCTTTGTCGATTCGGTGACGGCGACGGACGTGGGCTCGTTTCCGGACAAGTCGGTGGCCGAAGCGCTCCAGCGCGTCGCTGGCATCACGGTGTCTCGACTGCAATCCAACGACGACAGTACGCACTTTTCGGCGGAGCCGGCCGGCGGGTTGATTCGGGGTCTGACGTTCGTTCGCACCGAGTTCAATGGTCGCGACAGCTTCTCCGCCGACGGCTATCGAGGCTTGAACTTCAATGACATCTCCCCGGAGTTGATGGCCGGCGTCGATGTGTACAAGAACCAGACGGCGGAGATGATCGAAGGCGGGATCGCCGGCACGGTCAACCTGCGAACACGTCTGCCGCTCGATGTTACCTCACGAGTCTTCTCGCTCACGGCGCGAGCGAACTACGGCGACCGAAGCGACGACACGACGTACGAAGGCTCCGGCATCTTCGCCGATGTCTGGAACACCGACATCGGGCGCTTCGGGCTGCTCGCAAACTACGCCTATTCGCACTTGAAGACGCAAACCGAAGGCGTCGTCATGCAGCGGATCGGTACGTTTTGTAGCAGCGGCAATGCAGATGCGGATGGCAACGCGCTGATCGGCGCCGATGGTTCGGTTCCCTGCGATTCGTCGCCCTACGGTGGATCGGGTTGGCGTTACATGCCAAGCCAGGTGAACTTCTCTCAAGTGCTCTATGACCGTGTGCGTCGTGGCGCGTCGGCGGCGCTGCAGTTCGAGTCGACCGACCGACGCTGGCTCGCGACGGCGCAATACATGGATTCGAAGTACGACAACGCGTGGGGCGAGCGCAGCTCCAACATTTCTTTCTTCAGTCTCTGGGCAGCACCGGGTTATTCGCCCCAGAGCAACGCGGTGATCGCCCCGGCGGACGGCACGCCTGCATTCACCTTCGGTCCCGATGGGATGTTGGAATCCGGCGTGTTGACGCAACCGACCGGCGATTGGCTCGGCGGCAGCACGGCAGGCAATCTTGCGTATGGCTCGGCAGTGCCCGGGTTGCCTTTCGTGAACTACTGCGGACCTCAACCCGACGGCAGTCCTTCGACGTGTAGCACGCAACGCCAGGGAGTGTATGTCGGCAACGAGGCGCGTAATTTCGATCACGCGGAGGGTACGCGCGACGTCTCCTTCAATCTGCGTTGGAACGCGACCGATCGTTTGCGTGCAGTGTTCGATTTTCAGCGCATCGACGCCCAAACCGACAACTACGACATCCTGGTCGCGAACCGAACGATGGCGAATGCGAAGTATTCGACCAATCGTGACGGCACGCCTCGCATCGAGCTGCTGCCCGGATCCAACGTCAACTACGCGCCGGGATTTCTGGCGAATCCACACAACTACTACATTCCATTCGTCCAGGATCATCTGGAGGACAACGAGGCTCGCGAGACCGCGCTCCGGGGCGATCTGGAATATCGCATCGGCCGCACGTGGCTCGACTCGCTCAAGTTCGGGGCGCGCCATGCGAGTCGGAAGCAGCGAGTGCGCTATTCGGTCTACAACTGGTCGCCGATTGCCGCGCCTTGGCTGTGCAACGGACCCGGATTCAACATCGACAACTCGCAAGCCGCGCCCTATCCGGCGGGCTGCGGCGAGGCAGGGCGTGTTTTTCGAGGATATGGCGCGGGTATCTGGGAGACTGGCAGCTTCGGCGACCTGTACGACGGCAGTGTGTTCGCGAACGGCCCGATGGTGTTCTTGAATCGGGAGACGTTGCTCGATCGTCAACGTCACATCGATGCGCTGAGTGGCGCGACGACCGGCTCGCCGATGGGATGGACGCCGCTGTGTCAGCGCGCCACCAACACGGAGGGTTGTTTCATCGATCCCGAGATTCTCGATGTGGAAGAGCGGACCCGGGCCCTGTACGCGATGCTGCGGTTCGGCGGAGACAACGCGAATATCTTCGGCATCGGCGTTCGAGGAAACGTCGGGTTGCGTTACGTTCGCACGTCGGTGTCGAGCGCTGGCGGAGTGGCCTTCCCGACGGCCACCTGGTATCAGACCGCGGCTGCCACACCCTGCAACGCGCCGCTCGCCGCCGAGGATGTCACTCATCTTTCCTGCTGGTTGACGCCGGAGTTGCTGGCGTTCAGTAACGGCGCGGGTATCGAGAACGATCTGAGTCGCAGTCACGACAACCTCCTACCGAGCCTCAATTTGCGGTTTCAGCTGAGCGAGCGTCAGTACCTTCGGTTCGGAGCGTCCAGATCGTTGTCACGTCCGGATTTCGGGCTGCTGCGCAATCATGTCGGCGTGCAATCGCCGGTGATCGATACGACGGCGAATTCGTCGTACGTGATCTATCGGTCGCCGGATGCGCCTCGCACGCCGGAGAACGTCACAGGCTATCGATTCGTGTTTCATGCCGACTCGGGATTCGGCGGGCTCGCGCCGATCACCGCGGATAATTTCGACCTCGCGTACGAGCACTACTGGGGCCGGAGTAGCTCGTTCAGCCTCGGACTGTTTCATAAGCGTCTCAACGGCAGTATCGCTTACGGCGAGTTCGAGCGTGAGCTCGAGAACAATGGCACGACGCAGACCGTGGTCGTGCGAGGTCCGCGCAATGGCGCGGGAGGCGGCACGCTGGACGGTGTCGAGGTCGCGTTTCAGACGTTCTTCGATTCTCTGCCGGCGCCCTGGGACGGATTCGGCGTGCAGCTGAATTACACGCATGTGAAGCAGTCCGGCATCAACAACTCGAATCTGGCGGTTCAGCCGGGGTACGCCCCCGGCGGCACGATCGCGTTCGGTGGCGGCCTGCAGGTCAACGACAAGATCATCGACTCGCATCGGCTCGCCGGCATCTCCGACGATTCGTACAACGTCGTGGCGCTCTATGAGCGAGGTCCGATCGGCGTGCGGCTGGCGTACAGCTGGCGCTCGGAATTCCTGACCAACAATCTCGACTGCTGCATCGGTCTGCCGATGTGGCAGAAGGCGGGAGGATATCTGGATGGCTCGGTTCGGCTGCAGGTCGGTAACAACGTCGAGCTGTCGCTGGACGGCTCCAATCTGCTCGATCGAACCACGGTGAATCAACAACAACTGTTCGGCGATTCGCCGTTGACGCCCGGTGCCGCGCCGGTGCGGCGGGACTCGGCATGGATTCGCAGCGACCGCCGCTTCCAGCTCGGCTTCCGGTTCAAGTATTGACTGAGGAATCGGCCTCGTCATTCGTCAGTGGTATGCGGCAGTCGCCGCGGTCTGGAGCTGCCTGTGAAATTTCTAATTGCGCTCACGTGTGTCCTCGCTTTCCAGGCTGCGTCGGTGCATGCCGCCGAGTGTGTCGATTCACCCGGCAAGGTACTGCGGGTTTGCGTTGGCGTGGAGGGCGGACGCGCGTTTTACGAGGTCAGCCGGCGAGGACAGCCGGTACTGATGCGTTCGGCGCTTGGACTCGTGTTCGTCGGCGACACGCAGGCGGACGTGTCGATCGGTGCGGTGAATCGAAGCTCCCACGACGCGACCTGGGAGCAACCTTGGGGCGAGCAGCGAGTCATCCGCGATCATCACAACGAAATGCGAGTCGCGATGCGCGGCGATCGTCGCGACCGCTCGTCCTTCGATCTGGTCGTACGCGCCTTCGATGAGGGCTTTGGGTTTCGTTATGAGCTCGCCGGTATTGCCGCGGACCAGGACGTTGCAATCAGCGATGAACTGACGCAGTTCCGGCCGGCCGGTAAGTATCAAGCGTGGTGGTTCGAGGCCTATCGGAAGGAGCGCGACGAGTACTTGTATCGTCGTACGCCGCTCGCACAGCTGACCACGGCCGAGACGCCGCTGACGTTGGAATCGCCGGGGTTGTTTCTTTCCATTCACGAGGCCGCGCTGGTCGATTACGCCAGCATGACGTTGCGTCTGACCGCGCCGGATACCTTGCAGGCCGATCTGATGCCTTGGTCGGATGGCGTCAAGGTTCGACGCAAAGGCCCTTTCCAGACTCCATGGCGAACCGTGCTGGTCTCCGAGACACCGGGTGGGTTGGCCGACTCGCGCATGGAGCTGAACTTGAACGAGCCGAACAAGCTCGGCGACGTTTCTTCCTACGCGCGTCCCGGCAAGTACGTCGGCATCTGGTGGGAGATGCACCTGAATCGTTCGACGTGGGGCAGTGGACCCAGACATGGCGCGACCACGGCGAACACCGAGCGTTACATAGATTTCGCCGCGAAGCACGGCTTCGAGGGCGTGCTGGTCGAGGGCTGGAATACCGGCTGGGATGGCGATTGGATCGCCAATGGCGCTGGCTTCAGTTTCACCAAGGCGTATCCTGACTTCGATCTCGCGCAGGTGACTGCGTACGCGCAGAGCAAAGGCGTTGCCCTGATGGGTCACAACGAAACCGCGGGCGCGATTGCGAACTACGAGTCGCAGATGGCGGCGGGCTTCGAGCAATACTCGAAGTATGGTGTTCGCACGGTGAAAACCGGCTATGTGAAGCCCAATGGAACGATTCAACGGCGGACCGCCGATGGGACCTCCCATAACGAATGGTTCGCGGGTCAGTATCTCGTGCGACATCATCAACTCGTCGCCGAGACTGCCGCCAGGTACAGGATCGCGATCGATGTCCATGAGCCGGTGAAGGACACCGGCTTGCGACGCACCTATCCCAACATCATGTCGCGTGAAGGCGCGAGGGGACAGGAGTTCAACGCATGGGGCGATCCGACCAACCCGCCCGAGCACGTAGTGATCTTGCCGTTCACCCGATTGCTCGCCGGGCCCATGGACTTCACGCCGGGCATCTTCGACATCACCACAGGCAAGACAGATGTTCAGAAGCGCGTGCAGTCGACGCTCGCGAACCAGCTTGCGCTGTACGTGGTGATTTACAGTCCGTTGCACATGGCGGCCGACTTGCCGGAGAACTATGACAAGCATCCCGATGCCTTCCAGTTCATCAAGGATGTGCCGACGGATTGGGAACGCTCGCTCACCCTCGATGCGAGCATCGGCGATTACATCGTCGTCGCTCGACAGGAGCGTGGTGGCGACGATTGGTACTTGGGCGCGCTCACCGACGAACAGCCCAGGTCGTTGTCGGTCGCGCTGAATTTTCTGCAACCGGGGCGCAGCTATCGGGCGCAGATCTATCGCGATGGGTCCGATGCGGACTATCGAACCAAGCCGCTCGCCTACGTGATCGAGCAGCGCACCGTGCGCTCAACGGATCGAGTGTCTCTAACGATGGGCCCGGGCGGCGGAGCGGCGATCAGGTTCAAGGCACTGAAGTGAACGCACAAGCACGGCCCGTCCGCTTCGCATGAACAGACGGGCGTTGGCGCACGGCCTGCTATTGCGCCGACTGCTTCATGAACTCTTCGGCGCGCCGGCACATCTCTTCAGGCGGCACGTCTTCGACGTGAGTCGCGACGGTCCACACATGGCCGAAGGGATCTTGCAGCGTTCCTGATCGATCGCCATAGAACTGAACCTTCACGGCCTGGAGCTCTTTGGCGCCGGCATGCAGCGCGCGCTTGAACACTTCATCGACCTTGTCGATATACAACATGATGCTCACGCCGGCGCCGCCGAGCGATTGAGGGCTGCGGTAACCCATTTCCGGGTATTCGTCGGCCAGCATGACCTTCGAATCGCCGATGGCGAGCTCGGCGTGGCCAATCTTGCCGTCGGGTTTCGGCATGCGCATGACCTCGCTCGCGCCGAATGCCTTTCGATAGAACTCGATGGCCCGGGCCGCGTCGTTGACGATGAGGTAGGGTGTGATCGAGTGATAGCCTTCGGGAATCGGTTTGACCATGATCGTCTCCTCCGGTGGCGGCGTGAAGGCTGAGCGTACGGCGGGCGCATGACATCGGAATAGCGGATATGGGAATGACGTTTCAGGAAAATACCGACATGCGCTGCGATTCGATGCGCTATTCAAAGCAAGGCGGAGAACCGCACGGATGAACAGCTCGGCGTTCGTTGCCTGCGAAGAGAGCGTGCTTCGAGCCCGGCGCGATGGCGCTACGCCATGCGCGGAGCGCTCGAAGCCTTGGGTGCTCGCGGCCACCATCGTCGGCTCCAGCATGGCGTTCATCGATACTTCAGTCGTCAACGTTGCGCTGCCGGCCATTCAGTCCGATCTCGCGGCGCCCGTGCGCGAAGCGCAGTGGGTCGTCAACGCCTACATGCTGATGCTCGGTGCATTGCTTCTTGTCGGGGGCGCCGCCGGAGATCGATTCGGTCGGCGACGAATGTTTGTAATCGGTACCGTGCTGTTCGCGGTTGCTTCGGTTGCGTGCGCCCTGGCACCCAACGCGGCCGCGTTGATCGGGGCCAGAGCGATCCAAGGCGTGGGCGGCGCGCTGCTCGTTCCCGGCAGTCTCGCGATCATCAGTGCAACGTTCCCGGAGAGCGAACGTGGCCGAGCCATCGGCACCTGGGCCGGATCGTCGGCACTCACCACAGCCTTGGGTCCGGTGATCGGTGGGTGGCTCGTCGACACCTGGTCATGGCGAATCATATTTCTGATCAACGTGCCGATTGCGGCCGTCGCGGTCGTGCTCGCGATCTGGCATGTACCCGAGAGTCGTATCGAATCGAACGACGTAGCGGTCGATTGGATGGGCGGCGCGTTGGCAGTCATCGGCCTCGGGGCGCTCGCCTATGGATTGACGCTCGCTTCGGAGAGTGGATGGATGGGAGCAGGTGTGTTGGGCTCGCTCGGACTTGCCCTCGTCACCCTGTGCCTGTTCGTGTGGCGCGAAGCTCGCGCACGGGCTCCGATGATGCCGCTGGAATTATTTCGGTCCAGAGACTTCAGTGGGGCGAACACGATCACGCTGCTGCTGTACTTTGCGCTTGGCGGCGCGATGTTCTTCATTCCCTTCAATCTGATTCGAGTGCAGGGGTATTCGGCGGCGCTCGCGGGCGCGTCGTTCCTGCCTTTCAGCTTGATCATGGGCGTACTGTCGCGCTGGTCCGGCGGGCTGATCGAGCGATACGGCGCCCGCACCCTGCTGACGATCGGTCCTGCGATCGTGGCTGTTGGATTTGCGCTGCTTGCGATGCCGAGCATCGGCGGGTCCTACTGGACGACGTTCTTTCCGCCGATGGTCGCGCTCGGGTTCGGGATGGCGGTGAGCGTGGCACCGCTCACGACAAGTGTCATGCGGGCCGTCGATGATCGTCACGCCGGCATCGCATCGGGTATCAACAATGCAACCGCGCGAATCGCCGGCATGCTCGCGGTTGCGGTCTTGGGCATGATCGCGGTGGCCGCCTTCGGTAACGCGATCGACGAGCGCATCGCGCAGATATCTCTATCGCACCAAGCACGCGAGCTCGTCCGTGCCGAGATACCGAAGCTGGCGGAAGCCGTGGCCCCGGCGTCAGTCGACGACGCGCAGCGCACGGCGCTTCAACAGGCGTTCAAGGAATCCTTCGTCCACAGCTTCCGAGTCGTCTCGCTGGTCGCAGCGGCGCTCGCCTTCGCGAGCGCCGTATGCGGATGGCTGACCATTGAGCCGAACCGTCGTCCTAGAACTTGATCGTCGCCCCCAGCGTGTAGGTGCGGCCGATGTCGGTCTGGAACAACGTGTCTTCGCGCACGCTGTCGATGAACAACGTATTGCGTTCCTCGGTGAGGTTCTGGGCTTCCAGGATCAGCGTCAGATAGTCGTTGAAATTCCAGGACGCAGCTGCGTCCAGATAGAACGTCTCGGCGTTCCCCTGCAGATCGCTGCCGGCGGAAGCTGGGATACCGCGAATGTATTTATCGCGGAAGGTGCCGGTCGTCCGGATGCTGAAGGTGCCATCATCGTAGAACAGCGTGCCGCTCGCGGAGTTCTTCGACAGGCCGACCAGATCGGCGGTCGTCGAGGAAGTGATGACGCCACCGCTGCTCGTCAAAGCGTACTGAATCTCCGATTCGACGCGCGTGTAATTGGCGAGCACGCCGAAGTGGCTCCAGATGCCCGGCAGCATGTCGAGCTGGAGTTGTGCGTTGAGCTCGAAGCCCTTGAGCGGTCCACCTTTGGTGTTCTCCAGACTGCTGACGTTGAACTCGTTGCTCGGCGACGCCGGTGTGCCCGTAAGCAGCGCGTCGGGCAGGCCCAGATCGGTGTAGACGACCGGGCTGGTGATGCGCTGAATGTAGGTTTCAATGTCCTTATAGAAGAAGGCGGCCGAGAGCAGCGAGCCCGGGCGGAAGTACCACTCGAGACTCAGGTCGGCGGTCTTGGCGCGAATCGGTTCGAGCAACGGATTATTGACCGTAGCGGTGCGGGTCGTCGGGGTGACCGAAGCGGTCGGCGTCAGATTGCCGAGCTCGGGTCGCGACATGACTTTTGCGGCCGAGAAGCGAGCCAATAGATCGGGCGTCAGATCGACCACCACGTTCAGGGATGGCAAGGTATCGCTGTACTCGCGATCGACCTGCTTGCGCTGGCCCACGGTGGGGTACGGTGCGCCGGCGGGGGCGTTCACAGGAATATGGCCGACGGCGGTCTGATCCGTTTTCACATAGCGGACACCGACGTCGCCCCGGACCGGGAAACGCCAGTCCGAGCCGCTGTCGAACTTGAACATGAAATAGCCGCTGGTGACTTTCTCGAGAATCCGGGACTGGCCGGCACCGCATTCGACGCCGCAGAAATCCATGCTCGCGAAGTCGAACACTTCACGCCATTTCTTCGAGTCCACCGCGACCCAGCTGGCCGGCGCTCCGGAACCGAACAAGTCATCCAGTCCGGTGATCCGGCGGGTGATATCGGCAACGGTCACGCCGGCGGGCAACGCCGTTACCGGGACCTGCGAGGGCACGAGATTCGAGACGCGGCTGTGGAAGTCGTTCTCGCGATATTGTCCGCCGAGCGTCAGGGCGATCTGATCGGTCGCCTGCCACTCGCCCGCGAGATCGAAGTTGGCGATCTGTGTCACGTTGCGCGAAGGTTTGCCCTGCGTGGAGAAGCCGCCCAGCACGGTTTGATTGCCGTCCGGGCTCGGTGCGTACTGGAAGCTGTTCGGATCGTTCACGTCGATGCCGAAGCCGATCAACGGCGTCTCGCGACCGCCGCGGAAATCGAGCGTGAAGTTGTCGGTATCGATGGCGTCGATGAAGGTTTGCAGACGCATCGGGCCGTCCCAGATCGAGTTGGACCGGCCGGCCAGCGCGTTGATCTTGAACTTGTCGTTGAAGCGATGCTCGAACGTCAGATTGGCCTGCTCGAAGGTGGAAACGAATTGATCCACCAGGCCTTCGGAGCGCACGTCCACGCCGTCGAACACTGCATACTGCACCGAGCCGTGCTGATCGAACGCGATGTCGCGGACCGACACCATGGGCTGGCCGTTGTTTGTGATATTGCGGCCGAAAGAAAGGCCGAGAATGTAATTGTCACGACGCTCGACTTGATAGCGCGACAACAGGCCATCGAGCGCGATGTCCGTGTTTTCGTTCGGCTTCCACTGCAGCGTCAACGTGCCGCCGGTGCGCTCGGTGTCCTGCTCCGAGTTCACATAGCGAGGCAGGCGTGGCAGGAAGGCGCCGCTGCCTGGAGCATCGGCCGCGCTCGAGCGACGCAAGTTGTAGACGGTATTGAACGCCGTGAGGTCGCTGGTGCGAGGATTGTTGGTGCTGCAATTCTGCGCCGTGGCTCCACGGCTGCCAGGCACTGGACTCGGTCCGGTGGTGGTCCAGCCGATCGGAGTGCAGTAGGGCAGCAGGATCGGGTTGGAGGTCGTGCCGATATTGTTGGCGTTGGTATTCGCCGAGAGCACGTCGACGGCGGAATAACCGACTTCCCGAATGTTTCTTTTCTGGAAGGCCGCCGAGGCCAGCACGCCGAAGGTGTTGTCGAAGAACTTCTGCGAGAACAGCATGGACGCGCGAGGATCGAGGTCCTCGCTGATGGTGTTGAACACGCCGCGTCCGGTCAGGGTGAAGACGCGATCCTGTTCGAAATCGAACGGGCGGGGCGCTTGCAGATCCACCGTCGCGCCGAGCGAGCCTTCTTCGACGTTCGCCGAAGGGGTCTTGCGTACGGCGAGCTGAGAGAAGATTTCGGTGGGGAAGACGTTGAAGTCGAAGCTGCGTCCATTGTTGCCCGCGCCGTAGATATCACTTGAGCCTGCTTGGGCGGCGGCTTCCATGCCGTTGACTCGTACTCGGGTGAACAGCGGGCCGAGGCCGCGTACCGAAATGTTTCGACCTTCGCCGCCGTCGCCTCGCGACAACGTCACGCCGGGAATACGTTGCATGGATTCAGCGAGGTTGCTGTCCGGGAACTTGCCGATGTCTTCCGCCGCGATGACGTCGATCGCCGATGTCTCGGCTCGTTTTTCAGCCAGCGCCGTGTTCAACGAGCCGCGAAAGCCGGTGACGACGATTTCTTCGAGCTGTGTGCCGCCTTGCTCGGGAGTCGGGACGGTCTGGGCTGCGAATGCGGCCACGGGGACGAGGAAAGTACTGCTCAACAATGCCGCGGACACAGCGGCGGAAACGACGGATCGACCACGATTCGACATCGACATAGGTCCCCCAATCACTTCGTTATAAGAGCTGTTCGCCCGGGCGGGGTAACCGGTTACCTCCGGCGCCCGCATTTTGTCCGAGTTACGGCGGATCATGACAGCTATTGATCGAAAGTGAAATATTTTGCAGATAAATGATGGCTTCGTGGACGCCGGCTGATTGGAGATCCGGCTGCGCGCCGGCTTCATGCTGGGTTTGTAAGAGCAGAGACTTTCGTAGATTCAGAGGCTTAGCGCCCGACGTCGGCGTGCTACTCACGACCGTCTGTTACGCTCGCGCCCTATAGAAGTGAAGTCGCCGGAGAATTCATGCGTATAGCCATCGTCGGGGCAGGCGCCATTGGGGCTTGGTTGGGGGTGCGGTTGGCGAAGGCGGGGCAGGAAGTGAGTGTGCTGGCGCGAGGGGAGACGCTGGCGGCGGTGAGGGAGCGCGGGTTGAGGCTTGTGATCGGTGGTGAGACGCGCGCGGCGAATGTCACGGTGAGTGATCGAGCGGCGGAGCTGGGCAAACAGGATCTTGTGGTGCTCGCTGTGAAAGGGCAGGCGCTGGCCGGGGTGGCGGAGGCGGTCGCGGAGTTGTTGGGAGAGCAGACAACGATTCTGTCCGCGATGAATGGCATTCCGTGGTGGTTCTTTCACGGGTTGCCTGTGACATACGCCGGCACGTCGTTGAGGTCCGTAGATCCGGATGGGTTCGTGAGCCGATGGATGCCCCCGGCGCGAGTGCTGGGCGCAGTCGTGCATGCGTCATGCTCGGTGCAGACGCCGGGATGTTCCATTCACAAAAGCGGCAACGGTCTCATCATCGGCGAGCCCGCGGGCGGCACGTCTGCGAGGCTCGAAGCCGTCGTGGCCGCGC
Organism: Pseudomonadota bacterium; assembly: GCA_023391815.1. GTDB lineage: Bacteria > Pseudomonadota > Gammaproteobacteria > Steroidobacterales > Steroidobacteraceae > Steroidobacter. Next base: position 224,922 of record JAEWAF010000132.1, read on the forward strand.
TTCGGGGTGCGAACTTCGATGTAACCGTCAGCTCGCAGATTCAAAAGGACATCTGGTACAAGCTGTGGGGCAACATGACCATGAACCCCATTTCCGCACTCACCGCGGCGACGTGCGATCTCATTCTTGACGATCCTCTGGTCAGGGGTTTCATCTTACGAGTCATGACCGAAGCGGCGGCCATCGGTGCGCGCATCGGCTGCCCGATCACCGAGAGCGGCGAAGATCGCATGGCGGTGACTCGCAAGCTCGGCGCGTTCAAAACATCCATGCTTCAGGACGCCGAAGCCGGTCGCTCACTCGAGATCGACGCGCTGGTCGCCGCGCCACGCGAGATCGGTCGCCTGGTCGGAGTGGAGACGCCGAACATGGACGCATTGCATGGGCTGATTCGTTTGTTTGCGAGCGCCAGGACGGGGTCAACGAGCAGATAGCAGGCTGCGCTGACGATCTTCGGGCCCTGGTCGCCGCCAAGGGCCCGATGAATTGTCATCAACGAGTGTGGTGCATTCCCCAGGCAGTGCCAAACGAAATCTCGTCGTCACCGTCACCGTCGACGTCGACGAATTGCAGCCCGTTGCGCGGTACCGTGCCCGACAGCGACGGTGAGCGCCACACATCGGCGCCGGTGACAGGATCGACAGCCCACAGCTCGGCGTTGGCCGGGGTCGGGTAGGAGTCCCCGGTGACCGACAGCAACAGATTCTTGCGAGCGAATCCGGACTTCTCCACGAACAGCGCCGAAGCGCGCGTGCCGAGGGGCACCGATCGAACCAGTTGCAGATCGGCGTCGAACACGTTGAGTACCGCGTTGTCGTAGCTCAAGGTGCCTCCGCCCAACACGTAGATTTCCTCCGCCGAGTCGCCGTTCAAATCCGCGACCACGAGATCTATGGCACCCGAATGCGCGATACTGGCGCGCTCGAGGTAGGTCCATCCCATCAGCGCCTTGCCATAGATGACGAGGCGGTCCATGAGCGCGACGATGATTTCCTGATCGCCGTCATGGTCGAGATCGGCCAGAGCCAGCGCGGTGGCGTTCCCCAGTCGCGTACTGCGCCAGAGCAGGGATTGCGCATGCACGTCGTGGATCTCGATGTAACCGCCGCTGGTCAAGCCCACCAGGTCCGCGAAGCCATCGCCGTTCATGTCGGCTGATTTGGTGGCGACGGCCCGCTGGGATTCGAATTGCGGCGATTGCCATTCGACGGATTTAGCGGCGAAGTCATACGCCGCGAAATAGCCGGCGTAAAAGTTCGCGGTACCGAGGAAGAGTTCGTCGATGTTGTCATGGTCGTAATCCGCGACCGCGATTGCGGCGGAGCCGGCCCAGTTGGTGCCGATCTCGTCGCTGGATTCCACTTCGCCCGTCATCGGCGTCAACGCGATCGCGCGCGTGCCCGAGTAACCGCTGTCGCTTCGTGCGACGGCGAACATCAGTCGAGTAGCACCGGCACCGATGCGCGCCAGCTCGCCGCCGTAGAACGGGCCGTTGAGCTCGCCGACGCTGGAGCTTTGCCACTTCACGCTGAGCGCCGGCGTGAAGCCTGCAACCACGATCTCGTCGCGGCCGCTGCTGCTCGCGCCCGTGCCCCAAACGATTTCACTGGCACCGTCCGCATCGACATCGCCGACCGCGATGCTGGTCACGCCATGATCCTGAGAATTGATCTGATACAACAGCTCGGGTTGGTGAGACGTGAGGTTGTAGCCGATGCCCATGACGTTGCCCCACTGGCCATTGCCGGCGATGACTTCGACGCGGCCGTCGCCGTTGGCATCGGCGACCGTGACTGTATCGAGATCAGTCCAGGTCGGGGTGTACTCCCACAGCGGAGAGCGCAGCGTGGCGCTGAACGCGCGCACGGAGCTCCAGTCGCCCATGCCGATGATTTCTTCGACACCATCGCCATCCATGTCGCCCGTATCGACGGCGCTGCCGAACGCCTGGCTGTAGGCCCATTGATTCTGGCCGGTCGCGCCGTCGAACACGAAGCCACCCGCCGTGACAATCTCCAGTGCGGCGTCGGCGTCCACGTTGCCGACAGCCATAGAATTGCCGAGGGCCAGTTGCGGTGTCGACCAGAGCTGCGCAAGCGTGCTCGGGTTCAGGACGAATACCTGTCCGTTGATCTCGTAGCCGTACGGACTGGTCGTGCCGAGACAAACCAGCTCCAGCGTTCCGTTGCGATCCAGATCGGCCACTTCGAGCGCGCGACAGCGCAAGTTTGTGTTGACCGCTTCGCGCCGCGAGCTGCCATCGAGACGAACCAAGCGACCGCTCTTGGAGAAAAAAATCTCCTGCCGACCGTCGCCATCGATATCGGCAGCCGTCACAGCCTGCACCCCGGTGCCGTAGGAGTCGGGCGGGCCCACCTCGAATGGATACACCCACGATTGTTGATACGTGCTGCCGCTTCGGCTCAGCACATACACGGCTTGGGGAGAGCCGACCAGCACTTCGCGATCGCCATCGCCATCCAGATCGGCGATGTGCAGACCGCTGTGTTGCACGGGAATACTCAGATTGGTCCGACGCAACGGATACTCGCGCGTCGCATCGGTCACCTCGATCGTGCCGGACAACAGCGAACCCATGTCGCCGGCGACTCGCACGCCCCAGTTGAAATCCGTCACGCGGTCGAAGAGCGGCCCGGCGGCGGTCCAGCTCACGTCGCCCGCTGGCGTAACCGTGAAGCCGGCGGGGCCGAACGCCACTTCGTAACCGGGAATGCTATCGCCATCCGCGTCGGTCGCCGTCACACTGAAATGGGCGGTTGCGCCATAGTTCAGAGTGGTCGGCGGCGGCGTTTGCGCGGTCAACACCGCGGGCGAATCGAGAATGGTCGTACTGGCATCGACCGTGGTCTGTTCCTGACCGTCGTCCACAATCATCCGCACGGCGATCACGTCGTTCTTGGTCGTGAGGCTCGCCGGGAAACTGTTCGAAGTTTGTGAGCTGACCGGCGCGCCGTTGCGACGCCATTCGTACGTCGTGGTTAACGTATCGTTGTCGGCGTCGATGACTTGTGCGTCGGCGATCAGCACGTCGTTCGTATGGGGCTGAGTCGGAGTGATGGCCGCGCCGGAGATGCTCGGGGCGAAATTTCTAACGTTGACGACCACCTCGTCCGGATCGGAGGTGTGTGTCCCGTCACTGGCACGCAGCACGAAGCGCAGCTGCGCGGGCGTTTCCGGCGCGGTGAATGTCGGGGCCGCGGAATTTGCATTCGAGAGCGTCACGCTGGGGCCGTCGACTTGCTCCCAGGCATAAGTGACCGTGTCGTAGTTCGGATCCCAAGCCCAACCGTTGAGTGTCACGGTCGAGCGGCGCGCGGCAACGATGTCCTGGCCAGCGGAAACCGACGGGGGCAGCGGCGGGGTCGCGGCAACCGTGACGTTGATGGTGATCATGATCGTCACCGATACGGCTTCGCCGTCGCTGACAGAAAGCGAAAAGACGAACACCTCGGGCCAGAAGGGCACGCGGAACTGTCCCACGCCTGGCGCGATGTTGTTGATTTCAACCGCCGGTCCCGCCAGTTGTGTCCAGGTGTAAGTCAGCGGATCGCCGTCGGCATCAGTGCTGGCTGTACCATCCAATACCGCCATCTGACCCAGTCCGACCGCAGTCGTTGGCGCCATCGAGACCGCTGTGGGCGCGGTGTTCGTGACGGTGACCGTCACGTAATCGGTCGGCGAATCGACTTTGCCGTCATTGGTGGTCAGCCCGAACGTCAGGGTGCCGGACTGATTGGGGGCGGTGAATGTGGGCCGCGCCGAAGTGCTCGAGCTCAGCGTGACAGGTGCGCCGCCGGTCTGCACCCAACGATACGCCAGGGAGTCGCCATCGACGTCCGAACTCGCGGAGCCGTCGAGTGTGATATTCGCATTCCGCTTGGTGGTCTGATCGAGACCCGCGTTCGCGGTCGGCGCCCTGTTCGCCGGGCTGCCGTTGCCACCGCCGCCGCCCCCGCCACCACAGCCAGCCAATATCAGCGCTGCGGAGATTGTCAAAAGACACGACGTGAGACCGCGCAGAGCACGCATCCAAATGTATCCTCAATCCGTGTGTCGAAGGACTAGCCGCTGAAGCGTCTCGGCGCTTCTATGATGCGAACGAGTATATCGGGACGATTGTAAATTTGCGCAGGTTTCTGCCGAGGAACGCGCCAACATCAAATGTCAAATTGCGCCCGTGGTTACAACACCCGCTCGATGAACCACGCTAACCCGATGACGATCAGCGCGCCGGACAGCACGGAGCTCGCCCGCAACAGCCAACGACGACGGAACATCCTGAGCGTGAGTGGCACGCAAACCGCGACGATGCTCAGCGGCTCGAACTCGAACAGGGTATGGTCGGCGCCTGCCAGGATATGTTTCAGGCCGAGCGCGATGAAGCCGGATCGGTGCGCCACAAGTCTTGCCACCAGGATGTCGAGTCCGCTTCGGGGTGTTCGCGAACCGGTCCACGAGTCCTTGCGCAATTTGTTATTCGGATCGACGGCGAAGAAATCTTCCTGCAGCGACTTGCCCCAGTCGTTCAAAAACTGAGGGACCCGCAGCGACGGCTCCTTCTTATCGAAGGTAAAGCGCATGCGCAGCTGCCTCGCGATCGCGAAGAAAGCAGGGGCGGCGCTTCGGCAAGCAGCGTGATCTCGCACACCGGCGTGAACGTTTGTCAGCGACTCGCATGCGCAAGCTCGCGCGCTCGTCATGCGGTGGCCGGCGCCTCTATACTTGCCGCCCCTGAATTCGACCAGGTAGACCGCACGATGAAAAATCATGGCGTCATCGCCGCACTGACTGCATTGCTCTGGCTCTCGGCACCGGTTGTATCCAACGCAGCCGAGCCGACACCGCCGCCGGAACAGGAAAAAAAGGCCGCCGAGGACCAGCAGCAGAAGCCCAAGCCCGAACCGAAGGTGTGGACCTCGCGTCATCAGATCCGCATCGGCGGCAAGGCCATCGATTATGAGGCGACCACTGGCACGCTGTTGATGAAGGACGAGAAGGACGAGCCGATCGCGCTCTTCGGCTTCACGGCGTACGTTCGTCAGGGCCAGGACGCGCGCACTCGTCCCATCGTGTTTGCATACAATGGCGGCCCGGGCTCGGCCTCGGCCTGGTTGCACATGGGCATTCTCGGGCCGCGTCGCGCCGTGCTCGAAGACCTCGCCAGCAACACGCGCGGGCCGTTCAAGCTCGTCGACAACGAGTACAGCTTCCTCGATCGCGCCGATCTGGTGTTGATCGATCCGGTCGGCACCGGCTTTTCACGGCCGGTCGGCAAGGCCGAAGGCAAGCAATTCTGGGGCGTGGACAACGACATCAAGTCGGTTTCCAACTTCATCGTCCGCTACCTCGGCGAATACCGCCGCTGGGCCAGTCCCAAGTTCGTGCTCGGCGAGAGCTACGGCGGCATTCGCACCGGCGGCGTGACTTACGACCTGCTGACCCGGCACAACGTGGCGCTCAACGGCATCATCCTGGTGTCGCCGTATCTGGACTTCGTCAGCGGCACGGCGGGTTTGAACACCGACGCGGGCGATGCGAACTTCCTGTCGACGTATGCGTCGACCGCCTGGTATCACAAGATGCTCAATCCGCAGCCGCCGGAACTGCTGCCGTTCCTGCGCGAAGTGGAGCAGTGGATCGACACGGTGTACCACCCAGTGCTGTACAAGGGCGCACGAGCCACGCCTCAGGAACGGCAGGCAGCGCTCGAGGGTCTTGCCCGCTACACCGGCGTGAGCGCGGCGTATTGGGATGCGGCCAACCTGCGCATGGACGAGAGCCACTTTCTGCAAGAGTTGATGCGCGCCCAGGGCAAGACGGTCGGACGCGTGGACTCACGTTTCGCCGCCGGTATGCCGAACCGGATCGGCGAGACCACCGCGTTCGATCCCTATTCGAGTGCCGTCGCGCCCGCGATCGTCGCCACTTACAACGCCTACGTGCGTGACGAGTTGAACGTGGTCTCCGATCAGAAGTACGAGCTCTCGGCGGGCCTGTACAAGGACTGGGATGTGGGCCACGTGCAGCCGGATAGCAACGGGCAGAAGGTCCCGTACGCCAACGTGCTCCCCGATATCTCCTATGCGATGACCATGAATCCGAAGATGAAGGTGCTGGTGCAGTCGGGTTACTTCGACCTCGCGTGCCCGTACGGCACGGTGACGCACGCCATCGATCACCTCAACATCACGCCGGAGCTGCGGCGTAACGTGCGCATCGAGTTCTACGAGGCGGGTCACATGATGTATGTGCATCCCGGCTCGATGGGCAAGTTCAGCGAGCACATCAAGACCTTCATCGACGAGAACGTGAAGTGATCCAGTCTCTCCCCGGAAGCGCGCCGCTTCCGGGGAGAACAGTTGATCCATGTTTCGGGCGCAACGTGCAAAGCTTTTGCGACCGCATCCGTTACATTACGGTGGAGTTGCAAAGGAGATCGCACGTGATCAAAAAGAACATCGGAACTTTGACCGCGCTGTTCGCGGGCTGCGCGCTGCAAGCCGCGGCGCCGGCCGTGTTCGCGCAGGCAGCGCCCGAATTGAAGCAGGCGACGGTCGCTGGCGTCGACAAGCGCGCCAAGCTGGTGCAGGAGATGGTGGATTCCATCTACAGCTTCGCCGAGCCCGGCTTCCAGGAGTTCCGCACCTCCGAATACATCACCGGCATTCTCGAGAAGAACGGTTTCACGATCGAGCGCGGCGTCGCTGGCATCCCGACAGCGTGGACCGCGAAGTGGGGCAGCTCGGGGCCGCTGATCGCGTTGGGCAGCGACATCGATGCATTGCTCGGCCTGTCGCAGGTGCCCGGTTCACCGACGATCAAGGCGCAGGTCGAGGGTGCGCCAGGCCATGGTGAAGGTCACAACTCCGGCATGCCGGCCATCGTGGCGGCGGCGCTGTCCGTCAAAGAGGTGATGGAGAAGAACAAGATCCCGGGGCGCTTGATGCTTTGGCCCGGCGTGGCTGAAGAGCTGCTCGGTGCCAAGGCGTACTACGTGCGCGCTGGATTGTTCAAGGACGTCGACGCGTCCATCTTCACGCACGTCAGCAAGGACTTGAGCACGTCCTGGGGACCGGCCGGCAACAACGGCATCGTGTCGGTGGAGTACACGTTCCTCGGCAAGACGGCGCATTCCGCGGGCTCGCCCTGGTCCGGGCGTAGCGCGCTCGATGGCGTCGAGCTGATGAACATCGCCTGGAACATGCGACGCGAGCATTTGCCACTCACTCAACGTTCGCATTACGTGATCACGAACGGTGGTGGACAGCCCAACGTCGTTCCCGGCGTGGCTTCGGTCTGGTACTACTTCCGAGACCAGACCTTCGCCGCGATTCGCGATCTGTACGAGACCGGCAATACGATCTCACAGTCGGCCGCGCAGGCGACAGGCACCACTGTCAGCCGGCGTGTGCTCGGCTACGCGGCGCCGAACTTCGGTAACAAGCCGCTGGCCGAAGCCGCGTACGAAAACATCAAAGCCATCGGCATGCCGCAATGGAGCGAAGACGACCAGGCGTTCGCGAAGGCAGTGCAGGAAGCCAACGGCTTCAAATTGGAAAAGCTCGCGACCGAGGTGGCGCCGTTGGGAACACCCGAGACGCGCGATAACGGCACGCGCGGCGGCTCCGACGACATCGGCGACATCATGTGGACGGTGCCGACCATCACCATTCGCTTCCCGTCGAATATTCCCAATGCCATCGGTCACAATGTCACTTCCGCCATGGCGATGGCCACGCCGATCGCACACAAGGGCGCCGTGACTGGGGCCAAGGCGGTGGCGCTCACCGTGATGGATCTGATGACCACGCCGACGCTGGTCGCGAGCGCGAAGGATTATTTCAACAACGAGCAGCTCAAGGATATGAAGTACGACCCGGTGCTCGCGCCGGAAGATCAGCCGGCCATTCATCTGAACAAGGAGCTGATGGAGCGGATGCGTCCGCAGATGACGAAGTATTACTACAATCCGAAGAAGTACCGCAGTTATCTCGAGCAGCTAGGCATCGCTTATCCGGGCGTGACGGCAGCACCGGCCGCACGCTGATACTGAAGTCCGGTTAGGTCCGGTCGACCTGATATTTTCCACGATCGGCGGGGCGCATTCG
>JAEWAF010000010.1 GCA_023391815.1 Pseudomonadota bacterium
GCATTGAAGAAGCGCACGTTGGCGTGCGTCGTCGGCACGTACGGATTCCAGGGATGAATCACGAGCGACACGCCGGTCGCCATCCATTGCGCATCGGCCAGCTCCGGGCGTTGAGCAGTCGCGCTCGGCGGCAGGCGAGAGCCCATCACGTGGGAGAAGTTGACGCCGGCTTGCTCGAAGACCTTGCCGTTGCGTAACACTCGGCTGTCGCCGCCGCCGCCTTCGGAGCGGTTCCAGCGATCGCTGCTGAAGTTCGCGCCGCCGTCGATCTGCTCGAGGGCCGAGCAAATACGATCCTGCAGTCCGCGCAGGTAGGCGAGAACGGCATCGGCGTCGACCATCGAGTCATCTCCATCAGGCAACCATGGCCATGATGCCGGCCATGGAGTTACTCAGGGAAGTACCAAGCTTGCCGGCGCACATCGGCAGCGCCAACTCAGCATATCAAGCGCTGGTAGAGCCGAGTTCGCCGCGCTCGGACGTGGGCCGGAAGGCTTTGCGACGTCGCGCTGGCGCAGACAGGCCAAGCGTGCCGGCATCCGCCGAGCTGGTCAGACGGCCGCGAACCGCGACGATAATTCGCGAGCTCGAGCAGCTCGCCGAGGTCGAGTTACTTCGGCTTGGCGGGCGCTTTTTTCGCCGCCGCTTTAGCGGCCGGCTTGGCTGCGGTCTTGGCCGCCGCGCTCTTCGCGGCCGCCTTTTTCGCCGGCGCTGAGCTCGGAGCCTTCGCTGTCTTCGCGGGCGTGCTCTTGCTCTTGGCCGCGGCCTTCACTGGCTTCTCGGCCGATTCCGCAGCGGGCGCATCCGTCTTCGCGGCGGTCTTCTTCGCGAACCGACCGAAGCGGCCCTTGCCTCGCTCGGGCGCGGCCTTGAGCAGTTCGACGCACTCATCGAGAGTCAGCGTTTTCGGATCGCGTTCCTTCGGAATCTTGGCGTTCTTCACCTTATCGGTGATGTACGGGCCGAAGCGGCCGTTCAACACCTGAATGCCCGCTTCCTCGAAATTCAGGATGGTGCGATTCGCGTCCAGCTCTTCCTTGGCCTTGATCAGCTCGAGCGCGCGCGGCAGCTCGATGGTGTACGGATCGTCGTCCTTGATGGACACGAACTTCTTCGCGCCATATTGAATGTAAGGACCGAACCGGCCGATGGCGACGCGGATCGAATGACCGTCGTCCATCTGCCCGATGGTTCGAGGCAGCGTGAACAACTCCAGCGCCTCGGGCAACGTGATGGTGTCCATGCGCTGCGTGGGCTTGAGGCTGGCGAACTTCGGCTTTTCTTCGTCGTCCTTGGTGCCCATCTGCACGAACGGGCCGTACTTGCCGTAGCGAACCGAGATCGGCTTGCCGCTGACCGGATCGTTGCCGAGCTCGCGAGCTTCGGAAACGTCCTCGCGCGTGACCGTTTCATCGACCACGTCGACGCGCTCTTTGAATTCGTTCCAGAAGCGCTCCAGCACCGGCACCCAGGCCTCGCGACCGTCGGCGATCTCGTCGAGGTCGTCCTCCATCTTGGCGGTGAACCCGTACTCGACGTAGTGATGGAAATTCCGCGTCAGGAATTTATTGACGATCTTGCCCAGATCCGTGGGCACGAAGCGCCGATTGACGAGTTCCGTATATTTCTTGTTCACCAGCGTGGAAATGATGCTGGCATAGGTCGAGGGTCGACCGATGCCGTGTTCTTCCAGCGCTTTGACCAGGCTCGCTTCGGAGAAGCGCGGCGGCGGCTCGGTGAAATGCTGTTCGGGGCGCAGCGCCACCAGGGACACCTGATCGCCGATTTCCATCGGCGGCAGGATGCGATCGTTGTCGTCCTCGGGCGCGTCGTCCTGGCCTTCCTTATAAACGGCGATGTAGCCCGGCTTCACCAGCGTCGAGCCGTTCGCACGGAGCACGGCGGTCGAGCCGTCGCGCTTGGCGCTCGTGCCGGGCACGAGATCGATGGCGACCGTGTCGTACACCGCCGGCTCCATCTGGCTGGCAACCGCGCGCTTCCAGATCAGGCTGTAGAGCTTGAACTGATCGGCGTCGATCTTGCCCGCGAGACGATCGGGCGTGATGGCAGCGGAGGTGGGACGGATCGCTTCGTGCGCTTCCTGCGCGTTCTTCGATTTCGTCTTGTAGGTGCGCGGCGCTTCGGGCACTGAATCGGCGCCGTATTCCTGCGCGATCACCTGGCGGATCTCGGCGACGGCTTCGTTCGCCAGATTGAGCGAGTCGGTACGCATATAAGTGATCAGACCGACGGCGCCTTCGCCGAAGTCCACACCTTCATACAGCTGCTGCGCCAGGCGCATCGTGCGCTGAGCGCCGAAGCCGAGCTTGCGAGCGGACTCCTGTTGCAGCGTCGACGTCGTGAACGGCGGCGCCGGATTGCGCTTGCGCTGCTTCTTGTCGATGTTGGCGACGCTGAGCTTGCCGTTGGCGGCGCCTTCGATGGCGTTACGCACATCGTTGGCCTGCGCCTCGTTGGTCACCGTGAACTGTTCGACCTTCTCGCCGCGGAACTCGATCAGGCGCGCCGGGAATGTTTGCTTCGCTTTTTCGGCGTCGGCATCGATGGTCCAGTACTCGCGCGGCTTGAACGCGAGAATTTCTTCTTCGCGCTCGCAGATCATGCGCAGCGCCGGGCTCTGCACGCGGCCGGCGGAAGCGCCCGGCAGACCCGCCTTCTTCCACAGCAGCGGCGAAAGATTGAAACCGACCAGATAATCGAGCGCGCGACGCGCCTGTTGCGCGTTCACCAGATCCTGCGAGATGTCGCGCGGCTGACCGATGGCCTCGCGAATCGCGTTCTTGGTGATCTCGTAGAACACCACGCGATGCACGTCCTTGCCGTCGAGCACGCCTTGTTCCTTGAGCAGCTCGGTGAGATGCCAGGAAATGGCTTCGCCCTCGCGGTCAGGGTCGGTCGCCAGGTACAGAGCGTCGGATTTCTTCAGCGCCCGGGCGATCGCCTGAACGTGCTTCTCGTTCTTGTCCAGGATCTGGTAGCGCATCGCGAATTTGCGCTTCGGATCGACGGCGCCTTCCTTCGGCACCAGGTCGCGGACGTGGCCATAGGAAGCGAGCACCTCGAAATTCTTCCCGAGGTACTTCTTGATGGTTTTCGCCTTCGCAGGCGATTCCACGATGACTAGATTCTTCTGCTCCATAAAAAAAGAAACCGCGGTGGCCGCGGTGCTGCTGAAAATTGCGTCGGTTGAACGCCGCTCTTCAGTGCACCACTTGCAGACGGTTATCGAATACCAAGTCCTCCATCCGCAGGTAGGCGCTCTGTTGGCCGGGCTGGCTGAACAGCACCATGAGCACCACCCACTTCACCTGTTCAATGTCGATCTGTTGCACGTCGAGCGCCAGCAGACGGTCGATGACCAGCTCACGCTGCGCCGGGCTGATGATGCCGATGTTTTCGAGGTACAGGATGTACCCCCGGCATTCGGTGTCGAGCCGGGCCTGTTCACGCGCATCGAAGACGCGAATCGCTCGCGACCCCGGCACCGCGCCGGCGCGGTTCGGATCGGCCGACAGCTGCTCGAGCCACTCGAGCGCTCGGCCCACTTCTCGTTCGGAAAATCCAGCGCGCTCCAGTTCGTCCCGGAGAGTGTCGCGGTCGGGTTCGGGGGCGCAGTCCAGATCGGCGTCGAAGTAATTCTCGAAGAGATAGATCAGGATATCGAGAACGCTTTCCTTCATTTCGCTGCCTTAGTGTCGAAAGGACCTCGGCCGCTTTCGACGAGACTATTCGCGCGCCGGGCATACCGCCCGCCAGGGCAGGCGTCGATGCGCGCCTCCAGTTCGAGGATCAGCAGCATGGACGCTACCTCGTCGGCCTTGAGGCCGGTGCGTGCGATCAAATCATCGACACTGGCCGGCTCGAAGCCGAGCGCATCTAACAGGATTTCATACCCTTTGTCCAATGCCGGGGGTAAAACTGCTGTGCTTTCAGCGGTTTTCGTCGCGGCCGGGGCGAATGGGGCGAATGCGGCCGCCAGCGGCCCAAGCTCGGCGAATATATCCTCGGCGGTTTCCACCAGCTGCGCGCCCTCGCGGAGCAATTTGTGGCAACCGCGCGAGAGTGGATTATGAATAGAACCGGGAATCGCAAAGACCTCCCGACCTTGCTCCGCGGCCAGCCGTGCTGTGATCAACGAGCCGCTCCGCACCGCAGCCTCCACCACCAACGTGCCCAGTGACAATCCACTGATAATGCGATTGCGCCGGGGAAAGTTGCTTCTGCTCGCCGGCGTGCCCAAGGGGAATTCGCTGACCAGCGCGCCGCCGGATGCGATTTCCTCCGACAGCCAAGCATTGGCGCGAGGGTAGTCGATATCAAGTCCCGTGCCGCACACAGCGATGGTCCGTCCGCCTCCCTCGAGCGCGCCTCGGTGAGCAGCCGTGTCGATGCCGATGGCGAGCCCGCTGGTAATGGTCAGCCCCGATTGCGCCAGATGAGAAGCGAACCGGCGGGCTACGTCATAGCCGGTTTGAGTGGGATTGCGGGAGCCGACGATCGCGAGTTGCGGCAGTCTCAATACATCGGGATCGCCACGCACCAGCAGTCCCGGTGGAGCATCGGGCGAGTTGGCCAGCAGCGGCGGATAGCCAGGCGAGCCGAGAGCAAGAAAGTGATGCGCTGGATGGTCGAGCCAGCGCAAATGTCGTGCGTAGAGTTGCTCGTGGGACTCGGCGTCGAAACCGGGCACCCGCGCGATCGCCAGCCATTTCTTGAGCTCTTCCATGAGCTCACGAAGTTACCCTCGGCGCGAGCGCGCTTATGGGTTTTTAGCGCGGTCGCCCTGACGAATTTCGTGGGTCGTTTCCATCACGAGCGCGTAGCTCAAGTTCTCGAACGATTTGAACACCATGAGCGCGCCGGCGCGCTCGTCCGGCAGTTGCACGTTGTTGCCGAACCCGGATCGACGGCTAGTGCGACGAGCGGCCAGTCCGCCTTCCTTGAACGTGTCGCGCACGATGCCGCCGCGCTGATACACAGCGAGGATGTGCCCGGGCTCGAGGCCCGCGGCCAAGCCGCGATTCAGCGCGACGACTTGGTACTGACCCATTACCGTGTGACTGCGCACAGCGATGATGCTCGCATCGATGTCCGAGGAAGGCGCGTGCGGAACGAAGTCCACATTCACCTCCACTGACTCCGGAAACACCTTGTCGCCTTGCAGGACTTCGCGCGTCGAATCGGTCATCACCAGTTTGGCCGGATCGCCTTCGGTGGCCACCGGGCCGGAACCGACGTACATGCCCGAGTAACCGAGCAGCGAGTTGTTGTCTGGATCGCGCAGCTCTTCTTCGACGTGAATGACGCTGTAGCGCGCCTCGACCGGTGCATCGCTGATGCCCCGTGCGTACACCTCATTACCGATCGCGCCGATCATGTGCGAGTCACGCATCGCGACCACATAGGGCGCGGTCTTCACCTGATCCTTGGTCAGCAGGGTCGGCCGGCCCATGAAGCTGGCGATGATGTCGTAGGGAATCGCGGTGATGGCCTGGCTCAGCGGTGAGCGCCGCACTTCAGGCGACAGGCGCGTGCCGCCGCGACCGCCTTCCACGGTTTCGCCGCCGCGCTGAGCGACCGTCAGACGAGGCTGACCGTCGATGTAGACGAGCTTCAGTATGTCGCCCGGATAGATCAGGTGAGGGTTGGCGATCTGCGGGTTCACATACCAGATTTCCGGCCAGTACCAGGGCTCCTTCAGGAACACCTTGGAAATGTCCCAGAGCGTGTCGCCGGTCTTCACCACATATTGATCGGGGGCATCGGCCGCGAGCGGAATGTTGCTTCCGGAACCGACGGTCTGGGCCGGGCCGTCCTGGGCCAGAGTGCTCGGCGGGGCCAGCAGGCCCGCGGTAACGGTCAGGCCGGCGACCAGGCTCAGCAGGATCGCCGGACGAAGTGCCAGATTCGCAGTTTTCATGCGCTTCAACGAGCTCCCATTAGATCCGAAGAACCGCCACCGCCGGGGTGTCCGTCAGCGCGCTAAGGCATTGTACGGGCGCGCAAAAACCCAATCGGGGCCGACATTAAGTTCAACAGTGGCCGAACTTTAGCAGCAACATTGCAACGAGTGCAGAAATGGGGCTCCAGCCCGCGACGTGGTTCTCATTCCTGCCCGATGCGTGCCGTCTATGGCAGTCTTAGCCACGAGGGGCTTGTGTCCGGCCGATTCGACTGCACACTAGGGGCCAAGTCTCCCCCTTTTGACGTTTTCGAACATGGCACTACTTCCGATTCTCGAATTCCCCGATCCGCGTCTGCGCACCAAGGCGCAGCCCGTGGAACAGGTGGATGCGGCCCTGCGAAAGCTGATCGACGACATGTTCGAGACCATGTACGCGGCCCCCGGCATCGGCCTGGCGGCGACCCAGGTGAATGTTCACAAGCGGCTGCTGGTCATCGACATCAGCGAGAAGCGCAATGAGCGCCTCACGCTGATCAACCCGGAGATCGTCAGTCATAGCGGCATGGAGGAGACCGAGGAGGGCTGTCTGTCGGTTCCCGGCATCTACGAGAAGGTCAAACGCGCCGACCGCATTCGCGTGCGGGCGCTGGATCGCGACGGCAACCAGTTCGAGCTCGATGCCGACGGCCTGCTGGCCGTGTGCATTCAGCATGAGATGGATCACCTCGAAGGCAAGCTGTTCGTCGATTACCTGTCCGATCTGAAGCGCACGCGCATTCGTAAGAAGCTGGAGAAGGACCGCAAGGAAAAGGCCGCCGATGCGGCTCGCGGGCGGAGCAAGGCGCTCTAAGAGAGCCTCAAGAGAGCCTCGCCTCGATGGCGGGCGCGGGTCGCGAAGTCGCTGCTTAATCCGATATCGCTCGTGACGTCGCGTTGTCGAAAGTGGAGTCTTGATCCGGCATCGCTCGCGAGGTCGCGGTTTTTTCAAGGGTGAGCTTTGACGCGGCGGCTCTAGCGAAGTCGCGGTAGCGAGAAGGTGAGCTTCGACGTGGCGGCTCTATCGAAGTTGCGGTCTTGAGAAGGTGAGCTTTGACAGGGCACCTCTCGCGCAGTCGCCAGAGGGAGGTTTGTCCTCCCGGCACCGCGACGCACGGCGTCGCTACGCTTCGCTCGCGCTGACGCGCGCGACTTTGCTGTACCTCCATGTAGCTGCTATTGGACCAACATCCCTGTTGGATCCAATTGCCGGG
>JAEWAF010000012.1 GCA_023391815.1 Pseudomonadota bacterium
TTTTGGCGCATTTCGCCGCCCCGCCCCCCCCGCCCGCCGCTCCCACCGAGGAAGAGATACTCGATGCGCTCGATCAGGTGCAGGCCGATCCAAACATTTCTCCCGAGACCACGGTGCGCACGCTCAAGTGGTTGGGCGATGACGACGAGCCCGAGCCGCTTGAACCGGTGAGCTGGCTCAAGGGGCTGTTCGACTGGATCGTTGGAGCGAGCCGACTTGTGCTGTGGACCGGCATCATCGTCCTCCTCGGCCTGCTTGGCTTGTTCCTCGTGCGAGTGTTCGGCGCAGTTCAACGCAGAACCGTGCCACGCGTGCTGGCTGCACCTACGCATGTCCAAGAGATGGACATTCGTCCCGAGAGCTTGCCGGATGAGATCGGCGGCGCTGCCCTGGAACTGTGGCAGCGGGGCGATCATCGCGCGGCGCTCGCTCTGCTCTATCGCGGTCTGCTCTCCCGGCTCGTCCACGCGCATGGCGTGCCGATTCGCGAATCGAGCACCGAAGCGGATTGCCTCCGACTCGCAGTTCCCAGGCTGAAATCGGAGATCGCGCAATACACTTCGACGCTGGTACGCGTCTGGCAGCATGCAGTGTATGGCGCACGAGAGCCCGCTGCTGACGAAGTGCGAAACCTGTGCGCGCTGTTCGATCGGAATTTCCCGCTGACGACGGCACCTTCCGGCGGGCACTCATGAAGGCTCGTTACGTGATCACGGCAGCTGTGCTCGTGGCCCTGGGGTTGCTGGTCACGTGGATCGCGCGCAATACCTATTGGGACGAAGTGACCGTCCCGATGCCGATGAAAGGCGAAGCGCGCACCAACTCGCTGTATGCCGCGCAACGTCTCGCCGAAGCCATGGGCGTCACTGCTCAAGTCCAGCGCCGCATCGATTCGCCGTTTGCCGCGGACGATGTGATCTATCTTTCGTACTGGAACTGGAACCTCATTCCCGCTCGCCGCGAACAACTGCAAAGGTGGGTCGAATCTGGCGGACGGCTGATCGCGGATCGTACTCTGATCGGCGGCGAGCACGAACTGGAGCGCTGGACGGGTATCGAGCGTTCCGAGCTGCCGGCCTCGAGGACCGACTTGAAGAACACTGTTGATAATGACGGCTGCGTCGATCTCGAAGTCGAGACGACGGCGTCGGATCCCAACACATCGAGCGCGACCTATCTCACCTGCGGCATGGATCAGGGCACCAGGCTCAACAGCCGGCAGCTTCCCACCTGGATCCTCAGCGATCTCGGAGGCATGCAAGCGGTCCGCGTAAACATCGGCCGAGGCAGCTTCACGTTGCTCAACGGCACGCCGTTCGAGAACCACGAGATCTTCATGGGTGACGACGCGCTGTTGTTCTTCGCCGCCACCGGCCTCGACCGTGGCCAGCGCATTCACTTCCTCTCCGAAGAAAAAAGCGCCTCGTTGCTAGAGCTGATCTGGAGACACGGCGCGGCGGTCGTCCTGCTGGTAATGGCAATCGTCGCGCTGGTGCTATGGCGTGGCAGTTTGCGATTCGGCCCGCCGGCCGGCGTGCACGATACTGCGCGCCGTTCGCTCGCTGAGCAAATCGTCGGCACGGGCAGATTCACGCTGCGTTTCGGCGGTGGCCGGGCTCTGCACGCCGCGACAGTGCGAGCTCTGCACGAAACGGCTCAGCGACATATATCCGCTTACAGCACCATGCCCCGCGAGGCGCGCATCGCTGCCCTGGCGCAAAACACCGGGCTCGATGAGTCTGCGCTGATCGAAGCGATCAACTACGCAGGCCCGCGGGGCGCTAGCGAACTGCGCAAGGTCGTCGCATTGCTGGAAACGGCGCGCAGAAGAATCTCTTGAGGAGCGAGACATGCAAGTCGAGGCGAACACAATCAATCGAGCCGCGGAACTGCTTGGACGGCTGCGCGAAGCGATCGGACAGGCAGTTGTCGGCCAGGAAGCGGTCGTCGAGCAGGTAACCGTCGCGCTCGTCGCCGCTGGACACGTCCTCATCGAAGGCGTGCCGGGACTCGGCAAAACACTGCTCGTCCGTGCGCTGGCCCAAGCACTCTCGCTGCCCCACTCC
This sequence comes from Pseudomonadota bacterium, assembly GCA_023391815.1. GTDB lineage: Bacteria > Pseudomonadota > Gammaproteobacteria > Steroidobacterales > Steroidobacteraceae > Steroidobacter. The sequence continues at coordinate 2,067 of JAEWAF010000012.1, forward strand.
CGTGTGCAGTTCACTCCCGACATGATGCCTTCGGACATCACCGGCCATGCCGTCATCGATCCAGCCACGCGCGAATGGCGCGTGGTACGCGGGCCGATCTTCACGAACATTCTGCTGGCGGACGAAATCAACCGCGCCCCCGCGAAAACGCAAAGCGCGCTGCTCGAAGTCATGCAGGAATCGCAGGTGACATTGGAAGGACAGACAATGATGCTGCCGCGACCGTTCATGGTGCTCGCCACCCAAAACCCCGTGGAGACCGAAGGCACGTATCCGTTGCCGGAAGCGCAGCTCGATCGTTTTCTGCTCAAGATCGAGATCGGCTACCCGAGCGCGGCCGAGGAAGTGGCCGTCGTGGTCCGTACAACCGGCGATCGCGTCGGCGACCAGCTGCCCCTCGTGAACGTCAAACCATGCCTCAATGAAAAGGCCGTGCTCAGTCTGCAGCAGATTGCGGCCTGCCAACGTGTCGACGAGTCGATCGCGGAATATGCAGTCCGGATCGTGCGCGCTTCACGCGAATGGCCAGGGCTCGCACTCGGTGCCGGATCTCGCGGCGCCATCGCACTGGTGCGTGCGGCCCGAGTCGTTGCGTTGCTCGATGGGCGTGACTTCGTGACGCCCGATGACATCAAACGTATCGCGGTACCTGCGCTACGGCATCGCGTGGCACTCACCCCCGACGCGATGCTCGAAGGTCGCAAGCCGGACGAATTGCTGACAAACATCATCGATAGCGTCGCGGCGCCTCGAGCCTAGGAAATCCGCGCCGTCCATGCGCATGCGACTCATCCCAGGCACAGCAACGATTGCGGCGCTCGCCACTGGCGCGAGCATCGTGCTGATTGTTTTGCTCGGCGGCGCTTCACCTTCCGTGGGTGCTGTAATCGCGGCGGTATGGGCAGTTGCGCTAACGCTCCTAACGGCCCTTGACTATGCGAGAACTCGGCGCGAATGGAGAGCGTCAACCGCGCAACTCACGCGTACGCTCCCGCCGGCTTTCGCGTTGGGCGTGAGAAAGACCATTCAACTGACTTTGTCCGCGGGTGGAACGCGCGCCTGGCGCTGCAAGCTGTACGATCACGTCGATCCCACCCTGCTCACCGAAGGCATTCCCGCCGATCTCACGTTCGGCGCCGGAACGCGAACCGAGTTTTCCTATACTGTCACACCGAGTCGGCGAGGCGTCGTTCAGTTCGCCCCCGCGGATATCCGCATTCGCTCGCGCTGGGGCCTTTGGGAATTCATCGAGCGCCTCGGCGAACAGCAGCAGCGCCGCGTTTATCCGGATTTCGCCCAGGTCGCCCGCTACGCCTGGCTGGCCGGCGATCGACGCCTGGCGGAGATCGGCATCAAAACCTTTCAACAGCGCGGCGAAGGCACCGACTTCAAACAACTCACCGAATATCGCAGCGGCGATCCAGTGCGCCATATCGATTGGCGCGCGACGCTGCGCTTCGAGAAGCTCATCGTGCGCGAGTTTCAGAGCGAGCGCGATCAGAGCGTGCTGCTGTTGATCGATTGTGGGCGCCGGATGCGTGCCGACGACCGCACCGGTCAGATCGGCTCATCGCATTTCGATCAAGTGCTGAACGCGGTCATGTTGTTGTCATATGTCGCGCTCAAGCAAGGCGATGCGGTCGGCGCGCTGACGTTCGGCACGCCAGTCGGCGCCCAGCATTGGTTCGCGCCACGCAAGGGCGCCACAACGTTGAACGCGCTGATGGGCGAGCTCCATGCCGTGCAGCCCAGCCCGACTCACTCCGACTACTTATCGGCGGCGCGCGACTTGCTGAATCGCTTCAACAAGCGCGCACTGGTCGTGCTCATCACCAACTTCCGCGATGAAGACAGCCACGAATTCAGTCAGGCAGTGTCGCTCCTACGCACGCGTCACCTGGTGCTGACGGCGAGTCTGCGCGAGCGAGTGGTCCGCGAGCTCGCCTCGCAGCCCATCGAGCACAGTTCCTCGGACAATGATCCGCCGCTCGAAATTGCGAGCGCGCACCTTTACGAACAGTCGCGGCGAGATGCGCTGAATCGCATGACAGCGCACCATTCACTCGTGGTCGACGCCGAGCCGGAGCGCTTGGGCATCGAGCTGACCAATCGGTATCAAAGCCTCAAGCGAGCAGGCGCGATCTGAGGAGCCAACGCGAACGGCGTCGATCGTGACCGGTCATTCCCACTCGATGGTCGCCGGCGGCTTCCCCGAGATGTCATAGGTCACGCGCGAAATCCCGGCGACCTCGTTACAAATGCGTCGCGCCACCAGATCGAGGAACTCATAAGGCAACCGCGACCAGCGCGCCGTCATGAAGTCGATCGTTTCAACAGCGCGAAGCGCGATGACATAGTCGTAACGACGACCGTCGCCCATCACAGCGACCGAGCGCACCGGCAGGAACACCGCGAACGCCTGGCTCGTGCGATCGTAGAGATCGTGCTTGCGCAGCTCGTCGAGGAAAATGGAATCGGCCTGGCGGAGCAGATCGGCGTACTGCTTGGTCACTTCGCCAAGGATGCGCACGCCGAGGCCGGGGCCGGGGAACGGATGCCGATACACCATCTCGCGCGGCAGGCCGAGCTCGACGCCGAGCTTGCGCACTTCGTCTTTGAACAACTCACGCAGCGGCTCGCACAGCTTGAGATTCATCTTCTCGGGCAGACCGCCGACGTTGTGATGGCTCTTGATGACGTGCGCCTTACCGGTCCGGGAGCCGGCGGATTCGATGACGTCCGGGTAGATCGTGCCCTGCGCGAGCCAGCGGATGCCTTGTAGCTTGCCGGCCTCTTCTTCGAACACTTCAACGAACAGGCGGCCGATGATCTTGCGCTTACGCTCGGGATCCACTTCGCCCTTGAGCGCAGTGAGGAACCGTTCCTCGGCGTTGACGCGGATGACGCGCACGCCCATGTGCTTGGCGAACGTTTCCATGACCTGATCGCCTTCGCCCTGCCGCAGCAGGCCGTGATCGACGAACACGCACGTGAGCTGATCGCCGATGGCGCGATGTAACAAGGCACCGACGACCGAAGAATCGACGCCGCCCGACAGGCCGAGCAGCACGTTGTCACGACCGACCTGCTCACGAACGCGAGCGATGGAATCGGCAATGATGTTGCCGGCGCTCCAACGCGCCTCGCAGCCGCAGATCTCGCGCACGAAGCGTTCGAGAATCTTCACACCCTGGAGCGTGTGAGTGACTTCCGGATGGAATTGCACCGCGTAGTAATGCCGTGATTCATCGGCCATCGCGGCGAGCGGCACGCTGCTGGTGAACCCGACCGCGACGAAGCCCGGCGGCAGCTCGTCGACCTTGTCGCCGTGGCTCATCCACACATCGAGCAGCGGCCTGCCCTGCTCGTCTTTGTGATCGAACAAGCCGTCGAGCAGTTTGCACGGCGCCGACGAAGTCACCTGCGCATAGCCGAACTCACGATGCTTGCCGGCGGTGACGCGACCGCCGAGCTGCGCGGCCATCGTCTGCATGCCATAGCAAATGCCCAGCACCGGCACGCCGCTTTGAAATACCGCTTGCGGGGCGGTCGGACCTTTCGTGTCCGTCACCGACTCCGGACCGCCCGAGAGAATGATGCCTTTGGCACCAAACTCGCGAACCTCGGCGTCCGTGACATCCCAAGGAAGGATTTCGCAATACACGCCGCTTTCGCGCACGCGACGGGCGATCAGCTGAGTGTATTGCGCGCCGAAATCGAGAATCAGAATCCGGTGCGCGTGGATGTCGGAGCGAGGCAAAGTATCAGCTGACACGGTAGTTGGGTGCTTCTTTTGTGATCGTCACATCATGCACATGGCTTTCGCGCACACCGGCGTTCGTGATGCGCACGAACTGCGGCCGCGTGCGCATCTCCTCGATGGTGCGGCAGCCGGTGTAACCCATCGCTGCGCGCAGGCCGCCGGCCAGCTGATGCAGGATGGTGACAACGGAACCTTTGTAAGGCACGCGGCCTTCGACGCCTTCGGGCACCAGCTTTTCCAGCTCCGCGGTCGCGTCCTGGAAATAGCGGTCCTTGGAGCCGTGCGCCTGAGACATCGCACCGAGCGAGCCCATGCCGCGATACGACTTGTACGACGCGCCTTGATACAGCTCGACATCGCCGGGCGACTCTTCGGTGCCGGCGAACATGCCGCCGCACATCACCGAATGAGCGCCAGCCACCAGCGCCTTGGCGATATCGCCCGAGAAACGAATGCCGCCGTCCGCGATCAGTGGCACGCCGGTGTCCTTCAATGCGGCGGCGACATTGGCGACGGCAGTGATCTGCGGAACCCCGACGCCGGCAACGACGCGCGTCGTGCAGATCGAGCCCGGACCGATGCCGACCTTCACGCCATCCGCGCCCGCTTCGACCAGCGCCAGCGCCGCCTCGGCGGTCACGATGTTGCCGCCGATGACCTGCTGATCGCGCCAGGTCTTCTTGATCTCCCGGACCATCTGAATCACGCCGCTCGAATGGCCGTGCGCGGTATCGACGACGATCACATCGACGCCGACCTCACGGAGCGCGGCAACCCGCTTCATCGTGTCCGCACCCGTGCTGACAGCGGCGCCGACGCGCAGCGCGCCTCGCTCGTCCTTGGATGCGCGGGGGAATTCGGTGGCCTTCTGGAAGTCCTTGACCGTGATCATGCCCTTCAAATTGAAGTTGGCATCCACGACCAGCACCTTCTCGATGCGATGCTTGTGGAGCAGCGCCAGTACTTCGTCCTTCGGCGCGTTCTCGCGCACGGTGACGAGCCGTTCCTGCGGGGTCATGACGGTGGAAACCGGAGCGTCGAGCTTGGTCTCGAACCGCAGGTCCCGGTGCGTGACGATGCCGACCGCCTTCGAGCCCACCACCACCGGCACCCCCGAAATGTTCTTGGAGCGGGTCAGCTCCAGCACTTCGCGAATGGTCTTGTCGGGGGAGATGGTGATCGGGTCGTGGATCACGCCGCTTTCGAACTTCTTCACCTTGCCCACTTCGCGGGCCTGGGCTTCGATGCTCATGTTCTTGTGAATGATGCCCATGCCGCCTTCCTGCGCGATGGTGATCGCCAGGCGCGCCTCGGTGACGGTGTCCATGGCGGCGGACAGAATGGGCAGGTTGAGACGGATCGCGCGGGTGAGTTGCGTGCTTAGGTCAGCGTCGCGCGGCAGGAAATTGGAGTAAGCCGGGACCAGAAGCACGTCGTCGAAGGTGAGTGCTTCCTCGAGAATACGCATGGTGGAGCCCGCGGGTTATCGATGAAAGCACGCCATTGTACGCAACCGAGCCCCTTCGGTAAACGTTCGCGATGTTCCCAGATGGAAGCTCGACTGCTACCCGGGGTACAGGATGTACCCCGCCGCCGGAGGCGGCGGCGAGAGGTAAAAGTCACGCCTTTTGCCGACTCGCGCGACGGTCGTGGCAGGATGCCCGATCCGGAGCCCATAAGCCGTGGAACGCCGGACGTGCGTGTCCGGAACGTAGGCTGTAGCCTTCCCGCCCATGAATCGTGAGCTGGAATTCGACTTCTCGGCGCCGCCGCCCGCCCCCAAAGCGCCCCAGGCCGATGCGCCCGCCCCGCTGCCGCCTGAACCGGTCGCGAAGAAGGTCGCGGCCCCACCGGTGCGGAAGCCGGTGCGCGCGCCGATAGAAGATTTCGATGACTCGGCCGGCGCGCCTACCGAGCCTGAACGCGACGTCTATACCCCCGGCCGCCTGAACAAGGAGGCTCGCATGCTCCTGGAGCGCGGGCTGCCGTCGCTGTGGCTGGAGGGCGAGATTTCCAATCTGTCGCGCCCTTCATCGGGGCACTGGTACTTCTCGCTGAAGGACGAGTCCGCGCAGCTCCGCTGCGCCATGTTCCGTCAAAAGAACCTCGGCGCCCGCTTCACCCCGAAGGACGGCATGCATGTACTCACGCGCGGCCGCGTGAGCCTGTACGAGCCTCGCGGCGACTATCAATTCATCGCCGATCACATGGAAGAAGCCGGCGAAGGCGTGCTCCGACGTCGCTTCGAGTTGCTCAAGAACAAATTGGCGGCCGAGGGGCTGTTCGAGACCAGCCGCAAGAAAGCGCTGCCTCGTCTACCCCGGCGCATTGGTGTCGTGACCTCTCCGACCGGCGCGGCCATCCGCGACGTGCTCAATATCCTTCGGCGCCGGTTCTGCACGATTCCGGTGTTGATCTATCCGGTCCAGGTCCAAGGCGAGAGTGCGGCGGGTCAGATCGCCCGAACCATTCGGATGGCGTCGGCGCGCGCTGAGTGCGATGTGCTGATCGTCGCTCGCGGCGGCGGCTCGCTCGAGGATCTGTGGGCCTTCAACGAAGAAGTGGTCGCGCGCGCCATTTTCGATTGCCGGATTCCGGTCGTGTCCGGGGTCGGTCATGAGGTCGATTTCACCATCGCCGATTTCGTCGCCGACGTGCGGGCGCCAACACCGTCCGGCGCGGCCGAGATCGTCGCGCCCGATTGCAACGAATGGACCCGCAGTGTCGATCTGCTCGGCCGCCGCGTGCGAACCGCGATGGTTCGACACCTGGCGGCTCGACAGCAAAGCCTCGTGTGGCTGGAACGCCGGCTCGCGCAAGTTCATCCCGGCGTGGAGCTGCGACAGAAGGCACAGCGGCTCGATGATCTGGAGCAGCGGCTGAGTCGCTGCATGCGACACGGCCTGTTTCAGCGTCGACACACGCTCGTGGAGCTCGCGGCACACCTGAGGCAGCGCTCGCCTGCCTTGCGAGTGTCCGCTGCGCGCGGCCGGTTGGAGATTGCTCGCAAGACGCTCGGCACTTCCTTGCGCCGGCATGTGAGCGACGCTCAGAGCCGCTTGCGTCACGCCAGTAGCGATCTGCGCCAACATTCGCCCGTCGCTCGCATCGTGGCCTTGCGCCGTCGAGTGGAGATTGCCGATCGGAGCATGGAGACGTCGTTGCAACGGCAGCTGCGCATTCTGGAGGCACGATTCAAGCTCGCGGCCGGGAAGCTGAATACGGTGAGCCCGCTGGCCACGCTGCAGCGGGGTTATGCCATTGTCACGAATGCCGAGGGCACGGTCGTTACGGATGCAACGTCGGTGAACAAAGGCGACATCATCCAGACGCGTTTGTCCCGCGGCACGTTGCAAGCTCGCGTCGAGCAGATCACGCCGCATCGAGATGACGAGAACCAATGACTTCGACGTTTCTGTCTCGCTTCCTTCGCCTCTCCGCTTCCCTGCTGCTGTTCGCCGGCCTCACCGCCGGGGCTGCTGAATTACCGATGGAAAGCCGCGTCCCGGGTGGTATCGCGCTCGTCCCGGTGCCCGGCGGCGAGATGGCACCGACGGTGCTGTTCAACACGCATCGAGTCGCGGTGATTCGACGCGACGATCAATGGATCGCGGTCGTCGGCATTCCGCTCGCGGAGAAACCGGGCGAGCTGAAGATCAAGGTCAGCACGCCGAACGGCACGACCGAAGTGCCTTTTCGTATCACGGACAAGAAATATCGGACGCAGTACCTGACCATCAAGGATCAGCGCAAGGTCGAGCCCAATCCCGACGATCTCAAACGCATCGGCCTGGAAACCAAACGGTCCGATGCCGCGCTATCCAAATTCACCGGGACACAGACACCGTCGCTGCAATTGTTGGCGCCCATCGATGGTGTTCGCTCCGACTCCTACGGCTCACGCCGTGTATTCAACGGCCAGCCGCGCAATCCTCACTCCGGCATGGACATCGCCGCCGCCAAAGGCACGCCGATCAAGTCGCCGGCCGCGGGCACGGTCGTCGAAGCCGGCGATTTCTTCTTCAACGGCAACACGCTCTACATCGACCACGGCGACGGCCTCGTGACCATGTACTGCCACCTCGACACCATCAAAGTGAAACTCGGTGACCGCGTCACCCAAGGCGAAGTCATCGGCACCGTCGGCGCCACCGGCCGCGTCACCGGCCCACACCTTCACTGGGGCGTCGCGCTGAATCGCGCGATGGTGGATCCGGCGCTGTTCATCGGCAGCAAGTAGCGGCTGTCAGGGGCTCGCCAGCTTCAGCTCGGCGAGGAAGTCGGTGATCACGGGGCGGAAGCGGTCCATGTCGACCAGGAAGGAATCGTGGCCTTGGATCGAGGGGAGACGGGCGAACTGCACGGTGCGGGTGCCGTTGCTCAGGCCGTCGGCGAGCTCCTGCTGTTGTTCGATAGGGAACAGCAGGTCGGTCTCGACGCCGATGATCAATGCGCGTTCGACCGTGAACCGACGCAGCGCTTCGGCGACCGAGCCGCCGTGGTCGGCGAGATCGAACAGATCCATGGCGCGAGAAATATACAGATAACAGTTCGGGTCGAACTGGCCGATGAATTTGACGGCGTGATTTTCCAGGTATGATTCGACTTCGAAGTCGATGCCGAACGGATCGCCCGGCTTGCGCTCGGCGTTGGCGCGCTCCCGCCCGAAGCGTTGCAGCCATTCCTTCGCGGAACGATACGTGATCATGCCGAGCTTGCGAGCGAGGCGCATGCCCTGCACCGGAATCGCATCGGTCGCATAGTTGCCCTCCAGCCATGCTGGATCTTTGCGAATCATCTCTCGCTGCAATGAGCGCAAGGCAATCGCGAACGGCGTCGAGCGCGCGGCGGATGAAATAGAAACGAGGGCGCGCGCTCCTTCAGGAAACAACGCGCAGTAGGCCAGAACGGTCATGCCACCGAGCGAGGGGCCGACGACGGCGGCGAGCTTCTTGATGCCCAGAGACGCGACGACTTCATGGCCGGCCCGCGCGATGTCTTCGACGGTCAGCACGGGGAACGTGAGTCGATAGCACTGGCCGGTGGCCGGATTGATGGACGCCGGCGACGTGGAGCCGAATGGACTGCCCAGCGAATTCACGCAGATGACGAAGAAGCGGCGGGTGTCGATGGGACGGCCCGGGCCGATCATGTCTTCCCACCAGCCCGGTGCGGGATCTTCCGTCGAGGACGCGGCGTGCGCCGACGGCGACAGGCCGGTGAAAATCAGGATGGCGTTGTCGTTGCAGAAGCTCAGGTCGCCCCAGGTCTCGTACGCGATCTGCACGTCCTGCAAGGCGCCGCCGCGCCGCATGGGGAACGGGCGGTCGAGCTTGAGAATTTTGCGGGCTGAAGCCATGGGGTCGTCGCCGTCTGAGTCCTGGATCGAGAACCGGATTATCACCCGAGAGTGTAGTCCCGTGGGCTGACTCTCCAACATCGCGGGCTGCTATATGCAGATGCCCGGGCGGAAGACCTGCGTCAGGTCGAGCGTTGCCTGAGGTCAGGTCTCTGTCTCCGGCCGGAAGAGCTGCGTCGGTTCAAGCGTCGCCCGAGGTGAGTTGCCCGCCATAAGACGGCGTCGGCTCAAGCGTCGCCCGAGGTGTGAGTTGGGCTTTCCGGCGCAAGAGGGGGCGCCTCGGGCGCCGCCGAATGTGAGTTGAGCTTTCCGGCGCAAGACTGAGGCAGCTCGGGCGCGGCCGCGATATGTCAGTTGAGCTTTCCGGCGCAAGATGGAGGCAGCTCGGGCGCCGCCGATATGTGAGTTGAGCTTTACGGCGCAAGCAAACATCGCCTCGGGTCACGTCGATGCGTGGAATCAGCTTGCTGACGAAAGAAGAGATCGCCTCGCGCGGCGACACGTCGGATGCGCTTTAGGCAAGAAGGCAGGAAATAGGTTCGCTCAGCTCTTCTTGTGAGACCGCTTCGCTCTGCGCTGCTCGGTGCGGCGCTGGCGGGGGGTGAGTGGATTGCGTTTGCCCTTGAACGGATTGTCGTCGGTGCGGAATTGCACTCGCACCGGCGTGCCTTCCAGTCGGAAGTTCTTGCGGAATACGTTGGCGAGGTACCGCTTGTATGCATCCGGCACGTGTTGGATCTGGTTGCCGTGGACGACGATGATCGGTGGATTGCGTCCGCCCTGGTGGGCATAGCGCAGTTTGATCCGGCGGCCGCGGACCAGAGGGGGCTGATGTTGTTCCATCGCCGTCTCCAATACCCGCGTCAATTCCGGGGTCGCCATCTCGCGCATCGATGCGTCATACGCGTGCTTTACCGCTCGCATCAATTCGCCGACGCCCGTGCCGTGTAACGCTGAAATGAAATGCACCGGTGCGAAATCCAAAAACGGCAGCCGCAAATCCAGGCCCGCGCGAATCTCATCGCGCTTGTCGGAATGAATGCCGTCCCATTTGTTGACCGCGATCAACAACGCGCGGCCGCGCTCGGCGACCATGCCGAACAAGCTCGCATCCTGTTCGGTGACGGCGTCGTGTGCATCGATCACGCCGATGACGACGTTCGCTGAATCGACCGCCTGCAGCGCCTTGATGACGCTGAACTTCTCGATCGCTTCTTCGACGCGGGCGCGGCGGCGTACGCCGGCGGTATCGATCAAGGTATACGTCTGGCCATCGCGCTCGAAAGGCACGAACACGGCGTCGCGCGTGGTTCCGGGTTGATCGAACGAGATCAGGCGCTCTTCGCCGAGCAGACGATTGATGAGCGTCGACTTGCCGACGTTGGGTCGGCCGATGACGGCGACTCGAATGTCGTCCTGGCCGCCGGCCGCCGCGGCGCCTTCCGGCAGCTCGATGCCTTCGAGTGTCTCTTCCATCAGCGATCGCACGCCGTCGCCATGCTGAGCGGAAATCGCGCGAGGCTCGCCCAAGCCGAGGGAATAAAAATCCGCGCCGGCCGTCGCCGAATCGACGCCTTCCGCTTTGTTCGCAACGATGAACACGCGCTTGTTCAGCTTGCGAAGGGTCTGCGCGATGTAATGATCGTCCGGCGTCACACCGCTGCGTGAGTCGACCAGAAACAAAACGCGGTCGGCCTCTTCAACCGCACGCAGCGCCTGCCTGACCATCTGCTGTTCGACGCCCTGCGCGTCCACGACCAGGCCGCCGGTATCGACGACCACATAGGGAATCGAGCCGACCTTGCCGTAGCCGTAATTGCGATCGCGCGTCAGACCAGGCATGTCCGCGACCAGAGCGTCGCGGGTGCGCGTGAGGAAGTTGAACAACGTCGACTTACCGACGTTGGGGCGACCGACCAGAGCGACGACAGGCAGCATGATGACTAGCTAGAAATATCCGATGATTGCGATGCTGCCCGCGAGCAGCGGCCGCCCTTAGTTGGGAGAGGATTGGCCGCTGTCAGCTGTCTTGACCTGGCGCGGGCCGCTGCGAAATGCCAGCAACTTGCCCGAGTCGGTCTGCACGAAGATGCGCTCGTTGTCGCTGACCGCGGCATTGGAGATCCGCTCGCCGTCGGTCTTCTGACGCGCGACGAGAGCACCCGTCGCCTTGTCGAGCCAATGCATGTAACCCTCGAAGTCGCCGACGACCAGCGCGTCGCCGTCGATGGCGGGCGCAGTCAGGCCACGACGCCGCATGGCGTTCTGTTCCCACTGCACGGCGCCGTCACTGCGACGCATGGCGATCACCACGCTGTCCGCGTTGGTGAGATACAGATTCTGTTCGTCCATGGCGAAACCGCGGTAGCTCGAGGCATCGCGCGCCCACCAGATCTGACCGGAGTCGCGAGCCAGCATCGCGACGCGCCCCTGGAAGCCGACGACGAAGATATCGTCACCCGCGACGCGCGCCGGTGAATCGATGTCGGCCAGACGTTCCAGTTCGGTACGACCGCGCGGTGAATTCACGATCGTGTCCCACATCACATCGCCATTGCGCGGATCGATCGCGAGCACTTTGCCGTTATCGAAGCCGGCGATGATGCGATCGCCCGCGAGCACCGGCGGTGCCGTGCCACGCAGGGTGAGTCTCGGCACCTGCTCGTCGACGGCCCACTTGGTCGCGCCGTCAGCAATCGACAACCCTTCCACATGACCATCGACGGTGCGGATCACGACGATGTCATTTACGACCAGCGGCTTGGCGAGGATTTCGCTCGCGATGGCCTTGCGCCAGCGCTGCGCGCCGTTGGTGGCGTCCAGCGCGACGATGTCGCCGTCACTCGAGCCGATCACGACCAGCCCACCGCCCACTTCGGGACCGGCCGACAGCGACAGCTTGGTCTTCACGATCCAGTTGCGCTTGCCGGTGGCGGCGGCCAGCGAGACCACCTCGCCGTCGTGAGAGGCCGCATACACGTTGCCCTCGACCACGCTCGGCTTGAGCGCCAGACGCAGCCGTTCCGAATCGCCGCCCAGCCCCGCCGACCAGATGCGATGCACGTCGCGCGTGGCCTTGAGCTCAGTCAGCTCCGCGGGCGGGTCCACTTCCTTGTCATTGTCGCAGCCGAGCATCACGAGCAAGGCCGTCGCGGCGGCGGCGATGCGCGCGCCACGATACAAACGAGTCAAGGAAGCTTTCTTCTCGATCATGGCTGACCCTCGGCCTTCGCCGGTTTGGTCTCGGTCTCGGGCTGCTCGGACGTCGGGGCCTTTTTATCTCCGCCCACGTCCTGCAGTTTCATTTCGAGCAGCGAGCGGTCCATGGAACGCTGCATGCTCGGATCGATGTTAGCCGCGAGCGCAGCGGCATACTCGGCTCGCGCGCCTTCCAGATTGCCTTTCGCAACCTGAGCGTCGCCGCGGATTTCGCGAACCTGCGGCGCGAACGCACCGGCCTTCTCCGGATCGAGCAGGCTGAGCGCGTCGTCATACTTGCCTTGCTGAATGAGCAGACGAGCGACACGCAGGCGCGCAACCCACGCCAGCTCGGTGTCGGCGGACTCGTCCGCCACGGCCCGCAACAGCGGCAACGCTTCGTCGTACTTGCCGTCCTCGACATGCTTCTTCGCCAGCAACAGCCGGCTCTGCTGGGTGTACGGCGACTTCTTGTGATCGGCCACCAGCGTGGCCAGCGTTCGATTGGCCGCCTCCAGGTCCTTGCGGTCCAGCGCGCTGTGGAACTCGTCGTAGAGCTTGGCCGCCGCCGCTGCCTCGTTCGCGGTGTGCACCTTCCAGTACTGCCAGCCGCCCAGCAGCACCAGGCCCAGCACGATGCCGCCCAGAATCCAGCTCCAGTTCTCCCGCCACCAGTTGCGGAGCGCTTCTTCCTGATCGCGATCGGTCAGATAATCTTCGACCATGACTTGCCGTCTTGAGTTGTAGTAAGGACTAGAGGACAGGCCCGCTATCGGGCTTTAGCGTTGTGCCAGGCGTGAGCTCAGCTCGTCGACCAGCCGCTCCCAGGCGACTTCCACCTGCGGCGCCTCGACCCGCAGAGACTTCAGACCGGCGACCCGCTTTTCAGTTTCCGAGTCGCCCAGAATCAATGCCCAGGTCGCGCCGCTCTTGTCGGAGCGCTTGAGCTGGGAGTTGAAGCTGCCACCCCCGCAGTTCATCTCGATGCGCAAGCCGGGGATTTGGTCGCGCAGCGTTTCAGCCAGGCGCAGCCCTTCGGCCTCGGCCCGCTCGCCCGCGATCACGAAGTAGACATGGGGCGCCGCGGCCGGCACTTCGCCGTTTTGCACGCGGATGAGGTCGATGACGCGCTCTTCACCCAAAGCCCAGCCGATGGCGGGCGTGGGCTTGCCGCCCAACTGCTCCACCAGACCGTCATAACGGCCGCCGGAGCACACCGCGCCCTGCGAGCCCAACTCGGTCGTCACCCACTCGAACACCGTGTGCGAGTAGTAATCGAGGCCACGCACGAGCAGCGGATTCAAAACGTACTTCACGCCGAGGGCGTCGAGATGGCGGCACAGCCCATTGAAGTGCGTGCGCGATTCTTCATCGAGATGCTCGGTCAGCATCGGCGCGTTCTTGATGATGTCCTGCAGCTCCGGATTCTTGCTATCCAGAATGCGCAGCGGGTTGCCTTCCAGACGCTTCAGACTGTCGGCATCTAGCTTGGACTTGTGAGCGGTGAAATATTCCACCAGCTTCTCGCGATACACGCGGCGCGAGGCCGGCGTGCCGAGCGAGTTCAGATTCAACTCGAGGCGTTTCACGCCCGCCTGCGTCAGCAGACGCGAGCTGACCAGGATCACTTCCGCGTCGATGTCCGGCCCGGGATAACCGAAGGCTTCGACATCGAGCTGATGAAACTGACGAAAGCGGCCGCGCTGCGGCTTTTCGTGACGAAACATCGGACCGGACGTCCACACGCGCTGTTTCTGGTTGTGCAGCAGGCCGTTGCTGATCATCGCGCGCACGACGCCGGCGGTCGCCTCCGGACGCAAGGTCAGCGAGTCGCCGCCCGGGTCCTGAAACGTGAACATTTCCTTCGACACGACATCGGTGAGCTCGCCGATCGAGCGCTTGAACAAGCCCGTATGCTCGACCAGCGGCACGCGGATTTCCTGATAGGCATAGGACGCGAAGATGTCGCGCGCCAGATTCTCCAGGCGCTGCCAGGCCGCCGAGTCGGCCGGCAAGATATCGTTCATGCCGCGAGGCGGCTGGATCTGTTGCTGAGTCACTCGACCGGAACCTCACCACTCGTCATCTGCACCGTGCCGCCGGGGGCGACCACGAATTTGGCCGCGTCTTTACCCGCCCTGCGGGGCACGACCACCGGACGATCGTTCACTTGGACCGTCACCGCGGACGCCTTGCCGAGCGTGACTCGCAATGGCGGCGGGCCCGAAACCGTGCTCACCTTGCCGCTCTCGCCCAACCCGTACATCAAACGTTTGCCATTCGCGTCGTAAATCTCGGTCCACGACGCTTCGTTGAACTGCAGCCGCAAGCGAACGTCCGCCGTCGCCACCACCGTTGCCGGTGCTGCCACCGGAGCGGGCACGGCATTCGAGACTGGCGGTGGCGATTGCTCCGCAGGCTCCCCCGGCTCCGGCGGCAATGCCGATGGCAAAGCACCGGATTGAGTGACCGCTTCATCCGGAATCGCCGACTGCATCGGATCGCCCGGCGTCGACACCGTCGACCACAACCACCATCCCAACGCTAGCGCCACCAGCGCCACGCCCGACCACAACGGCCCGGCCAATGAACGACGCTCGAAGTCCACCGGCGTGGAAACCATGGGCGCCGGAGTCGGCGCCGGTGCTTCGTACCGACCGGTCAACGCCTCGTAGCGCTCGATGATGAACTGCGGCGAGAGCCCCAAGAGCGCGGCGTACTGTCGCAGATGTCCGCGCGCATACACCGATGGCCCCAGCTCCTCGAACCGATTGCCCTCAATGGCAGCGACGACGCGCACATCCAGGTGCAGCTCTTCGGCGATGTGCAGCGCTGTGATCGAGCGACGCTCGCGCTCCCGTCGCAGCAACTCGCCGGGCGTCAGCGACTCGGGGGCCGGCTCCGGTGAGTTGGCCTGCGCGGTCTCGACGGCCGTGCTTTCGCTGCTGTCGCCAGCTGCATTCATCCAGGATTCCGCTCGGACTCGATCAACTCCTTGGTCTGAGCGGCCCTCGGGTATTCCAGTTTCAAACGTTCGGCGTAGTTCTTCGCGGCCGTCTCGTTGCCCAGGCTGCGCTCGATGCGCACCCCCAGCCACAGCGACGCCGCGTTGGTGCGACCGACTTCCTGATAGCGCTCGAGGAAGCCGCGAGCGGACAGATAGTCGGTTTGTTTGTATTGCAGATCGGCCATCTGAAACAGCGCCTCGCCGAACTTCGGCCGCACCTTCAGCGCGCTGCGCAGATTCTCCTCGGCGCGCTTGAGATTGCCGCCATTGCGAGCGCAGTTGGCCGCGTTCAAATAGGCGACTTCAGGCGTGCGATACAGCGGATTGGTCGCGGCATCGATCATCAACTTTTCGCCGCGCTCGTACTTGCCCTTCTGGCAAAGATACGCGCCGTAGTTGTTCTGCACTTCCGGATTCTTGGGATCGAGCGCGAGGCCTTTGGCGAAATGCGACTCGGCTTTGTTACTTTCGCCAAGCCGCTCGTACAGCATGCCGGCGGTGATCTGCGCCTTGGAGCTGCGCGGATTCTGCTCGATGGATTTGTCGATCTTTTCCTTGGCCTGCGCCAGGTTGCCCTTGCGCAGGTAATCGGTGCCGATCTCCAGGTTGATCTCGGCGGCGCGCTCGGTATCGGGCTTGCCCAACTTGTTGCTGCCGCTGCTCACGCAACCGGCGAGCGCAGCCGTCGTCAACAGCAAAGCTACCGCCGTGCTTTTCATTACTGTACCGCCACTGAGATCAGCTTCGAGCCCAGACGAACTGTCGTACGGTCGTGCACGCGTCCCACCAGCTGCCCGCAGGCGGCATCGATGTCGTCGCCGCGCGTCCGACGCGTCGTCGCGATCACTCCGTTCGCATTGAGAATGTCACGGAAGCGCTCGATGGCGGCGGCACTGGAACGTTTGTAACGCGTGCCCGGGAAGGGATTGAACGGGATCAGATTCAGCTTGGCGGGCCGGCCCTTGAGCAGCGCGACCAGCTCGTGCGCATGCTCGGGATGATCGTTCACGCCGTCGAGCATGACGTATTCGAACGTGATGCTGCGGGCGTTCTGCTTGTTCACGTACACCCAGCACGCGTCCAGCAGCTCGGCGATCTTGTGCTTGCGATTGATGGGCACGAGCTCGTCGCGCAACGTGTCGTTCGGCGCGTGCAGCGAGACGGCGAGCGCGCAGTTTGTTTCTTCGGCGAGCTTCAACATCTGCGGCACCAGGCCCGAGGTGCTCACCGTGACGCGCCGACGTGAAATGTCGAAACCGAGATCGTCCATGAGGATTTCAGTGGCGGGCACCACGTTGCGATAGTTCGCGAGCGGCTCGCCCATGCCCATGAACACGATGTTGGTGACGACCCGATCGCCGCCGTGCTGATAGCCCAGCTCCTTGTTCGCCAGCCACACCTGGCCGACGATCTCGGCGGCATTCAGATTCCGATTGAAGCCCTGCTGGGCGGTGGAGCAGAACGTGCAGTCCATCGCGCAGCCGACCTGACTGGAAATACACAACGTGCCGCGGCCGGGCTCGGGGATGAACACCATCTCGATGCCTTGCTTCACTCCTTCACTGGTGTTCATCGCGAGCAGCCACTTGCGCGTGCCGTCGGCGGACACTTGAGTCAGGGTGATTTCAGGGACCGCGACTTCGGCCACTTCCACGAGCTTCGCGCGGAAGCTCTTGGCCAGGTCGGTCATCTGATCGAAATCGGCGACGTGGCGCTTGTACAGCCACTTCATCAGTTGCCGCGCGCGAAACGGCTTTTCGCCCATGTTCGCGACGAACGCCTCCAGCTCGGTCCGTGTCAGACCCAGCAGGTTGGTTTTGGCAGTCGTCGCGTTCATGGAGGAGATGGCAGTCAGTCCTGTTTCGCCGCGCCAAAAAGTATGTATGGGCATACATACTTTTTTGGGCAAAAAAATGGGGTCAGCGCGTACGCGGGCAGATTTCGGTGCTCGAGAAGAAGTATGCGATCTCGATTTTCGCGTTGTCGAGGCTGTCCGAGCCGTGCACCGTGTTCTCATCGATGCTGTTGGCCAGGTCCGCGCGAATCGTGCCCTTATCGGCCTTCTTCGGGTCGGTGGCGCCCATCAGCTCGCGGTTCTTGGCCACCGCGTTTTCACCTTCCAGCACCTGGACCATCACCGGGCCGGAGATCATGAACTTCACCAGGTCCTTGAAGAAGGGGCGCTCCTTGTGGACCGCGTAGAAACCTTCGGCCTGGGCCTGCGTCAGCTGCACCATCTTGGCGGCGACGATCTTGAGGCCGGCCTGCTCGAAGCGGCGGTACACCTCACCGATCACGTTCTTCTGCACGCCGTCGGGTTTGACAATGGAAAAAGTGCGTTCGACCGCCATGAGGAATCGTCCCGTTAATCAGTGAATTGGAAAAGGTTTGCTACGCCTGCCCGAGGCTCGTGTCGCCGGGCGGCGGCAATTGCGCGCGCGCAGTCTACCCGGCATGGCCGGGAGCAGCAAGAAAATGAGCAGGAACGCGGAGTTAGGCTGTTCGCCCAGGTACTTACACGAGCCCTAGACGCTGAAACTCTCGCCGCAGCCGCATTCGCCTTTGGCTTTCGGATTGCGGAAGCGGAACGCCTCGTTCAGCCCCTGCTTCACGAAGTCCACCTCGGTGCCGTTGATGTAGTCGAGGCTGTCGCGATCGACGATGACTTTCACGCCGCGGTCCTCGAACACCACGTCGTTGGAGCCGATGTCGTCCGCGTAGTTCACGACGTAGGCGAATCCCGAACAGCCGGTCTTCTTGACCGCGAGGCGCAGGCCCAGGCCATGGCCCCTGCGTGTGAGGAAAGACTGGACACGATCGGCGGCGGCAGGAGTCAGTGAGATGCTCATAGCGTGTACAAGCGTGATGGCGGTGGCCTGCTGAATCAAGTGCGAAGGTTATGCCAATTCGGCCCACCTTCATTCCATGCGGGACTGATTATGGAATAAGCCGGGCCCAGGCTTCATCCAATGCACGCACGGCGTCTTCGAGAACGAGAAGTCGCCCACGTTTTTCCAGCGGGAAGGCCAGCGCCTGGTCGGCCTCGCGCCAGCGCCACGCGCGCAGCTGGTCCCGACTCAGCCCCACCAGTCGCTCGCTCAGCCAGGAGCCGGCCGCGATGCAGTGTGGACAGCCATAAGCTTCGAAGCGCACCGCTTCGATTCGATTGCCAGCCACGCGCGCACTGAGAACGAACATCGTGCCCTGCGCGACGGTGCCCGCACTGCCCCGGATGACGCCCTCGCCCGCCTCGAAGTGCCCGCCATTGCGCGGCCGCTCGAAGTGGTCGACGACGGTCGGAGAATATTCAGGTTGCATCGGAGCAAGCGCCGGACGCGAGAAGCTAGGAGACTTTGGCGGAGGCTGGCGACAACGCGCGCAGCCGCGCGACCTCGCGGCTCACGATGGCGATCGCGCGATTCACATCATCCTCGGTCGTGAAGCGGCCCAAACTGAACCGAATCGAGCTCTGCGCCAGCTGATCGCTTCTACCCAACGCTCGCAGCACATACGACGCTTCGTCCGATCCCGACGAGCAGGCCGAGCCCGACGACACCGCCAGCTCACGCAGCCCGAACCGCAGGCTCTCGCCTTCGACGTTGTGGAAACAAACATTGAGCACGCCGGCGACGCGCTCGGTGGGATGGCCGTTCAACTCCACGCCTCCCATGGCGACGAGCCCCTGCCAGAGCCGCTCTCGAAGCGCCGTGATGCGAGCGACATCCGACTCGCGGTCGCGCTCGCCGAACTCGAACGCCGCGCCCATGCCGACGATCTGATGCGTCGGCAGCGTGCCAGAGCGCAAGCCACTTTCCTGACCGCCGCCATACGACAACGGGCGCAATCCTAGCGGCGGCCGTCGACGGATGTAGAGCGCACCAATGCCCTTGGGGCCGTAAGTCTTGTGCGCGGTGATCGACATCAGGTCGATGTTCATCGACTCGACATTGATCGGCAGTTTTCCCGCGCTCTGCGCCGCATCGACATGGAACGCGACGCCACGCTCACGACAGATCGCGCCGATCGCAGCCACATCCTGAACCACGCCCGTCTCGTTGTTGACGTGCATGAGCGAGACCAGCTGCGTGTCCGGCCGCAACGCTTCACTCACCTGCTCGGGCCGGACGATGCCGTCGGCGCCGGGCTTGAGCCAAGTCACCTCGAAGCCTTCCTTCTCGAGCTGCTTGAACGCGTCGATCACCGCTTTGTGCTCGGTGCGGGAAGTCACAACGTGACGACCGCGATCCGCATGAAATCGCGCAACGCCGAGGATCGCGAGGTTGTCCGACTCCGTCGCACCGGAGGTCCAGATGATGCATTCAGGACGCGCGCCGATCGCCGCAGCCACTTGCTGTCGCGCCTTCTCGACCATCGCACGCGCGCGAGTGCCGAACGCATGACCCGACGACGGATTGCCGTGCGCGCCTTCGGGACGCAGGCATTCGATCATCAGCTCGGCGACGCGAGGGTCGACCGGATTGGTCGCGGCGTAGTCGAGATAAATCGCCGGGGAAAATGATTTTTGGGCAGCAGTCATGAGGAGACGGTCTTGCCGGCGGTGCGCCGACGCGACTGCACGGCGGTGAGAATGCCACGAAGAATGTTCATTTCGTTCTGGTCGAGCCGTGCGCGGTTGAACAAGCGACGAATCCGGGCCATCAGGTGACCGCCGCCGGTACGGTCGCGAAAATCGATCTCTTCCAGCACGCGTTCGACGTGCTCATACAGCAATTCCATTTCACGCGCGGTCGCGAACGGCACATCCATCGGCGGCGGCGCCGGCGCGCCGGCACGCGTCGCGAGCATGATCTCATAGGCGATCACTTGAACCGCCATCGCCAGATTCAGCGAGGCGTAGTCACCCGCGGTGGGAATGGTCACGAGCCGCTGACACCGGGACAGGTCCTCGTTGCTCAGTCCAAACTTTTCCGAGCCGAACACGAGCGCGACGTTGCCCACCTGCGCCGCCTCGGCAACCAGTTGCGCGCATTCGCGGGGCTCGACCAGATCGAAACTCAGATAGCGCTTGCGGGCGCTGGTTCCGATCACGAAGCCGCAGTCGGCGATCGCGTCGTCGAATTCCTCATGCACCCGGGCGGCATCGAGCACGTCATCCGCGCCCGACGCGCGCGCGACCGCCTCCGCATGCGGAAACGCCTTGGGCCGCACCAAGTGCAGCTCGTTCAGCCCCATGTTTTTCATGGCGCGCGCCACCGCGCCAATGTTGCCGGGGTGGTTGGGATCGACCAGGACGACACGGATACTCATCGTAATGCGCTATTCTAGCGCCCCTTACCGGTGGCCGGGCCCCGCTTGTGGTCTGAATACGGACCCGCCGCCGCGCTCTTTAACCTTCCCTGTCCCAGCCCCGATGCCCCCTGGCTCGGGAGCCCGTTTGTCGAGGTCGTTTTCCATGCAGCCTTTGCTCAACATTGCCGTCCGCGCCGCCCGTCGTGCCGGTGAAGTCATCGTCCGTGGCATGAACCGCGTGCACCGCCTCGACATCCGCCAGAAGGGACAGAACGATTTCGTCTCGGAGATCGATACCCAGGCCGAGATGGAAATCATCGATACCGTGCGCAAGAGCTACCCGGACCACGCCTTCCTCGCCGAGGAAAGCGGCTCGCACGGCGGCTCGATCGACAGCGAGTTCGTGTGGATCATCGATCCGCTCGACGGCACCACCAATTACCTCCATGGCTTCCCGCAGTTCGCCGTTTCCATCGGCGTGCAGCGTCGTGGGCGGATGGAACACGCGGTGGTGTACGACCCGCTGCGGCAGGAGCTGTTCACCGCTTCACGCGGTGAAGGCGCGCAGTTGGATGGGCGCCGGATTCGGGTCAGCCCGCATGTCGGCTTGGATCGGGCGCTGATCGGGACCGGGTTTCCTTATCGGGCCAATCTGCATTGGATCGACAACTACATGGGCATGTTCAAGGCGGTGACTCAGGCCACGGCCGGGATCCGCCGCGCCGGCGCGGCCGCGCTCGATGTGGCTTATGTGGCGGCAGGACGGCTCGATGCGTTTTGGGAATTCGGGTTGTCGCCTTGGGATACGGCGGCGGGGACTTTGTTGATTACCGAGGCAGGTGGCTTGGTGAGCTCGCTGCAGGGAACGGAGTACAAGCAAGGCGGGAATATCTTGGCGGGGACGCCGAAGGTGCATGCGCCGTTGCTGGAGTTGCTGTCGCCGCACGTTCCTGCGGAACTGACCTGACGGCGCTGGCCGCGCCCTTCGGGGCGGCCGCGAAGAGAGAAAGATAATTCTTATTTTTGCCCCTTCGGGGCGGCCCGGAGGCCGTAGCCTTTGCCAGGCGGGGCGCTGGTATCGAGGCCGAGGCCGGCAGGAGCCGCCTCTCCTCGTAACCCGTGCCTCCCCCGAAGGGGGAGGCACTAAATCAAATTAATTTCTTGAGGCCGGCGCGCTGCCGAAGGCAGAGCCGCCGGCTACGAGCCGAGCGATCAATCTTGAACTGGGGCCGGCTGCTTGGTGCTGCCGTTGGTGTGGCCGTTCTGGCCAAGCGGGCTCTTGCCGTAGCCGTACACGGCGTACACCAGCAACCCGATGCCCGCCCACACGAAAAACGTCAGCTGCGTCCGCAGGGGCAGTGAGAACATCAGGAACGCGCAGCCCGCCATCGCCAACGGCGCAACCACCCACACGCCGGGAGCGCGGAACGGACGATGACGCTCCGGCTCGCGCTTGCGAAGAATCATCACACCCGCGGCCACCGTCAAAAACGCGAACAACGTGCCGCTGTTCGACAGGTCGGCCAGCACGCCGACCGGGAAGAACGCCGCGAATACCGTCACCGCCAGACCCGTGACGATCGTGACCACGTGCGGCGTATGGAAGCGGGGATGAATCTTCGTGAGCGCCTCGTTGAACGGCAATAGCTTGTCTCGCGCCATCGCGAAGAAGATGCGCGTCTGGCCGAACAACATCATCAAAATCACCGAGGGCAACGCCAGGAACGCCGCCAGGCCGATCAGCTTCGACACCGTCTTCCAACCGATCTGATCGAGCACGTGCGCCAGCGGCTCGCCGCTGCACACCAGCTTGTCCGCATTCTCCGGCTGACGGCACGCGATGGCGAGATCGGCACTGCCCGGCTCATAAGCGAGGTTCGTGGCCGGATCGATGACCGGCTGCGCGCCGATCGAGCCCACCGCGCCGCCGGCGACCAGCACGTAGAAGATCGTGCAAAAGACCAGGCTGCCGATCAGGCCGATGGGCATATTGCGCTGAGGATTCTTGGTTTCTTCCGCAGCGGTCGAGACCGCATCGAAACCGACGTACGCGAAGAAGATGGACGCCGCGGCGCCCGCGATACCCATGCCGGAGATTTCGCCGAGGAAGCCGTTGGGAGAGAACGGCTCGAAGTTGTCCATGTTCATCACCGGCACCGCCAAGAAGACGAACAGCGTGAGCGCGACCACCTTGATGCCGACGAGGATGGCGTTGACGGTCGCGCTCTCACGCGTGCCGAGCACCAACAGACCGGTCACCAGCAGCGCGATGATGGCGGCCGGGACGTTCATGATGCCGCCGACGTGCATGCCGCTTGTGAACGCGGCCGGTATGTCGATGTCGAAGGATCGTTCGATCAGGCCGACGAAATAATTCGACCATCCCACCGAGACCGCGCTCGCCGCCACGGCGTATTCGAGGATCAGCGCCCAGCCCACCATCCAGGCGATCACTTCGCCGAGCACGGCGTAAGAGTACGTGTAGGCGGAGCCCGAGACCGGCACCATGGCGGCCAGCTCGGCGTAACACAGCGCCGTGACGGCGCAGACGAAGCCCGCGATCACGAAGGACATCATCATGCCCGGGCCGGCCTTTTGTGCGGCTTCGGCGGTCAACACGAAAATACCGGTGCCGATCACGGCGCCGATGCCGAGCATGGTCAGCTGGAACGCGCCCAGGGTGCGCGTCAGCGATTTCTTCTCGGCGCTCTCGAGGATCTGCGCGAGAGGTTTGATACGCCAATTCATTATGTCGGTTTCCTCGGGAATTGAGTTGGAGCTGCCGCCCGCCGGCGTCCCGACCCTGTTATCGGGCGCGCTCGGCGGAGCGGATCATAGACACATCCGGCCCTGGAAATCACCCGACCCGCGAGCCGGTAGCGCCAGAAACGTTCGTGCGCCACCGTGAGCCGCTGAGGCATTCTCCGGCACCACAACGGGGACAATATCTGTAAAGTCGCGCCCGGTGCGCTTTGCCTTCGGATCGAGAGACTGCTTCGGCCATGAATGATGTCTTAATCGTAATGTTCGGAATCAAGGTGACCGCGTGGAAGCTGGTCGGCTACTCCGGGGTGTTCCTGTTCGCCGGCCGCTGGTTCGTGCAGCTCGCCGCCTCGAAGGCCTCGGGCAAACCGGTCATGCCCACGCTGTTCTGGTACATGAGCGCCCTCGGCAGCGTGCTGCTGCTGGCCTATTTCGTGTTCGGCAAGAACGACTCGGTCGGAGTCATGTCGAATCTTTTCCCGCTGTTCGTCGCGCTCTACAACCTATATCTGGATTCCAAGAACAAGAAACGACTCGCGGCCCTCGGATAACACCGAAGACGAGCGGGCCCGGCGCATCCGCCACTTCGTTACTCCTGCTCGAGCTTCTTGCGCAGCTGAACCGGCGCTTCCCGCGGCCGGTTCATACGCTTGCGCACCTGCATGTTGAGCAGCTCCACCGCCACCGAGAACGCCATGGCGAAGTAGATATAGCCCTTCGGGATGTGGAAGCCGAGGCTCTCGCCGATCAACGCCATGCCGATCAGGATCAGGAATGACAGCGCGAGCATCTTGAGCGTCGGGTGACGATCGACGAAGTCGCTGATCGGCCCGGCCAGGAACATCATCATCAGCACCGCGACGATCACCGCCGCGATCATCACTTCGACATGATCCGCCATGCCGACGGCCGTGATGACGGAATCAAGCGAGAATACGATGTCGATAATTGCGATTTGAACGATCACCGACGTGAACGTCGCCCTGCCCTTGGCCTCGCGCTGCTCGTGCTCGCCTTCCAGACTGCTGTGAATCTCGAGCGTACTCTTGGCGAGCAGGAACAGACCGCCGCCGAACAGAATCAGGTCACGGCCTGAAACACCGCGCCCCGGGATGGAGAACAACTCCGCCGACAAGCCCATCACCCAGGTGATCGACAGCAGCAACAGAATGCGCGTGATCATCGCGAGCGCCAGGCCGATGGTCCGGCCGCGAGCCCGCTCCTCCGGTGGCAAGCGTCCCACCAGGATGGAGATAAAAATGATGTTGTCGATGCCGAGGACGATCTCGAGGGCCGTCAGCGTCAGAAACGCCAGCCACACCTCCGGATCGGTCAGAAATTCCACGTTCCAGACCTCAATCGTTACGCAGATCGACGTTGCCCGCTGCGCGCCGTGACACCCACAGCGACGCGACGATGCCGATCGCCAGGAAGCCGACGATCACGCCGAGCGAGACGACATGCGGGATCTCGAAGTGATGATGCAACATCATCTTCACCCCGACGAACGCCAGAATGAAGATCAGGCTGAACTTGATGTATTTGAACATCATCATCAGGCCGGCGATCGCGAAGTACAGGGAGCGCAGACCGAGGATGGCGAAGGCGTTCGACGTGAACACGATGAACGGCTCCTGGGTCACGGCGAAAATCGCGGGAATGGAATCGACCGCGAACACCACGTCGGCGAAGTCGACCAGCAGCAAAGTGACGAACAGCGGCGTGGCGGCGCGAGCGCCGTCGACTGTCGTAAAGAAACGTTCGCCGTCGAGCTTGTCGGTGACCGGATACACGCGCCGTGCGATTCGCACCAGCGCGCTCTTGCCGGGATCGAACTGCTCGTCCTCGCTCTTCAACATGCGCGCCGCCGAGAACAGCAGAATCGCGCCGAACACATAGAACATCCAGTCGAACGCGTGGATCAGCGCCGAGCCGGCCGCGATCATCGCGCCACGTAACAGGATGGCGGCGGCAATGCCCCAGAAAAGCACGCGGTACTGGTACTGCGCCGGAATCTTCATGTAGGTGAAGATCACGGCGATCACGAAGATATTGTCGACCGACAGCGACCACTCGAGCAGATAGCCGGTGACGTACTGGATCATCGCCTCGCTGCCGCTCGGCGCATCGGCCTCGGCGCGCCAGCCGAACCAGTGATGCTCGTACACGCCGTATACAAGGCCGGAGAAAGACAGGGCCACCAGAATCCAGACGACCGTCCAGCCGAGCGCCTGGCGAACGCTCATTTCCTTGGCTTCTCGATGCAGGACCACCAGATCCAGCGCGAGCACGCTGAGATACAGGCCGAAGAACACCACCCAGACCATCCAACTCATGGCGCTACCGCTGTTGCCGAAGTGATTGCGGTATCCGCCATGAGGGCCCCGGGTTCCGACGCCGTTACGGCAAGGCGTCGATTTCGGACGTGTCTTTCTTTTGCTCGATCAGATCCGACGCCGACAGCTTCATGTCCAGCGCCAGTGCACCGGCGACGTAGATGGAAGAGTACGTGCCGACCAGGATGCCGATGGTCAATGCCCACGAGAAGCCGCGCAGCGTCTCGCCGCCTTCGATCAGCAGCACGACCACGACCAGCAAGGTGGCGCCCGACGTGATGATGGTTCGCGACAACGTCTGGTTGATCGACGCATCCATGATTTCTTCGGGGCTGGCCTTGCGCATCGAGTGGAAATTTTCACGCACGCGGTCGAACACCACGACCGTGTCGTTCAGCGAGTAACCGATCACGGCCAGGATCGCCGCCAGCACCGCGAGATCGAACGGAATATCGCTGACCGCGAAGAAGCCGAGAATGATCAGCGGATCGTGCAGGGTCGCGATCACCGCGCTGACGCCCATCTTCCATTGGAAGCGGAACCAGGTGTAGATACCGATCAACACGAACGTGAACAAAATCGCCAGGCCGCCCTGATTGGTCAGCTCCTCGCCGACCTGCGGACCGACCACCTCGGCACGACGCAACTCGACGTCCGGATCGATCTTCTTCAGCGCGTCGGTGACCGACTTGCTGACCTGGTTCACGTCCTGCCCTTCGGTGGGCAGCAGGCGCACGGCGACGCTGCGCTCGTCGCCGAAGTTCTGCACCTGGGCTTCGTGGAAGCCCGCTTCCGCCAGCGCGTTACGCGTGCGCTCGATGTTCGCGGCCTTGGGATAGGCGAACTCGAGCACCACGCCGCCGGTGAAATCGATGCCCAGATTCAGGCCGTGCACGAACAGCAGAATGATGGACACGATGATGGCCGCGCCCGACACCCCGTACCACACCTTGCGGGTGTGCATGAACGGGTACTTGGTGACCGTGTGGAAGAACTCCATTGCGGGGCTCTCTTAGATTGACAAGTGATCGAGCTTGCGGCGAGTACCCCAGAGCGCATGGACCAGGGCGCGGCTGCCGACAACCGATGTGAACAGGGACGTGACGATACCGAGCGTCATCACGATGGCGAAGCTGCGGATCGTGCCGGTGCCGAACGCGAACAGCACCACGCCGGCGATCAGCGTCGTGACGTTCGAGTCGGCGATGGTCGCGAAGGCTTTTTCGAAGCCGACGTTGATCGACTGCAGCGGCGAGTTGCCGTTGCGCAGCTCTTCGCGGATACGCTCGTAGATCAGGATGTTCGCGTCGACGGCGATACCCATGTGGAACACGACGGCGGCGATGCCGGGCAACGACAGCGACGCCTGCAACATCGACAGCAGACCGACGGTGAGCACCAGGTTGGACAGCAGCACCAGATTGGCGATCCAGCCGAACGCGCGGTAGTACACCGCCATGAACGCGAACGTCAGCAACAGGCCGATGGCCATGGCGCGGATACCGCGATCGATGTTGTCCTGACCCAGGCTCGGACCGACCGAACGCTGCTCGACGATGGTCTGCGGAGCGGCCAGCGCGCCGGAACGCAGCAACAACGCGAGCTCACGAGCTTCGGTCGCCTGCAGGCCCGTGATACGGAAGCGCGACGACAGCACGCTTTGAATGGTCGCGTCGCTGATCACTTCTTCTTCGGTACACAACGCGCCGTTGCGCGTGCCTTCGCAGCGCTCGCCTTCGGCCAATTGTTTCTTTTCGATATAGACGACGGCCATGCGCTTGCCGACGTTGTCGCGCGTGGCTTCCATCATCGACTGACCGCCACGCGAATCGAGCGTGACGTTCACTTGCGGCGAGCCTTCGGCGAATCCCGAAGAAGCATCGGACAGCTGCTCGCCGGTCGCGATGATCTCGCGCTTCACCAGGATGGGCCGACCATCGCGGGTCTTCAGCAGCTTCGAGCCGATGGGGACGCGCTTGGTCTGCTCGGCTTCGTAAGGATTGTTGCTCTCGTCGACGAGGCGGAACTCCAGGGTCGCGGTGGCGCCGAGCACGCGGATCGCTTCGTTCGGATCCTGCACGCCGGGCAGCTGCACGACGATGCGATTCACCGCCTGACGGGTCACGATGGGCTCGGAGATGCCCAGCTCGTCGACGCGATTGCGCAGCGTGGTGATGTTCTGCTGAACGGCGATGTCCTGACGGCGTTTGACTTCGGCCGGGGTCATGGTCATTTCGATGACCGGGCCTTCGGCGCTCTGCGAGGTGTTCAGCAGGATGCCGCCATCGGGCGAGCGCAAAGCGTCCTGTGCCTTGGTCAGATCGTCCTGGCTGCGCAGAGTGACGCGCACTTCGTCGTTCACTCTCGTCACCGAGCCATAAGGGATTCGCTGGTCACGCAACGTCGCGCGGGCGTCGCGCTCCATGCGATCGAAAGCCTGATCGATCGCGCCCCGTACGTCGACTTCATACACGAAGTGCACGCCGCCACGCAGATCGAGGCCGAGGCTCATCGGCTTGAGGCCCATGGCTCGCATCCATTCCGGAGCGCGCGAGGCAGTCGACAACGCGACCAGAAATTCGCCCTGTCCCCGCTTGGCAATGGTTTCGCGCGCCTTGGCCTGAGCATCGGCGTCCGGGAAACGCAGCACCAGGCGATCCTTCTCCTGGTAGTGCGCCTCGACCGGCACGTTATCCGCTTGAAGCAAGCCGAGCACCTTCTCGGTGCTGGCCTGATCCATGGCCACCCGGTCGTTACGCGACAGCTGTAGCGCCGGTCCTTCGCCGAACACGTTGGGTAACGCGAACAGCGTGCCGACCACCATCACGATGATGACCAGCCAGTATTTCCACTTGGCAAAATGGTACATGGGTAATTTTTGTCGCGGCGACGCCCGGGCTCTCGAGCCGAACGCCGCCCAAGCTGGTTATGCGCTTTTCAGCGTGCCCTTCGGAAGCTCTTGGGACACGGCGTGACGCTGCACTTTGATGTTGACGCCAGGGGCGATCTCGAGGGTCACGAACTGCTCGCTGACCTCGACGATCTTGCCCAGGATGCCGCCATTGGTGACCACCTCGGCGCCCACGCCAAGGGCCGCGACCATGGCGCGATGTTCCTTGGCGCGCTTGGTCTGCGGACGGATCAGCAGGAAGTAGAAAACCACGAAAATCAGCACCAGCGGCAGGAACTGCACCAGTGCCCCCTGGGGCGAGGCCGGGGCGCCGGACGCCTGCGCGGCAGCGGTGGAAATCAACCAGTCCATCTTGCAATGCCCCCGAAAAAGAACGAAAAGAAGCGGGAAACAACGAGAAAACCGTATCTGCCGGCGCGAGTATGCGCGCACCCCGAGACCGCCGGGGTCGGCAAAGAGCGGCGCATTATACACACCGCCCTTCCGGCCACTATCCGGCGGCTTTGCCGACATGCTCCAGCGGCCCCTACCGCCGGGGCGAGTGCCGTACACTGTCGGCCCGCCGGCTATGAGGCTGATTCGACTGCATGCTTTCCCGGGATGTCCTGATTCTGCTGTTGCTGATCCTGTTGAACGGATTCTTCGCCCTGTCGGAAATGGCGCTGGTGGCCGCGAAGAAGGTTCGTCTACAAGCGGCGGCGGAACAGGGGCGCTCGGGCGCCAGGTCGGCGCTGGCGCTGATGGAGGATCCCACCACGCTGTTGTCGGCCATTCAGATCGGCATCACGGTCATCTCGTTCGCGACCGGTATTTTCAGCACCAACGTGTTCGCCGAGCCGCTCGCCCAGCAGCTCATTCCGTTCGGCCTGCCGGTCGAGTTCGCCGGAGAGGTCGCGACTGTGGTGGTGGTGCTGGTCGTGACTTTCGTCTCGCTGATCCTCGGCGAGTTGATGCCCAAGCGCGTCGCGCTACTGCATGCTGAATCTCTGGCCACCGCCGTCGCGCCCGCGATGCGCCTGTTCGCCACCATCATGGTGCCGTTCGTGTGGTTGTTACGCGTGACCGTGAACCGGTTGCTCAAGCTGCTGCCGGTCTCGTCCGCGCCCCAAGCGGCGGTGACCGAAGATGACGTGCGCGCCCTGGTTGCCGAAGGCACCACCGCGGGCGTGTTTCTGGCATCGGAGCGGCGCTTGCTCGAAGGCGTGCTCGCGCTCGCCGACCGCAAGGTCGGCTCGATCATGGTTCCGCGTCAGGACGTGATCTGGCTGGACATCGAAGAACCGATCGAAGTGCTATGGCAACGAGCCAAGGAAAGCGGTCACGCCCGCTTTCTGGTAGCCCGCGAGAAGTTCGACAACCTGCTCGGCATGATCACCCTCGCGGACTTGAGCGAAGCCCTGCACCGGGGCGAGCTGGACCCGGAGAAGGATCTGGATCCGCCGCTGCATATTCCCGATTCGATCTCGGTCCTGCAGTTGCTGGATCAATTTCAGCGCTCCAGCACTCACCTGGCCGTGGTCACCGACGAGTACGGCGAGATCGAAGGCATCACCACGCCCATCGACATCCTCAAGGCGATTGCCGGCGAGCTGCCCGATCTGGGCAGTCGCGAGCGCGCCGAATACGTTCAGCGCGAAGATGGTTCCTGGCTGGTCGACGGGCATATGCCCATCGAAGAGTTACAGCAGCGACTGGGCCGTCGCGACATGGGCGGGCGTGACTATCACACGGTCGCGGGCTTCGTGCTGGCGCGCCTCGGTCGCATCCCGAAGGCTGGCGACACGCTGACCTGGCGCGATCTGAAGATCGAGATCATGGACATGGACGGCGTCCGCATCGACAAGATCCTGCTGCGCAAGCAGAACGCCGGAAGTTAAGGCGTCCCGGTCTTCTTGTTCTTGACCGAGCTCGGCGCAGAACCATCCATTACAACGATGGTCAGCTCATCCTTGGTCGAATGCTCCTCCAGCCACTCGCGCCAGATCGCGAGCGACACCGCCAGCAGCACCGGACCGATGAACAGGCCGACCAGGCCGAACGCCAGCACACCGCCGAGCACGCCGAACACCACCAGCAGGAATGGCATGCGCGTGGCGTTGGAAATCACCAGCGGACGCACGATGTTGTCCACCCAGCTGACCAGGATCAGACCCCACAGGATCAGGCCGACGCCGTTGACCATGTCCCCTCGCACCAGCGCCCAGGTCGCCAGGCTGCCCCACACCATGGGCGCACCGAAAGGAACGAGCGCGATGATCACGGTGACGGCGCCCATCAACACCGGCGCTTCCACCCCGAAGATCCAGTAGCCGATACCGGCCGCGACGCCCTGAGCGAGCGCGCCGAGCATCAGTGCATACACGACGGCTTGAGTGGTGAAACCCGCCGCGTCGATGTAGTCGTGGACGCGAGGACCCAATATTCCTTCCAGCACGGCACGTGCTTCGCGCATCAGCCGCGGGCCGTCGCGCAACAGGAAGTACATCGAGAACACTGCGAAAAACAGCTTGGCGATATTGCGTCCCGCGCCACCAATCACGCGCGTGACTTCCACCGATGACTGTTCAAACATCAGCATCAGCTGGCCGCGCAGCGCCTTCGGCTCGGCGGCGATCTGGTTCAGGATCTCCTGCGCCTGTCCGCCGATATACGGCAAGTCGCGAATCGCCTGCGGCAGCACCGGCTTGGTAGCCAGGAAGTCCTGAATCTCCGCATACGCCGCCACCGCTTCCACGCGCAGCATCAGGATCAGCCACACCAGCGGCACGACGATGATGACGGTCACCAGTATCGTCGAAATCAGCGAGGCCACCGGGCTGCGCCCGCCGCACATCTTCAGCACCCGCAGATGCAACGGCCAGGCGACATACGCGAGGATGCCGCCCCAGATGAGCGGCACGATGAACGGCTGCAACACCGTGAAGGTCAGCAGCAGAATGCCCAGGATCAAGCCTGCAACCAGCAGACGACGGAACCAGGGCGCGGTGGGCAGATCGGCAAGCATGAATAGTGAGCGGCTAACTCAAGCGCGTTTGTCGCATCAGTCGCTGGCCTCGCTAAGCGACCGTCGCGCATAGAAGTCGGCGACGAAGGCCTCGAAGCGATGCTCCTCGATGGCAGTGCGCATGGACTGCATCAAGGCCAGATAGAAGTGCAGATTATGAATGCTGCCGAGGCGCGCGGCCAGAATTTCGCCGCAGCGGTCCAGGTGTCGCAAATAAGCACGGCTGTAATTCATGCACGTGTAACACGGGCAGGCTTCGTCCAGGGGCCGGGTATCGGTCTCGTACTGAGCATTGCGGATGCGCACCACGCCGGTGCTAGTAAACAAGTGTCCGTTGCGGGCGTTGCGCGTCGGCATGACGCAATCGAACATATCGACCCCTCTGCGCACCGCTTCGACCAGGTCTTCCGGTGTGCCGACGCCCATCAAATAGCGGGGCCGGTCTTTCGGCAGGTACGGCGTGATGCCATCGAGCATCCGCTCCCGCTCCTGCTTCGGCTCGCCCACCGCGAGGCCGCCGATGGCGTAACCATCGAAGCCAATCTGCTGGAGCCCCGCCGCCGATTCCTGGCGCAGGGCTGTGTACATGCCGCCCTGGACGATGCCGAACAGCGCGTTGGGATTCTGCAAGCGGTCGAACTCCGCGCGACTCCGCAACGCCCAGCGCAACGACAGTTCCATCGATCGTCGCGCTTCTTGCTCCGTCGCCGGATACGGCGTGCACTCGTCGAAGATCATCACCACGTCGGAGTCCAGGTCTTTTTGAACTTGCATGGAGCGCTCGGGCGTCAGCATCACCGCGTCGCCGTTGACGGGCGAACGGAAATTCACGCCCTCTTCGGTGATCTTGCGCATGGTCGCGAGGCTGAACACCTGGAAACCGCCCGAATCGGTGAGGATGGGTTTTTCCCAATGCATGAAACGATGCAGGCCGTCGTGAGCACGAATCACAGGCATGCCCGGACGCAACATCAGATGAAACGTATTGCCGAGCACGATCTGCGCGCCCATGCCGACGAGCTCTTCCGGCGTCATCGCTTTCACGGTGCCGTACGTGCCCACCGGCATGAAGATCGGCGTCTCGACCACGCCGCGTGGAAACGTCAACCGGCCGCGACGCGCGCCGCCATCGGTCGTCATCAATTCGAACTGCATTGCCATGAGCTAACGACGCTCCAGAAACATCGCGTCACCATAACTGAAGAAACGATAGCGCTGCGCGACCGCGTGTCGATACGCAGCCATCACCTCGTCGAACCCTCCGAAGGCGCAGACCAGCATCAATAAGGTCGACTCCGGCAAATGAAAGTTCGTCAGCAGCGCATCGATGATTCGGAACCGATAGCCGGGCGTGATGAATAAACGGGTTTCACCTTCGTAGGGCTGAAGCCTTCCGGACTGCGCCGCCGATTCGAGCGTACGCACCACCGTCGTTCCCACCGCGATTACGCGGCCGCCTCGTGCTTTCGTTGCTTCGATCGCGGCACAGGCGTCCGCGCTGACGCTGAGCCGCTCGGCGTGCATGCGATGTTGTTGCAAATCCTCGACGCGAACGTTCTGAAACGTGCCCGCGCCGACATGCAATGTCACAAACGTCGAGTCGATGCCCTTGGCTTTGCAGCGAGCCAGAACTTCCTCGTCAAAATGCAGGCCCGCTGTCGGCGCCGCCACTGCACCGGGCTCGCGCGCGTACACCGTTTGATAGCGAGTTGCGTCGTCGAGCTCGGCGTTGCGCTCTATGTATGGCGGCAACGGCATCGCGCCGTGCTCCTGAAAGAACGCGAGTGGGTCCGTGCTGAGCTGCAACTCGAACAGATCGTCGTGCCGCTGGATGAAGCGCGCTTCGACGCCGCCCGCCAGTGCGATCGGTGCTTCGGCCCGGAGGGGCTTGCTCGCATGCACGTGCGCCAGAATGCGATTTCCGTCCAGCACGCGCTCGAGCAGGATTTCCACCTGCCCGCCCGTCGGCTTCACCCCATGCACGCGCGCCGGAATGACCCGCGTGTCGTTGAATACCAGCAGGTCGCCGGCGTTCAGCAGGTCTGGGAAGTCGGTAAAGCGCAGGTCCTGGAGCGGCGGGGTCAGCGGAACGTGCAACAGGCGGCCGCCCGCCCGCGTCACGGGAGGATGTTGAGCGATCAGGTCGACCGGGAGGTCATAAGCAAAGTCGGTGCGCCGCATGGGGCGCGCACGGTAGCAGAAATGGCCGCCGGCGGTTGAATGCCGGCGGCTGGCTGGGGGCGGTCGTTATGCGGGCTCGTCCCCAATGGTGATCAAGCCGCGCTCCGGTCCGCCCGGCCCGGGCAGAGGCGGCAGCGGTGCGGTGATCGGGCCCGGCCCGCCCGGCCCGGGTCCGATCATGATGTCCTCGCGCGGCTCGCCGTCCGGCCCCTCGAACTGCTGATGGAAGATGAACGGCCCGGTGCGCCCGGCCACGGGCTCGTCCGGGATGGTGATATCGAACGACATCTTCTTTTTCTGGCGCAATACATTGAGCGTCAGCTTCTCGCCGGCCTGATACGAGCCGAGAATTCGGAACGCATGCGCGGGGTTCGACGGCGTGCGCCCATCGATGTCGACGATCACATCGCCATCCTCCAACTTCAGCCTGCTATCTGCCGGCGCGCGCACCACCAGCAGCCCCTTCTCGGTGCCGAAGTACTGACCGAGCTTGGGCGTGAGCGGCACCAACTCCGTGGATCCAAACACGCCCACCGCGCGCATCGCGCCTAGCGGGCCGATCGCAGTGAAACCCGCGCCCGCGGGCGTCGCGAACTTCCCGCGTACTGCGATGGGCGGTACGGCGAACAGACGATCCGGCGCCTGCGGGGTCACAGTCGCCGTCGCGACTTTGTTGTCGCGGCGATAGCGCAGTTGCACCTTCTCTCCAGGCTTCACATCGCCCAAAGCTTTCAGGAGCACTTCACGCGCGGACATATCGTCCGTGCGCTTCAGCTGCTTGTCGCCCATCGCGAGCAGCACGTCGCCCGCCTTCAATCCCGCGCTCTCGGCCGCGCCGCCCGGGCTGACACTCAGAATGGGCACGCCTTCCGACTGTTCCTCGCCGCGCGGACCGAGATTGATCCCCAAGATGGCGCGCGGCGGACCGAACGGGTTGATATGCCGTATCGACGGCACCGAGTATTCAGACATCGACATGCTCAGCTCGGCCACTTCGCGAGCCGCGGTGTCGAGCCGGCGCCGAGCGTCTTCGAGCTTCTTCTGGATCTCGGCCTGCGATTCCTCGGACTTCTTCTCCACTTCCGCCGCGGTCACCGATACCGTCGCAACCGCCGCGGCAATGGCCAGCAACGCCACGCGTATTCTCGTATTCATCGCCTTACACTCCCGTGCAACCCAGCCACATTGGTAGAGCAGCTGACTCTTGATCTGTTGATAATCATCGGTGCGGTTTCGCGCCCGTACGAACGCGGCTAAAACCAGAGTGCGCCGGCCTCGGCGTAGCGCACCTTCACCAGCGAATCCATCAATTCCACGCGCTCGCGCCACAACTGACGCGACTGCTCTTCACTCAAATCCGCCTCGGGCGCGTTCGAGAGCTGGAAATCCAGCCACTGGATGCGCTGCTCGATCGTGTCGATGGTCGCGGCCGTGGACACGCGCTCGATGCGTGGACGCTGCGGCAGCTTCTGCAACATCTGCTCTAGCTGCTGAGACTGCGCGACCAAC
Organism: Pseudomonadota bacterium; assembly: GCA_023391815.1. GTDB lineage: Bacteria > Pseudomonadota > Gammaproteobacteria > Steroidobacterales > Steroidobacteraceae > Steroidobacter. The sequence goes on from JAEWAF010000012.1 coordinate 37,348, forward strand.
TCATCGACATGCGGGATGACCTGCGGCAGCGGTGCTTCCGTTGTCGCGAGCTTGGTCGCTGCGCCGCTGCGTCGATCGAAATGACCCGAGAGCAACGCAATCACCGTCACCGTAACCACCGCCGCGGCCGCCGCTGCGAGGCCCACTTTGCGAAGGCGCACGCCGTGCTCGCGTTCAGGAATTGTGGCGCTGATGCGATCCCACGCCCCGTCCGGCGGCTCGAACTGCGGCAATGCCTGCATCTGCGTGCGGATCGCCGAGAGCCGCTGCAACTCGCCACTGCAGGTGGCGCACGCCCTGACGTGCTCGGCGACGTCGGCCGTCACCGGCTCGCCATCCCGAAGACTCAACAAGTGCTCGATGCGTGCGTGCATGACGTTGCTCTCGCCGGTTGCTCCAACAGCTCGCGCAAGCGGACATGCGCCCGCGCCAGCTGCGACTTCGAAAAACTCGCCGTGCGTCCTAGCAGGCGTCCAATCTCCGCGTGTGTGTAACCTTCCACATCGTGCAGCCACACCACGCTGCGCGTGAGCGCAGGCAGCGTCGCCAGAGCACGTTCCACATCGACACTCGCCGACACCTGCGCGTCCGGGTGCGAGGCCCCATCCAACAGCACCACCGGCGCCGCGGACTCGTCGTCGTTATCCAGGTACAGCAGGCTGCGATGCCACGGAGAGCGCAGGTACATCAAGCACTTGCTCACCGCGATACTGCGCACCCAGCCCCCGAACGCCCCCTCCCCGGAATACGCGCCGATACTCCGCAGGACCTCGACAAAGGTCTCCTGGAACAGCTCGTCCGCGATGGCCGCGCGGACCACCAGGCGTCGGATCAGGGTATAGATGGGCCGGCGACACGCCCGATAAATGGTCTCGTGGGCCCGCGGATCGCCCCGTTGGGCAGCCCGGACCACTTCAGCGGCGACCTCGATACCCTGAAAGTGCGACATCGGCAGGTTTGATGCGGCCGGCGACAAAAAGGTCGCAAAAAAGTGGTTGTGGCCGGCCCGCGACTATCCGCTATAATCGCCGCCCTTCGATTCCCCCGTGGCCGGCGTGGCGGAACTGGTAGACGCAGCGGACTCAAAATCCGCCGCCCTTAAAAGCGTGTGGGTTCGATTCCCTCCGCCGGCACCATCTCTTCGTCCGAGAGCGTCCAGTAAAGTCCTCTCACTCCCACTACGGCCTAGTTTTCTAGGCGTTTTTGTTCCACCACGTTCTTCGGCTGTCCATCGGCAGCCTAGCCCGCACGGGGGCAACTCCGGGAGTAACTCAAGGACTCGCCGCCCACCTGGGGTAACTGGACGATGGCGCTTACAGAGCTTGAGATTCGCGCGGCTAAAGCCGTGGAAAAGCCGTTGAAGTTGTTCGACGGCGGTGGACTATATTTGCTTGTTACCCCCAGCGGCGGAAGGTGGTGGCGGCTCAAGTATCGCTACGAGGGGAAGGAGCCCGGGATTTCGCTTGGCGTGAATCCGGATGTTCCGCTTAAGCGGGCAAGGATCTGTCGAGACGATGCTCGGCGGATGATTCGGAAGGGGTTGACCCGAGTGCGCGGCGGCAGGCTGACATGAACGCGCGGGCCGTTACGTTCCAACTGATCGCCGATGAATGGCTGGATATCCAGGCGAAGAAGCTCGCGCCGGTTACGCTGAGCAAGGCGCGGTGGATGGTCACCGAGTTCATCGTGCCGCACATTGGATCGCGACCGATCCATAAAATCACGCCGGCGGATGTCCCAGCGGCGTTCCGGCCGATTGAAGCTCGTGGGAAACACGAGAGCGCGCATCGAACGAAACAATACGTCGGGCAGATCTACAGGTACGCAGTCGCGACGAGTCGGGCCGAGCGAAATATCACTGCTGACCTCCGTGGCGCCTCACGCCCGCGACGACTAAGAATCACGCCGCCGTCACCGACCCCATAGCCGTCGGAGCGCTGCTGAGGGCTATTGACGACTACCGCGGCCAGCCAGTGACGCATGCGGCGCTGAGCCTCGCGCCCCTTGTGTTCGTGCGTCTAACATCTCCACGTGTCGAGTATTCGATGTCGTCCCAAATTGGATGGGGACGCAATCGGCGGTACAGCTCAGACATTAGCGGCAGTACACGCTCCAGCCTGCGATCCAACGTCTCGCTTGCGGCACGTCGAGCAGAATCGTGAAGGGCCTGAGCGTTGGATTCGGCTTTCCTCATCCGGCCGAATCGCTCTTGCGACTTCGCCAGCCGCATCTTCGCATCCGCTTCTATCCTTTGGGCTCTTTCAAGCTCCTTGTTTAACCGCACCGATTCAACGATCGCGAGGTCCTTTTGAGCCAACGCGAAGAGCTGTTTAAGTGCTTGACGACGATCACGCAGCACATCGATCGATGCCTCAGCGCCAATACTAAATGCTCGCTTCTGCTGCTCCAATGCATCACCCGCAGCAACCAATCTCTGCATTTCGGCTTCTGCTACTCGCAAGGATTCCGCCGCGTCACTGTGACGCTTTTGAGCCGCCGCCCTTTGGACAGCGGTTAAGAAAGATTGGCGTCAGCGCCCGAGTGATGAGCCCGGACCACAGCCTGATTGGCTGCGCAGCTCTGCCTGGTCTAAAGCCGCTTTGGGGTTGCCTGCAACGCAGGCCGGTTTACGACGATGCCCTCGTCGTCAGGGAATAATCGTCGAGGTCGAGAATGCGCTAGCGCTAAACAATCTGCAAATATCGATAGCAAGTCTGCCCGTTCGATGTCCGCCTAGTTCCAGCGAGAGCTGCAAGCCAAATCCATCGCAACGAATGCCGCGGGTCGCGCAGCTCAACCACTGCGGTGCAATCGGGACGACGCCGTCGATCTTTCCGTTGGACCACCTACTGGGTCGCGCGGGCGAGCCGCGCGGTCGCTGTGAACCACTAAGGCTCGGCATCGCCATCAGGTAGATAACTCGCCGGACATCGAGCAACCACGCGGCCACTGTGATCAACAACGCTACGAGCCATCAGGCAAGCCGACAACCGGCCGGCAGAGATCTCTGAATGGCGAGTTGCAATACTGCATAGTTCGCGAGCTTCGCGCATGCGGCGAGGTGGCGCAGCGATGTGGACTTCCAAGGAAGGGAACGTTTTCGCGAGTTCGCGGAGTAGCGGCACTTGATCGCTGTCCGCCGTCACGAGCACCACTCGCTCCATCAAACCGGCATACGCATCGCTCAGTACGCGCACTGCTATTGCGACATCGGTCTGTTTCTCTTCGTAGAAATCGCAGTACTGCTCATAACCGTTGCAGTATTTGTTCGTTCTCAGGAATTTGGACTCGACCACCGCAACATCGTGGGCGATGAGCGCATTGATGTATTCACGATGCCTCTGAAGTTTCTGCGGATTCCAGACCATTCGAGCCGTGAAATACGTCACACCAGCCAGCGTGTCCTCCTTCTCAAGAAACGAGATCGCCAGTTCCCGAAGGTTGAGCCATTTGAGCTGCGGGCGGTGTAGGCCATTGATGGCGTGATACAAGTTGAACCCGTCGACGTAAAACGAAACCGTTGCCATGGTCTAGTAATTCTCGAATGTGGGGCTATAATTACGCCGTCATCCCGCCGGGCTGCGGACGGCGGAAAAAGGGGCTAAACCTTCGGGTGGGCCCCTTTCCTTTTTCTGGGGTTGTGCCTTTGGGAACTTTGTCGCTGCGGTCCCGACCCCAGCCTCGCCCCCCTTCATTGACCACCTTCGATTCGGTCCCTCACCCCCAGTTTCTGCTTTTGAATCTCTTGGAAGTGCCGCATCGATTCGCGCGCATACCGCGGAGACAAGCGCCTGAACAACCGCGACAGGTACCCACTGCGCGAATGCGCGCCGTAGCGGCCGAGGCGAAGCAACCGCGCGTTAGCTCACACGGCAGCGGTCCCGCGCATCACATACGCGAATAGATAGTCGCGTGCCCATTTCCCTGACCGCGTCATCGGACCACTGCTTGCCCAGGATCCCGCGCATAGCATTGCCGCAGAACGCCACGCATCCCACGCACGCGAGATGGAGTTACACTCGAAGTCCGCTGCAACTCCGCTCAAACTCCGAGGCTCCCATGGCGACTCAATCCACGATGCTCGAGCTCGGCACGACCGCACCGGACTTTCGCCTGCACACGTTCGACGGCAAGGAGATCGCGCTCGCTGACTTCCGTGATGCGCGCGGGCTGGTAGTCGCGTTCATTTGCAATCACTGCCCGTTCGTCAAACACATCCGCAACGAGTTCGCTCAGTTTGCGCGGGAGTATCAGTCACGAGGGATTGCGGTCGTTGCGATCAACTCGAACGACATACAGGCTTATCCCGACGACGCTCCGGAGGGAATGGCGGCTGAAGCGCGCAGCGCCGGATATACATTTCCCTACTTGCTCGATGAAAGCCAGGAAGTCGCGAAGGCTTACAAGGCGGCCTGCACCCCCGACCTGTTTCTGTTCGATGCGCAGCGCAAGCTCGTGTATCGGGGCCAGTTCGATGACAGTCGTCCCGGCAAAGGAACCGCGACGGGCGCCGATCTGCGCGCGGCCTGTGACGCACTGCTCGGCGGCACTGATATTCCGAAGGAACAGAAGCCGAGCATCGGCTGCAGTATCAAATGGAAGAAACAGTAACGGATCATCCAGTTTCGTCGCTCGCATCGCGCACCATCAAGACCGGCACGACCGAGTGACGTAGCACGAGCTCAGCATCGCTGCCCATGATCAGTCGTTTCAGCCCGCGGCGACCATGCGTGCCGAGGACGATCAACTCAGCCTGCCAATCACGCGCCTGCGCGAGTATCTCTTTCCAGGCGTGCGCGCCGATCTTCTCGACCATGTGCTGCTCGAACGGCACGCCGGCGTCGCGGACCACCACGGCGGCATGTTCGAGGATCCTGGCACCCGAGCCGCGTATCTCTTCCGCCAACGCCTGATAGTAGGCAGTCGACGCGATCTCGGTCTCCAATATGAGGGTGTTCAACACATGGACGAGCGACAAGCGCGCGCCGGTCGATTTAGCCAAGCGGATTGCCTCGTGCAGGCCGCGCAGGGCGGCCGCGCTTCCGTCGACGCCAACCAGAATTTTCTGATACACGATGAGTAACCTCGCCGACCGGCAACAATGGAACCGGGCAGCCGCGAACTAGTTCCTCGCTCATGTCAGCTGAACATTCCTTGTGCATGCGGTTGCATCGTCCGGGAGAAACCCTGGCGCTCGAGGAGCGTGCAGTCCCGGCGCCCGGCCCCGGCCAGGTCCTGCTCGAAGTCAGCGCGTGCGGAGTGTGCCGCACTGACTTACATCTGGTGGATGGCGAGCTGCCGGACCCGAAGCTGCCCATCGTGCCCGGCCATGAGATCGTCGGCACGGTACTGACGTCCGG
>JAEWAF010000031.1 GCA_023391815.1 Pseudomonadota bacterium
CATCAATGCAAGCGCGACGACCGCGACTCCGGCGGCGAGCGCGAAACGCCGATGAGAAACAATCGTGGTGGGCGGCGTCTTTTCGGCGATCGAGGCGGCATCGGCGGCGAGCAGCTCGATCAGCGGGGACGCCTGACCTTCAGCTTCACGCCGCTTGCTGTCGAGATACGTTTGGATACGCCCGCGCTCTTCGGGCAGGTGCTGCTCGAAGACTTTCGAGCCGTCATCCCGTCTCAACCGGCGCAACGGCACCCACAGCAACAACACGGCGACCAGCGACAGCAGCAGGACCAGAGCGACGCGAGCGGACGTCGCAATCGACGGGGCAAAGCCTTCGCGATTGAAAAGCCACACAGCGAGACACGTCACTAACAACGTGCCCGCGGCGGCCACCGCGCCGGCGCGCAGAAAGATATGAGCTCGCAGCCGGCTGCGTAATTCAGCCAGATAGCTTTCGAGTCGTTCCCGTGAGGTCATTGCGGTACCTCGCGACGAATGGCCAGATGGCGGTTGGCAAGCAGCGTTTCCGCGATCAGCAGAATGGCGGCCAGCCAGAGCAGCCACGGGCCGAGCGATTCCGGCTTGGCCGCGGGTGTCGGCGCTGAGGCGGCGGCCTGTGACGGTTCCTGCGCACGCAATGCCTGCCAGCGCCCGACGAAGTCCGGAGGCAATGTAGCCAGATCCGATTCACGCGCGTCCACGTTCACCGCCAGCCAGCGTGCGCCCTCGCTGCCGCGAATCTCATAAAACCCGGCTTGATCGGGAATCAGTCGGTCCGACGTACTCTGGGCCAGCTCCAGCACCCGACGGCCCTGCGGATCGAATATCTGCCCACCGCCGCCGGCGGTCAATCCGGTGGTGACGGTCGAGCCGACCAAGGCGCCGGTCGCGGTGGCTTCGGCCTGCGTCAGATAACTCGCGGCCGCGCCGATGAACTGGACGAACAACGGATGAATGGCCAGATCGCTCCAGCGCCGGTCGACCGGCACGGTCAGGACCAGCATTCGCCCGGCGCCCACCGTGCGCTCGATCAGCAACGGCGTGCCGTCGTCGAGTGAGATCAGAGTCTTGTCCTCGGAGGTCGGCTGAATCGCGCGCTGTCGGAAGAATCGCACTCGATTCCAATCCGTGGCCTCACGCAGCACGGGATGCGTGCTCGCGACTTCACCGACTTTGCCGGTCCGATTCTTCACCTCAGCGCTGTGCAGATCGCCGAGCAGCGGATCGTTCTCGTCCTCGGCATCACCGAGCGTCACCAACACCGCGCCGCCCGCCGCCACATAAGAATGGATACGCCGAGCTGCGGCGTTCGACAGCGCGCTCGGATCGGAGATGACGATCAAGGAATACTTGCCGAGCCCGCCGGCGTCCATGGAGTTGGCAACGCGTTGCTCGACGGTCAATCGAGGCGCGGACAAGGCGCCGATCGCCGCAGCGAAATAGGCACTATCGTCGGATTCTGTATCGCGCGAGATCAGCAACGCCGCCGGAGCCGCCTGCTCGATGACGGCGAAGAAACGATCGTCCTGCGGCAACTCGTCGCCGGGATCGAGCACGACTTCGATCCGATGCGCGCCGGCGCTGAGATTCAGATCGCTGAATGTGACGTTCGTGAATGACGCTGTGTGGCCATTCGTGGCCTGCGAGCCCGGCTGCAGGGAAACTTCGGAGCGATGCACGCTGCCGCCTTCACCAGCCACGATCTCCGGCTCGGCCGCGGCCGGCGCCAATGTCACGGCCTTCCTGGCAACTTCCTTGTCGTCCACGCGAAGGATCACGTTACGCTGTTGCGGCTCGGTGAATGAACTGCCGAGCGTCGCTTGCAGCGAATGCGTGTCGAGCGCCTGGACGGCGGCGTTGGCGATATAAACGTTGCCGGCGGAACCCTCGCTCACATCGTGCATCACCAGCTGCGTCTGCGCGGGGAGCTGCAGATCGGCGAAGCGTAACGGCGCGGCGCTCCGTTGCAGATCCGAAATCAAATGCAGGACGACCTTGGGGCGGGGCGATCCCAGCCACGAGTTCGCGGTGCTCATCGCGAATCCGTAATCGAGCCGCTCGATGCCAGGCTTGAGATTTCGCAACGACGCACGCACCGTGCCGACGTTGGCAGCGGTCGTGCTCGGACTCACGACGGCAATGCGCCGACCCGAACCCGACAGCAACATTACGCGATCCGACGAGGGCAGCTCGTCGATGACACTTTCCGCTTGTTCCAAAGCTCGCTGCCAGCGCTTGCCGTGCTGCATGGACAGCGACGAGTCAAGCAGGATGGCATGCAACTGCGCGTTGGCATCCGGCTGCGGCACGATGCGCGCCGTCAGCAACGGCCCGGCGAATGCGAGTACCAGCGCAATCAGTAGCAGAATGCGAGTGACGAGTAGCAACCAGTAGCGCAGCGTCCGCTTCGCCGTGCGCTGAGTCTCGCTCGCTTCGAGCAGCATGAGCGACGCGAACTGGTGCTGTGTCGGATTGGCGCGCGCCACCCGATGTAGCCACAGCGGTAAGCCGATGGCGAGCAATCCAAGCAGCAGTGCGGGCGCGAGGAACATGACTTAGGTCCGGCCTTCCCTAAGCAGCAGGTACCGCCGGAGAGCGTTGTCGAGCGGCTCATCCGTCGTGATCAACAACTGATGCGCGCCGACATTGGCGGCGGCACGTCGCAACGACTGCAGGTGCTCATCGAGCCGTTGTTTGTACTCGCCCGCCAGATATTCGGGCGAGACGTTGAGCGTTCGTTGCGTCTCGACGTCCTTGAGCAACACCGACTCGCGCCAGTTCGGATTCATTTCCTGCGGATCGAGCAGCTGGAACAACATGATGTCGTGACCGCGATAGGCCAGCGGCTGCACGGCGCGACTCATTTGCTCCGGGTTGCAGTAGAGATCCGAGATCACGGCCACCAGACCACGACGCGATAAATGCTCGCCGAATCGTTGGAAGCAGGCTTCGAGATCGGTGCCGTTGCCGGGCGTGACCGCGTCGATCGCGTGGATCATCGCGGTCAAGCTGCCTGCACGGCTGGTCGCCGGCCGGAAAGTTCGCACCATCTCGTCGAACACGATCAGCCCCACGGGATCGTGCTGACGCGCGGCCAGATAAGCGAGCGCCGCGGCGAGGAACTTGGCGTACTGAAGCTTGGTGACCGAGTGCGAGCCGTAGCCCATCGACGCGCTCGCATCCAGCAGGATCATCAATCGCGTGTTGGTCTCGCCTTCGTAGCGCCGGATGTAGGTGCGCTCGGTACGCGCGAACACATTCCAATCGACGAAACGCGGATCGTCGCCTTCGACGTAGGCGCGATATTCCTTGAACTCCTGACTGAACCCGTAGTGCGGCGAGCGGTGCAGGCCGGTGAGGAAGCCTTCCACGGCGGTGCGCGCGATCAGCTCCAGATTCGCGAGTCCGGCCAGCGTCTCCGGCGGCAGCAGGCGATTGGAGGCAGCGGCGTTCACCGGTTGACGACCTCTCGCAGCACGTCGTCGACGCTCTTGCCGTCCGACTCGGCCTGATAGTTCGTGAGCACGCGATGTCGGAGGACCGGCAGGGCCAGCACTCGCAAATCATCCTCGGTCACGTGGTAGCGACCTTCCATCAATGCGCGCGCCTTTCCAGCGAGACAGAGGAACTGAGTCGCGCGGACGCTCGCGCCATAACGAACATAGCGACGCACGACTTCAGGCGCATTCGCTTCGCGTGGCCGGGTGGCACGCACCAACTCCACTGCCTTCCGGCGCACATCGGTCGAGAGCGGCACCTGTCGCACCAGCCACTGGAATTTCACGATCTCCTCGGCGTTGGTGCAGGCTCGCAGTTGCGGGCCTTCCACTCGCGACGTGTTGCGATCGACGACCTCCATCTCATCCTCGGCGCTGAGGTAGTCGAGCAGCACGTTGAACAGGAAGCGGTCCAGTTGAGCTTCGGGCAGCGGATACGTGCCTTCCAGTTCGATAGGATTCTGAGTCGCGAGCACGAAGAAGGGCTCGCCGAGCGTATGCGTCGTGCCACGCACGGTCACCGAATGTTCCTGCATGGCTTCGAGCAACGCGGCTTGAGTTTTCGGCGGCGTGCGGTTCACTTCGTCGGCGAGCAGCACGTTCGCGAACAGCGGACCGGGCACGAACGTCCAGCGGCGATGGCCGGTGGTGATGTCCTCTTCGATGATGTCGGTGCCGGTCACGTCGGTGGGCATCAGGTCCGGCGTGAACTGAATGCGCTTGAACGACAGCCCCAATGCCGTGGCCAGCGTCTTCACCAGCAACGTCTTCGCCGTGCCCGGCATGCCGGTAATCAAACAATGGCCGCCGACCAACAGCGTCAAAAGCAGATAGTCGACCACTTCGTCCTGACCGACGATGACGCGGCGGACCTGGTCGCGGATCGCACCGATACGATCGCGGAAAAGATTCACCAGCGCGGCGGTTTCCTGTTCGGTCGCGACCACGGTATTCATTAAGTGCGCTCCTCGATCATCTTCAGCAACAGAGCCTGCGCGGGCTTGAAATGCGGTGCCGTGGCCAGCGCGTCCAGCAAGTGACGGCGGCTGCCGGCCTTGTCGCCCATCTCACGCAAGGCGCGCGCCATGCCATAGTGAGCCGGCGCTTGATCCAGCGTGTTCAGGGCCAGCAATGCTTCGAACTCACGCGCCGCTTCTTCGGGGCGACCCGCGCTCAACAAACGTTCGCCGAGCCGGGAGTGGCCATCGGCGTTCAGCGGATCGGAGTAGTTCAGCGACACCATCAGGTCGGTGGCTTCTTGAGTACGACCCGCCTCGTCGAGCCACCGTGATAATTCACGCAAAGCGATCGGATCCCAACCGCCGGCGCGGCGATACGCCTCCAGGGCGGCGATGGCTTCGGGACGGCGATTCAACTTGTCGAGTGCTTTGGCCAGCATCAAGTGCGGGCTGTCGCCGCCGACATGTTCCGGATAAAGCGCGACCGCGCGACGCGCCGGCTCGATCGCATCGGCCCACCGTTGTTTCTGAATCGCCTGGCCGGCCGCCTGCTGTTGTTTCTGCCAGTCTTCGAAATTCGCGAGCACGGCCTGAAAGCGGTTGCGCACGAACGCATCGAACTCCTTGTCGAAAGCCGCCGGCGCGATCTTGAACGTGGCTTCGATGGCCTGCGCAGTCGTTCGCTTGCCGTCGAACTGGCGGAGCAGGGCGCCAAGTTGTTCGAAGCCCCAGCGCTGCTCGATGAACAGACATACCAGCCCGGACTGCATGTACGACACCTGCACCTGACCGGGATAGCTCGGGCGAATGAAGCCGGAGTCCAGATCGGCGACCGGCAGGAATTGTTTCTTTTCGAGCGCGGCAATCGCTTCCGGTGGGACCGCGACACCTGGCGTCGGGCCGGTGCGCCACTCCTCGAACACCGAGATACCTTCGCTCAACCAGCGCGGAACGTAATGGTCGGTGACTTCCAACGTAAAGACGTGGGCCATTTCGTGCCACAAGGTGCTGCCCCAGTGAAACTCACTCGTGGACCGGCTGGACGGACTGTCCATCGCGACGACATACCCGAATGTGACACCCAGCAGGCCGATGCCGGGCAATGCCGCCACGCGCACAGCGAAGTCGTCATGATCCGGATATAGCTCGACGGTGACGGTTTCGCGCGGCTTGAAACCATAGCGCTGCGAAAAACTTTGGATGCTCCGACCGGTGAGGTCGAGCACATACGGCCGCAGTATCTCCGACTCCTTCTTATGCAGGCGCAGTCGGACCTGGTACGTGTCCTGGCCGATGACGATCGGGTCTTCACTGATCGAGAATTCGTCGATCCGATCCAACAGGCGCAGCGAGTTCACGGTCGTCGGGCTGAAAGGATCGCCGGAATACGCCGCTTGCAGATGCGTACGTGCTTCGTCGACGTTTCCGAGTCTCAGCAGGTTCGAACCCAGCTCGGCGTGCGCGGCCCACAGGTCTGGCTGCACCTCGACTGCTCGACGCAACAGTACGGTCGCTTCTTTGTAACGACGCCGCATGATTTCGAAGTGCGCGAGCTGCTGGTACACGACGCCATAGCGCGGGTTGTAGTCGAGAATGCGCTTGATCCATTGGTCGGGATTGCCGCCGCGAGACATTTCCAACGAGGCACGCAGAGTGTAGACGTCGAGCGGCGGCAGCTTCTCTTTGTTGACTACCCGCATAGCTCGATCGAGCGCCTTCTCTGCGTCCTCGAGCTGGCCCTCTTCCAGATCCATCGAAGCAGTGAGCAAGTGCGCTTCGACCAGATCGTCATCCTGCTTCAACGCCTCTTGCACGAGCGGCCGCGCCTGCCCTTCGAAACGCTCGGCAAACACGCTCGCGAGGCCGAGCTTGGCGTGCGCATCGTTGGGGAAGACCTTCAGCGCCTCGTTGAACAGATCGGCGGCGTCGGAGTACTGGTGTGTCTGAAGGAACAATCGTGCCCAGCGCACGCGGGGCTGCACGGCACGTTCATTGTTTTGTACAGCGTCGCGGAAGAGCTCGTTGGCGCGTTGGATGTTCCCCAATGCCCACGCGGCTTCGGCTTCGACGATCGGCGTTTGTGATTCGAGCAGCTTCGTATAACACGCGCGCGCCTGCTCGGTGCGACCGTGGTATCGATGCTCGTCACAAGGGCGCAACTCGGTCGCGCGACGCGGATCGTAGTCGATCGACTGCGCGCCAACCGCCGACGCGAGGAGCAGCAGCAACGCCAAAGTGGCAGTGCGGGTCATCATGGCGTCGCGCCTCCCCCGACTTTGGCATCGATCTCGCGTTGTAGCAGCGCCAGGCGCACCAGCACTTCTTCGAGCTGGTCGTAGTACTGAGTATCCGGCAGCGACGCTTTTTGTTCCTTCACGCGGTTCAGGTCCTGCTCGATCGCGCCTCGCTGAGTCAGCAGCGCCGCGACTTCGGGATTGTCCGGTGCCAGCGCGGCGGTACCGAGCCGTGCAAGCGTGAAGCGGGCGGAGTTGTCGCCCTCCATACGTGCGTGCTCAGTCGCCATCGACGTCTCCGCTTTGAAGGCGGCTTCGACCTTGCTGGTCGCGAAGGCATAAGCTTCAGCGGCGGTCACGACCTGATCCTTGTTCGTGTCCGCGACGTCCGACGCAACGGCTTCCGCCAGAAATTGAGCAAAGCGGGTCGCGGTTCGCTCGCCGCCGTTCTTGGTGGCGGTGATGACGACACGTTTCGGTCGTTGCCAGCGTTCGATGACGGCGCCGCTCGAGCTTGTCGCATTGATGATGAGCTGATCCCGCGCCGGCAGCTCGTCGAACAGGCGCGCCAGATCGGTGTCGGTGAGATCGGGACCCGGCAGATTGAAACGATAGTTCTCGCCGTCGTAACTGCCATGACCGATGAGCACGACGACCACCGAGTCGGTCGGATTCATGCGCGAAGCGAGCGTTTTGATTCCACGACGGACCGCATCGGCCCGGGCTTCATCGCCGCTCAGCGCAATGACGCTTTCGCTGCTGCCGGCGGCTTGCCTGGCCGCGCTCGCTACAGCCGCCGCCTGCTCGCGAAATTTCTGTTCATACGTGGGCTCGCCGCCCAAACCTGCAACCACGAACGTATAGGTCGCGGCGGACGCCGGCAGCGTCCATGCCGCTGCGACCAGACCCGAAATGAGAAGGCGCGCCTTGCTCACAATCGCCCCCATCGCAGACGGAGCAACCATTCACCGAGCTTGAGCGCCAGCAGCACCAGAAACACGATGGGCAGGTTCCACAAGTCCAGCGTCTGCCGTTCGACGATGCCGGCCTTCGAATAGGGAATGGCGCCCGCCAGGCCATCGAGGTCGCTGACCTGCCAATAACGTCCGCCAGTCACATTCGCGATTCGTTCGAGCAGATCGCGATGCTGATAAGTGGCGAAGTGCTCGGCCACGCCGTCGTTACGCAATACGTGCGTCACGGCCGACCCGACTTCCTTGTTTCCTGAACGTGCGGTCATCTCGATGCGATACAGGCCGGCGGAGGCAGCATCGATGGTCGCACTGTAACGGCCATCGTTCTGCCCGGAAGGTTGCATGCTCTGCTTGAACGGCGCGTCACGTTCCGGCGCCACCTGTAGTTCGACAGTGGCATCGCTGACGGGTTCGAAGCGCTCGTCGCGCACTTCCGCTTCGAGCCGGACGGTGCGTTCATCTTCATACACCGTGCGTTCGCCGTTCACGCTGACCCGCGCCGGCGCGGTCGATGAGATGGCGTGCAACAGCTGTCGCCAGAATATTTCGTGACTCTGGTCCTCGGACGGCATCCGCATTTGCCAGCGCATGGTGCTCGCGGTTGCCAGCACATAAGTAGCGCCGCGGCCATAGTGCTGCCAGATCAACAAAGGTGAACGACCCTGTTCGCCATTTGCTTCGAGCAGCACGATGGCGCCGGGCTTGAGTCTCCCGAGCGATTGGTAATCGGCCAGCGGTGGCAGCGCTTTCCAGCGATCCAGATTTTTGCGGGGATCGATGTCGAGCCGAGGGATCGCCGACTCGGCGCCATACATCGTCAGCACCGCTTGTCCGGGGCGCTGAATGAATTGTGTCGGTTGCCGCCCCGTGAGTTGGACGGGCAGCGTCTGCGCAACGGCGGCGTTCTGCCAGCCGCCGGCGGATAGTCCATATCGGCCCGCCAGCATCAGCACGGTGCCGCCGCGCTTGTCGACGAACTCTTTCAACAGCCTGTGTTGCTCGGCTCGCAGTCCGGCCGCTTCGTAACTGCCGATGATGACCGCGTCGTAACCGAACAGTTCGGCCGCATCGGACGGGAAGCCATCGACCAGCTCATCCGGCGTGTTCACGCCCTGCCGATAATGTTTATTGGTCGTGGTGCGAACGATACTGGCGACGCGCAGCGCCCGATCGTGATCGACGGCCCGACGCAGAAACTTATATTCCCAGCGCGGCTCGCCTTCGACGTACAGGATGCCGCGTCGGGTGGCGGGCACATTCACTACGCGAGTGCGCGAGTTGTTGATCACGTTGTGCTCGCCTTGCAACGGGTCGAGCACGAAGCGCAATTCATGCGTGCCTGCCTGCCCGGCGGGCAGATCCAACGACAATTGAGTGGTGGCGGCGTCGGGCCGCAGCTTGACGTCGCGAGCGGCGACCAGATTGTCGCGATCGTAAACACGCAGGCGTGCTTGTGACGCGCCGTGATGACGAATGCCGATCTGCGCGTCGATGGTGGAGCCGGCGGGAGCGGAGTCCGCCACTTCGACGCGCTCCAGCTCCAGATCGTCGGTCACTCGCTCGGGTCCCAGGCCCACCGTATGAACGGGCACGCCATAGGAGGCGATCTCGGCGAGGCGTTCTTCGCTCAGGGTGTCGCCATTCTCGGCGCCGTCGCTGAACAAGATAACGCCGGCCAGGGGCGCGCTGCCTGCACTTTGTAGCACTTGATGGAGCGCGTCGCCGATGCGGGTCTGCCGGCCGGGCGGCGGCATGGCTTCGAGCGTGTTCAGCGGCGTGGTGGACTGAGCAAATCCGAACAGGCGCACGGCGAAAGTTTTTTCCAGCCGCTGCAGGGGGCCGTTCTGCAAGGCGCCCGCGACTTCCTGAAGGCGTGATTTACCAGCATCGCCGTACGCCATGCTGGCGGAAGCGTCGATGGCGATGGCGAGCTCGTTCTCGCGATCGCGCACCCGCTCGACGTTCAGCACCGGCCGCCATAACAGGCACAGGATCAATGCCAACAACAACGTCTGCAGAACGCCGACCGGCACCAGCATTCGCCAGCCCAGCGCGCGTCGCCGCCACAGCGACCAGGCCACCAGCGCGGCGGCCACCAGAATCGAAGTAATGAGCAGCCCTATCGGCCAGGCGCTCGCGAATGCAAACGTGCCGGTTCGATACGCCCAAAGGGGATGAGTGAACAGCCGCTCGAACACCGGCCAGTAATAGTGGATGCGCCGCCCCAAAGGCAAGCCACAATCCCGCTCGATTCGTGAAGAAGCGGTTACGGGCAACTGGAACCGCAGCCGAGTTCATGCGTACTGGTTTGACGTACCCGACAACCACTGCGCATTCATCGCCATGTCTAGCGAATCCTTGCACGAAAGCGCCAAGGCGCTGCGTCCCGAAACCATCGACCGGCATCGCGCCGTGTCCTCGTTGATGGAAGAGCTCGAGGCGGTCGACTGGTACGACCAGCGCATCGATGCCGCCACCGACGACGAGCTCAAGCGCATCCTGGCGCACAACCGCGACGAGGAAAAAGAGCACGCCGCGATGGTGCTGGAGTGGCTACGTCGCAAGGACCCCAAGCTCGACGAGCACTTGCGCACTTACCTGTTCACCGACAAATCGGTGCTGGAGATCGAGGACGAGGCGGAGCACGGCGGCGGTGGCGGTGAGTCGGAGGCCGGCGACGGTTGCCTCGGGATCGGCAGCCTGCGCGGCGAGCAGCAGAATCCGATCCGCGAACTGCCGCGGTTCGCCGGAACAGGAAGCAACTCATGAACGAATTGTTACGCGAGCACGCCCCGATTTCCTCCGAGGCGTGGAAGGAAATCGACGCGGAGGCCAAGCGCACATTGAAGACGCTGCTGGCCGCGCGCCGGCTGGTGGACTTCAAAGGTCCGCTCGGCTGGAACTGCGCCTCGGTGTCGACCGGTCGTACCCGAACATTGTCGCCGTCATTGCAGGATGGCGTGGTTTCGAAGCTGCGCCTGTCGCTGCCGTTGATCGAAATCCGCATTCCGTTCGAGGTCGATCGGGAAGAGCTGGACGCGATCGGGCGCGGCGACACCAATCCCGATCTGGATTCGGTTCGCAACGCGGCCCGGGCCGCGGCGATTGCCGAAGATCGCGCCATCTTTCGCGGCTATCCGGCCGGCGAGATCGACGGCATCTTCCCCGCCGCCGGCGATCATGGGCTGACGATTCCCGACGATTACGGCGCGTATCCCGACGTAGTGGCCGAAGCGACTCATCGATTGCGCAGTGAAGGCGTCAGCGGCCCGTATGGAATCGCGCTCGGACCCCGTTGTTACACCGGACTGACTCGCAGCACGTTGCGCGGCTATCCAATCATCAATCATGTGCGCGAGCTGGTGGACGGCCCGATCGTTTGGGCGCCGGCAGTCGATGGCGCGGTCGTAATGAGTTTGCGTGGTGGCGACTTCGAGCTGATCGTAGGGCAGGATTTCTCGGTCGGTTATCTCGATCACACCAGCACCTCAGTGCTGCTGTATTTGCAGCAGAGCTTCACCTTCCGTGTGCTCTCGCCGGAAGCAGCGGTACCGCTGACCTACGCGCCGGTGGATGTAACGCCCGCGAAATAAATGCGCAGCGTGACTTCACGAATCATTAACAATGCGTGACTTAAAGCATTGACCGCACTTTATTTGCGCGCGATCTGATCGACCTGCCAGCGCTTGGGGCGGCAATCGCGCGCAATGCTGACCAGCCCCGCGGAATCCGGCCGTTCCGCGACTCGGCACAGTAATTGCTCTCATCCGGGCGTGACCTCATATCCCGTGCCCGAGTTGCCGCTGCGACGGCCTGCGACCATGCGCCTCCCCTCGCTGAAGTTCCTGAAGACCTTCCAAGTCGCCGCGACGCGCCTGAGCTTCAAGGCCGCCGCCGAGGAGCTGTGCATTACGCCGTCCGCCGTCAGCCATCAGATCAAGGGACTCGAGGAGCAACTGGGCGTCGCACTGTTCGAGCGCGGCCCGAGCTCGTTGACGCTGACCGAAGCCGGCGAGAACTACCTGCAGCACATGGAAACGGTGTTCGCACGGCTCGAAACCGTGACCGAGCAGTTACGGATTCGTTACGGCCGGGATGTCATTCGTTTGCATATCCCACCGTTCTTCGCGACCGAGATGTTGCTGCCGCGCCTGCCGTCGTTCCTGGAAGTGCGACCGGACACGGACGTGCATATCAATACGGTGGCGGGGCCGCTGCAGTCGCATCCCGCCGAAGCGGATCTATCCATCGTCGTCGGCGCGGCGCCCGACGAGGTACACGATCACGACTGTCACAAACTGTTCTCGCAAACGTTCGTGCCGGCGTGCTCGCCCACGTTGTTACAACGCGTGCCGATCGATTCGGTGCAGGACCTGAACAAACATACGCTGATCATTCACGAAGCGCGTCGCGACGGGTGGCAACGGTGGGCGCAAACGCTCGGCATCGATCTGCGGCCCAAGAGCATCGTGCGCTTCGATTCCATGAATACCGCGGCGGAAGCGGCCGAACACGGCGTCGGTGTCGCGCTCGTTTCGACGCGCCTCGGCAATGAACGCTTCGCTCAGGGAACGCTGGTGAAGCTGTTCGATCGCGAGCTGGAGACCGGAGAAAGTTATTTCCTGATTCTGCGCAAGGAAGACGCCGCGCGACCGGACGTCAAAGCGCTCACCGAATGGTTGATCGAAGAATTCAGCGTCGCGGCGTAACCGGTGCGCACTTTTCGTAGACGCACATTCCAAGGGCAAGCGTGTTTGTATCCTGCACCAGGCGGAGGCGGACGTGTGTCCGCTTGTTTCTAGTTTGTTTACGTCAGGGCTTGCCTGCATGAGCGCGTTTGTTGCCAGCATTAGATCTTCTCGTTTGTCGCCGCGGCTGGCCGACCCTAGATTGGCCCCATTCCATAAAGAAACGTTCCAGGGGATTTGGAGCCTTTAAAACCTTTGGAGTGATTGCCATGATCAAGCTCAGCACCCGTGTTACCCAGTCGATCTCTCTGGCCGCCGCCACGCTCGCGCTCGCAGCGCCGTTCGCAACTCAGGCTCACGACTACGATGCCGCGATGGATTCGTGCATCAGCGCCTTCGTCGCATCGAGCCTGCCTAAAGAACAGCCGGTGAAGGTCAAGAAGACAGACGCCGTGAGCGGTCCGCTCAGCATGCACTCGCGGGCGTACAAGATCGTAGTCAGCGCGAAAGGCGTGGAAAGCGGCAAGTATTTCGCTCGAGGTACGTGCATCGTCGATCGCAACGGCTCGGTGGTCGCGCTGAACGGCAAGCCGATCACGCAGAAGCTCGCGTCCCGCTGATAACTATCGGGCACCACCGACCGGTGGTGCCCACCGCCTCACGCTCCGGGAGCGTGCGACTGACATCCCCCTGCAGTAACGCACTCGCATGGACGCTCCTCCCGGAGCGTTTTCTGCCAAGTTTCTCGACAAGTTCCCGCGCTCGCGAGTTTCTTTCGCGGCTGATTACGGTAACTTCAGCCCATCGATCTGCACTCTTCCCGCACACTGACCGCGCCGAACAGTCGAGAGTCGAGGCCTCCCCAACATGCACGCAATGGAACGCGGCTTACATGAACGTCGCAGCGGTGTCGAACGCCGCCGCTACAGTCTTGCCGCATATTGGCGAGGCGCGCTGAATCCGCGTCGCCGGGCGGGGCGCCGCGCTAGCGATCGCATCTACGCCATCATCGATTGGCACTCACCGCGCGTGCTGGCCCTGGTGTTGTCCATTCTCGGCATGTCGACGCTCGACGGCGTGCTGACGCTGATGCTGATGTCACAGGGTGCGAACGAAGCGAATCCGGTGATGGCGCTGCTGGTGCCTCACAATCTCGGCTGGTTCGCGGCCATCAAACTGACACTGACCAGTGTGGGCGCAGCTGTCCTCGTGGTTTGCGCGCGCATGAAGCTGTTCAGATTGTTCCCGGGCGAGCTGCTGTTGTATTTGGTCGTCGCCTGCTACGTCGTGCTGATCGGCTACGAGCTGCATTTGCTCGCGAACCCACCCGGGCCGCTTTGATTATCTGCTAGTGGCTTCGGCCCGATAGCCGCCGACATACCAACGGAAAGCGAAGTAGGTCCACGCCGAGAGCGTGCCGCAGACTACGGCTGTCACGAAGTGCTCGCTATCGAACAAGCGGGCCGCGACGACGATCCCGCCCAGCATCGACAGGGTCGCCTGCCCCAGGCGCAGCTCCCAACGATCCACATAGTGCATATACGCCGGGGCGCATGCGGCGATACGCGTGCGATGGGGGTCGAAACCAAACACGTGAGATAGCGCGGCGTAGCTGCCGACGCCGATCATGCTCCACAGGGCGACGCGCCACAGGTCCATGGATTTGCCGGACAGCGCGGCATAGACAACCGCCGCCATCAAAAACAAGGCAAAAGCGATGAGTGCGTGCAGCTTGCGCGATTGCATGGGATGAAACCGAGATGAGGAGGCCCGCTGGAGATAGCGCCGCCACTTTGCCATTTCCTTGCGCCCGATCAAAGCGAGATCCCCTGAGGTTCACCTTGCCTTTTTCCGCAGCGGGCTCCCGGTGGATTACCTACGCGGCACTCACGTGTCCCAACGCTATCTCACAACCCGCTCGCAAGGCAAAATGACGCTCTTTGCCCGGACGAGAACAACGAATGAGATTCTTCCGGCGCTCGCTGATCGCTCTAGGGGTCGCCGCAACGCTGCCCACAGTGGTGTTCGTGGCGGTCGGCGCCTTTTTTTTCCTGCGGGCGGAGCGCGCTCGGGTCGAGGCGGACACGCTCGGTCGCAGTGAGATCGCGACCATGCTCGTGGACGGTCGCCTGCGTCGCGATCTGGCGGCGCTCGGGGTGCTGACCAGCTCGGTCGATCTCGCCAAAGGCAACATGCGGGAGTTTTATTTCCGCGTCCAGAGGGTGAAAGCAGCCAACCCGGCCTGGCGCACCATCGTTCTGATCGACGCTCGCAGCGGGCAGGAACTGTTCGATCTGCGTCGCCCGTTCGGGGAGCCCGGCGCGCTCGAGGAATGGCACGCACAGGCGCTACGGGACATTCGTCAGACCGAAATGCCGATGGCAGGGTCGATCACGCCGCCGCCGGAAAAGCTCGCCTGGGTGTATGCGCCGGTCAGTGGCGAAGGCGAATTGCGTTACGTGCTCGGCGCAGGCATCGAGCCGCAGGCATTTCAAGAGTTGCTGACCGCGGTGGTCGGTGCCGGCACCACGGCGGCCATCGTCGATCGACAGGGAACGTTCATCGCCCGCACCGTCAACTTCGAAACACGCGTCGGCACGCCGGCCACCGAGTTCGTGCGCAAGGCGATTCGAGAGGGCACGAGCGGTCTGTATTCCGGGACGACCTATGAGGGATTGAAGAACTACACCGCGTTTCATACATCGCCGTGGTCGCAATGGTCGGCGCATCTGGCGGTGGCATCGGCAGCCATCGACTCGCCAACGACCTGGTCGTTCGTTGCGGCGGCGTTGGCTGCATCGGGCGCGCTGTTACTTGGCGGCGCGCTGACTGTGCTCATGATGCGAGACATGGCCGAACGGCGCCGTGCGGAAGAAACATTGCGTCAGTCGCAGAAGATGGAGGCGGTGGGACAACTGACGGGCGGCATCGCGCACGACTTCAACAATCTGCTGACCGCCGTGATCGGCAATCTGGATCTGATTCGCCATCGAGTCCGGGACAACGAACGTCTGCGTCGACTCGCCGACAATGCACTCGAAGCCTCGCGCCGAGGCGCGAAGCTGGCGTCGCAGTTGCTGGCATTTTCTCGCAGTCAGCGCATGGCTGTCGGGCCGGTGGATTTGCAGCAGCTCTTCAACGGCATCAGCGGGCTGCTTGCACAGTCGGTCGGTCCTTCGATCGATGTACGGATGCAACTCGACCCCGATGCGCGCGTGGTGATGAGCGACTCGAATCAGCTCGAGCTGGCCTTGCTCAATCTCGCCGTGAACGCACGCGATGCGATGCCGGCCGGCGGCAAGCTCATCATCAGCGCACGCCGGGCCAATGTGGTCGATCGACATCTACCCAAGCGCGACTATGTGCAGCTGTGCGTGACTGACACGGGCGTCGGCATGACTGAAGAGGTGCGTGCTCGCGCGATCGATCCGTTCTTCACGACCAAGCCCGTCGGTCAGGGCACCGGCTTGGGCCTGTCCCAGGTTTATGCCGTGGCTCGTGAGTCGGGCGGCTCCCTGCAAATCGACAGCGAAATTCATCAGGGCACCACGGTGTGCCTCGTGCTGCCGCTCGCGCCCGCCGATGCGATTCCGCTGGCTCCCACGCCGGACAGCTCCGAGGAGCCGCAAGCCGAGCCCGAGCCAGACGACAAAAGCGCCTCGGTGCTGGTGGTCGACGACGACCGGCTGGTGCGACGATTCATGAGCGAATCGCTGCGATCGCTGGGCTACGAGGTGAAGGACACGGATAATGGGGTCGACGCATTGGTGCTGCTCGACGCGCAGCGCTTCGATCTATTGCTCGCCGATTTCGCCATGCCCGGCATGAACGGCGCGGAACTGGCCAAAGCGGCACAGATGAAACAACCTGGACTGCCGGTGCTGATCGTTTCCGGCTACGCCGACAGCGGCGCGGTGGAAGCGGCGCTCGGCACGGCCAGGCAATTGCGCAAACCCTTCGACATGGCCGAGCTCGGTGCCGCCGTGGCGGAGCTGTTGAGATCGCGCGAGCCTTCATGACCCGGAGCTGACATGCCTTATACGACTCGAGAATCCGCCGACGCCGTCGTGCTGACGCCGGCAACAGCGCCCGTCGCGACGGTCATCTGGCTCCACGGCCTCGGCGCGGACGGGTTTGATTTCGTGCCCATCGTCGAGGAGCTGCGCCTGCCGGCAACGTTGCCGGTCCGATTCATTTTTCCGCACGCCACGCCGCGCCCGGTGACCATCAACAACGGCTATGTGATGCGCGCCTGGTACGACATCAAAGGTTTCGGGCCGGAGCGCGCCGAAGACGATGTCGGCATTCGCGAGTCCGAAGGCGTCGTGAAGAACTATATCGAGCAGGAAATCGCTCGAGGCATTCCGGCCAGCAAAATCGCGATTGCCGGTTTTTCCCAGGGCGGCGCCATCGCCTTGCAGACTGGCGTGCGTTATCAGCAACGGCTCGCCGGCGTCATGGCCTTGTCCACTTATCTGCCATTGCGCGCTTCCGTTGCCGCTGAAGCTTCCTCCGCAAACCGCGATGTGCCGATTCTGATGTGTCACGGTGTGCACGACCCCATCGTTCCAATGCAACTGGGCGATGCCTCGCGCGACGTGTTGCAGGCTCTGGGCTATCACATCGAATGGCACACCTATCCCATGGAACATTCGGTCTGCATGGAAGAAGTGGTCGAGATCTCCAGGTGGCTGCAGGCGCGCCTGGCCTGAGTCGTTCAGGGGAACAATCCGCCGGGCTCTGACGTACCGCCTGTGATCTTTCACTACGAACAAAGGCGCGGGTCATGGGCATGTACGTCAGCATCGGTCCCCTGGTTGCACTCATCGCCGGCATTCTGATCCTGGTCGTGCCCCGGCTGCTGAATTTCATCGTCGCCATTTATCTGATCATCATCGGCCTGCTCGGCTTGTTCGGGCCGCGACTCTAGCCTTCGCGACAGCTCACTTTGCGGTAAAGTCCGGTTCGCCACCGGACGAGTGGTGCTGTCCGAAGCACGTGAAGAACCTTACCGCCCGCTATAACCGTCTGCATCGAAATTCCCGTGGCACGCTGTGGATGCTCGCATCCGCTGCGTCATTCACTGTGATGACGATGCTCATCAAGTTCTTGGGCGAGGACTACCCGGCGCCGCTGCAAACGTTCTATCGAAACGCCGCGGGCCTGCTGGTGATGTTGCCGCTGATCGCGCGCAATCCGAGGGAGGCATTTCGCACCACCCGGCCGGGATTGCTCCTGTTCCGCGCCACGGCCGGAACGGTCGGCATGATCCTCGGCTTCTACGCTTATCAAAAGATGCCATTGGCCGATGCGAACGCGCTGTCGTTCACGCGCACGCTGTGGCTCGTGCCGTTGGCGGCGTTCGTGCTGAAGGAACAGGTCGGGCCGCGTCGGGTCGCGGCCACGCTCATCGGTTTCCTGGGCGCGCTGCTCATGTTGCAGCCGTCGGCGGTCGGTGGTTTCGGATTGCCCGCGGGCGCCGCGTTGTCATCCGCTTTGTTGATCGCGTTGACGGTCACCGGCATGAAAGTCATGACACGCGATCACACCACCATGGCGCTGATGTCCTGGTCCGCGGTGCTGGGATTCGTGCTGACCATCCCCGGCGCAGTACTCTCCTGGCGCACGCCCAGCCTGCCGGATCTGGGATTGCTCAGCATGCTGGGCGTTCTCGGCCTGATGACTCAGGCCTGTTATATCAAAGGCATGGCGGAGGGCGACGCGATGGTCATGGCACCCATCGACTACACCCGCCTGGTGTTCGCCATCGTGCTGGGTTACGCCTTGTTTGGAGAAGTGCCGAACAGCGTGACCATGCTGGGCGCGGGCGTCATCATCGCTTCGACGTTGTACATCAGCTGGCGCGAAGCGCAACTCGGCAAGCCCGAGACGGTCGCGCCACGCGCTGATTCTTGAGGTCCGGCGACGCGCCGTTCGCAGCCGGTCGCGTCGCCTCTGCAAGCAAACATCGTCAGATGCTGGCTTGGGACTTCATAGCGCGGCTCGCAACGCGCAGCTTATCGTCCGCGGCGTATGCTGCCTTCACCGACGCGTGACCGACATCGTCGACAGCGCGGGCCAGCGTTTCCTGATAGCAGGCGTTGTACAGTTTCATCTTGCCGAGATTGAGCGGCTCCTTGTACGTCTCGCAGACGCGTTCCGAAGCGCGTTGCAGACGGCCGTACAGCACCTGCGCATCGGCCTGCTGCGAAAGATTCAGGTCGCCATATCGCACCGTGGTCGTGACCGCACCGATCACCCGGCTGGACATTTCAGTGGCGTGAGCGGCAGCACCGAAGCTCAGGGCAGTGAACGCACAGGCGGCAACGTAACGCGCGACACGGAAGGTCTTGTGACTGGACATGATCGAATCTCCTCTAACTTCGCTTCTCTCGACTACCGTTCATCGCGCGCTTGTCTTTGAGACGCAGCTGTTTCGCAAAGGGTTGCGAGCGTCGCGAGATTTTTTACGGACTCGACGTTCGATCGGCCGTGCGGCCGCGCATTCCTTCCGCTCATCGTGCGATCGAGTCGGCTCGACGCACACGCAATTGACGCCACAACGACAGCGCGGCGGCGTTATGTCGGCCTGATGCGTGGAACGAGAGAGATCGAGCACGGCTTGCGACCGAGCGTGCCGCGGGCGCGACGAAAGGATGGAATGCTCGGCGTTGCTTGCTTACAGTGGTCGCATGGACCTCGCACAACTGAAACAAAATAGAAACGCGCTGTTCTGGTCCCTGCATGTGCTCGGCTGGAGCGCTTACGGCGTGTCCCAATACGTCGGCGCGCTGCTCTATGGCAAGCCGGTGGCCTACGTGCATTACATTGCCGTCGCGGCGGCTTCGGGCTGCATCCTCACGATGCCGTTGCGCTACATCTGCCGGTGGTTATGGAAGCAGCCTCCGGTCGCGATGTTCGCGGGCAGTCTCGCCGCTGCGTGGGGCATCGCGTGCCTGCTCCGGGTCATCATGAACTGGTTCTACCATCGGTACCTGGAGCCGGAATGGCCGATCCTGCACTGGCATGAGTACCTGAGCGGCGCATTGAGCTCGACCTATCTGATCATGTGCTGGATCGGGCTGTATTTCGGCGTGCGCTATTACGAGTTGTTGCA
This sequence comes from Pseudomonadota bacterium, assembly GCA_023391815.1. Lineage (GTDB taxonomy): Bacteria > Pseudomonadota > Gammaproteobacteria > Steroidobacterales > Steroidobacteraceae > Steroidobacter. The sequence continues at coordinate 19,470 of JAEWAF010000031.1, forward strand.
ATCACAGCGCATCGCCGCTCTGCAGGCCGCGTCCCTGGCCCAGGAGGCGCAACTGAAGATGCTACGTTATCAGCTCAATCCGCATTTCCTGTTCAACACGCTGAATGCGATTTCCACCTTGATTCTCGACAACCGTAACAGCACGGCCAACAACGCGGTCACGGGCTTATCGGAGTTCCTGCGCTACACGCTCGACCAGGACCCCATGAAGAAGGTGACCGTCGCGCAGGAGATCGATGCGCTCAATCTGTATTTGAACATCGAGAAGATGCGTTTCGGCGAGCGCCTGCGCCTGGTCTATGCGATCGAGGATGAGGCGAGCGCCATGCTGGTGCCGAGCTTGCTGTTGCAGCCTCTGATCGAGAACGCCATTAAATACGCGGTGTCGCCGCGCGAGCAGGGCGGGCAAATCCGACTTGGCGCGCACGTCACCGGCGGCATGCTGCAACTGGAAGTCGCCGACGACGGTCCGGGCATGATCGATGCGACCCGTTTGGCCAATGGTCGCGGCGTCGGTATCCGTAATACTCGCGAGCGCCTGCAGGTGCTGTACGGAGAACGCGGCACGGTTGCAGTGACGAACACCGACCCCGGCTTGCGGGTGTCGCTGACGTTTCCGGCGGAACGCGCCACGGCGGTGCCATGAACGATCAACCTATTCGCACCATCATCGTCGATGATGAAGAGCTGGCCCGGCGCGGCATCGAGCTGCGCCTCGAGGCCCATCCCGATATCAGCATCGTCCGCCATTGCGCCAACGGTCGCGAAGCGCTCGAGTCCATCGTGGCTGACCAGCCGGACCTGATGTTCCTGGATATTCAGATGCCGGGCTTGTCGGGCTTCGAAGTGCTGGCACGGCTGCCGCAGGAGTCGTTGCCGATGGTCATCTTCGTCACCGCTTACGATCGTTACGCGCTCGATGCGTTCGAGGCGCAGGCCATCGATTACCTGCTCAAACCGATCAATGACACGCGCTTCGCCCAGGCACTGGAACGCGTGCGCGGCTACTGGCAGCAGAAGAACGCGCTCAGTCAGCGCGAGCAATTGATGAAACTGCTGGCGAGCACGCAAGGGACCGGGCAAGTCGATGAGCAGACCTTGCGCGAATACCTGCACGCCGATCGACAGCCGCAATATCCGCAGATCCTTCCGATTCGCGACGACGCCGGCACGGTGCGAGTCGATGTGAAAAGCATCGATTGGATCGATGCTGCCGGCGACTATATGTGCGTGCACGCGGACGGGCGCACGTATGTATTGCGGGAGACGATGAAGTCGCTCGAGTCCGTGCTCGATCCGAAGCTGTTCCAGCGCGTGCACCGTTCGACCATCGTCAACGTGTCACGCGTGCGACGGCTGCGACCTCATACCAACGGCGAATACTTTCTGACCCTCGACGACGGCCAGGAAATCAAGCTCAGCCGTTCTTATCGGGATCGGGTGGATCAGCTGCTGCAGCGTCGTTGAGCGGACGCACCAGCCAGGGATGTAGAAAAACGGCCGCCAGCACGATGGCGACGCCCAGATAAAAGCTCGGGCTGAGCTCGCGCTGTTCGCCCAGCAAAACGATGGCGAGCACGATGGCGTACACCGGCTCCATGTTGAGTGCGATGGTGGCCGAGAAGGCACTCACGTGCCGAAGCGCCGCGAGCGAGACCGCGAAGGGCAGGAGCGTGCAACCCATTGCAAGGACGGCGAGCAGCGTCGCGTCCCGCACGGACGGCACAACAAACACGGTGTCTGGCGCCACTACCGCTGAGATCACGCTCATCAGTAACATGCCGGCGCCGATTTCCAGACCGGTGACGGTGAGCGCATCGGAGTTGCCGATGTAACGCTTGTTTAGACTGGCGAAGATCGACACCAGCAGCGCGCCGAGCACACCGACCGCCACTCCCGGGCGCATGCTCGTTGGCGTTCCGCCGACCACGAGCGCGACGCCCGGAATCGCCGCGAGACCGAACAACAGTTCGCGCACGTCGAAACGTCGCCCGACCAGAAATGGCTCGATGAAGGCGAGGAACACCGGCGACAGCGCCAGGCAGGTCGCGGCGACTGAAGCGTTCGCCAGTCGGATCGAGCCGTAGAACGCCAGCCAATGCAGCGAGACGACCATGCCGATGCCGGCGTAGATCGCAACCATTCGTGGCGGCAGAGCGGCCAACCCACGCCAGAAGCGGGGCACGAGCACCAGCGCGCCGGTCACGAGCAACATGCGCCACCAGACCAGCGACAGCGTGCCCAGGGAGATCAACTTGCCCAGGATGGCAGTGAATCCCCACAGGACGACGCAGCAATGAATTTGCCAGTTGGCGCGAGAGACCGCGGACATCGGGAGTCCTTAGACGACAGCCGCCATCCCGATCAAGGATAGCGGCTGCCAGTGAGCTTTATTCGCGAGCAGCTCCTGCGCGTCCATGTGCCCACTGCTTTCGGGCGTCCTGCCCAGCACCGAAGAGGGTCGCGCGAAATCAGTACGCCTTGGCCCACACCACCCGCTGCGGGCTCGGCTTGCCGGTGAACGGGCAGATGCCGGGCTCGCTCTTTTCGAGCGGAATGCAGCGGACCGTCACGCCCAGGTCCGCCTTGATGCGCTCTTCGAGGGCCGCTTCGCCGCTGAAGTGAGTCAGCGCGAAACCACCGTGAATCGGCGTCGGCGCGTTCTCCGGCACGCGAGGCGCGGTGAAGTATTCGTAGAACTCTTCCTTGCTGTCGATGCGCTTCGTGAACTGCTCGCGATAGGCCTTCGCGCGCTCGAACAAGCCATCCTGAATGGACTGCAGCGTCGCGCCGATGGACGCTACGAACTCGGTGCGCGCGATGCTTTGTTTATCCTTGGGCGCGCGATCGCGACGGCCGACGAACAACGCATCCTTCTCGAGGTCGCGAGGACCCACTTCGATCCGCACCGGCACGCCCTTCTTGATCCAGTTCCACACCTTGTCGCCGCCTCGCTCGTCGCGCTCGTCGACGACCACCGAAATCGGACGATCGACGTAGCGCTGCGCCCGCAGCTCATTCGCCACCGAGCGGCAATATTCGATCACGCGCGCCCGATCCTCGTCGGAACGGTAGATCGGCAGGATCACGACCTGCACCGGCGCCAGTTTCGGCGGCAGCACCAGGCCATCGTCATCGGAGTGAGTCATCAGCAGGCCGCCGATCAGACGGGTCGACACACCCCAGCTGGTGGTCCAGGCGTGCTGGTGTTGACCGTTCTGATCCAGAAACTCGATGCCGCTGGCCTTGGCGAAGTTCTGACCGAGGAAGTGGCTGGTGCCGGCCTGCAGCGCCTTGCGATCCTGCATCATGGCTTCGATACAGAAGGTCTGCTCGGCGCCGGGGAAGCGCTCATTGGCAGTCTTCTCGCCGCGAATCACCGGCACGGCCATCCATTCTTCGGCGAAGGTGGCGTACACCTCGAGCATGCGCATGGTCTCTTCGACCGCTTCCTGCTTGGTGGCGTGCGCCGTGTGGCCTTCCTGCCAGAGGAATTCGGCGGTCCGGAGGAACATGCGCGTGCGCATTTCCCAGCGCACCACGTTGGCCCACTGATTGATCAGCAGCGGCAGATCGCGATAGCTCTGCACCCAGCGCGAGAAGGCGTCGCCGATGATGGTCTCGGAGGTGGGGCGGACGATCAGGGGCTCTTCCAGCTCGCCCGTCGGGCGCAGCTTGCCGTCCGGGCCGGCCTCCAGCCGATGATGGGTGACCACCGCGCACTCCTTGGCGAAGCCTTCCACGTGCGCCGCTTCCTTCTGCATGAAGGACAGCGGGATGAACAACGGGAAGTAGGCGTTCTGATGGCCGGTGGCCTTGAACATGTCGTCCAACACCCGCTGCATGTTCTCCCACAGCGAGTAACCCCACGGCTTGATGACCATGCAGCCGCGCACGGCCGAATTCTCGGCGAGGTCGGCGCCACGAATAACTTGCTGATACCACTCGGCATAGTTTTCATCCCGAGTCGGGGTGATGGCGGTCTTGGCGGCTTTGCCGGTCTGGGCGCCCTGGGCGGCGGTCTGGGGTTTGCTGCTCATAATCTGAAGAACTTCGCGTGCGTACCGGCATACCGCCGGGAAAGGGCGCGATTACAGCAGATTTTCGGTGCGGGACGAAATTTGCTCCCTGTATCCGAAGTTGGGATAACGGTGCCGGCGGAATATAGACACGGGCCTCTTCACGGAGCCCGCCGTCTTGAAGTCACTGCGCTCACCTGCTCATGTCCGCTTGCTCGAGTTGCTGCTGGCCGCGCGAGAGAAGGCCGGTCTGACACAGCAGCAACTGGCGGATCGCCTCGGCAAACCCCAGAGCTTCATCTCAAAGTACGAAGGCGGTGAGCGTCGGATCGACGTCATCGAGTTCATCGCCATCGCGGAGGCATTGAATATGGATCCGAGCCGCGCGATCCGCGATGTGCGCTCGAAATATCGGGGCTAGTTATTTCGCCGCGTCGACCACCGGCGCGTACTTGCGGAAGTGAGCGCTGAGCTGCTGCAGCGAGCCCGCGATCTCACGGCGACGAGCGGCATCGTCCTTGGTCACACGTAGCGCTTCATCCGCGGCACGGTTCAGTGCAGCAACGGCTTCTCGATTGCGCGGATGAATGTCGTACGCCTTGGCATAACTCGCCAGCGCCGACTCGATTGCATCCGCGAAGCCTTCGCGCTCATAGAACGCCCACGCTTCGTCCCCTTCCTTCATGGCAGTGCGGAATTGCTGCTGCTCCTCGACCGGCAACTCGCTGAAAGCCACGGCCGGGCTGGTTTCCAGGTAGTTCTGATACCAGAAGTAGCCCGCGGCCAGCGCCAATACGGCAGTCGCGGCCAACGTGACCTTTTGCAGGGGTGTGACGCCGCGAAACGATTTGAGAAATTCGCCCGCGTTCTGCGGCCGGTCCTTGCGCTCGAACGACAGACAGCTCTCGATCGCGCGCGCCTGCTTGCGCTTCAAGCCTTTCAGCGGCGCCGGTTTGATACCGAGCTTGCGCGCGTTCGGAGCGCTGTGTCTTTGATACGGATGAAATCCGGTAACCAATTCATACGCGATGATGCCGAGCGCATACATGTCATCGGCGGGATGTGGATCGATACCACGGACCATTTCATCCGTCGCGTACGCCTCGGTGTAGGCGCCGAGCTCGCCCGCATCGAACTCATCTTTGTTTTCTTCGGTGGCCGTGCTCGGCACGGCGCGGGCGATGCCGAAATCAAGAATCTTGGCGGTGCCGTCCGCAGTGATGAACACGTTGCCCGGCTTGAGATCTGAATGAACGATGCCCTTGCGATGGGCGTACGCGAGACCTTCGGCGATGCCCCGGATGACGGGCAGCGCGAGCACGGCGCTGTTGCCCTTGCCACGCCCCTCGCGAACGATCGAATCGAGCGAGCGGCCTTTGAGCAGCTCCATGGTCATGTAGACGGTATCGCCGTCGCGATCGAAGTCGAACACGGTGACGACGTTCGGATGCGCCAGCGTTTGCGCCTTCCGTGCCTCGCGCTGCAAAGCCATGAACGATTGCGGATGCCGGGCGAAATCGGCGTTCAGCACTTTCAAGGCGACGTGCGGATTCGGATCGCGCGCTTCCAGTTTGCGGCGATCGATGGCGCCGAAGACCAGGCCCATGCCGCCTTTGCCGAGCATGTTCTCGAGCACGAAACGCTGCTTGATGACCGAGCCAGGCTCGAGCGAACCGAGCAGTTCGGGAGGCGGATCCTGGACGGGTCGACCGGCCTGAACCGTGCCGGCGACGGTCGCGGCGTCATCTTCCGGATGGCGAACCAGAGTTCCCTCCGGCCCCGCGCGCACGAGCGTGCGCAGCTCCGTCCCTGAGTGTTGTAGCGTGGCGTCGGGTTCGGTCGGGCGCACTCTGGTTTGTTGTTCGTCCGTGGGTTTCATGGGGACGCCGACATCATGGAAACGTCAGCCGCTTCCTATGCTCCTCAGGTCGCCTCGACAATGACGACCGTCACATTGTCGCGCGCGCCGGCTTTGAGCGTGCCGTCGATGAGCTTCCGGGCCGAAATCTTCACGTCATCGGCTGACAGCGCCGAGGCAATCTGCGCGTCGTTCAGCTCTCGCGTCAGGCCGTCGGAGCACAGCAGATAGCGATCGCCCAATCGCACTCGGTCCTTGCGGATATCGAGCGTCAATGTCGCTTCGCCGCCGACTGCGCGTGTGATCGCGTGGTCCGCCTCTTCGTCGGGATGTTGCAAGTTCAGCTCGGCAGCCCAGGTGTGATCCGTGGTCAGCTGGGTCAGCTGCCCCTGGCGCCAGCGATAGATTCGGCTATCGCCTGCCCACAGCACGGCCAGCTCGGTACGTCGGACGACCATGACGGCCACGGTGCTGCCGCTGACGATCGGATTGATCGGCCGCACCGATGCTTCATACAAGCGACGATTCACCTCGCTCATGCGCTGACGCACGGCGAGGACCGCTTCCTCGAGCGCGCCGGCGCCGGTCAGCAGTTGCAATCCTTCGCACACCATGCGGCTCGCAACGTCGCCGTCTCGATAGCCGCCCATGCCGTCGGCCACGGCCCAGACACCGGCGGCATGCAATTCAACGAATGCATCCTGATTCGTGGCGCGCAGACGACCGACGTCAGTAATGCCCGCGGAAACGTAGACGGGGTGAATGTCTTCTTCCACCAAGGTCTGATCCATGGAGGTTACTGCCCTATGGGCCGGCTGGATTTCCTCAGCCGTTCCAGGTGCTCCTCGTAGGCGCGCGTGAACGCGTCGCCGAACAAGGTGCGGAAGCCGCTTTCGGCGTCCTTGCTCAATTCGCCGTACTTGTCGCGATACAGATCCCAATAGCGCAGCTTGGCGGGCACGCCGAGGATAGAACCTTTCATCTGTCGATCGAACTCTTCCTGCATGCGTTGCGGATCGAACTGCGACAGCATCGACTCGAACGCCAGCCGCAGTGCCGTCTGCAGCGCCGACTGATGATCGCGCACGTCCCGAAACGCGTCCTCGAAAGCATCCGCCGGCTGCAGATACGCCGGATTGTGCTTCACCAGCAGGTTGTGAAAAGCGTCATCGACGTTGGCGGAGAACTTCAACGGGTTGTTGGCCGCCGCCTTGAATGACGTGCCACGCATGCGCAGGTCATCTTTCATACGTTCGCGCGCGCGCAATGCCTCCATGACACCACCCAGCGAGATTCGCAGAATCTCACCGAGCATGCGCGCGGACTCGACACTCGGCTCGAGACCTTCGATGCCCGCGGCATCGAACAGCGCTTTCAATGCCGTATCGTCGCCGCTCTCAGGCGAACCCTGCTCGGCACCCACGCGCGGGGTGGGCGCACGGAGTACGTCTTTGGCCGCTGGCTTCGGAACAACTTTGGCGATGGGCGCCGGCGGTCGTTGCGGGTGCGGACGAGGCGGTGTCGGGATCGCGACCGTGGATTTCACAACCTCAGGTCGCGGACGAGACTGAGCGGCCGGCGCCGGTCTCTTCGGCTCAGCCACCTCGGCCATGCCGAACCACTCCGTCGCGTGATCTTCCTCCGCGTCCTCATCTTCCTCGTCGGGGTTCGGATCGCGAACAGTGGAGTCTTGCAGCATCGTCTTGTTCCGACGATTCGCAAACAAGCTCTCGGTTTTATCCTCCGCCACCGCCGGGGTCGGCGAGCCAGCACGAGGAAATTTCGGAGCTGCCAGCTGCGACCCGCCGTTCTTCAAAGCCGCGAACGGATCGTTGCGCAAGTCCTCGGTCACATCGTTCTGGATGGAAACATTGATCCGATACGCGTCGATGTAGAGCAGGTCGCCGTCGCGCAGCTGCTGCGGCTGCCCGCGTGTCAGCCGATTGTCCGGCGAATTGATGAATACACCGTTGGTGCTGGTGTCTTCGATGAAGAATTTGCCGTTGACGTAACGGATCAACGCATGGCGGCCCGACACGTATGGGTCGGGGAACACCCAGTCGTTATCGGACAGGCGCCCGATGGTGCCGCCGAGGGCCTTGAAGACTTTGCGACCGGCGGTGCCCATGGCCTGAGCCTGCGGGCCGGTCACTTCGAGGGTGAGAATCATGCGAACCCACTGCCAGTCGATGGACATCCAGTCGATAATTACGCGGGATAATTATCAGTTATCCGTGCCGCTCGTTGAGGGCCCGTCCCGGCGTTGACCGGTTCGGCATTACACCGCAGCGGCCAAGCATCGCAGTATCGGCCAGAGGTCTGCAAGAATGATGAGTAAAGTCCCACAGTTCCCAGTCAGAACAAGGATTTCGGCGCGCCGCACCGGATTGTTACAACGGCTCGGCCGCGGTCTCGGGGCCGTGTTTCTGGGCCTCGCCTGGGTGTGGTCGCAGGCGGCGCTGGCCGCCGAGCCGCAGGTCACCGAGGGATTTATCAACGCCTCGCCCGCCGAGGTGTGGCGGATCTTCACCACCGCCGAAGGTTACAAACAGACCGGCGTGGCGGCCGCGGACGTCGACTTCAAGATCGGTGGCACGATCCGCACGCACTATGACCCCAAGGGCCGGCTGGGCGACGCCAATACCATCGTCAACGAAATCCTGGCGTTCGAGCCGGAGCGCATGCTGGCGATCCGTATCAAACAGGCGCCGGCGGATTTCAAATATCCGGCCGCGATCGCGGGTACCTGGACGGTCATTTATCTGACGCCGGCCGGCGACAACATGACCCAGGTGCGCATCGTCGGGCTGGGTTATACCGATGACCCGCAGTCGCAGGCCATGCGCAATTTCTTCGCTGACGGCAACCGCAAGACGCTGGACCGCATTGCCAAGCCCTACTGGCCGAAATGCGCAAAGTGCATGGCGGAAGAGGCAGCGAAGTCGCCCTGAGCAC
>JAEWAF010000017.1 GCA_023391815.1 Pseudomonadota bacterium
ACCCCCCCCCGGCGCGGGGCCGGCGTGGGCGGGCGCCCCCGCTTCAGCATCCCGGAAGCCGTTGTGATTACTGCCCGCGATCTGATCGTTGCCACGCTAGTCCCTCACAACCCGAGCTCGCTCAAGCCGGGATGATCGTTCGGACGGCGCCCTTGCGGCCAACGATACTTGCGCTCCGCCTCGGCGATCGGCAGATCGTTGATGCTGGCATAGCGCTTGCGCATCAGCCCGTTCGCATCGAACTCCCAGTTCTCGTTGCCATAAGAGCGATACCAGTTGCCCGAATCGTCGTGCCATTCGTAAGCAAAACGCACGGCGATACGACTCTCGGCAAAGGTCCACAGCTCCTTGATCAAACGATACTCGAGCTCGCGACGCCATTTGCGCGTCAGAAACTCGATGATTTGTTCGCGCCCGGTCGGGAACTCGGCGCGATTTCTCCATTTGCTATCGACCGTGTACGCGAGTGCCACTCGCGCGGGGTCGCGGCTGTTCCAGGCATCCTCGGCTAGACGAACCTTTTGAATCGCGGTTTCGCGAGTGAATGGCGGCAAAGGAGGACGTGCTTCGCTCATGAGATGACCCTCCGTTTCGGAGTGCAAGCATCGATCCAAAGCGCGCATGGAGCAATGCGTGACTGCACTGGATAAAGCGTGTTTGTAGGGTTGTCACCGGTGGCACGGCTAAAACACAATTCGTTCGCCCGTCATGCTCGTCGAGATATCCATGATCGCCGCACGTAACGAAGGACTCTTTGCGACGCTCGTCTCCAGCTTCGCCGCCGCGGCGTTGAGCCTGCACGCGCCAGCAACGCTTGCCGCCAAGGCGACTATCGTCCTCCACAACGATGGAAAACTCGCACGTTCCGCGGAGACGATCGTCATCCCGTTCGCGGCAGTGAAAAAGGCGCTGCCCGATCTGATTTTCGATCAAGTGATCGTGCGCGATGAGCGGGGTGCCGTCATCCCCTCGCAAATCACGGCGATGAAACACATCCACAAAGGACCCGCCGAATACGACGACCTGATTTTCCAACGTGACTTCCGCGCCAACGAACAGCGCCTGACGGTCACTATCGAATCGACCGTCACGCCACAGCCGCCGTTTGCCACGAAAGTCTGGGCGGGTTACGTGCCGGAACGCTGGGACGATTTCGCGTGGGAGAACGACCTGGTCGCTCATCGCGCTTACGGCCCGGCGCTCGCGCAGCCGAGCGCTGGCAAAGATCGAATGACCGGCAGCGGCATCGATCTGTGGACCAAGAAAGTGCCGTATCTGGTGGCCGATCGCTGGTATCGCAAAGGCCATGACGGTCTGCATACGGACACCGGCGAAGGTCTGGATTTCTACGAAGTCGGCCGCGCTCGCGGCGTTGGTGGCGTTGGCATCTGGGACGGCCAGCAATTAGCCGTGTCCGCCAATTGGCACACTCATCACATCTACGCCAATGGCCCCGTGCGCGCGATCTTCGATCTCAGCTACGAACCCTGGGACGCCGGCAATGGCGTGATCGTCACCGAACGCAAGCGCTTCATCGTCGACGCCGGTCAACAGCTCGATGAAATACGAAGCACATTCGATTTCACGCCCGCGCCCGGCTCGGATGGCACGCTGACGGTAGCGATCGGCCTCACCGAACATCCCGCCGCGGCGGACGTGCAAGTGCGACCGGATGAGCGCGGCAAGCTGCTCTCGATCTGGGAGAAATACAAAGATGACCCGTCGCACGACGAGCTCGGCACAGGCGTCGTGCTCGCGCCCGAAGCGAAATTCTCCGGCTTCGCTCGCACGACGCCTGCAGCGAAGGGTCGCCCCGCGAAGGGTCGCCCCGCGAACGGTCGCCCCGACAGCTTGCTCCTCGCCAAAGTCAAACCGGGCGAAACCCTCCGCTATTTCGCCGGCGGCGCCTGGAAACCGGCCGGCAAGATCACGACGGCCGCGGACTGGCATGCTTATCTGACCTCGCAGGCTCTGCGGCTGGCAAACCCGATTCGAGTAGAGATCAATGGGGCACCCGCCCGGCGGAATTGAGAAAGCCAGGAGTCAGCGAGCGCCGCGCCCTCCGACGGGCACTGTCAAGAGAGTGGGTTCGTCCTGCTGTAACCCGTCGGCTTTACAGTGAAGACCTTTCGGTGAAGCACACTGTGCCCTCGATCATCAATCGACGAATTCTGCGGTGTCTCACTGCGTGGCTACTGATCGCTCCGTCGACGCAGGCGCATGTTGCGTGCCGAAGATCCTGACGTCATCGGCACGCAGGAACTCTTCAAACGCCAGGGCGACGACATCGTCGAACGTCTGCCGCAGTTTGTTTCGTTCGGCGCAGGCCGTCGCGACGGCGATATCCTCACCGAATCGCTGACCGACGCCCGGGTGGCGGCCGCCCAAAGCAGCGGGCCGGAAGGCACCTTCCACGGCTTCACGGAAAGCCCGAAAAACGCCCGATTGGATCCTGTTTCGCGGAGCGCGGGCAAACTGGGTAAGAACAGTCACGACCCAACGCGACGGGCGCTACCCGTCAGATCATTTTCCCGTGGTCGCACAGCTGGAACTGGCGTCTCGGTAGTTATGTAGCGCCCCCCGGGTCATAAGGCATTTCCCCGATGAACGCGGTCCGGAATCGGTCCCGAGCTTCGGGTATCATCGACTACCGTATTCCATCCGAGGCCGCCGCGTTTCCATCGCCATGAGCATCGTCGTCCGCACGCTTTCCGATCGCGTGTTCGAAATCGTCCGCGAGCAGATCTTGAAAGGCCTGCTGCCCAAGGGCGAGCCGATCCGACAGGACGCGCTGGCCAATGAGCTCGGCATCAGCAAAATCCCATTGCGTGAAGCGCTGGCACGGCTGGAGCAGGAAGGTCTGCTGGTCAATCACCCGAATCGCGGCTACTACGTTCAGGCGATGTCGCGCGATCAGGTCGATGAGATCTATGCGTTGCGGCTATCCATCGAACCGCAAGCCGCGGCGTTTGCATCGGGTGTCGCGACGGACGACGACCGTGCGAACGCGAAGCGGGCTTTCATGGCGCTCGATACCGCCGCGCACAGCAACCTGGCCGATGTAGCTGTTCGCAATCGCGAATTTCACATCGCGCTGGTCGAGCCGGGCCGCAAGGTTCTCACCACGCAGCTCGTGGAACGGCTCGCGGTGCTGGCGGAACGTTATGTCATCGCGCATCTCGAACCGGCCGGTCGCGATGCGCGTGCCCATATCGAACATCAAGCGCTGTTCAATGCCTGGCTCGAACGTGACAAGCGCAAAGTCGAAAAGCTGCTGAAGGAACATATCCAGGGCACGCTCAAGGACCTTCGCGCCCAGCTCAAAGATCCCGACTGAGCGGCCGGCCGCGGACTCGAAGCATCACGGTGCCATGCGCCGGCACGTTGAATCTCGTCTCGCCGACGTTCCGATCCTTTGCTTGCCACAGATCGCGAATGGCGCTCAGCGACTCCAGCCCCGCATCGGCCGGCGCGAATGACAGCTCGGCTGCCGATTCAGCCCGATTGAACAGCGCGATGGCGACCGAGCCATCGTGCAGCGGCTTGGCCCAGATCTCAGCCGTCCCGTCCTTGTAAACAGCCCTGCCCTGCACGCCTTTGACATCCTGATCCACCGCGATCACTTCGCGATTGGTCAGTAGCTTGAGCATCGTCGGGCTGGTCTGCCGCAGATCGTGCCCCATCAACAGCGGCGCGGCGGACATCGCCCACAGAGTCATGTGGGTGCGATATTCCTCTTCCGACATGCCGCCGTTACCGACTTCCAGCATATCGGGATCGTTCCAACCGCCGGGCCCGGCGTGCGCCGGATTGCCGTTCTTCTCGAAACCGATCTGCGCCATGGCCGAGTACTGATCGGTGATGTCGCCCGTGGTTCGCCACAGATGCCCGCCCACGGAGCGGCCCCACTCGCCGACGTCGAAGCGGCCATACTGACAGAGCGAATAAATCATCGGACGCCCGGTCGCTTTCAGGGCCGCGCCCATTTCGTAGTAAGTGCGCTTCACGGTGTCGGCGTCGGAATAGAACCATTCACCGGAGCACAGATCGTATTTCAAATAATCGACGCCCCAGCCCGCAAACGTGCGCGCGTCTTGAGCGACATGACCATAACTGCCTTCGTAGCCCGCGCAAGTCTTCGGTCCGGGTGAGCTGTAGATGCCCAGCTTCAACCCGCGGCTGTGCACGTAGTCGGCCAGGGCCTTCATGTCAGGAAACTTGTCGTTCGGCTGCAGTACGCCGTTGCTGTCACGCCGGCCTTGCCAGCCGTCGTCGATGTTCACATGGATATAACCCGCATCGCGCAGACCGGAGCTCGCGAGATAGTCGGCCATCGCACGGACGGTCGCGTCGTCGATGCGCTCGGCGAATTTGTTCCAACTGCTCCAGCCCATCGGCGGCGTCTTCGCCTGTCCATCGGGCGCGATCGTTCCCAGCGCCGGCAGTTCGGCGAACTTGAACCGCCGGGCCTGCACTTCCTCAGACGAGGCGCGGCGGCCGGTCTGTTCGACATGCGCGTACCACATGTCCCCCACCAGCGCGACCTGCTCGCTTTTCAACTTCGCAGTCCAGCGACGCGTGGCATGCGCCTTGTCATTCAAATTGCGCATGTCGAAGCTGACTTGATCGCCTTCGACCTTCACATTCTGCATGACCATCGGCCCGTACCAGGCCGTTGTGACATTGCCGGTCGTGCGCCCGCCGCGCGTGGCGATCTCGATCATCGTCACACCAGGATACGACGGCGCGTTGTCGAAGACCCACGCGCCGTCCACCGAGAGCCGCTGCTCCGACGCGCTGGAAGCCAGCGCGCCGGTCATCAGAACCATCGAAACAGCCGCCCTCAGCATGGTGCTCTCAGAACTCCACCGTCATGCCGAAGTACACCAGACGACCCATCGGATCGTACACGCCCGGATAGGTGTTGCCGTTACCGAACGAGCTCAGCAGGCCCGCGGCGATCACCGGCGGATCCCGATCGAACACGTTGTTGATACCGGCGCGGAGCTCCACCGAATCCACCCACTTCCAGGTCGCGGCCAGATCGAAATAGTTGTAGGCAGCGATGCGACGATTGACCTTGATGTAGTCGTCCCCCTGCAGGAACTCGTTGCTCGAATTCGAGGACAACGAGACCGAGCCGAAGTAGCGCCAGTTGGCCGACACGGTTGCCGTCCGCTGCGGCGAGATCCAGGTTGCACGCACGTTCTGACGCCAGTTCGGGGTCGGCTGGCCGCAAGTGGGACCAAACAATCCGACGCAGTTGTAGCTGCCCAGGCCCGGCAATTGCTCGATGCGACGGCTGTTCAGCCAGGTGCCGACGAAGGACACATCGATCGAGCCCACATCCAGCGAGCCCGGCAGGATGCTGCCCAGGTCGAAGCCGTAGCTGGAGGTGAAGTCCATGCCCGAGGTCTGCAGATAACCGGTGTTCTGGTTGGTGGCCGTGATGTAACCGTTCGTGCCGAACAACACACCCGAGGTTGGATCGCGATGGAACAGATCGCAGAAGAACTGCGAGCCGCTCTGGATACATTGATTGATGACCGTCGGCGCATCGACCGCACCGATATAACCATCCACGAAGATGTCGAAGTAGTCCGCCGAGAACGTGAAGCCCGGCAGCACCGACGGCGTCAGCACGAAACCGTACGTGTAGGTATCGGCAACTTCCGGTTGCAGAGCGAGATTGCCGCCGGCCAGCGTCACGCAAGTGTCCGCCGGGCACTCGGGAATGAATCCGTACTGAGCCTGCGTCACACCGCTACGCATGCAGTCCTCCAGGCTCGCGCCGGGATCGGCGCCAGAGCAAGGATCCTGGGCTGCCACGTTGCCGAGCGCCTGGGCTGCGAACAGCTCGGAGATATTCGGCGCACGCACCGCGCGGTTGTAACTTGAACGCAGTCGGAACGAGGATACAGGCGCGTAGTTCAACTCGAACTTATAAGTATCCGCCTTGAAACCCGTGCCACCCTGAATCGAGTAGTCGGAGTAGCGATAGCCCAGTCTGAGGTTCAGATCGTCGACGAACGGCTTGTTCGACACCAGCGGGATGTCGGCTTCGACGAACAACTCCTTCACATTGAACTTACCGGCGTTCTCCTTCGTGCCCTTCAGCTGCGCGAGCGCATCGGCCTCGAACGTCAGCTCTTCGGTGCGGTACTCAGCGCCTGTCGCCAAGGCGATGCCGCTCGAAGCGAACGGGCTGCGCAGGCCGTACTGATCCAGATCGCCGTTGATGGACAGGTTCGCCACCTTCTCGGTCTGCACGCCGTGCGTGAACGTCGGCGTCAGCATGTACCCGTAAGCTTCATCGCTGATACCGAAGGCATTGAACACGTTCGCGGGCACGCAGTCGGGATCGGTGCCATCGACCACCGAGCGACAGGTCGGGACGCCATTCACGTTCACGACCTGCAACGCGCGAGCGCCTTTGGTCAGGTCGAGGTCGTTCTTGTAGCTCTCGTCGAGAATGACGGTGGAGTACAGGTAGCTCGTATCGTAAGTCCAGCCTTTCGCGATGTCGCCGCGCGAACCGAAGTTCAAGCGATAGTCGGTGTGCCGCAGGTCGTCCCGTCGCGCTCCGCCCGCACCGGCGAAGCGATAGCCGATGAACGTATTGACGTTCGTCGGCGTCCCGGCGGCCGCGCCGCAGAGAATCGATGCCTGCTGAGCCGACATCAACGGGTTGTCGCAGTTGATGGGATACACATTGCCCTGGAAGTACGCGCTCGGCGCTGCCTGCGAATACGTGTGGTCGTCCATGAACATCACGCCGCCATACAACTTCACGTGATCGTTGTAGTCGTAGTGCGCGAAACCGCCGGCGGTAATGCGCTTGTCCTGACGCTGGATGTAGTTGGTCGGCGCGTAGTTGTACAGGAACGAACTGTCGTACGGCACCCAGGTGGCATTCCCGTCCTTCGTGTTGTTGAAGGTGCGACCGTTGTTCGGTCCGCCGAGCATCACGAAGCTGCCCCACTGGTTGTTGCTCGATCCGCCGCACACCAGCCGATCGCCCTCACCGCCCAGATTCAGGCCGCACGCCGAGTAGTCGCGCATGTCCTGAGTCACGGGCTCGAGCTTGCGATAGCCGAGATAGAACGTCGCATTGCCTTTGCCATCGGCGCTGTTGATGCCCATGGCGACGTTGAAGTCGGTGCGCCCGCCGTCCCACACCGAGGACTTGGCCAGGTTGTAGTTCGCATCTTCAACGACGGAACGCGCGTAGGAGTTGTCGTTGGTATGCCAGGCGGAACCGTACTGCGCGGAGATGCGCACGCCTTCGAGATTCTTGTCCAGCACGAAGTTGACCACGCCCGCGACCGCGTCGGAACCATAGACGGCCGATGCGCCGCCGGTCACCACGTCGACGCGCTCGACCAGCGCGCTCGGAATGAAGTTCACGTCCGCCGTTTCGACCGGCAGCATGCGCTGACCGTCGATGAGCACCAGCACGCGAGACGAGCCGAGATTGCGAAGGTTCACGCGAGCGGTGCCGTCGGAGCCGTTCGAGCCGTTCTCGTTGGAGTCGGCGGTGAACTGCGGCATGCGATTCAACACCGACTCGACGGTCGAGGTGCCCTGATACTTGAACTCTTCCTGAGGCAGGGCCGTGATCGGACTCGCCGTTTCCAGATTGGCGCGCTTGATACGCGAGCCGGTAATGACGATCTCCTCGAGCGGAGCGCCGTCGTTCTGCTCCTGAGCGTGAGCACCGATCGGACCTAGCAATCCAATCGCGCACGCAGTCAACGATGCCAGTTTCAATCGGACTGCCGGCGCTGGCAGTCCTGTGTTCTTGGTGTGCATGTCAGCCCCCAACGATGTTGTTTTCAGCCAGTCGAAGCTTGCTGACATTTAATACATGTCTGAGTTAATAAATCAAATACGTTATACGATATAACTGCACACACTTTACAAGTGGCTGTTTCCATTGAGGGTCGGCTATCGGAGTCGCCCAGTCGGTCGGCGGGGTGCGACGGTTCGGAGGCGCGGCGCCGGTTTGGGCCTGGGAGCGATGTGCGTTGACCGGGGCGTTTTCGGAGGCTCCGTGGTCTGCGGCGTCGGAGGGCTCCGTGGTCTGCGGCGTCGGAGGGCTCCGTGGT
>JAEWAF010000075.1 GCA_023391815.1 Pseudomonadota bacterium
GTCCTCCCGGCACCGCGACGCACGCCGTCGCACCGCTTCGCTCGCGCTAACGCGCGCGACGTTGCTGTACGTCCCTGTAGCTGCTATTGGATAAACATCCCAGTTTGATCCAATTGCCGGGAGAACATAGGGACCCCGCCAGCCCCCGCCGACGCCGCGGTGGCGGTCGAGAGCGATGGAGATCGGAAGCCGATACCGAGCCGCGGTGGCGGTTGAGAGCGATCGAGATTGGAAGCCGATACCGAGCCGCGGTGGCGGTCGAGAGCGATCCAGATCGGAAGCCGCGCCGACGCCGCGGTAACGGTTGAGAGCAGATACATCGGAAGTCGCGGCTGACGTGCGGTGAGGTCGGGAGCAATGGCCAAGCAGGCGCTGCCACGGCAGCGGTCGAAAGGAAGACGTAGCAAACGCTTTACGCCGCGAGCACCAAGATCGACGCCGCTGCTCATGCGGCGGCGACGTCCACGCAACGAACTCAAACGCCGCCTCACGAAGCGCTGATCCATTCCGGGCCAGCGCAGCGAAAAAAAATAAACTGTTGCTGCGTTATGAGTCCAGGCCCGGCACCGGAAACTCCCCACACAACACTCGCACCTCTTCGTGAATATCACGCAGCCGCTTCTCATCGCCGGCGGCGCGTAGCGCCTGAACGATCCAGGTCGCAACTTGTTTCATCTGCGCCTCTTTCATCCCGCGAGTAGTCAGCGCAGGCGTACCCAACCGAATTCCGCTCGGCTTCAGCGGCGGACGCGGATCGTCCGGGATCACTTGTTTATTCACCGTGAGCCCGGCGAGATCGAGCGCCGTCTCTGCGACGCGCCCGTCGAGGTCGAAGGACTGCACGGTGTTGATGACGATCAAGTGATTCTCCGTGCCGCCCGTCACAAGCGCGCAGCCGTGATGCAACAGTTCGTCGGCCAACACGCGAGCGTTACGCACAACCTGCAACGCGTAATCTTTGAATGCCGGCTCGGCGGCGAGCTTCAAGGTGACAGCAATGCCGGCAACCGCATTCATATGCGGCCCGCCCTGCATGCCAGGGAAAACCGCCGAATCGATCTTCTGCGCAAGCGATGCCTTGCTCAAAATCATGCCTCCGCGCGGACCGCGGAGGGATTTATGCGTCGTGGTCGTCATCACATCGAATCCGGCGTCGAGCGGGTTCGCCAGGGCGCCGCCGGCGATCAGGCCGCCGACGTGCGAGACATCCGCCATACACAACGCGCCAACGTCATCGCCGATCGCGCGAAAACGCGCATAGTCCACTTCACGTGGATACGAAGAATGTCCGCACAACACGATCTTCGGCTTCACCTGACGCGCCGTCTCGAGCACGGCGTCGTAATCGATATGCCCGGCCGGCCCGGAGGTTTTATAGCGAACGAAATTGAAGATCCGCCCCATGCACGAGACCGGTGCGCCATGCGTGAGATGGCCGCCGTGGGAAAGGTCCATCGCCAGCACAGTGTCGCCCGGCGCGAGGCACGCGAAATACACGGCTTGATTCATCGGCGAGCCGCTGAGCGGCTGAACGTTGGCATGCTCGGCGCGGAACAAACGTTTGGCGCGCTCGATGGCGAGCGATTCGATGCGGTCGGTGAATTGTTGTCCGCCGTAATAGCGTCGGCCGGGATAGCCTTCGGCGTATTTGTTGGCGAACACCGAGCCGTTGGTGGCGTAAACCTCGGGGAAGGCGTAATTCTCGGACGGGATCAGCTCGAGGCCTTCGCGTTGTCGGCGTTCCTCGCCGAGCACGGCATCGAACACGTCGGGGTCGGACGATCGCAACAAGTCGAACGAGATCTGCATGGCGGCGCTCCTGTGAAGGGTGGACATGGTTGCCCAGGCGAGCGGCCGCGGCAGGGAGGGCCCTGCGCGCATGCTTCCCGATGGTTGTTCCATCTACGCCAGTCACATGCGCGGAGCGGATGCTACGCCAAGCTTTTCGTGTTCCGCAAGCTGGCACCGGGAGAACGTCAGAAAACGTTGGGAGCGTGGCGTCGTGCGAATGTTTCGGTGACAATCCTCGCAAGCGACGAACTTCGAGTTAGGGAGCGACCATGCCGATCGACTACGCCAGGCTGAAGAGCACGCAGTTCGAGCCCGTCCGTCACACGTACACCCGGCGAGACACGATGCTGTACGCGCTCGGGCTGGGCGTGGGCGCGGACGATCCGACCGATGCGGGCGATCTCAAATATGTTTATGAGAAATCGCTGGTGGCATTGCCGACGCAGGCGGTGACGCTCGGAGCGCTGCCGATGCTGCTCGCCGATCCGTCGTTCGGTATCAACTACAAACTGTTGTTGCACGCGGAACAGTCACTCACGGTCCACAAGCCGTTGCCCATCGAAGGCACGGTTCGCGGTGAATTCTCGATCGATGAGATTTACGACAAGGGCCCGGAGAAGGGCGCGATCATGTACATGACGCGCAAGCTCTACGACACCGTCTCAGGCGATCTGCTGGCGACCATGGGCAACGTCGCGTTCCTGCGGGGCGATGGGGGATTCGGAGGCAAGAGCGAAGGAGCACCGAAGCCGCGCGCGGTCCCTGCGGAGCGCGAGCCGGATCAATCGATCGCGATCAGGAGTCCGCTGAACCAGGCATTGATCTATCGTTTATCGGGCGACTACAACCCGTTGCACAGCGACCCGGCGATCGCCGCGGTCGCCGGGTTCAGCAAGCCCATCCTGCACGGGCTGTGTCATTACGGCATGGCGGGGCGCGCGTTGATCAAGATACTCTGCGGCGATGAGCCGTCGCGATTGCTGAGACTCGACACCCGCTTCACCAGTCCCGTCTATCCCGGCGAAGCATTGCGGGTCGAGGTCTGGAACATCGCCGGCGGTGACGCGTCATTCCGGGTAGTCGCGAGCGAGCGCAACGTCATCGTGCAAGACTTCGGTCGCTGCGAATATCGCAACTGAACTCATACGACTCACCAACATGTTCTCAGCCTGCGGCGTCATCACACTCACCACCGACTTCGGTCCGCAAGGCCCGTTCGTCGCCACCATGAAAGGGCGCATCCTGGCGCGGCTGCCGGAAGCGCGGATCATCGACGTGACGCACGACGTGCCGGTGTACTGGCCGGCGGAGGCGGGTTTCTGGCTGGCGAGGGCGTACAGCTACTTCCCCGAAGGTTCGGTGCATGTCGCCGTGGTCGATCCGGGCGTCGGCACCAAGCGCGACATCGTGGCGGTCGTGGCCAATGGTCATGCCTTTCTGGCGCCGGACAACGGGCTGCTCGCGCCCATCGTGACTCAAGTGCCGACGGCCAAGATCTACCGGTTCGATGCGGCTCACGCAGGCACGAAGTTCCAGCTGCCCGCCGCCAGTGCCACTTTCCATGGCCGGGACATCTTCGCGCCACTCGCAGCCGAGATTGCGGGCCGGCGCGCCAGTCCGGCCGACCTGGGCCCCGAAACTCACGACATCGTGCCGTCCTGGGTCGACGAGCCCACGGTGGCGGCGGACCAGGTCGCCGGGGTGGTCATCACCACGGATCATTTCGGAAACCTGATCACCAACATCGACGGCACCTTGATCGAGGCGTTCCGCCGCCCCATGGTGAAGACCGGCGGGCACAGTTTTGCTCTCAGACGCACGTATGGCGACGTGAGCCCGGGCGAGTTTCTGGCCCTCGTCAACTCCTTCGGCGTCGTCGAAATCGCCCGAGCCGAGCAGAGCGCGGCCGAGGCGCTGGGTTTGGGGCGGGGGGCTCCGGTCGTGGTCAGCAACGGCATTTAGCCTGAGTCCGACGCGGCGCACCCGGGGCTCGCGCCGGCGAACTATTTGAAGTGCCTGTCCTCCAAGCCATTGAAAACCGCCGCGACTCGTATATAGTCCGCAGGCTTCCGGCCCCGCCGGTTACCGATCTAGTTGATTTAGCTGGATTTTCCAGGAAAGGCCATGGTGGAGAGAGACGACGATCACTTCGATCTCGACGATGACTTCGTCGCCGAAAGCGACGAGGACCAGAATTACGAGAAGTTCATCGATTCCGGCGCCCGACGCGCCCGACCCAACGCCAACGCCGCGGCGAAAAAAGGCAAAGCAGCCTGGAGCAAACTCGAGGATGTCTTGGCCGACCGGCGCCTGAAGAAAGAACTGAACGATTTCGACGAAGAATAGTAAGGTGCCGCGCGAGCCAGACTGGCTACCGCGCCCCCTGCAGCTGACCTTCCGGCCAAGCTCTCGAGGCCGGAACCAGGATGGTGCGCGCTGGCCCGCGACCGATCCTTATCCACACACTCTAGAAGAGCTCACAAATGACGATGGCTGATTCCACGCCCGCGGCGTCGCCGTGGGTGGTGCTCAAGTTCGGCGGCACCAGCGTTTCCTCGGTCGCCAATTGGAAAAACATTGCAGCCGTCGTGCGCGACCGGTTGGCCGAAGGGCTCCGTCCGGTCATCGTGCATTCGGCGCTCTCGGGCATTACCGATCGGCTCGAGCAGCTGCTTGCGATCTCGCTCGACAGCCACAACACGCTGGGCAACGAAGCGCAGGCGGTGATGAATCAGATCGAGCAGCGCCACCGTGATCTGGCGCGCGATCTCGGGGTCACGCCCAGCCAGGACCTGGAAGAACAGTTCAAACGTCTGCGACAGATCGCGGCCGGCATCGCGCTGGTCGGCGAAGTGAGCGAGCGACTGCGGGCTCGCGTGATGGCGCAGGGCGAATTGATGGCCACGCGACTCGGCGCCGCGTTCCTTGCTGCTCAGGGCCTGGATGTGCAGTGGGTCGATGCGCGCACGGTGCTCAAGGCCGAACAGCGTCGCAACGCGAATCTGCGCTCGAGCTATTTGTCGGCCACTTGTAACTACGAGCCCGATCTCGAACTGCAGCGTCGCTGGTCCTCGCAAGGCACGGTGTTCATCTCTCAGGGCTTCATCGCGAGCGATGAGCAGGGCGACACGGTGCTGTTGGGTCGCGGCGGTTCCGACACTTCGGGCAGCTACTTCGCGGCGAAGCTCGGGGCGCGTCGTCTGGAAATCTGGACCGACGTTCCTGGCATGTTCAGCGCGAACCCGCGCTCGGTGCCGACCGCTCGGCTGCTTCGCGCGCTCGAATACGATGAAGCGCAGGAAATCGCGAGCAGCGGTGCGAAGGTTCTGCACCCTCGCTGCATCATGCCGGTCAAGCAATACGGCATTCCGCTGTACGTCTATGCGACCCAGACGCCGAAGCTCGAAGGCACCGTCATCACCACGCACGGTGGCAACGTCGCCGCGCAGGTCAAAGCCGTCACGATCAAGAAGAACATCACGCTGGTGTCGATGGAGACCGTCGGCATGTGGCATTCGGTCGGCTTCCTCGCCGATGCCTTCCAGGTGTTCAAGGATCATGGTCTGTCGATCGATCTGGTGTCGACCTCCGAAACCAGCGTCACCGTGTCGCTCGATCCGGCCGCGAACACGTTGGACAAGTCGACCCTCGATGCGCTCGTCGTCGATCTCGGCAAGCTGTGCCGGGTCGAAGTGATCGGCCCGTGCGCCGCGGTCAGCCTGGTCGGAAGAAACATTCGCGCCATCCTGCACCGGCTCGGCGATGCGCTCGAGCTGTTCGAGGAACAGAAGATTTATCTGGTGACTCAGGCGGCCAACGACCTGAACATCACGTTCGTGGTGGAAGAGGAGCAGGGCGATCGCCTGGTCTCGCGCCTGCACGACATCGCGATTCAGAAGATGACTGCCGATCGGGTGCTCGGCCCGACCTGGGAAGAGTTATACGGCTCCAAGGACAAGGCCGCGATCGATCTGAAGCAATGGTGGCATGACCGGCGCAACGATCTGATCGCGCTGGGACGGGAGCATGGCGCGGCGTTCGTTTACGACCGTGCGACGCTCACCGCCAAGGCGAAGGCGCTGCGTGCGTTGCCGGGCATCGAGGGCGTTTTCTACGCGCTCAAGGCCAACTGGCATCCGGAAATCTTGAAGCTGTTCGCCGAGCAGGGCCTCGGCTTCGAGTGCGTGTCGCGGGCCGAAGTCGAGCACGTGATGAAGACGCTGCCGACCTTGGACAAACAGAAGATTCTGTTCACCCCCAACTTCGCGCCGCGCGCGGAGTACGAGTGGGGAGTGCAGCAGGGCATCTGGGTGACGCTCGATAACCTGCATCCGCTCAAGGCCTGGCCGGAAGTGTTCAACGGCCGAGATGTGTTCATCCGCATCGACACCGGCTACGGTCGCGGTCATCACGACAAGGTGCGAACCGCGGGTGTGCAGTCGAAGTTCGGCGTGCCATTGTTTGAAATGGATGAGCTCGAGCGTCTGGTCAAGGCGGCCGGTGCACGAGTGGTCGGATTGCATGCGCATACCGGCAGTGGTGTGTTCACCGTCGACAACTGGAAGTCGGTGGGCGACACGCTCACTGCGCTCACTCAGCGTTTCAAGGATGTGCGTATCGTCGATCTGGGCGGCGGTCTCGGTGTGCCGGAGCGCCTGGGGCAGCAGGGCGTGAAGCTCTCCGAATTTGGCGAGACTCTGGCTGCGCTGAAGGCCGCGCATCCCAAGCTGACCCTGTGGATCGAGCCGGGCCGTTATCTGGTGGCCGAAGCGGGCGTGCTGCTCGCTCAAGTGACGCAATTGAAGGGCAAGGGCGAAGTGAACTACGTCGGCATCGCGACCGGCATGAATTCGCTCATCCGTCCGGCGCTGTACGGCGCGCATCACGAAATCGTGAATCTCACTCGCCTGGACGATCTGGCGACCGAGGTCTACAACGTCGTGGGACCGATCTGTGAGTCCGGCGATCAGTTGGGCAACGATCGGCTGCTGCCGCCGACTCAGGAAGGCGATGTGCTGCTGATCGCGACGGCGGGTGCGTACGGACGTTCGATGAGCTCGACGTACAACCTGCGCAATCCTGCGATCGAAGTGCTGATCTGAGGATCAGCGAACGTACAGAAGCAGCTGCCTCGCCTGTTCGGTGAGGCGCTGCGCATCCTTGCCGATGACCGGATCATCGGTGAGGCTTTGCAGATGCGTGACGCCGAACTGCAGGAAGGTCGCCGCTTGAGCCTGATGATCCGGGTTCACTCGAGCGCCCTGCGGCTTCGCCAGCATGACGTGCGCCTTGCCGAGACGGAAGTTGGTCATGCCCGGCAGCATGCGGATCTCGGCGATGTCGGTCGGTTTCGCGGGCGGCGCTTCATTGACCAGCTGCAACGCCCGATTCAAATGGGTCAGCGCCCTCACGGCGTCGCCTTTCAACAGATAGCTGTCGCCAAGGTGATTCAGTACGTAGGCGACCGCGAGCGATGCCTGCTCGTTGGCGGGATCGATGCGTTGTAAATGCTCGACGCGTTCCAGCGCGAGCTGAATCTTCTCCAGCGCCCGGTCGGGCTGATTCAGATGGTTGTAGACCTCGCCGACGGTGACGCCCACGAACGCCGCGCCTCGTAGCGCCGCGGCGTCGGCCGGATATTCCTTCGCGAGCTGGTCGGCGAGCTCCGATGCCTTCAGATAATGCTGGAGGGCCGCTTCGTATTGTTCGGCGTGCAGGTAGGCAACGCCCGTGCGGCTGTGGATCAGTGCGATGTCCCGGCGAGTGCCGGGATCGTCTGGCTGTTCGTTGTACAGGCGCTCGAAGCTTTCCTGCGCGGCTTGCAAGACCGCCAGTGCGCGCGGCAGATCGACCGTGCTCAGATTCGTTCCCAGCAGCATCTGAGCGGCCGCCGCCAACCGAAGGTCGCCGATCTTGGCGTCGGGCATGGCAATGAGTTTCTTGCCGATGGCGTCGGCGGATTCCGCCAGCGCGATGGCTTCATCGAGCTTGCTTTGCGCTCCCAACAACTCGCTCAAGGAGATGTAACTGCGCAGGAGTGCGGAGAAATCGGCTACCGTCGGACTCTGCTCGGCAACCTGTTCGCGCAGACGCAGCGCACGTCGATAACTCTGCACGGCGCCTTCGGTATCGCCCAGGTTGGCGCCCAAGTAATCGCCCTGAACGTCGCCGAACCGCAGGTACGCCTGTGCGAGCTCGCGCTTGAATTCCAGTGAGTCCTGCGCTTCGCTCTCGAGCGCGGCGATATGTTTCAGGGAATTTTCCACCAGCAGCTTGCGGACCACGGTGGCGCCCGGCAGATCCACTACTGCCTCGTAGACGTCGCGCAAATAGGTATTGGTGAGCTTTCGAATCTCCGCGAGGTGGCGCTCTGCACGTGCCCGCTCCGTGCGGGCGACGTGCGCTTGCCAGGCGGTCGTTACCACGCCCGTGATGATGGCGACAGCAAACAAGGTGATGGCGACCGTCGCTGCCTTGTGGCGCTTCACCAGTTTCCGCGTGCGATACAGCGGACGGGGCGGATGAGCATGGACCGGAAAGCCGCGCTGATAGCGATGCAGATCCTCGGCCAGATGCTCGGCGGAGCCGTAACGATCGTCCGGATCCTTCGCCAGCGCCTTCATCACGATGAAATCGAGATCGCCGCGCAGCTGTTTAGCTGCGCGACGATACTGGGGCACGTTGCTTTGCGCGGCGGCAATACTGGGCAGGCGGGCCTGTCGATCGGTCAGCGCATCGCTTTCCCAGCCGAACGACCCGACCGGTACTTCGAATGGCAACACGCCCGCGAGCAACTTATAGAGCAGGACGCCGAGGGAATAAACATCGCTTGCGGTGGTGATCGGCTCGCCGCGTATCTGCTCGGGACTCGCATACGCCGGCGTGAGTGCCACGACTTGATTGATCATCGTCTGCGACGGATCGCTCGATGCGTTGAGGAGCTTGGCGATGCCAAAGTCCAGCAGCTTCACGACGCCACCCTGAGTGACGAGGATGTTGCCGCCCTTCAGATCGCCGTGAACCATCAGGTGTTGATGCACGTAATGAACGGCGCCACACAAGGTACGGACCAGATCGAGGCGCGCCGTGATGCTCAGCTCGTGCTGGTCGCAATAGGAATCGATCGCCTGGCCTTCGACATACTCCATCACCAGATACGGCGCGCCCGTATCGGTGACGCCGCCGTCGAGTAGTTGCGCGATGTTCGGATGGCTCAGCTGCGCGAGAATCTGGCGCTCGTCGCGCAGACGTTGCAGCAGGCTGTGGGTGTCGAAGCCCGGGCGCAGCAGCTTGATCGCCACTTCCTTGTAGTACTGATCGTCGTCGCGGGCCGCCTTGTAGACGTGGCTCATGCCACCGCGACCGAGCTCGCTCACGATGCGGTAATTGCCGAGACGGCGGCCTTTCCAGTCGAGCGGCTCGAACGAGGGCGCGAGGCCGGCGCGTTCCACCGCCGGACGCTCGATGAAGCCCAGGCTGCTCTCGTGAGCGTCGAGCAGCGAGCGGACCTGGGCGAGCAGCTCGATATCCTCGCCGCACGATCGATCCAGGAATGCCGAGCGGGCGGCGGTGGGATGTTCCAGTGCCGCGGAGAACAGATCCTTGATCCGATGCCAGCGTTCGAGTTGCAAGGGCCCAGCGGGGAGTCGACCAATAGGGAGCCCGGATTCTAACCATCCCGTCGCGACCGAGCGCGGCAGAAGCTCACAAAGTGGTGGCGACCAGCGTCAAGAATGCTGGCACTCGACGGCCTCGAGCCGGGCGGAAGGGGCCCGACCCGAGGCGATGGGACGATTCCTACAGACGAGTTGTCGGGCCATCCGTTCAGCGACTATTCATCGCTCGCCATCATGGCGCGCTCGCCGTCGCGAATCTCCTGCGCGGTCAGCGCTCCGTCGCCGTTCTTGTCCATCTTGCTGAAGCGTTGCTTGGCGCCGTTGACGAACTCGTCCTCGCTCAGCTTGCCGTCGTTATTGGTGTCCATCGTGGCGATTTTCTCGGCCGAGGACATCTGGTTCGGCATGGACTTGCCCGTGCCGCTCGGATCGTAGGCCTTCTTGTCGGCCATCTTCTCCGCGTTGGTGTCGCCCTCGCTCCACTCTTTCGAGTTGCCCTTGTGCTTGCCCATCATCTGCGCGTGATAGGCGTCCATTTCCTGTTCGGTCACGTAACCGTCATGGTTGGTGTCCATCTTCTCGAACGTCGCCTTGGCCTTGTCCGCATATTGCGCGGCCGTGATCTTGCCTCCGTTCTTGTCCACGTTGGTGTGGTCGTCCTGCTGCCCGCCGCCGGCCAGAGCGACTCCGCACAGAATGCTGGCGATCGCGACGGGAATGAGTCTTGAAGAAAACGATTTCATAATGAAGCTCCGCAGCCTCTCGAAGTACCCATTCAACGTGGTGCCGTACCTCAAGTTCCGGCGCGAATCGGCTGCGTGAAGCGTCTCGGAAAGGGCATGCGGCGGTGTCCGACGCGCTGTGGGAGCGTCAGTCGCTCACTGACCGGGGCGTAATGTCCACGTCATTGCGCGCTGCGCGCCCGGCCTGTACTCTCGCGCCGTGCGTAGATTCTTCTGGCAACGCTGGACCCTGATTTTCCTGCTGATGGCCCGACTGGTCATCGGCGAGCTGGGTCATGCGATGCCGGTCGCGTCGCTGTCGCCGATCGAGCACACGACGACTGAGATGGCGGCGGATCCGGCCTGCGCCGAACATGAAAGCGTCGCCATGGCGCCTCATGGCGACACGTCCGAGTCCGACCACGTCAGCACGCATTCCGGTGGCGAGCACGACTGTTGCAAATCCGGCGACTGCGAGTGTCCCTGTTTGCACGTGCCTTGCGTGGCGCTCGATGCGGCCGTCATGAATCCGGTCTCGATCACTTTGCTCGGTATCCCGCAAGGCCCGGATACCGTCACGTCGCTCCGCCCGTCCGGGTTGTTCCGACCCCCCGCCTGATTCTCCTGGTTGACCTTTGCTGAGCGCGTCCCGGTGCCCCAGCGCATCGGTGCGCACGTCGACAGTTCGATCAAGAGAGTTTCATGTCATCGATGCAATCACCGCGAGCGCGCATGCCGCAGCTCTCGCGCAGAAGTTTCCTGCAAGCCGCAGGAGCGGGGCTGTTTGTGTTGGGCGCGCACCGAGGCGACGCCTGGGCGCAAAGCCAGACTCAGTCGGTGTTGACCGGCAGTCATTTCGATCTTCAGATCGGCGAGGCGCCGTTCAACTTCACTGGCAACAAGCGGACCGGCACCGTCGTCAACGGGCAGATTCCGGCGCCATTACTACGTTGGCGCGAGGGCGACACGGTCACGTTGCGCGTCTCGAATCGGCTCGCTGCGCGCAGCTCCATTCATTGGCACGGCATGATCGTGCCGGCGGACATGGACGGTGTGCCGGGGCTGAGCTTCTCCGGCATTCCGAGCGGCGGCGAATATTTGTATCGCTTCAAGGTGAACCAGGCGGGCACGTATTGGTATCACGCGCATTCGCGTTTTCAGGAACAGACCGGGCTGTACGGACCGATCGTGATCGAGCCTCGCGGCGGCGAGCGCTTTGCGACCGAGCGTGACTATGTGGTGATGTTGTCCGACTGGACCGACCTCGATCCGGAGCGGATCTTCTCGGTGCTGAAAAAGCACAGCGACTATTACAACTTCGGCCGCCGGACCGCCGGTCATTTGCTCGCCGACGTACGCAAGAACGGCTTGAGTCAAACGCTCGCCGAGCGCCGGATGTGGGGCGAGATGCGCATGAATCCCACCGACATGCTCGATGTCTCGGGCTACGCGTACACGTATCTGATGAACGGCGTGACACCGACTGGCAACTGGACGGGCTTGTTCTCGCGAGGCGAGAAAGTCCGATTGCGCTTCATCAATGGCTCGGCGATGTCGTTCTTCGATGTCCGCATCCCGGGCCTGAAGCTCACGGTCGTTACGACCGACGGCGTCGACGTCGAGCCGGTGACGGTGGATGAGTTCCGCATCGGCGCGGCGGAAACCTACGATGTGATCGTCGAGCCGAAGGACGATCGCGCTTACACGATCTTCGCTCAGGCGATGGACCGTTCGGGATACGCGCGTGGCACGTTGGCGCCGAGCCCGGGATTGGAAGCGGAGATTCCGCCGCTGGATCCACGACCGCTGCTGACGATGAGCGACATGGGGCACGGCGCTCATGGTTCTTCCGGCGCCGGGCAAGTGGATCACAGCCAGATGGATCACAGTCGGATGAATCATGCGCCCGCGGATCCTCATGCGGGACATGGATCATCGGCTCCGTCCGCGACCGTGGAGCATCCCGCGACCGAGCAGTCCCCACTGGTCGATATGCAAGTCGATCAGCCCAGGGTCGGTCTCGACGATCCGGGCGTGGGCTTGAGAAACAACGGACGTCGGGTGCTGACCTATGCCGATCTGCGAACCATCGGCGGCCCCATCGATCGGCGCGCCCCCGGACGTGAGATTCAGCTGCATCTCACCGGGCACATGGAACGGTTCGTCTGGTCGTTCAACGGTCAGAAGTTTTCCGCTGCCACTCCGCTGAAATTCCAGCTGGGCGAACGGCTGCGGATCACGCTCGTCAACGACACGATGATGACGCATCCCATCCACCTGCACGGCATGTGGAGCGAAGTCGAAGATGCATCGGGCAACTTCCAGGTTCGCAAGCACACCGTGAACGTGCAGCCGGCGCAGAAGCTGAGCTATGCGGTCACGGCCGATGCGCCGGGTCGGTGGGCGTATCACTGCCATCTGCTGTATCACATGGAAGCGGGAATGATGCGTGAGGTGCATGTGGAGGCGGGCCAGGACCCGGCCGATCACAGCGGTCATGGAGACCACTCATGAACGCGCTGATCAAATGGCATGTCGCGCTGGCGTTGTTTGCCGCCGTCGCCGCCAACGCCATGGCACAGGATGAGCATTCACATCATGCCCATCATTCGGACGAGCGCACCGAGAGCGAGCGTGCTCACATTCCGCCGGATCCGCCTCAGCATGCGATGGGCGACATGTCCGAAGAGGAAATGGCGGCGCTGATGAACATGGATGACAACGCGCCCTTCGGCATGGTGGCGTTCGATCAATTCGAATGGCGTGAGAACAATGGCCGGGACGCGCTGTTCTGGGATGGCCGGGCCTGGTACGGCAACGACTACGACAAGGCGCTGCTCAAGACCGAGGGCGAGCGAATCGCCGGCGACTATGAAGGATCGGCCGAGCTGCTCTGGGATCGCGTCGTATCGCGTTGGTGGAGCTTTCAAGCCGGCATCTCTCACGATTTCGCGGCGGGGCCCTCACGAACCTGGGCCGCTTTCGGTGTGCAGGGACTCGCGCCGTACTGGTTCGAGATCGAAGCCCTGGCGTATGTGGGCGAGCAGGGGCGAACCGCCGCCAGCTTCTCCGCCGAATACGAAATGTTTCTGACCCAGCGGCTGGTGTTGCAACCCAAGCTGGAATTCAAGCTGTACGGCAAGGACGATCCGGCCAACGGCATCGGCTCAGGATTCAGCGATGCGGAAGCGGGATTGCGCTTGCGGTACGAGTTTCGCCGCGAGTTCGCGCCCTATGTGGGAGCGGTCTGGGCACGAAAGTTCGGTGAGACGGCGGATCTGGCGCGGCAACACGGTGACGAACCGGATGAGCTCCAATTCGTCGCAGGTGTCCGCGTTTGGTTCTAGGGGCCGCGGCAGCGGTTACGCCCGGATCGCGACCACTTCATCGAACCTTCGCAGAGTTTGTTCGATGGTGTAGGAACTGAGGACCTTCGCGCGCGCGGCTGACC
>JAEWAF010000092.1 GCA_023391815.1 Pseudomonadota bacterium
GTCGCGCATTGCGCTCCTAGGCGCACGTCCCTGATGTGCGCTGATTACGAGGATACATCCCTGTACCTCGAATCTGCCGGGAGGAGGTACCCCACCTCGGCGTCGTGCCGATACGTGTGCTGCATTCGGACAGGGCATTCATGCCCGGAGGCCCGCTGCATTCGGACAGGCCGTTCATGCCCGGAAGCCCGCTGCATTCGGACAGGCCGTTCATGCCCGGACGCCCGCTGCATTCGGACAGGCCATTCATGCCTGGACGCCCGGTGCATTCTTTGAGGCCACGTGTGCTGCCCCCTTGGCGGCCATCGTACCCACACGTGCTGCATCTTTCGGGACCCGCATACCTGTTCGAGTGCGGCATCCGTCGCGCCCGAAGCGCGGCAGCGCCGGACCCATTCGTTCTCCTCTGTCCCGTTGCAAAACCTTCCCCTCCCGGCCCTTTAGCAAGAATTCCCATTCCATCGTCACTACACTCCCATCCGACAGCGACGTCGCGCAGCGAGGGTGATGCTCCATGAAGGTCGTAATCACAGGCGGAACCGGCTTCCTCGGCCAGCGCCTGGCCGTGCGTATTCTCGAGCAAGGCTGGCTCTTCGCCCCTTCCGGTGAGCGCGAAGACATCGGCGAGTTGCTGTTGTTCGACACCCGCATTCCTCGCGACCTGAACATCACCGACAAACGCGTCCGCACGGTCGAGGGCGACATCGCCGATCCCGCCGTCGCCAAACGCCTGATCGATCGTCCCGACATCGCCGTCTTCCATCTCGCTTCCGTCGTCAGCGCAGGCGCCGAGCAGGATTTCGATCTGGCCATGCGCGTGAACCTGGACGGACACAGGCATGTGCTCGATGCGATGGCCGCGCTCGGCTCGCGTCCGAGATATGTATTCACAAGCTCCCTGGCCGTGTACGGCGGCGACCCCGCGCCGCGCGAGGTGGATGATCCGACGCGACACGTTCCACAAACCACGTATGGAATGACCAAAGCGATCGGTGAGCTGTTGATCAACGACTACACCCGCAAAGGATTCATCGACGGGCGCAGCGCGCGGCTCGGCATGGTGATCGTGCGGCCGGGAGCGCCAAATCGCGCGGCTTCGGGCTTCGCGAGTGGCGTGTTGAGAGAGCCGCTCAATGGTGAGGATTACGTGTGTCCGGTTCCTTTCTCGACGAAGGTAGCCGTGACGGGCTACCGCACCGTCATCGAAGGTCTTCTGGCGCTCCACGCGGTCGACGGACGCAAACTAGGCGCGGATCGTGCGATCAATCTGCGTACGCGGACGGTAACCGTCGCGGACCTGATCGAAAGCCTGCGTCGGATCGCGAGCGATCGGAAGCTCGGGGCGATCAGCGAGCAGCCTGATCCATTCGTCATGCAGGTAATATCAGCGTGGCCCGAGCAGATGCTGGCGACGCGAGCGGCGGCGTTCGGGTTTCCGCAGGATGAGAGCGTGGATAGCATCATCCGCGAATACATCAGCGACTATTTGCAGTGAGCGCACCCGCATGAATCAGAGAAAGATCGCGGTCGTCACCGGCGCGGGCAGTGGCATCGGGCGCAACGCCGCGCTGGCGTTGGCAAAGAAAGACTTCGTGGTCGTGCTCGCGGGTCGTAATGAGCAGACCTTGAAAGAAACAGCAACGCTGGCCGGCGATGCGCGAACGCTCGCAATAGCGACCGACGTGACACAGCCGGATTCCGTGGCGGAGCTGTTCGAGAAAACGAAAGCCGCGTTCGGCCGGGTCGATGTGTTGTTCAACAATGCGGGCACCAGCGCGCCGCCGGTGCCGTTCGAGGATCTCACAGCACACCAATGGGATGCGGTGGTCGCTGTGAATCTGACCGGCGCATTTCTGGTTGCTCAAGCTGCGTATCGGATGATGAAGGAACAGTCCCCGCAAGGCGGCCGGATCATCAACAACGGCTCCATCTCCGCGCATGTGCCGAGACCGAACTCGGCGCCTTACACCGCGACCAAGCACGCCATCACCGGCCTGACCAAGTCGATCTCGCTCGACGGTCGCAAATACAACATTGCATGCGGGCAAATCGACATCGGTAATGCGGCGACCTCGATGGTGAACACGATCTCCACCGGCGTGGTTCAGGCCAACGGTTCGTTGCTGGCGGAGCCCACCATGCCGGTCGATCATGTCGGCGAAGCCATCGCCTATATGGCGAGTCTGCCGCTCGAGACCAACGTTCAGTTCATGACCGTGATGGCCACCGCGATGCCATACATCGGCCGCGGCTAAGCGCAGGCCGTGCCGAGCAGGATGCCCAAATGCAGCGGACAATCAGCGCGCGATACGTCTGGCCGGAAGATACGCGAGCGTGCGGCTCGACGCCGGCCAAGCCAGGTTGTATTTTGCTTCGCCGTGTATTCCTCTCAGCGAGAGTCGCACAGATATGGGCCGAGCCAGGTACGCTGCCGTCGCCGTCGCACTGCTGGCGACGACCGCATGTAGTAGCAATGAGCCACGCCCGCCCGCGTCGAGCAGGGATGAAGTGACGCACGAATTGGCGGCAACGCGCTGGGTGCTGGTCCAGCTCGGCGACCAGCCGGTGACGGTGAGCGAAGGTGGCCGCGAAGCATACATCGCGCTCAATGCCGTCGATGGCAGCGTCGTGGGGCACGCCGGATGCAATCGCATTTCGACGACATATAAACAGACCGGCGCGCAGCTCAGCTTCGGCGACGTGATCGCGACGCGTATGTTCTGCAGCGACATGCCGACCGAGACCGCGCTGCTGGAAGCGATGAAAGTCACGACGGCCTGGCGTATCCAAGGTTCGCAGCTGGAATTGCTGAACCAACAGCAGCAATCGGTCGCGCGTTTCCAGGCCATGAATCTATAACATCGCCGTGCGACGCATGCCACTTCCTGCAGGCGTCTGGGCGCTCGGGCTGGTCAGCCTGTTCATGGATGTTTCTTCGGAAATGATCCACGCCTTGCTGCCGGTGTTCGTGGTCGGCACGCTCGGTGCCGGCACGATCTGGCTGGGGGTGATCGAGGGCGTCGCCGAAGCCACGGCCAATATCGTCAAAGTCTTTTCCGGCGCGCTGTCGGATCGATGGGGCAAGCGCAAATCGCTGGCGCTGCTCGGTTACGGTCTGGCGGCGATCACCAAGCCGCTGTTTCCGCTGGCCGGCAGTGCTGTCACGGTTTTCGCGGCCCGTTGTATCGATCGTGTCGGCAAAGGAATTCGCGGCGCGCCCCGCGACGCGCTGGTCGCGGATTACACGACACCGGATCAGCGGGGCGCGGCGTATGGATTGCGCCAATCGCTGGATACAGTCGGCGCTTTCCTCGGGCCGCTGCTTGCGATCGCGCTATTGATGTTACTGGCGAACAACGTCCGCGCCGTCTTCTGGATCGCCGTCATTCCGGCGCTGATATCGGTCGCGATTCTCTGGTTCGCGGTGAAGGAACCGGCCCACCTGAAGCCGGCGCAGAAGCGAGTCCTGGACCTTCGCCCGCGCGATCTGCCCAAGACGTTCTGGGTCATCGCCATCGTGGCGACGTTCTTCACGCTCGCGCGCTTCTCCGAAGCATTTCTGATTCTGCGTGGCGCTAATATCGGTCTCACCATCGCCTGGACGCCGCTCGTGTTGGTGGTCATGAACGTCGCTTATATGTTGTCGGCATACCCCGCCGGCGTGCTGGCGGATCGTATGCCTCGCCATCAGCTACTGATGCTTGGAGCAGCCGTGCTGGTGCTGGCCAATGTGATGCTTGCCGGCGCCAACGATGCCACCGTCGTGTTGTTGGGCGTGGCGCTTTGGGGGCTGCACATGGGCCTGACGGAAGGCGTGTTCACCGCGATGATCGCGGACGCGGCGCCGGCCGAGCTGCGAGGCACGGCCTTTGGTGTATTCAATCTGATGCGCGGCCTCTTGTTGCTCCTGGCCAGCGTCATTGCCGGCATCATGTGGGAAGCGAGCGGCCCGGCCGCGACGTTCATTACGGCCGCGGTGCTCGCGGCCTTCTCCATGTTGCTGCTGATGGCCTCGCGCAGTATGTTGCGCTCATGACAGCCAAGGACGTGATTCAGGCGCTGCAGCTCGCTCCTCATCCCGAGGGCGGGTGGTATCGCGAGATCTATCGTTCAGTGGATCGGGTTCAGCGTGGTGCCGAGTCTCGTAGCGCGACCACCGCGATTTATTACCTGCTCGAACAACAGCAGCTGAGCCGTTGGCACGTTGTCGATGCCGATGAGATCTGGCATTTCTACGGGGGCGCGCCGCTCGAACTGGTGGCCTACGATCCCGCGTCCCGGAAACTGACGCGCCAGATACTTCATGGAGTCGCGGCCGAGGCGCGGCCAGTGGGCATCATTCCTTCCGGCGTGTGGCAGGCGGCTCGCAGCCTCGGTGAGTATTCGCTCGTGGGCTGCACGGTCAGCCCCGGGTTCGAGTTCTCGGGATTCACATTCACCGCGGACCTGCCCGACCACCGGGCACACTTTATCGGCGAGCTGGCCCAATACGCGGCGCTGCTATGACGCGTTGGCTCGTTCTCGTCTGCCTCGCCCTGAGCTGGACCAGCCAGGCCGAACCGTTGTGGATTCGCGCTGGCAAAGTCGTCGATGTGGAGCGCGGTCGCGTGCTCAGCGATCAGATGATTCACATCGAGGGTGAGCGCATCGTCTCGGTCGGAAATTACAAGGCCGATGCGAATGCCGGTGGCCAATGGGTGGATTGGTCCGGCTACACCGTGCTGCCCGGTTTGATGGACATGCACACTCACCTGGCGGACTTCATCACTTCGTCCGAAGTCGCCGCGCCTCTGTATACGTCGGCGGCGGACGCGGCTCTGCAAGGCGTCGATAACGCGCGTCGAACGCTTCGAGCCGGGTTCACGACGGTGCGCGATGTGGGATGTTATCGCGCCTTCACCGACGTTGCGCTCCGTAACGCCATCGATCGCGGCATCATCGAGGGACCTCGAATGTTTGTTGTGGGGGCCTACATCACTGTAAGTGGCGGCGGTGGCGAGGTGACTGGCTTCGCGCCCGATGTCGTCGTGCCAGCGGAGATGCGCCGGGGCGTCGCGAACTCGGAGCTGGAAATCCGGCAACGGGTGCGTGAACTGATCAGTGGAGGTGCGACGTTCATCAAGATCATTGCGACCGGCGCCGTGCTGACGGCGGGAACCACACCTGGCGCGGCCGAATACTCCGAAGCCGAAATCCATGCGGCGGTGGACGAAGCCGCCCAGTACGGAATCTTCGTTGCCGCTCACGCGCACGGCGCCGAAGGAATCAAACGAGCGGTGCGCGCCGGTGTGCGATCCGTCGAGCATGCTTCGTATCTCGACGACGAAGGCATCGCGCTCATGAAGAAGCAGGGCACCTGGCTGGTCGCCGACATCTACAACGGGGACTACATCGCCGAGACTGGCCGGCGCGATCACTGGAGCGAAGAGATTCTGCGGAAGAACGACGAGACGACGCAGACTCAGCGCGACGGCTTCGCGAAAGCGGTCAAGGCGGGAGTGAAAATCGCGTTCGGCACCGACAGCGGCGTTTATCCCCACGGCGACAATGCGCGTCAGTTCGCTTACATGGTGCGATACGGGCTCACGCCGATGGCTGCGATCCGCGCCGCGACGCTGAGCTCGGCGCAACTGCTCGCCCGGGAAAAAGACCTCGGCTCCATCGCGGCCGGCAAATTCGCCGACCTGATCGCGGTGGAGGGCGATCCACTGGTGGATATCGACAAGCTTCGACAGGTCCGCGGCGTGGTCAAAGCCGGGCACCGGATCCGACTCGATTGATCCATGAGCGCCACACCTCTGCCACGCCGTCGGATGGGTTTCTGGATGTGCCTGGCGCTGGTGATCGGCAATGTCGTCGGTTCGGGTGTTTATTTGTTGCCTGCGTCGCTGGCGCCGTATGGGCTGAACAGCATCTTTGGCTGGCTCATCACTTCCGCCGGTGCGGTCACGTTGGCCGCAGTGTTCGCACGGCTGGCGAAGCTGTTTCCAAAGGCCGGCGGACCGTATGTTTATGCGCGGGTGGCCTTTGGCGATCGGATCGGATTTCTCACCGCCTGGGGTTATTGGATCGGTGCGTGGGTCGGCAATGCCGCCATCGCCATCGCGACGGTCGCGTATCTCGCCGAACTGATTCCCTGGATCAAACACACGACGGGCGCGCCCGCCCTCGCTTCGTGCGTGATCATCTGGGTGCTGACGTATGTGAATTGGCGTGGTGCCCGAGAAGTCGGCGGCGTGCAGATCGTCACCACGGTGCTGAAGCTGCTCCCCCTCATCGCCATCATCGCGCTGGGATTGTGGTTGCTGATGACCGCCGACGCGTCGATCATCAAAGCCGAGCCGACGCCATTCTCGGTGTCCGCGATCAATGCATCCGCGATCCTGACGTTATGGGCCTTTCTCGGGCTCGAGTCGGCCACTGTGCCGGCTCGCGACGTCGACAACCCTGAGCGAAACGTGCCGCTGGCGACCTTCTGGGGCACGCTGCTTACGGCGGTCATTTACATCCTGACCTGTTCCATCGTGGTGTTATTGCTGCCGGGCTCGCAACTGGAGACCTCCAGCGCGCCGCTCGCCGATGTCATTCGCATGTTCTGGGGCGAGGGCATCGCCAGCACATTGGCGCTGTTTGCTTTCGTCAGCGGCTTCGGCGCGCTCAACGGCTGGATTCTGTTGCAGGCGGAGATGCCTCGCGTGCTGGCCAACGAAGGCGTGTTTCCGAAGGTGTTCGCTCAAGAGTCGCGTCATGGGACGCCGGGCGCGTCGTTGGTCATTACGAGCCTGTTGCTCACCACCCTCGTGCTGATGAACTACAGCCGCTCGATGGTGCAGGTGTTCACGTTCATCATCCTGATCGCGACCTCGACCTATCTGGTCATGTACCTGTGCTGTGCGGTGGCCGCGCTCAAACTCTGCTGGGACGGTTTGCTGGGCTCGGCCGGGCGGCGCGTGTCGCCGTTCTTGCTAATAGCGATGCTCGCCTCCGCGTATTCGCTCTGGACGTTGTTCGGCGCCGGGGCCGAAGAATTCTGGTGGAGCATGGCGCTGTTCGCGGCCGGATTGCCGGTCTATTGGTTGATGCAGCGGCGAGCGGCGAGGCTCGACCCGGTGCTCCGGCCTTTTGACTGACAATTCACTCGCCAGCGGGCCGGGCGGCGATGCATACTGGCGACGAATGCAACCGGTTACACTCCGGAAACTAGCCATAGATTCGACCGCCACCAGGGCGGCGCGAGAGGGGGTTGGATGAACGAGAATACCTATGACGCCATTGTCGTCGGCACCGGCATCAGTGGCGGCTGGGCGGCCAAGGAGCTGACCGAAAAGGGTTTGAAGACGCTGGTCCTGGATCGGGGCCGGATGGTGAGGCACGTGCAGGACTACCCCACCGCCACCACGGATCTATGGGATTTTCCATATGCGGGGCGCGCCACCGCTGAAGAGTTGAGGCAGCACGAAACCGCGGCCCGAACGGGCTACGCGGTCACGCAGGCGACCAAACATTGGTGGGTGGACGACAGCGAGTTCCCGTACACCGAGAAGCAGCGCTTCGACTGGATCCGCGGCTATCACGTCGGCGGCCGCTCCATCATGTGGGGCCGGCAAAGCTATCGCTGGAGCCCGATGGACTTCGAGGCCAACGCCAAGGACGGAATCGCGGTCGACTGGCCGATCCGCTACGACGACCTCGCGCCCTGGTACGACCATGTCGAGCAGTTCATCGGCGTCAGCGGTCAGAACGAGGGGTTCGCGCAGCTGCCCGACGGCAAGTTCCTGCCGCCGATGGAGATGAACTGCGTCGAGAAACATTTCAAACAGGCGGTGGCCGACAAGCTCGGGCGGCAGATGACCATCGGCCGCGTCGCGCACCTGACGGCGCCGCTGGCGCACAGCCCGCAACGTGGCACCTGCCAGTACCGGAACATGTGTATCCGAGGGTGTCCGTTCGGTGCGTACTTTAGCAGCCAGTCGAGCACGCTGCCCGCCGCCGAAAAGACCGGCAACATGACGCTGCGGCCCAACTCCATCGTTTACGAAATCATTTACGACGACAAGAAAGGCCGCGCTTCCGGCGTGCGCGTGCTCGACGCCGAGACCCGGCAGCAGACGGACTACTTCGCCAAAGTGATTTTCCTGTGCGCGTCGACCTTCGGCTCGACGTACATCATGATGAACTCGATCTCCAGCCGCTTCCCGAACGGCTTCGGCAACGACAGCGGCGAGCTCGGCTGCAACATCATGGACCACCAGCTCGAAATCGGCGCCCGCGCCATGGTCGACGGCTTCGATGAGATGTACTACACCGGTCGCCGGCCGAACGGGATTTACATTCCCCGATATCGGAACGTCGGCAAGGACAAGCGCGATTATCTGCGTGGCTTCGGCTATCAAGGCGGCGCTTCGCGCGGCGGTTGGACCGGGCTGATGCTCGATACCAAGCTGGGCGAAGAGCTGAAGGAGCGCGCGGCGCAGCCGGGCCCGTGGTACATGGGGCTGGGCGGTTTCGGTGAGATCCTGCCGTATCACGAAAATCGAGTGACCATGGATCATTCCAAGAAGGACAAGTACGGCATGCCGGTGCTCGCGTTCGACGCCGTGCTCCGACAGAACGAGCTGGCGATGCGGAAAGACATGGCGAACGACGCGGCCGAAATGCTCGAGGCGGCCGGCTATCGCAACGTGCGCTCCTACGATAACCAGATGGGTATCGGCTTGGGCATTCACGAGATGGGCACGGCACGCATGGGGCGCGATCCCAAGACGTCCGTGCTCAACGGCTGGAACCAGGTGCACGCTTGCAAGAACGTCTATGTCACGGACGGTTCGTGCATGACGTCCGCGGCGTGCCAGAACCCGTCGCTGACCTACATGGCCTTGACCGCGCGTGCCTGCAACCACGCGGTCGAAGAACTGAAGCGCATGAACATCTGAGGTCGCCGCCATGAGTCTCGACAATTTGAATACGAATCGTCGCGAGGTGCTGCAGCGGGTCGCCTACCTGATGGGCGGCGCGGTCTCGGCGCCTGCGATTCTCGGCATGCTCAATGGCTGCGCGCCCAAGAAGGAGGCGTTGAGCTGGCAGCCGGTTTTCTTCACTCCGGAACAAGGCGCGATCGTGGCCGAGGTGGCCGAGATCATCATCCCGCGCACCAGTACGCCTGGCGCCAAGGATGTCGGTGTGCCCGGCTTCATCGACACCATGCTCAAGGATGTCTACGAGCAGGTCGATCGAGATCGTTATCTGGCCGGCCTGAAGGAATTCGACGACGCCGCCCGCAAAGCGCATGGCAAAGGTTTCATCGAGCTGAGCAAAGCGCAGCAGACCGAGCAGGTGAAGAAATTCAACGACGACGCGATCGCGACCGAGCTGGCCTACGACCCGCGCCCGAAAAACCTGCAGCGGCCGTTCATTCTCATGACACGCGAGCTGACGCTGCTGGGTTTTTTCTGTTCGGAAGCCGGCGCCACGCAAGTCTTGCAGTACGTCGCCGTGCCGGGCGGTTATCAGCCCTGCGTGCCCATCGCCCAAGCAGGCAACGGCAAGGCTTGGGCACAGGAAGCGATGGGACGTCTCTAACCCTCAGCGACGCAGCAGCCGGCGGCGTAAAAAGCCGCCGGTGTTGGTCGACTCGAACATCAACAACAAGCCGAGCGCGACCAGCAGCGGCAGAATTTCAAACACCGCGCGATAGGCCAGCACCGCGCCGAGCAGTTTTGCCGGCGGCACCTGCGGCAACATCAATAACAGGGCCGCTTCCAGCACGCCCAGTCCGGCCGGCACGTTGCTGAGCTGGCCGGCCACGAAGGCGATGCAGTAGATGGCGATGAACGCGGGCCAGCTCATGTTCAATTCATCGGGCATGAACAGATAAAGAATGCCCGTCATCAGCGAAATCTGCATCAGCCCGACGATCAGCTGCAGCGCCGTGTCACGAAGGGTCGGCACCGGCAACGTCTGACCTCCGATCGTCAGCGGCGTCTTGCGGCGGATCACGAACGTCAACCAGCCGATGTCCTTCGCGAGGCCGATCGCACCGAGCAACAGCACCATGCCCGTCGAGAGCCGCAATGCTTGCGCGGCCGTGTCGGCGTTGAGTAGAAGTGACAAATCGATCAACCAGCCGACGCTGAAGAAATAAGGCATCGCGGCTATGACCACGACCGCGGCAACTTCTCGCGCCGACAAGCCGACGGTCGCATACATTCGATAACGCAAGGCGCCGCCACTGACGAGCGCGAGGCCGATCGCACGGCCGATCGGATTGGAGATGAGGGCGGTTCTGAATGCGATGCCGTACATCGCGCGACCGCTCGCCATTCGTACGGCGATGCCTTCGTAGATTCCGACCAGCGCATACACGCCCGCGCTGAACAGCAGGCCCAGCAACATCGTGGCGGGTGGCTGCGCCAGCACCTGTTGCTTCACGTCGTGGAAATCGATGCTCTCGAGCCGATTGACCAGCACCCAACCGGCCAGCACCAGCATCGGAATCCACAGCAGCGGGGCCCATCTCTTCATGTGGCGGGATCATCTCAAATCGGCCGGTTCGCGCGAGGGGCCGAAGTCGATGCAATTCATTCGGGTGGACGCGCGTTCCGCGCTGCCTGATTAAAACCCCGCCCGCTCACCCGTGATTCTTGGGGGCGCTGCGCGCCCGGGCCCGCCATGCACGCGTGCCGCGCCTGCGCGGGGCAGGTGCCCGCACCGACTCAGGTCGGAGGCGGGCATTAGCAGAGAGCGGTTGTGTCGGGGGCCGCCCTTTGATCAGTTGCCCGAGCGAAGCGGCGCCGGCTGGGCCGCGCAGTGCTGGCGAACGAAATCCATGTGCTTCGGCATGGCGCCGGCGCAGTTGGCGATGACGGAGCGAATCTGCAGCACGCGGCGGCGTGATTCTTCGGCGGATAACGTGTCGCAGACGGGATCGTAGCCGCGCGGCAGGATGCCCTGGCCGATGAAGACTGCGAACCAGCTGGTGTCGGTGAACAGCTCGGTGTCCTGACGGAAGATTCGCCCCCGGCTGCGGAACAGCTTCATCCTTTGCTTCAGGCTGTCCGGAATGCTCATGGTGCGGCACTCGTTCCAGAGTGGCGAGTCATCGCGCGTCGTCGCGTGATAGTGAAGGATCAGGAAGTCGCGAATGCGCTCGAACTCGAAGGTGCAGGCGCGGTTGTACTCCTCGATGTCCGCGGCTTCGAAGTGGCGGTCGGGAAACAGCGAGAGAAGTCGCGCGATGCCGCTCTGGATCAGGTGAATGCTGGTGGACTCGAGCGGCTCCATGAATCCCGCCGCAAGGCCGATGGCCACACAGTTCTTGATCCAGAAATGCTTTCGGCGTCCGGTCACGAACTTGAGCACTCGCGGGTCGGCGAGCGGCCGTCCGTCGAGATTGGCGAGCAACGTTCGCGCCGCCTCGTCATCGCTCA
The DNA here is from genome assembly GCA_023391815.1 of Pseudomonadota bacterium. Lineage (GTDB taxonomy): Bacteria > Pseudomonadota > Gammaproteobacteria > Steroidobacterales > Steroidobacteraceae > Steroidobacter. The sequence continues at coordinate 11,427 of JAEWAF010000092.1, forward strand.
CGTGATTGCTCGAGTACACATAGCCATTACCAGTGCGATGCTGCAACGGAATGCGCCACTGCCACCCGGCGCTGCGCGCGGTGGAGCGCGTGTAGGGCGAGGTCTCGCCTACAGTTTCACAAGGCACGGCCACCGCGCGGTCGCAAGGCAGCCAGTGAGTCCAATTCTCATAACCGCTCTCGAGCGCCTGCTCGATGAGCAGGCCGCGAAATCCGGAGCAGTCGATGAACAGATCCGCCTCGATGCGCTCCCCGCTCGCGAGCTGCACCGACTTGATGAACCCACTCTCGCCATCGAGCTGCACGTCCACCACCTTGCCTTCGGTGCGCACTACGCCGCGTTTCTCCGCGTAGTTGCGCAGGTAGCGCGCATACAGCATCGCGTCGAAGTGAAATGCGTACGAGAGCGTCGCGAGCGGCGTGTTACCTGCCTGCACTGGACGCATGAACCGGTCATTGCGTGCGGCGACGGCGGGCAGTGAATAATCATCGAGATCGGTCGGCTCGCCGAGCGAACGTAGTTTCAGCCACCAGGCATGAAACGAAACGCCCTTGATGTCGGTGCCGTAGGGGCCGAAGGGATGCAAATATCTGCGGCCGATGGCGGCCCAGTCGACGAACTCGATGCCGAGCTTGAACGTGCCCTGGGTCTGGCGCACGAAGTCGTTCTCATCCAGACCGAGCAGCCGGTTGAAGACCGAGATCATGGGAATGGTCGCCTCGCCGACGCCCACGGTGCCGATCTCTTCGGACTCGACGACCCGAATCGCGCAGTAATCGTTCTGGAGTACCTGCGAAAGCGCGGCGGCCGTCATCCAGCCGGCCGTGCCGCCACCCACGATGAGCACGTTACGAATTCTCTTGTCGGACACGGCTTCCCCTTGCCTGTGCGCGCGACCGGCGCCGGAACGCGAGCGCGGCTGTATCAAATGGACCACAAGGTCGTTCGGTGAAGCCTACGTGCTCGGCAGCGAAAATGTCCAGCGATAGTCAATTCGAACAATAACTTCAGCCTGCGCCAGGACCGCAGCATTGGCGGAATTCGATAACTTCGCGGTAGCGCGCAAGATCTGCGACTCAAAAATATTTGGACAGCGCTGTCATCCTGCCCTTAGGATGTCGGCCCAGCAGCGCAGTCGGGACGCCCCTGACCGCACAGGTCAGGCGTTGGCTCCCGGCAACGCTCGTAGCAACCATGGAACAAGCGCAAGAAATTGGGGGATGAGACATGCGAAAGGTGCCTTTGATACTGGGTGGGGTAGGCATTTGCTTCTCCATGTCGGCGGGCGTGCAGGCTGCCGAAACGGGCGAGGCGGGGTTGGAAACCGTTACCGTCACCGCCACCCGGCGCGAGACGAATCTGCAGGAAACGCCGCTGGCGATCTCGGCGTTCACCCAGGAAAACCTCAGCGAGAATCACGTCTCGACGCTGCTCGACATGCGCGGCCTCGTGCCCAATCTGCAATTCTTTTCGAACGGCGATCACGCCGTGCCGCTGGTTTTCATTCGCGGCCTCGGCACGCGCAATCAGACGGAAGCGGGCGATCAGGGCATCGCGTTCTACACTGACGGCGTGTTCTCGGCTCGTTCCCAGGGCACGACCGTGATGATGTACGACCTCGATGGCGCCGAGGTGCTGCGCGGTCCGCAGGGCACGCTGTTCGGACGTAACTCAACGGGTGGTGCCGTGTCGCTTCGTTCGGCGAAACCACGTCTGGATGGCTTCGATGCTTCGGGCGAGATCGCCGCGGGCAGTTATTCGATGCTGCAGCTCCGCGGCATGGCGAATGTGCCGATCACGGAAACGTGGGCGATCCGCGTCGCTGGCGCAAAGGATGAGCAGGAAGGACAGACCAAGTACGCCCCGGGCAATCAGTTTGCTTCCGCGCGCAAGTACGGCACGGTCGATCTCAGCTCGTTCAGAGTCAGCTCGCTGTTCGAGCCGACCGACGACGTGAAATGGCACCTCGTCTACGAAAACTTCCGCAATCGCGGGACCGGCGATGTCGCCAGCCAGGATTTCAAACATCGGGTCAACAATGCGACTGCCGCCGGCAATCTGGATCTGGATTCCGACAGCTTCCGCACGCGTCTCGATGTCGGCCTCGGCGACGGTTACACCCTCAGCTACATCGGCGGCTACGCCGAATTCAGCCAGGCGCAGATGTACGGCAACGAGCCGCAAGGCGATACGCGCAACACGGTGGACTCGAGCTACACGGGCAAGCAGCACGAGCTGCAGCTCACCAATCCATCCGAAGCACGTTTCAACTACACCGCCGGCCTGTACTACTTCGAGGAAGAGAACAGCATCCGGTTCGACATGCTGCACGGAAGCTGGGGCTTCACGCCTCAAGACCAGGCCACCGTGCTGTCGTCGTTCGTACAGCCGAATCGTTCATTGGAGACGCAGAGCGCGTATGCGCAGGGTACGTTCAAGTTCACCGACGACTTGCGGCTCACCGCCGGCGCCCGCTACATCGAGGATACTCGTGAGGACAAGGGCGGACGTTCGATCGACTGCACCTACGCGCTGCGCGGCGACCTGCCGACCAACCTCGCGCGCAACGCGGCTGCACTGAACGGGGCGCAGGGTTGTTACTACCGCCAGTACAACGACATGAAAGGCGACTGGAACAAGACGACCTGGATGGCGCGCGGCGAATATGATCTGACCGATTCGGTCATGATGTATCTATCGTACGAGACTGGCTGGAAATCCGGCGTCTTGCAGGATGGCAGGGGCTACGACGACCTCGTGACGCCCAGCGGCGCGCTCGACTTCTCACGCAACAACTCTCTGTTGCAGCGGCCTGAAGAGGTCAACAGCACCGAGCTCGGCATCAAGACGGATTTCAGGGACTGGCGGCTGAGCGCCAACGTGTTCTACATGGACTTCTCCGACATGCAGGTCACCGGCGCCGTGAACGATCCGGTCACCGGCCAGTCGACGTTGGTCAGCACCAACGCGGGCGGCGCCACCATCAAGGGCCTGGAACTGGAGGCTTCGGCGGGGCTGTTCGACGGCGCGGGCCAGCTCGCTGCGACGTTCGCGTACCTGAATGCGAAGTACGACGACTTCGTGGGCAGCTCGCAGGACTTCGGCAATGCGAGCGGCCGTATCTGGAACGAGTGCGGCATCGGCGTCGCGCCCGACGGCTCTTGCGTCCTGAACCAGTTCAACTTCGCGGGCAACCGTCTGCCTTATGCGCCCGAATATCAGCTGACGGTGCAGTACTCGCACGAATTCCCGCTGCCGGGCGGGGCCGCGGTGGTGCCGCGTATTCGTGCCAGCTACTACGATGACATGTTCCTCAATTGGGAGAACCTCACCGATCGGCCCGCCGGTACCTACGACGCGAACGATCCGGGCGAAAAGGACTTCGGGCGTCAGCCTGCCTACACCATGCTGGATGCGGCCATCGCGTTCCGTTCGAGCACGAATCAATGGACCGCCGAGGCGTTCATCACCAACGCGCTCGATGAGGCCGTCAAGACCGAAGCCTTCTACGCGCGGCCGCGGGCACGCACGTTCTACAGCTGGGGCCAGCGGCGCGAAGTGGGTGTCCGGCTCGCGTACAAGTACAAGTAATCGGTTTCCCAATCACACTGGCAGGAGGAGGGCACCTCCCGCCTCATCCTGCACTAGGCACGGTCCAGGGAATGGACCGTGCCATTTTTATTGGAGCTAGATCCGGCCCGTCGCAACTTTGAACGGCGTGGTAGCGTTAGGCTCGGGCAGTAAAACAACTTCGGCCTGAGTCATGACGTTATTGGCCGTCATTGTCGAGACATCTTCCAAAGTCGCATCGACCTCGGCGCGGTTGGCGAAGGTGCGCGAGCTGGCGGCGTGCTTGCGGCAGTTCGCGGCCGACGAGATCGTCATTGGCGTCGCATATCTTTCAGGCGAAACACCTCAGGGTAAGTTCGGCATCGGCTACGCGGTGTTGAAGGCGGCGAGTGCCGAAGCATTCGCGAGCGAGCCGGTCCTATCGATAGAGGAGGTCGATCGACGATTGACCGAAATCGCCGGCATTCGCGGCAGCGGCTCGACGACGCGTCGCTCGGAGGCGTTGCGCGAGCTGTTTTCTCGCGCGACCGAGGCCGAGCAACAGTTCCTGATGCGTCTGCTGATCGGCGAACTGCGTCAAGGTGCGCTGGCCGGCGTGATGGTCGATGCAATTGCGGCTGCCGCTCAGATTCCGGTCGACAAAGTACGGCGCGCGGCGATGTATGCGAAGAGCTTGGGGGCCGTCGCGCACGCGGCGTTGGTCGAAGGCGAAAGCGCGCTAGCGAACTTTCAGCTGGAACTGCTCTCGCCGGTCGCACCCATGTTGGCGCAAACCGCCGCGGATGTCGGCGAAGCGCTCGAGCAATTGGGCGACGATGCCGTGTTCGAATGGAAGATGGATGGCGCACGCATACAGGTCCATAAGAGCGGCGACTCCGTACACATCTATACACGCAGCCTCAACGATGTGACTGTCGCTGTTCCGGAGATCGCTACGCTGGTCAAGGAGCTGCCGGCGCGTGAAGTCATTCTCGACGGTGAGGCGATTGCATTTACTCCCGCAGGTCGGCCCCACCCTTTTCAAATCACCATGCGTCGCTTCGGTCGCAAGCTCGATGTCGAGAAGCTTCAGGCCGAGCTGCCTATGCGTGCGTATTTCTTCGATTGCCTGCGCCTGGGAGATGAGAGTCTCGCGGATCGGCCGACGCGCGAACGTTATGAAGCGCTGGCGCGTGCGGTTCCAAAGGACTTGGTCATTCCCAGGCTCGTAACTGCCTCCGCAGAAGAAGCGAGCGCGTTCTACGACGCCGCGATTGCCGCCGGACACGAAGGCATCATGGCCAAATCGTTGTCGGCGCCATATGAAGCCGGCAATCGGGGCGCGAGCTGGCTCAAGATCAAACGAGCCCACACGCTGGATCTGGTCGTTCTCGCCGCCGAGTGGGGACATGGTCGGCGCACCGGAAAACTCTCGAACCTGCACCTTGGCGCGCTCGATCCAGCCACCGGCGAGTACGTCATGCTCGGCAAGACGTTCAAAGGTCTGACCGATGCGATGCTCGAGTGGCAGACACAGGAATTTCTCGCTCGCGAAACTCATCGAGACGACTGGACGGTGTATGTCCGGCCGGAGCTGGTGGTGGAGATCGCGTTCAGCGACTTACAGGCAAGCCCGCGTTATCCCGGCGGCCTGGCCCTACGGCTGGCGCGAGTGAAGCGGTATCGCGACGACAAGCGGCCCGACGAAGCCGATACGATGGACTCGGTGCGAAAGATATTCGAAGCACAGAGCGGCTAGGTCGGCGCCGATATCTGCGAGACCGGTGCCGAGAGACGTCTCAGCGGCTGCCACCGCCAATACGTCGCCGAACGCCACAACCATTCCGCGGGTCCGTAACGGAAGTGTTGCAGCCACAGCGGACTCCAGATGAGCTGCATCGCCCAGATCGCAATCACGATGTAGTACAGCTCGTGCCTCGCGAGCTGTCCGTACAGAGCGAGGCCGGCGCCAGTGAATATCAGCAGGCAGATCAGACTCTGAGCCAGATAATTCGTGAGGGCCATCCGACCTGCGGCGGCAAACACGCGCGAAACATTCGCCAGCCACGGCGTTCGGCAGAGAATCGCGATTGCACCCAGGTGTCCGAGCGTCATGGGCACCCGACCCAGATCGTAGGTGAGCAGAACATCCATCATCGCATTGGGCGAAAAGTTCGCGGCTTCCAGGTGGCGCACCTCCGAAACATTCACGGTCAGCCCGATCGTGTAGCCGACGACGATCATCGCGACATACATGCGAGTCGAGCGGGCTCCGGTCAGCACTCCCGATTTCAACAACGCCATTCCCAGCAGCATCATGCCGAAGCACTCGAGGAAGCCGTGTCGAAGAAAGAACACGCTCTGCATGTACCACGTATCTCCTCGGAGCACGGCGAACGCCGACGCGTAGCTCTCGCGCACATTCGCGATATAGGCTTCCAGGTTCTGGCGCTCTGGCCGGAGCTCGGCCTGTAAAGCGCTGTATTCATCGATGGCTTCCCGGTCGCCGTCGGCCGGCGGCTGCCCGGTTGCCTGACGTGCGCTTGCCGCCTGCGCGAGCGACTGTGTCTCGTGGAAGTCCATCCACTCGCTCACGGAAACCATGGTTTGCAGAACCAGGCACAGGCTTGCGAGCATCAGCAGACGTCGAGGCGAGAGATTGCGGAACGCGAACAGCACGAGCCCGGCGATGCCGTAATAAAACAGCACGTCACCGCTCCAGAGCAGCACGTAGCCGATGAGCAGTCCGAACGCGATCAGCCATAGGGTGCGACGGAAATACAAATCGGTCGCTCGCAGCTCTGGGGCATGCGCGGTATGGCGCGCCAGGAACAGCAATGCGCTGGCACCAAAAAGGAGCGTGAACAAGCCGCGCATCGTGCCTTCGAAGAACAGCGCCATGAGGCGCCAGACGGCGAAATCGGCGGTCGACTCACCGCCCCAGACCGTGGGGTCGTCATAAGAATAAGGCAGCCCGAAGCCGGTGATGTTCATCAGCAGGATGCCGAGCACGGCGATACCGCGCGTGGTGTCGAGCATGCCGATGCGAGCGTCGACGGGTGCGGGTGGGGCGGACATGGCACGGTTACACTAACTCCCCGAAGTCCCGCCATAAAGCAGCCTTTGCACGATTGAGCCGCGCTCGCGTCGGACGATTCCGGCACAATAGCGCGTCGGCTCCCTTTGTCTGTCAGGAACCCATCACGTGAGCTTGCAGCTGTCGCCCGCGCTGATCATTTTCGTCGTCACCATTGCCACCAGTCTGATCGGCCTGTTCGGCGCCCCCAAGCTCATCGACCGCAGCCTGTTCCGGCCGTACTGGTTCCTGCGCCGGCGGCAGTACGACACCATCGTGCTGAGCGGGTTCGTGCACGCCGACCTGATGCACCTGATCTTCAACATGATGACGTTCTATTTCTTCGGCTTCCTGCTGGAGCAGGCGGTCGGTCCGATCCACTTCGTATTGTTATATTTCGCCGGTCTGCTGATCAGCCATCTCGGCACCTACATCAAACAGAAGCGCAATCCCGAGTACGCCTGTCTCGGCGCGTCGGGCGCGATCTCGGCGGTGCTGTTCGCGTCCATCGTGTTCTTCCCCGAGAACTCCCTGTACATCATTCCGATTCCGGTGCCGATTCCGGCGCCGCTGTTCGGTATCGGATATCTCGCGTACACCTGGTACGCCGCGCGCAATCCGCATGGACGAGTCAATCACGACGCGCACTTGGGCGGGGCGATCACCGGTCTGGTATACGTCGCACTGGTCGAGCCCGGCGCCTATCGCTATTTGTTAGCTAATCTGTTCTGACATTTCCGCACAGCGAAGCGCGTTGTATACGTGCAAATGAGCGCCCCGTCGGCACGAGTGGGGCGAGAAAGCGGCAGCGAAAAAGTATGCAATCGGTCGCGATGCATGCTGCTATCGACGTTCAGTATATAGACGTATTGGCTCGCCCCTGATCGGTGTTACGTTCCGCGCTTCTCCCAGCGGAGGTCACCGATCATGGATAGAAGAAGGATCGATCGTTGGAGCGCCCGTCCCTTGTTTGCAACGGCAGGCGTGTGTGTCGTCCAAACGACACTCATGATGTGCTGCCCGCCCGTCTCGGCCGCTGAGACGCAGCCCGAAGAAGTCATCGTCACCGGCTCACGCATCCGCCAGAACCCTGTGGATGCAGTGGCACCTTTACAAACAGCCACCGCGGCCGACATCGCTCGCAGCGGCGAAGTCTCGGTCGCGGATTACCTGCAGCGGTTGCCTATCTCAGGCTCGGCCATCAATCGTTCCAACAACGCCAGCGGCAATCTCGGCTTTCCGCCGGACGGCGGCGGCATCGGCGCCGGCGCGAGCGAAATCGATTTGCGATATCTCGGCTCCAAGCGCGTGCTGGTGCTGGTCGACGGCAAACGCTGGGTGCGCGGCTCATCGGCGAGCGGCGTGTCTGGCGCCGTCGATCTGAACACGGTTCCGACCGCCGCGATCGAACGCATCGAATTGCTACAGGACGGCGCCTCGCCGATCTATGGATCGGATGCCATCGCCGGCGTCGTCAACATCATCACTCGCTCCGACTACAGCGGTTTCAACATGGAAACCAATCAAGCGATGTTCGATGAAGGCGACGGCTACACGCAGGACTACAGTCTTTCCTTCGGCACCGGCGCCGAACGCAGCCGGGTCTTCCTCGCTGCGAGCTACACGCGACAGGACGCGGTGTACTCGCGCGATCGCGAGCTGTCGCGAGAAGTCATCTATGGCGCACCTCCGGGCGTGGGTGGCAGCTCCAACTCGCCCCAAGGACGCTTCATCTTTCTCGATCCGCGCGGCGATGTGAATGGCGACGGCAAGCCCGACGTGATCAACATCACCCTCAACAACGGCGTGCTCAACGATGGCGTGACGCTGCCTCACTACAACCCTAACAATCCGGCCAGCGGCGACTTTCATGCGTTCGGCACCGCGGATCGATTCAACTTCCGGCCCTACAACTATCTGGTGACGCCGAACCAGCGCGTGAATCTGTTCGGCAAGGCGGAATACGACCTCGCCGATAACGTCGTGTTCAAGCTCACCGCGGCTTACACCAATCGCAAGTCGAGCAACCAGGCGGCGCCGAATCCGTTGCCGATGGGCTCGGACGCCGGCGCCGGTTTCTATCTGGACAACATTTTCATTCCGGCCGATCAGCGCTACAACCCGTTCGGCATCGATCTGGACGGCCGGACCAACCTGATCACGATCGGCCGGCGGCCGTTGGAAGCGGGGCCGCGCATCTTCGATCAGACCGTCGATACCTGGCTGGTCTCCGGCACCTTCAGCGGCGATCTGCAGTTCGGCGCACGGCCGATGTATTGGGATGTGAGCCTGAACTGGGGCAAGAACAATGCCTCCCAGCTCGGTCATAACATTTTCAATTCACGCAAGCTGGCACTGGCGCTCGGACCGGAGGCGGCCTGCCTGGCGGTGCCCGGTTGCGTGCCATTCAACATCTTCGGCGGTCAAGGTCCGAACGGCGAAGGCAGCATCACGCGGGAGATGCTCGACTGGGCCACGTTCACCCAGAGCGATCAGAGCGCGCAGGAGTTGAACGACATCACCGCCAACGTCAGCGGTGACTTGTTCAACCTGCCGGCCGGTCCGTTCGCGTACGCGCTCGGCGTGGAATATCGCAAGGAAACCGGCTCGTTCACGCCGGATGCGATGGTGCAGGCTGGCGAGACTGCGGACGTCCCCGCCGCGCCGACAGCGGGCGAGACACGAGTGCGTGAGGCCTACCTCGAACTGCGTGCTCCATTGCTCGGCGATCTGCCGGCGATCAAGCGTTTGGAGTTGTCGGCAGCGGTGCGCTACTCCGACTACGACAACATCGGCAGCGACAATGTTCTGAAAGGCGGGATCTACTGGCGCGTCGTGGATGACGTGGCGGTGCGCGCCAACTATGCCGAGGGTTTCCGCGCTCCGAACATCGGCGAGTTGTTCAATAGCGGTTCGCGATTCGACAGCAACATCAACGATCCCTGTTCCAACTATTCGACGAATGGATCGGCGACCGTGCGCGCGAACTGCGCGGCGCTGGGGGTGCCCGCGTCGTTCACGCAAATCAATCAGCAGATCAGTGTGCAGACCGGCGGCAACGAAAATCTGCAACCCGAGACGTCGAAGACCTGGACGGTGGGCTTCACCTACAACCCGTCATGGGCCGAGAACGCGGGCTGGATCGACGATCTGACCTTCGACGTGAACTACTACGACATCGAGCTCGAGGATGCGATTCAGGCACTGTCCGCGCAGATCCAGCTGAACAATTGCGTGAACACACTGTCGTCGCTGTTCTGCAATGGCATCGTGAGAGGGCCGGGCGGCTCGATCACTGCATTCGCGAATCAGCTCACCAACATCGGCCGTATCGAAACCGACGGCATCGACTGGACGGTGACGCTGGCGACGCCGGAAAAGAACTGGGGCGCGTTGCGCTTCCAGTGGGCCAATACTTATCTGGGCGGTTACAAGGAATTCACGCTCGGTACCGATGGGTTGGTTGGAACGGAGCGTGCGGGCATCGAAGTGGGCTCGCCGACCCGCGGCTACGTCCGTTACAAATCGACGTTCGCGGTCGATTGGCTCGTGCACGACTTCGTCACATCGCTGACCTTGCGCTATCTGAGCGAGCTGACCGAAATCTGCCCCGGCGCGCTGGTCGATGCCGGTCTGGCCAACCTCTGCTCCAGTCCCGGAGATCTCACGAACAAGATGGACAGTCGGGTGTACACCGATCTGCAGGTGAGCTGGACCCCGGCGTTGTTCGATCGTCAGTTGCAGCTTGCGGTCGGCGTCAACAACCTGCTCGACGAGGATCCACCGCCGTGTCTGAGC
>JAEWAF010000121.1 GCA_023391815.1 Pseudomonadota bacterium
CTTACCGCCGGAGTCGCCATCGGTCAGGGTGAACACCGGACGCTTGCCGCCGAAATCGCCATCTGCCAGCACCGGGCGCTTACCACCCGAGTCGCCCTCGGTCAGGTTGAATACCGGACGCTTGCCGCCCGAATCGCCATCCGCCAGGACCGGCCGCTTACCGCCCGAGTCGCCATCGACAATGTTAAATACCGGACGCTTGCCACCTGAATCGCCATCCGCCAGACGCGCGCCGGATGTCGCGTTGCAAGCAAACAGCACACCCGCCACCGCCATCGAAATTGCAAATACGTTACGCATGACAACAACCCCTCCCGGGAAAAGTGCTAAAAGTTCGAACCGGCATTGGCTCGATCACTGGGATAAGCGATGTCCCCCTGAGAATCCCGTCACAGCCCCTGGACAACCGGGAGAAAAAAGGAACAATCGGTACATCGCTCAGCCGGGTTTTCGGGGGGTCCCCGCAAATCAAGCGGTTGAGCCGGATTCAGGGACGGCCGTAGGACGGTTTTGGCGGGCGGCTCGCGGCAGTGCGCGCGGCTTAGGTGAGAAACTGTCGCAATCGAGCCAGTAAACTAGAACCCGACGAAGACGCTGGCGCGTTTTCGGTGTGGAAGAACAGACAGGCCCCGAATCGGAGACCCGCAACTGAGCAACACAATCGCAGCGGCCATTCCACCGCCCGACCGGCAGGCAGTGACACGGCTGTTGTCTGCGTGGCAGTCAGGGGACACTCGCGCCCTGGAACGACTGACGCCGCTCATATATGAAGAGCTGCGTAACCGGGCTCGCCGCTATATGAAACGCGAGCGGCCGGGCCACACCTTGCAGGCCACCGCCGTCGTGCACGAGGCATTCGTCAAGCTCGTCGAGATGAATGTCTCGTGGCAGGACCGTGCTCATTTCTTTGCCGTGGCCGCGCGGCAGATGCGACGTATTCTGGTGGACCACGCCAAGACCCGCTTTCGTGAGAAACGCGGCGGCACCACCACGGGCTCGCTCAACGATTTCGATATGGACGTGCTCGATCTCGGCCCCGCCACCGCGGGCGATATCGACGTGCTGGAAATCGACGAGGCGTTGCAACGCCTGTCCGGCAACAATCCGCGGCTCGCCGAAATGGTGGAGCTGCATTATTTCGGCGGCCTGACTTACCAGGAGCTTTCCGAAACCCTGAAGGTCTCGGAAGCCACCGTCGATCGGGAGATCCGGCTCGCCAAGGCCTGGATCCTGCGTCAGATCCGGCCGCAACGGAATCGCGAACCCGAAGCCTCATGACCATGGCTGAACCAGGGAAGATCGACGAGCGCTGGGAGCGCCTGCAGGATCTGTTCTCCCGCGCCGTCGAGTTACCGGACCACGAACGCGAAGCGTTCATCAGCACCCAGACCGGCGACGATAAAGAGCTCAAGGATGAGTTGCTCGAGCTGCTGGCCTGCGACGTCGGCCAATCCACCGGTCCGCTCACGCACGCACTCGGCGCAGCCATCGACGCCACCACGCGCGACCGGCGCAAAGCACTGGTCGGCCGCGTCATCGGTAACTACAAGCTCGCGTCCATCCTCGGCCACGGCGGCACCGGCACGGTTTATCTGGGCGAGCGCGCCGACCGTCAGTACTCGGCGCAGGTCGCGGTCAAGATCGTCGACAACGCGACCATCCATGGCGATCTGGGCCAGCGGTTTCGCGCCGAACGACAGATTCTCGCCAGCCTGAATCACGCCAACATCGCGCGCCTGCTCGATGCCGGCGAGACCCAGGAAGGCCAGCCGTATCTGGTCATGGAATATGTACACGGCGAGCCCGTCGACCGTTATTGCGATCGCCAGCAGCTCGACCTCACCGCGCGACTGAAACTGTTCCTGGAGATATGTAACGCGGTCCAGTACGCGCATCAGAACCTGATCGTCCATCGCGATCTGAAGCCGGCCAACATCCTGGTCACCGCCGAAGGCTCGCCCAAACTGCTGGATTTCGGTATCGCCAAGCTGCTCGATACCGGCGACGCCGCGGCCATGCTGGCGCTGACGCGCATGAACGACCGGCTGCTCACGCCGGAATATGCCAGTCCCGAGCAGATCCTTGGCCGACAGGTCACGACCGCCAGCGACGTTTACGCGCTCGGCGTCGTTTTATATGAATTGCTCACCGGGCTGCGGCCGTACACCGTGCCCTCCTCGGCCAGTCAGCTGGAGCTGGAACGTTCCATTTGTATCACCGATCCGCAGCGCCCGAGCGTCGCGGTCAAGAAAGCCATCGATGCGGCCGCGGCCACCGAAGGCGAGTCGCCGATCGCGGCCATCGCATTGGCTCGCGGGCTGCAGCCGGATCGATTGCAGAAACGTTTGCTCGGCGACATCGATTCCATCGTCATGCGCGCCCTTCGCAAGGAGCCGCAACATCGCTATGGATCGGTCGAACAGCTGGCCGCCGATCTGCGCCGTTATCTGTCGGCCGAGCCGGTGGTCGCGCGCCAGGGCAACTGGCTTTACTACTCACAACGCTTCGTGCGTCGGCATGCGTTCGGCGTCTCGGCCGGCGCGTTCTTTTTCCTGGTCATCGTCGCGTTTGCCGTCGCGCTGACGATTCAGAACCAGCGCATCGCCGCCGAGCGCGACAAGGCCGCGAACGAAAGTAAATCGGCGCAGGCCGTCTCCGAATTCATGCTCGACGTGTTCTCCGCGGCCGAGCCGTTCAAGGCGCAGGGCAAGGAGATCACGGCACGTCAGCTGCTCGAACAATCGGGTCTGCAGGTGCGTGCGGACAAAGGCATGCGCCCGGAAGTGCGCGCCCGCCTGCTTGCCTCCATCGGTCGCGCGTTCCGTCGCAGCGGCGATCCGGAACGTTCGCTGAGCTATCTGGAAGATGCCGTGCATCTGCGCCGTCAGATGCCGAACGGCGGCGGCTTGCCCGCGGCGGAAGATATGTCCGAGCTCGCGGTGACTTTGCGACATCTGGGCGACACGAATGGCTCGGCCCGCGTGATCAAAGAAGCGATGGCACTCTGCGAGCGTATCGGCGGCCAACGCACGCCGACCTACGCGACGCTGCTGACCAATCGCGGCCGGGTGGAATTCGCCAGCGGCGACGTGACCCGTTCGCGCCAATCGTTCGAACAGGCGCTGGCGCTGAACCGGCAGGTGCGCGGGCCGAACGATCAGGAAGTCGCGGTGGTGTTGCTCGATCTGTCGCTGGTGTTCATGTGGATGGACGACATTCCATCGGTGGAGCGGGTCACGCGCCAGGCCGTCGATATCTTCCGCCTCACCGCGCCCGATCTGCACCCCGATCGCGTGCTCGCCGAGACCCGGCTGGGCGAAGCGCTGCTGATGCAGAATCACATCAACGAGGCGGGCGTGATGTTCGAAAGCACGCTCGAGAAACAACGCATTCTGTTCGGCAACAACAGCCGTCAGGTCGCTGAAGTGCTCGACTCGCTGTCGCAGATCCGACGCGCGCAGGGGCAGCTCGCCGAGTCCGAACAGTTCGCCGCCGAATCGCTCAATTCAGCGGTGAATGCGATGGGCGCCGAACACGCGTACACGCCGTATTTCCGCACGGCCTATGCAGCGGTGCTGATGCGTCGAGGGAAATACAACGATGCCGAGCGCGAGCTGCGACATTCGCTGGACACACTGGCGAAGACGCGCCCGGCGGACCATCAATACGTCTGCTCGGCGGAGCATCTGCTGGGTGAAGTGCTGCTCGAAACCAATCGACTCGCCGACGCGGAAGCGATGCTGACGGCGGCGATGAATCGCTGGAAGCGCACCGATGCGCCGGCCTGGCGTGCCGCCCGCTCGGCCAGTGCGCTGGGCGAAGTGCTTTTCAAGCAGGGCCGCATGCGAGAGGCGGAACAGTATCTGACGCGCGCTTACAGCGAGCTCGCCGCGGACGACAGCGCCGATCGCGACGTTCGTATCAAAGCACGTCAACGCATCGAGCATTTCTACATTGCCAGCGGCCAGCGCGAGAAGCTCAACGACCTGATGCTCGCCACCAGCGGCGCCGCTCCCGCCAACACGTCTCAGGCTCGTCCGAACTAAAGCCGCCGGCAACGTCTACTGAAGCCCCCAAACGTTTAACAGTACTGCCCGGGTACATGGACGTACCCCGCCGCCGCAGGCGGCGGCGCGCCGCGCAAAGTCACGCCGTT
>JAEWAF010000013.1 GCA_023391815.1 Pseudomonadota bacterium
GACGGCGTAAAAGGGTGCCATCGGGAAATTTATTCAGGTCAGTATCGACCTACAAATAACTTGTCACCTTCGGCTCGTGCATCCAGTCGTAGTCGCGACCGTTGCAGTAACGGATCGGCAGTGCCGCCAGCTCTTCATCGGAAACATCGTCGAGGCACGCGATGTTGATGGAGACGAACGCGCCGCCGATCTCCGGCACGTTGCCCCGACTGAACGGGCGCAGGCCGCAGCGCTTGCAGAATAGATGATGGCCTTGCATGGAACCGAACTGGTAATCGCCGAGCTGCGCTTCGTCGGTCCGGAGCCTGAAGTTCTCCGGCTTGATCACCGTGCCCCAGCTGCGCGTCTTCCGGCAGATGGAGCAGTTGCACCGGGTCGTGCCCTGGCTCAGATCGATGTCCGCTTCGTAGCGAACGGCTCCGCAATGGCAGCTGCCCTGGTAGGTCTTCAACATTGGCCGGCTCTCCTCGAGGTGAAACGCTATGCTTGGCTGCCGGGCAGTGTAGTCGGCACTGCTGCCAGATCTTGTCAGCAGCCCTTGCCTCCAATGAACAAGACCGAACGCCTGTTTGCGCTGATCGATGTCTTCCGCCGCCATCGCCGGGCGGTGACCGCCGCGGTGCTGGCGGAGGAAATGGGCGTGTCGCTGCGGACCATCTATCGCGACGTGCAGACGCTGATCGGGTTGGGCGCTCCGATCGAAGGCGAGGCCGGCACAGGCTACCTGCTGCGGCCGGGATTTTTTCTGCCGCCACTGATGTTCGATCCGACCGAGCTGGAAGCGCTCCGGCTGGGCGGCTATTGGGTGGAGCGTCAGGCCGACGCCGGTCTGGCGCGTGCCGCCAGCAATGCGATCGCCAAGATCGCGATGGCGACCCCGGAGGACTTGCGCGACCAGATCGACTCCATCGGCCTGTACGCCTGGCCGCAGCCGGAGGAGCCCACTCGCCTGCCGGTGCTGCCCGTCATTCGCGAAGCCTTGCGTAACGAAGAGAAGGTGTCGATCGTCTACGTGGGGCCCGACGGCGCGCGGACTGAGCGGATCGTCTGGCCGCTGGTCATCGCCTTCTATCACCAACCGTCTTTGGGTGCGTGGTGCGAGCTGCGCCAGGACTACCGGACATTTCGCGTCGATCGGATCGAAAGCGCGACTGCCACGGGGAGGCCACTGCCCGAGCGCAGAACCACGTTGTTCAAATCGTATCTGGAACACATTTTCGCCGAGGCCCGCTTGCCCTCGGGGGAACCCTGAACCGCGCGCCGGCGGCGCCCCGGTTGCGGTTTTTGCGAGCCACTTCACTCAAGAATTCGCCGCTACGCTTCGATGAATACATATCACGCCCTGCGTCGCTGTTGCCGAAACGGACGCCAGACAGAATGAAGCGGCGAACCGAAGTTCGAGTGATGTGTTGTGACGACAGGCACCGATACTGACCCTTGGCGCACCAAGTACTACGACAGTCTGGGCCGGCTGGATGAACAGCAGCTGCAGTTTCGCGCCATGGAAACGGCGCTCAAACGCCTGATCGGCCGGCTGTGCACCGCCGCGTTGGGACTCTCGCCGCCGCTGGATGAGCAGCTCAGAAAACTTCAGGCGGTGCTTCGCCGCGAGACCTCCGCCGAAGAGCTCGAGAAGCTCACCCCCGCGCTCACCGACGCCATCGGCGCGCTCGATCATCCGGTGCCGCCCGCGCCGGATGCGCCAGGCAATGCGCCGTCGTTGCCATCGAGCAACGTGGTCGTGAGCGACGAGCGTTTGCGCTCCATACTCGCGGCGCTGGTTGCCGAGCTTCGTCGCGATGTTGAGTTGGCCGCCCAAGCAGACGCGCTGGATGAGCGGCTGTCGGCCGCTCTGACCCACGACCAGCTGCCCGAAGTGCTCAGCTCGCTGACCGATCTGGTCGGCAAGCGCATTCAACACATCGAGCGCGCCAAAGCGGAGATCGAGGATCTGCTCGGTCACATGGTCGGCAAGCTGGACGAAATCGGTCAGTTCGTCGCCGAGCAACATCAGAACCAGGCGCAATCGCAAGCCAGCAGCGAGACATTGAATACTCAGCTGGTCGGCGAGATCAGGGCCATGGGCGAGAGCGTGGAGACCGCCAAGGATCTGCAACTGATCCGTCAACAGGTCCGCGACCGCATGGATGCGATCGACAGACACCTGCAGGAGTTCCGGCAGCGTGAGGCGACTTTCGCGGCAGCCATCAGCGCCCGAAGCGATCAGATGCGCTCGCGCATCCTCGAGCTGGAAGCCGAGGCGAAGCGCTTGCAAGGCCAGTTACAAGATGAGCAGCGCGCCTCGACCATCGACGTGCTGACCGGAATCCCCAATCGTCAGGCGTATGACAAGCGTGTTGAGGAAGAGCTGCATCGCTTGCGTCGCTTCAAACAGGCCGCCTGTCTGGCCGTGTGGGACGTGGATCATTTCAAACGCATCAACGATAGCTACGGCCACCGCGCCGGCGATCGGGTGCTGCAAGTCGTCGCCAGCTGCTTTGCCAGCCGGATCCGCTCGACCGACTTCATCGCCCGCTACGGTGGCGAAGAGTTCGTGATGATTCTGCCCGGCACTCATTTGGAAGATGCCTCGCGGTTCAGCGAACGCATCCGTGCCGCCATCGCGGAGATCGGCTTTCACTTTCGGGGCACACCGGTGTCGATCACGGCGTCGAGCGGCGTGACTGCATTGCTGCCCGACGATTCGCCTGAAACTGTATTCGACCGCGCCGACAAAGCGTTGTATCGAGCCAAGCAAGGCGGCCGCAATCGCTGCGAGACCGCATGACACGGGCGGCGTCGACGCGACGCCGCCCGCTGTTCATCACGGCACGATCATGAAGTCATGGACTTCGCCGCCCGTCACCAGGGCACCGTTGATCTTGGCCGCGATCGTCGGTGCGACGATCTCCACTCGATATAACTCGGTCGCGGCGCTCTCCTGATCCGCCGTGTAGATCATGCGATCGCCCGCGTGGGTGTACTCGAACCACATCACTCCCGATGCGGACATCGGAGCGCTCAGCTTGGTGGCGACACCGGCACTGGCGAAATCCACTTCATACAGTTCGTATACGCCCGCGTTGTCCTGATTGGCGTTGTATGAAATGCGCGCGCCATCCGGCCGCATGTCGAAACCCACCACACCGCCGCCGGACACGAGCGGCGCGCTTAGCTTGGTTGCTACGCCCGGCATCGAAAGCTCGGCGCGATAGAGCTCCGGACGGCCGGCCGTATCCTGCTCGGCGACGTAGACGATGAAGTCGCTCTGCGGCCCGAATTCATACAACGTCGTGACTCGACCACCGGCAACGAGCGGCGGATTGATCTTGGTCGAGACGCCTGGCGTATTGAGCGCCACGGTGTACAGCTCGACCACGCCGTCCGTTGTTTGATCCGCGCAGTAGGCAACGCGAGCCGAATCCGGCGCGAACTGGAACCGACACACGTCGCCGCCGGCCACCATCGGGCCGTTGAGTTTTACGCTCGTGCCGGGATTCGACACCGCGACGGTGTAGAGTTCCAGCACGTCGTTCGCGTCCTGGTCCGCAACGTAACCGATCCGCTGACCATCGGGGCTGAAGTCGAACTCATCGTAAACATCACGATCGGCGCCCATCTGGGGATGCACCCGTTGCGCCACACCGGGGTTCGAGAGTTGGGTGATGAACAGCTCGTACACCTCGACGGTGCTCTGATCCGCTCGATATAAAACCCGGGAGCTGTCCGGGCTGAAGCGATAGCCGGCGCGAACCGAGCCACCCGCGGTCAGCGGTGCATTCAACTTCGTGGCGACTCCCGGGTGAGCGAGATCGACCACAAACAACTCGTAGATGTCGTCCGTCACATCGGCGCGATACACCACCTTGGTGCCATCCGGGCTGACGATGAAGTCGAGCACGTCGCGGTTCGACTGCAACTGCGCGTTGAGCTTGGTGGCCACGCCCGGGCTGGCGAGGTTGACCGAGTACAGCTCGTACCGACCGGACACCGAACCGTCGGCTATATAAATCGCGGTCTGCCCGTCGGGCGTGGTGGCGTATTGATCGACGCTCCCGCCGGCGACCAGCGGACCGTTCAACTTGGTCGAGCCGTTCGGGCTGCTCGCGTCCGCGAGGTACAGCTCGTTGATCTCATCCGAGTCCTCATCGGCGATATAAATGATGGGATTCGGGGAGGTCGAGCCGGAGCCGGTGTCACCGCCGCCCCCCGGGCTCGGGCCGCCACCACCGCTGCCGGTGCCCGTATCGCCCGAGCCACCCGAGCCGGAACCGCCCGTGCCGGCACCGCCGGAATCCGAGCCGCCGCCTCCACCGCCACCGCACGCCGCCAGCATCAAGGCGGCGACCGTCGTTGCAAGCAATCCACCCCGACGTAACAACGTCCGCCGCCGGGTCTGTGTATCCAAAGTCATGATCTACTCCACTTCAGTTGGGTCGTACTAAAATGTCGCCCGAGTCGAGCGCGCTCGCTCCAGCTCCTGCCGATCCATGCGCAGTGGTCCGCCGGGTTGGCTCACGGGAAGTGAAAAAAATGTCCGGCAGCGATGTGACCCGCCTGCTCGATGCAGCAGGCGGCGGAGAAAAAGAGGCTTTGGGACGGCTGTATCAGGCCGTTTATGAGGAGCTGCGCCTGCTCGCCGAATCCAGCATGCGCAAGGAGCGCTCCGGCCATACGCTCCAGCCCACCGCGCTGGTCAACGAGGTGTACCTGCGGCTGAACCCCGGCTCGGGCGAGTGGCAAAACCGTCGACACTTTTTTGGCGCGGCCGCGCAGGCCATGCGCCGGGTGCTGGTCGACCACGCTCGACGCAAATACGCCGAAAAGCGCGGCGCCGGTCATGTGCGCGTGACGTTGTCCGATCTGGATGTAAGCGCACCGGAGGATGATCTGGATGTGCTGGCGGTCAACGATGCGCTCGAGCAACTTGCCCTGGAAGATGCGCGCCTGGCCGAAGTCGTCTCGTTGCGTTTCTTCGCAAACATGAGCATCGAAGACACGGCGCGCGCCATGGATCTTTCTCCCGCCACCGTCAAGCGCGATTGGACCTTCGCCCGCGCCTGGCTGTGCGAACATATCCAGCAACACTGCCGCTAGCCGCAGGTCGACCGCATGAGTTTGCAAACCGAGCGCGCGCTGTTCGAGGCTTGTGTCGATCTGCCCAAAACAGAGCGCGCACAGTGGTTGCAGGCTCATTGTCCAGACGCGACGAGTCGCGAACGCATCACTCGTTTGTTGGAAGCTCATGATGCCGCCGAGCGCGACCAGGCGCTGGAGCGCCCCGCACCGCCGTCAGCGGAGCGCGGTGAGCGGCGCATCGGCCCTTACAAATTGTTGGAGCGTGTCGGGGAAGGCGCGATGGGCGAGGTGTATCTCGCCGAACAAGTGACGCCCGTGGTTCGACGCGTGGCGCTCAAGGTCATCAAGCCCGGCATGGACTCACGCGAAGTCATCGCGCGCTTCGAGGTGGAGCGGCAGACGCTGGCGTTGATGAGCCATCCCAGCATCGCGCACATCGTCGACGCCGGCGAGACCGAGTCCGGGCAGCCGTACTTCGCCATGGAGTATGTGCCCGGCATTCCGCTCAACCGTTATTGCGACCAGCACCGGCTCAGCATCGATGCGCGCCTGCAATTGTTCCTGCAGATCTGCGACGCCGTTCAGCATGCCCATCAGAAAGGTGTCATCCACCGCGACTTGAAACCGGGCAATCTGCTGGTGAGCGAGCTGGATGGACGACCGATCCCGAAGGTCATCGATTTCGGGATTGCCAAGGCGGTCACGCCCGGCACGCAGGCCAGCCGCGCACATACCCGCATCGGGCACCTCATCGGCACGCCCGAATATATGAGCCCGGAACAGGCACAGCTCTCGCCGCTCGACGTCGATACGCGCGCGGATGTTTACTCGCTCGGCGTCGTGCTCCACGAACTGCTGACCGGCACGCTGCCCTTCAAGGTTGCGAGCCACGAATCGAGCCCGGCGCAGCTGGTGCACGAACTGCTGACGTTCGACCCACAAGCGCCGAGCACGCGGGTGAAGACGAGCTCGCAGGCGCTCGACAGCATCGCTGAACATCGCCAGCTCACCACCCGCCAGTTGTCCCTGCGCCTGCGAGGCGACCTCGATTGGATCGTGCTCAAGGCGTTACAGAAAGACCGAAACAATCGTTACGGCTCGCCGGCGGAACTTGCAGCGGACGTGCGCCGGCACCTTGCGAACGAGCCGGTCGTCGCGGGCCCGCCTTCGGTCACCTATCGGATGCGCAAGTTCGCCGTGCGCCACAGTCTCGCGCTGGCGCTCGTGTCGGGTTTGTTTATTTCGGTGCTGGTGTTCGGCGGTGTGATGGCCTATCAGGCCAAGGAGATCGCGCATCAACGCGACGAAGCCCGCTACCAGGCGCAGCGCGCCGAGGCATCCAACGAATTTATGAGCTTGATGCTGGAGTCGGTCGGGCCGGAAGGTCGCGCGCTTACGCCCATCGAGCTGGTGGACACCGGTCTCGAACTGCTCGACAAACAATATAGCGATGATCCGCGCTTCGCCGCCCGCATGCTGTTGCAGATGGCCCGACGCTACATGGACCTGCACAACACCGGCAAGCAACTGGAAGTCCTGCAGCGCGCGGAGACCATCGCTCGCGATCTCAAGGACGAGGAGCTGATCGCCGCCGTTCAATGCGCGGCCGTCGGCACGGAGCTGGATGCAAATAACTACGCAGAAGCCGATCGCCGGATGAAGCTCGCTCGGGAAGCCATGCAGCGGCTCGGCCATACGCCACTTTCGACTCGAGTGGATTGCCTGCGCGCCGAGGCTGACATCGCGCACATGAATCGCGACCGTGCCGGCGCGATCGCGAATCTGAAGAAGGCGCAAGCTCTGCTGGAACGCGCCGATGACACGCGCGGCCTGCGCTATAACGCCGTGCTCACCGATCTCGGCGGTATCTACTACAACTCCGCGCGTTACAAGGAAGCGCTGGATCTCAATCTGCTCACGATCCAGGCGCTGGATCGTAACGGCCGTGGCGGCACGCTTGCCAAAGCCACGCTGATGATCAATCAGTCCTCCCTGCTATATCGGCTCGGCGAGATCGAGAATGCCCGGAAGGTCGGCGCGGAAGCGATGCAACGGATCCGCTCCTTGCGTGGCGCGCAACCTGTTCCCATCGCGTATAGCGTTTCCTATGGCACGACGCTTCAACGACTGGGCAAATGGGACGAAGCTCTGGCGATGCTCAATGAAGCCAGCGCCCAGGCAAAACTGCTCGATAGCCAGTTCCTCAGAGCGAATGCCAATCATCAGCTCGCTCGCGCGTTGCTCGGTAGCAATCAGCTGCATGCCGTGGAAGAAAAGCTCGCCGACGCAGAACAGCTGTGGATGGCGAACGAGAATGGCAATCGCGACCGGCTCGGCGATCTGCTGCGCACTCGCGCCGAACTGGCCATGGCTCGCGGCGATTACAAAGCCGCCCGCCAGTTCATCGAAGGCTCACTCGCCAAAATGAGCTACGCCTCGGGCCAGGACCTCTCGCCGGGCGCTAGCGCCGCGTTCACCACGGCTAGCAAGATCTATTTACAACTCGGTGACGTCGAGCGGTCCATCGCTTCGGCCAAGCAGGCACTGGCATTGGCCGAACGCGTTGCTCGCGATCCGGCCGGCAGCGCCGATATCGGTGACGCGTTACTGGCGCTGGCCCGTGCTCAACGCGCCCAAAAAGACCCGACCGCCGCCGCCACCCTGGCCCGCGCGAACGAAACATTACGCAAGGCGCTAGGACCCGCGACTTGAATGCCTGAAAAGATGGATTTGAGCACGGCGCACCCGGCCCGCAGCAGCCTGCTTTACCACGCCTCCATCTTGAAATAGATACACCCGTCACATAACGACCGGGCGATTCCCCCTGTGCCCGCAGCAAACAAAGGCTGGGCGTACAAGGCAGTGACTTGCCTCTCATACAAGGCATCTGCGAGCAGTCATTCTGGGAACATGCGCGTATCCGGGCTCGCCGCTGGCTTGCTTTATCTGACGCTGTCCCTCGCAGCGGCGGCCGCGGGGCTTTCGGACGAGGACGTTCGAAGGGCCTTGATACAACGGAGCATTGCCGCCTATCCGGGCAACTGCCCTTGCCCTTATAACCTCGACAGAGCAGGCCGGCAATGCGGCCGGCGGAGTGCCTACAGCAAGCAAGGTGGCTATAGTCCGCTGTGCTACCCGGCCGATGTCACGCCGGAAATGATTGCCAGCTACCGCGAGCGCTAGCGAGAGCAGGCTCCCGAGGGCGGCCAGCGGTGTAGAATCTCCGGCATGAGCACCACGTCGGAAATCTTCCAGTTCGAAAAGGATTTTGCCGGCGCGCTGTACTGCATTCCCATGGCCGTGCGATGCAAGCTCGATCTGTGCGGCGTGAAAGTCTCCTTGAAACAATGGAATCGTTTCACGCTCGAGGAGCGCGAGCAGATGGTCGCGCAGGGCTGCGATACACCGGACGAGATCGATGACTACGGTCAGTATGTGATGAGCGTGATCGAGAACCGGACGAGCGAGCCGGCGCAGTTATTGGAACGAGACGACGGCATGGAATGGAATGACCCGCGGAGCGTGCCTCAACGGGTCGTGGATTATTCGATCGAACGAAACGTCGCTCCGCCGACGCCGGCCCAATGGGCGGAATTGAGCCCGTTGCAACGCTTCGCCATCTTCAAGCTCACGCGCCCGGGCCACAGCAACGAGAACTTCGAGCCCGCCATGCGTGAGTTCGGCTTGATCCAGTGATTCAAGCCTTGACCGCCGTTTCCTCCGCGAGCCGCTGTATCGCGATTCGCACCGGCCCCTCCAGCTCGGTCCCGCCGGTCTCGTGGTAATGCGCGATGATCCGCGAGCGCATCCGCGGATCCCAGAATTTGTGGATGTGCTGGTAAATGCTGTCGGCCGCGACATTCTTGTCCTCTTCGTTGGCGAAGAAGGCGCCGATGTCGTTGGCCATGCGAACTAAGTAGTCGATGTGCATAACAGCCGCGAAGGATGAGCGTAAACCACGTGTTGATGCTCCCGGGCGAAGCCGATCAACGTCAACCCCGCCGATTCCGCCATTCGAATGGCGAATGCAGTAGGCGCCGACACCGCGGCGAGCAACGTGGCGCCGACGGTGACGGCCTTCTGAACCATTTCATAACTCGCGCGGCTGGTCACCACGAAGTAACCATACTTGAAATCGCCACCGGCGCGGACCACCGCCCCGATGACTTTATCCAATGCGTTGTGACGCCCGACGTCTTCGCGCACGAGCTTGATGCCCGATTCCGGCATCACCCACGCAGCCGCGTGAACGCTGCCGGTGCGCAAATTGATCTCCTGACGTTCGCGCAGCCCTCTCAACGCCTCGTGAAGCGAATCCACGTCGATATTCACCCCACCCTGCACCGGCGCCGGTTGTCGAATCGCATCTTCGACGGTTTGCGCGCCACACAGGCCGCAACCCGTGCGACCGGTCAAATTTCTTTGACGCCGCAGCAGTTCGGACAACTTCGACGCGGTGATTCCGATGCGCACTTCGAGGTTGCCATCGTCACGCGTCGCCGCTTCGACCGACACAATCTCCTTGGGCGAATCGACGATGCTCTCGCTCAACGTGAACCCGATCGCGAGATCTTCCAGGTTCGCCGGCGTCGCCAGCATCACCACGTGGGGCACGCCGTTGAACACCAGCGACACCGGCAGCTCTTCAGCCACTTGATCGCTGACGCGCTCGACATCGCCGTCGCGCCAGCGATCCACGGTAACTTCGCAGCTCGTCGCCCGTACGGCTCTGAGCTCAGACATGCACGCCAGCACTCCGGCGAATGCGCGTATTCCGCTCGGTCAGCTCGCGATAGCGCTTCTGCCACTCCGACGGTTGATTCACCTTCACGACCTGCACCGCCGTCACCTTGTACTCGGGACAGTTCGTGGCCCAATCCGAGTTGTCGGTGGTGACGACGTTCGCGCCGGACTCGGGGAAGTGGAACGTCGTATAGACGACGCCGGGCTGAACCCGATCCGTCACCTGCGCACGCAACACGGTCTCGCCGGCACGGCTGGCGATGCCAACCCAATCGCCATCGAGAATGCCGCGCACATCGGCGTCATGCGGATGAATCTCCAACCGATCCTCGTCGTGCCAAACCACGTTCTGCGTCCGACGCGTCTGCGCGCCCACGTTGTATTGAGTGAGAATGCGCCCGGTCGTCAGCAACAGCGGGAAGCGACTGGTCGTTTTCTCGCGTGTCGGCACATAGTCGGTCACATAGAACTTGCCCTTGCCGCGCACGAAGTGACCGATGTGCATCGTCGGCGTACCCTCGGGCGCTGCTTCGTTACACGGCCACTGGATGCTGCCGAGCCTGTCGAGCTTCTCGTAGCTGACGCCGGTGAACGTCGGCGTGAGTGCGGCGATCTCATCCATGATCTGCGACGGATGCGTGTAGCTCATGGGATAGCCGAGCGCATTCGAGAAACGCACCGTGGCCTCCCAATCTTCCAAGCCACCGAGGGGCTCCATGACCTTGCGCACCCGACCGATGCGACGCTCGGCGTTCGTGAACGTGCCGTTCTTCTCCAGGAACGACGAGCCCGGGAAGAACACGTGCGCGAACTTGGCCGTCTCGTTCAAGAACAGGTCTTGCACGACGATACATTCCATCGCGCTCAATGCGGCAGTTACGTGCGTCGTGTTCGGATCGGACTGCGCGATGTCTTCACCCTGGATGTACAGAGCGCGGAAGCTGCCATCGAGCGCAGCCTCGAACATGTTTGGAATGCGCAGGCCCGGCTCGGACTGCAATGGCACGCCCCACTCGGCCTCGAACGTTGCGCGGACCGCGTCGTCGGACACGTGGCGGTAAGCGCTGAACTCGTGCGGGAACGAGCCCATGTCGCACGAGCCCTGCACGTTGTTCTGACCGCGCAGCGGGTTCACACCGACACCGATGCGCCCCAGATTGCCGGTCGCCATCGCGAGATTCGCGATCGCCATGACCATCGTCGTGCCCTGGCTATGCTCCGTGACGCCGAGGCCGTAATAGATCGCGCCATTCGGCGCCGTTCCATACAGCTTGGCGGCAGCGCGCACGGCCATTGCCGGCACACCCGTAACGGCTTCCATCGCCTCGGGCGAATTCTTCGGATCGCTGACGAACGCCTTCCATTTCTCCCAGGACGGCAGCTCGCAGCGATCGGTGATGTAGTCGTCGTGCGCCAGACCTTCGGTCACGATGACATGCGCAATCGAATTCATGAGCGCGACGTTCGTACCCGGACGCAGCTGCAAGTGATAGTCCGCTTCGATGTGCGGGCTGCGCACCAGCTTGATCTGCCGCGGGTCGATAACGATCAGCTTGGCACCCTGACGCAGCCGGCGCTTCATCTGCGAAGCGAACACCGGATGACCTTCGGTGGGATTGGCACCGATCAGCATGATCACGTCCGAGTGCATCACCGAGTCGAATTCCTGGGTGCCCGCCGATTCACCGATGGTATTCTTCAGACCGTAGCCCGTCGGCGAATGGCAAACACGCGCGCACGTATCGACGTTGTTGTTACCGAATGCCGCACGCACCAGCTTCTGCACCAGGAATGTTTCCTCGTTGGTGCAACGGGACGAGGTGATTCCGCCCACCGCATCCCGACCGTACTGCGCCTGAATGCGCTTGAACTCCGACGCCGCATAGTCGATGGCTTCGTCCCAGCTCACTTCACGCCACGGATCGGTGATCTTGCTTCGGATCATCGGCTTCGTGATGCGATCCGCGTGCGTAGCGTAGCCGTAAGCAAACCGCCCTTTCACGCAAGCATGGCCGTGATTGGCATGACCGTCTCGAGACGGAACCATGCGAATGACCTGCTCGCCTTTCATCTCCGCTTTGAACGTGCAGCCGACGCCGCAGTACGCGCAAGTCGTCGCGACCGCGCGATCCGGCCGGCCGAGCGCGAGCACCGACTTTTCGGTCAGCGCCGTCGTCGGGCAGGCTTCGACACAAGCGCCGCACGAGACACATTCGGACTCCAGGAACGATTCGGACTGGCTCGCCGACACCTTGGAATCGAAGCCACGGCCTTCGATGGTCAGCGCGAACGTGCCTTGAACCTCGTCGCAGGCTCGAACGCAGCGGGAGCAGACGATGCAGGCGTCCTGATTGAAGACGAAATAGGGATTGCTGTCGTCCTTCGGTGAGTGCTGATGATTGTGAGCGGCCGGAATTCCATCGACCGCCGGCAACGCATAACGCGATTCATTCACACCCACGGCTGCCGCCATTTCATGCAGCTCGCAGCGGTTGTTGCTGGAACAGCACTCGGCCTCGGACGGATGATCGGAGAGATACAGCTCGAGCACGTTCTCGCGCAGCTGCCCGATCTTCTCGCTCTGCGTGCGGATCTTCATGCCGTCGGCCACGGTGGTCGTGCACGACGCCGGATACCCTTTGCGGCCTTCGATCTCGACCAGGCACAGGCGGCAGGAGCCGAACGCTTTCAATGAGCTGGTCGCGCACAGCTTTGGAATCTGATTGCCGAGCTGCGAGGCAGCTCGCATGATGGACGTGCCTTCGGGCACCGTCACGGTGAAGCCGTCGATCTCGACGGTCACTTGCTTGACCGCCCCATCGGCGGAGTCCGGCACGGCCGGTGTGCCTGGATCGATGTAATCGAGTGCGTGCATGGCTAGAGCTCCGGCTACTGCACAGTCTTGCGAAAGTCTTCAGGAAAATATTTGAGCGCGCTTTGCACCGGGAACGGCGTCATCCCACCCAGGCCGCAAAGAGATCCATGCAACATGGTGTCGCACAGCTCCTCGACCAGCCGCAAATTGCGTTCTCGATCGACATTGGCGAGCACGCGATCCATCAGCTCCACCCCGCGCGTCGAGCCGATACGACACGGCGTGCACTTACCGCACGACTCCTTCGCGCAGAATTCCATCGCGTATCGGGCCATACCGGCCATATCGACGGTGTCGTCGAATACCACGACGCCACCATGACCTAACAAAGCACCAATGGCGGCGAGCGCTTCATAATCAATGGCGGTGTCGAACTGCGACGCCGGGATGTAGGCGCCCAGCGGACCACCCACTTGAACCGCACGGATCGGCCGGCCCGAGGCGGAGCCGACACCATAGTCGTAAATCAACTCGCGCAGCGTGAGGCCAAACGCTCTCTCGATCAGGCCACCGTGTTTGATGTTGCCCGCGAGCTGCAACGGAATCGTGCCGCGCGATCGGCCGGTTCCAAAATCTTTGTAGAAGTCCGCGCCCTTCGCGAGGATCACCGGCACCGAGGCCAGCGAGATCACGTTGTTCACGATCGTGGGCCGCCCGAACAATCCCTTGATCGCCGGCAATGGCGGGCGAACCCGCACTTCGCCGCGCTTGCCCTCCAGACTCTCGAGCATGGAGGTCTCTTCACCGCAGATGTAGGCGCCCGCTCCCAATCGAACTTCGAGCTCGAATTGTTTGCCGCTGCCGAGGATGTTGCTGCCCAGATAACCGGCCGCGCGTGCCGCAGCGATGGCTTCGAGCAAAGCGCGATGTGCATGCGGATACTCGGCACGCAAATAGATGTAGCCTTGCGTCGCCCCGACCGCGATACCGGCGATCGTCATGCCTTCGATGAGCATGAGCGGATCGCCTTCCATCAGCATGCGATCCGCGAATGTTCCCGAATCGCCTTCGTCGGCGTTGCACGTCACGTACTTCTGTTGCGGCGGCTGATCGAGCACCGTCTTCCATTTGATACCGGTCGGGAAGGCGGCGCCACCGCGACCGCGCAGGCCGGACTGCGTGACCGCATCGACGATTTCTCCGGGCGACATGGCGAGCGCGCGCTTCAACCCTTCATAACCGCCGTGCGCAACGTAGTCGTCCACGGAAATCGGATCGATCACACCGACACGCGCGAATGTCAGACGCTGCTGGCTCTTCAGCTCCTTGATCTCTTCGGTGAGCCCAAGGTGCAACGGATGTGCCTGGCCGTCGAGAAAGCCCGCATCGAACAGACTGGGGATGTCCTGAACAGTGACCGGACCATAGGCATGGCGACCTTCGGGCGTGGTCACTTCGACCAAGGGCTCCAGCCAGAACAAGCCGCGCGAGCCATTGCGAACCAGCTGCACTCGCAGCCCCCGGCGTTGAGCTTCGCGATCGATGGCGGCAGCAACTCGACCCGCACCGAGCGACAGTGCCGTGGCATCTCGAGGTACGTAGACTTTGATATTCATGACAGCGGCGCGATCAATGCGTCAAAAGCATCCGGTGTCACGCGACCGTGCAGCTCTCCGTCGATCATCACGGCGGGGCTGCAGGCGCAGTTGCCCAGACAATACACCGGCTCCAGCGTGTAGCGACCATCCGGCGTCGTCCCGTGCAGCTCGATGCCAAGCTTGCGTCGAGCATGCTCGGTCAACTTCTCACAATGCATGGAGCGGCAAGCTTCCGCCTGACACACCTGGATCACATGGCGCCCGACCGGCGCCTGCCGAAAGTGATGATAAAAAGTGACGACGCCGTGGACGTCGGCGCGTGACAGATTCAAGACCTCGGCGATCAGCGGAATCGCCGCCGGCGGCACATAGCCGAGCCGGTTCTGAACGGCATGCAACACCTGCAGCAGCGGCCCCGGCCGCCCTTGATGAGCCGCCAGGGCGGCTTCGATCTGTTCGCGAGTCAGGTCATCCAGCGGATCGCGCAGCGCCCGATCTGCACTCATATATATCACCCTCACCAGCCTGTGGAGAGTGTGACACCGAAGTGCGGAATCGACCACCGCGGCCGCTTTATTCGACCGCGTGGTCTGCCTGAACGGTGGGCTCCCGACCGATTGTTATCGATACCGGGCCACCCGCCGACCGCTATTCGAGCTGATCGCGTACCGAGTCGCGGCGGACCAGTTTGTTGAACCGCCCTTCGTCCTGGTACAGGAACGCCAGCTCGTTGGCGTCGAAGGATTCGAAGAACTCGTCCCAGGAGATTTTCTCCAGCGTCTTCTGGCCCGAAAAGCCGGGAAAATCAATACGCAGGATGCCGGGATCCTGCTTACTGCCGGTGCTCTTCACATGCGCGGGACAGCCGCCATGTTTCTCGACCCAGTGGCGAATGGTGTCGTGATCGACGGTGGCTTTGGCGGATGACATGACTGCGCTCCTACGAACACACTGCGTTGCCCCGGTAACGCGTCGCAATCGAGTCAGATCCCGAACGAGCGGAAAAATCTCAGCCGGCTCCCTTGGTCGCCAGGACGCCGTCGCCGTGCAGCCTGGTTTTCAAGCCGCTGCGCTTCAGACGAGTCGCAACTTCATTGGGCACGTCGCGCCCGGTGGTGAGCTTGTTCGGCGTGCCGGTGTAATGAAACATTCGTCCGCCTCGTCTCAGCACTCGCGCGAGCTGATCGTAGAATGCCTGCGAATACAGCTCACCGGCGATGCCGAAGCGCGGCGGGTCGTGCAGGATCGCATCGACGGAGGCATCCGGCAGCTCGACAATCTTCTCCGAGACATCGCCTTGCGTGAGACTGAGCGCGCCGCCGACCCGCGGCGACCACGGATTCAGACTGCGCAACCAGATCACATCCGGATTCTTTTCGAATGAAACGATTCGCGCCGCTCCGCCTTCCAGACACCACGCCGCGAAGTAACCCAGACCGCCGCAAGTGTCGAGCACGACTTTGCCACGAGGCTCGATCAGCGCGACCTTGGCTTGTGCATCCTGATATGGCGAGACTTTCTCACTGACCAGCATCTTGATGCCGTCGATCTCGAACGTCGGCGTGCCCCACTCGGTGGGCACCAGCTTGATCAGCGACGAGCTGTAACGAGACACCGGCGCGAACCCGTCGTCCCTCCAGTAATAAATCGTGCGCTCCTTGCACTTCTCCAGGTACGGATAGCGGTGCCCTCGCCAGGTCCAGCCGGATTCGGCGAGCGCCACAGTCGTACTCGTGCGATCCAGATCCAGTGAGCACGTCAGCTCAGTCGCGCCAGCACGCCGCGCCTTTTGAAATTGCTCGTGGACCTTCAGCGCCAACAACGGCCCGCACGTTTCCAGTTCGATCGATCCTGTCATGCGCGCAATGATACCGAGCCTTCCCGATCTACGGACAACGATCAGCTGCATCCACTTCTGGCAGTCGCGCGAATGCGTCCGGAATGGATCGCGTCAGCGAAACGTGCAGATAGATTTCCTACTGTCACGGATCACGACGGTAGCGCTCGGCGACTGCATGCGTACACTGAAGCCGCGCTCGGCGATTTCACTCATCATCGTGACAAGGAGCGAGGAATGCGCAAACTGAGTCTTTGGGTCGCGTGCGTGGGCCTGATCTGGTCGGCGACGTCATCGGCGGTGCCGGTTTACTACACGTATGGATACTACGGCGACGGTCGCAGCTATGAGAACGGTGACGACCCCACATTCCGCTTCACCATGGAATATGACGTGGATGCGCAGCCCACTTACCTGAACGGCAGCGGCGTGCTGGTCACGCAGCAGGATCTGGGGCTGCACACCAATCCCGGCGATCCCTGGTTCGGTCATTATCAACTCGATTATTTTCACGCGCGCCTGGTCGGCACCACTGAAGCGCTGAATTGGGATCTTTCGCTTCCGAACGAGAGCACCAGCTATCGTCAATTCCTCGGACCCAGTCCGCAACAGCCGTACTACGAGGACGTGGTGCGCTGGGAGTCCGGCGACTATTTCATCCAGCTGGTGCGCACGTCGATCATCGATGCGCCCCTCGGCCATGCGTTCTCTTTCATCGCCGACCTCGGCCTCGGGCAGAACATGATTTGCCTGGGCACCTGCGGTGAGAATCTGCGGCTGGTCGCGGTGTCTCCCACCAATAACGTTCCCGAGCCCGCCACCTTCGGCCTGCTCGCACTGGGCGCGGCGTTCGCGTTCGGCGCGAAACGTCGGCGTCGGCAACGTAGAGCACTCGCACTTGAGGCGAGTGCTCCCGTTCGCCGCTAACTAAGGCATTTTCACTCGCATCGGCATCGGCAGCGATGCCGTGCGACTCGGCATCGGCGCGCGGTCCGGCGGAGTCAGCCCCGTCACCAGTTCATCGATGCGCACCGGCTGACCGGTCTTGAAACAATGATTGGCTGCGATGCCGATCAGAATAGAGTACGCCCCGCCGCGCTGATCGGATGCACGCTTGTATTTGTCGGGCGGCGCGTCGCCAAATATTTCAGTCAGCATCACATCGTCACCGCCGCCGTGACCGCCCGTTCCGGTCCAGGGCTCGATGTCACGCGGATCGCCTCGCAACGGAATGATTCGCGTGGTCACGCCGTCATCCTTGATCTTCCCTTGAGTCTCGTCGGCGCCCGCAACCCCCGCTTGCTCGACCACCGAGTGCTCGAGGCGCCCCTTCGTGCCATTGAACGCGATGTGATAGCCCTCCCACGCATTGAATGCATTGAGCGAGTAACTGAGCGTCGTGCCGGTGTCGTAACGAGCGACCACATTCATCGTGTCTTCGATGCTGATCTCCGGTCGCCACACGCACTGATCGCGGAAATAACCGTCGTGCTGCTCGTTGTCCAGGTACAGCGCCTTCAGACCGGCATCGGCCGCGAGATCGAAATAGAAAGTGCAGGCGCTCGCTTCGGGGCACGTCCGGCAGCGCTCGTGATGACTCTTGAGCCCCATGCGCTTGGCCATGACCGGCGTATAGAACTCTCGCTTGCCCACCGCGACGACCGACTCCGGCTGCGCCCCCAGCCACCAGTTCACCAGATCGAAATGATGCGTGGCCTTGTGAATCATCAGGCCGCCGGAGATCGCCTTGTTACTGTGCCAGCGCCGGAAATAATCGGCGCCGTGGACGGTGTTCAACAGCCAATGAAAATCCACGGATAACACTTCGCCGATATCGCCGTTCATCAGCATGTCTTTGACCTGCGTGCGCGGCGGTGAGTATCGATAGTTGAAAGTGACTCGCACGTTGCGGCCGTTGCGCTTGCAGGCATCGAGAATCGACTGGGCTTTCTCGGCCGTCGTCGTCATCGGCTTCTCGGTGATGACATCGCAGCCCGCGTCCAGCGCACGCACGATGTATTCGTTGTGAGTAGCGTCGGGCGAAGTGACGATCACGGTCTGCGGCTTGGTCTCACGAATCATCCGATCGAAATCGGCCGCGCTGTACGCCTTGGGCTTGCTCGAACCGGTGACTGCGATGGTTTTCACGGCGAGCGCAGCCCGTCCCGCATTGGTATCGCTCACTCCCACCACTTCATTGGAGTCACGGAATTTCCCCGTGATCGCAGTCGTGTACATGCGTGAGCGCGAGCCCACGCCGACCACAGCGAAGCGCTTTCTGGGCGCGGACGCATACGCAGTGCTCGCGAGACCGAGCGCGACGGCACCCGCCGACTTGAGCACCGTGCGCCGATCGAGGCCGGCGGAATCTTGATCATTCATGCATGAAACCCCTGGAAAATAGATGTTTTGTCCTGGCCCACGAAGCGGATGCCGGAGCCCGGCTGCAGCTCGTCGCAAAACATATTGTCTGCTTTATCAACCCGATCGAAGTGACCGTCGCCGGCCGGAATCGAACCACGCGACGCATGATCGACCTCTAGCCAACTTCGATCAACTATGATAATTATCGCTCATCAACGGTCACGACCGCAACAAATGGTAGCGGTATCGACCGAAGGGAGAGCAAAGCACGGCTGACATGAGCCGGCCACTTTCAAAACGATTCAAAATCGCTCACGCCGCGGCGTGACGCGAACAACAAATTTCTTCATAGGGGGCTATGAAATGATCGGGAGATGCAAACATCGCCGGCGAGCGGCTGCGCTCGGCTTCGGCTTGGTATTCGCGGGTTCCACGTTTGGCGCGGCGGCAGTGGCTCAAGACACGCAGCGCGCGGAAGTGGAAGAAGTGCTGGTGACAGGATCGAGAATCGCGCGCGAGGGCATCGACACCTCGACGCCGGTGAGCGTCATCAGTACCGAAGAAATAAAGCTGTCGGGCGCGCCGAACGTCGAAAAGATTCTGAGCGACGCGCCTCAATTCGTGGCCTCCACCAACGGCGGCGCCACCGCAAACACGGTGCCCGGCGGCACCGCCGATGTAAATCTTCGCGGCTTCGGCGCATCCCGCAATCTCGTTCTGGTGAACGGTCGGCGTTTCGCGATCTACGGTCCGGAGCAGGTCACCGACCTCAACACCATTCCGACGGCTTTGATCGCACGCACTGAAGTCGTGACCGGCGGTTCCTCGGCAGTGTACGGGTCGGATGCGATCACTGGCGTCGTGAACTTCATCATGCGCGATGACTTCGAAGGTGTCGAAGCGACGGCGCAAACGAGTTACGACAGCCCGACCACCACGCCGACGTACAACATCGATCTCACTGTCGGCGGCAACTTCGCCGAGGGGCGTGGTAACGCGGTCGTGTCGGTGAACTATCTCAATCGCGGCTCGATCACTCGCGGTGAACGCGGCGAATGGGCGTACTACTCGCTATCCGACGGTTGCGTGACACCGGCCTCCGCCAGTCGCGATCAACCCGGCGTGCCAGTGTCCGTGCCATCCGGTTCAACGTGTCGTGCCGCGGGCGGCGTGCCCGGCCTCATCGCGGGAGGCAGCGGCGATATTCCGAATGGCCGCTTCACGGGCGTCCCTGTCGCAGGTTCGTCTGCCTCTAATCCTGGCTTGAACGCAGCGTTGGCCGCAGCGGGTCTGACCGGAATGAGCTCGCGCGGCTTCACGTTCGACGACGACGGTACGTCGGTGCGCCCCGCGCTCACACCCCAGGACGACTTCAACCTCGGCCCGGACAACTATCTGCAAGTGCCTCAAGAGCGCTGGATGGTGAACGCGTTCAGCCACTACGACTTCACCGACAAAGCGACCGGCTATCTGGAATTCCACTTCAGCAACAACCGCGTCGATCAGCAGCTGGCGCCGACCAACATCAGCGGTCCGTTCCTGTTCAACGTCAACAATCCCTATCTCGCGAACATTCCGGGCATGAACGAGTTGCTGCGGCAACTGGACCTAGCCGAGACCGGACCGACCACCGTGACCACCGGCTCGAGCTCGCGCGTCAACAACCCGAACGACGGCTTTGCCGTGCTCAACGTCGGCCGTCGGCTGGTTGAAGTCGGCCTGCGCGAAAACGTTTCGGATCGCAATGTCTGGCGCATGGCGCTCGGCATGCGCGGCGACATCGGCGATGTTTCGGAGACCTTCCTCCGCAATCTGGCCTACGACGTTTACTACACCTTCGCGCGCACCGAAGAAACGAGCCGTCAATCGGGCAACGTTTCCCGCAGCCGCTTCCAAACGGCACTGCTGTCGAGCGGTGGCGCGGCGCCCGTGCTCAACATCTTCGGCCAGAACATTTCGGAGGCCGGAGTGGATGCAGTCGCCATCGGCGCGACGAACTCGACCGAAGCGGAGCTGCAAGTCGCGGCCGCCACCCTGTCCGGTCAGATCATCGATCTGCCGGCGGGCCCGTTGGCGTTTTCGCTTGGCGCCGAGTGGCGCTACGCGTCCTCGAAGTTCGTGCCGGATGAGTTTCTGCGCTCGGGCGATGTGGTCGGTTTCAATCCCGGCTTGCCCACCGAAGGCGATGTCACCGCGAAAGAAATCTTCGGCGAGTTGCGCATTCCGATCCTCGGTGGACTGCCTTTCATCGACGATCTCACGGCCAACGGCGCATTCCGTCGCTCTGACTACGATCTGGAAGGCGTGGGCAAGGTGTGGACCTACCTTTATGGTCTCGATTGGCGTTTGAATGAGGACATCGCGTTCCGCGGTCAATTCCAGCGCGCCATTCGTGCTCCGAACGTGGCCGACTTGTACGGCGGCCTGCGTCAGAGCGTGGAGCCGGCGACCGATCCTTGCTCCGACAAACAGCCTGCTTCGGGCCGAACCGATGCCGTGCGCGCACTGTGTGTCGCGAGCGGGGTTCCGGCAGCGGCGGTGTTCACCGCCGGCGTGCAGCCGAACACCATCATCCCGGCCTTGTTCGGTGGCAATCCAAACGTCGGCGAGGAAGAGTCGGACACGCGCACCTTCGGAGTGGTCCTCACACCTCGCGCGCTGCCGAAGCTGGCAGTGACGTTGGACTACTTCGACATCACGCTCGACGGCGCGATCGCGCAACTCGGCGGCGGCCTCAACAACACTTTGAACCTCTGTTACAACATCATTCAGAACGCGAACAGCGAGTTCTGCCAGGCCAGCAACCGCAATCCGGTCACGGGCGAGATCAGCATTCCGTACTACGCCGAGATCCGGCAGGCGAATACCGGCGGGCTCGAAACCTCGGGCTACGACCTGTCAGCGCGCTACGGCTTCGACTTCGGCTTCGGCCTGTTCGGCAACGGCAGCACGTTGAACATCAGCACGGCGTGGACCAAGACGAACGAGTTCACGTCAACGCCGGTGCAAGCGTTCCCGAACGTGAAGAATCGTTGCGTCGGCTCTTACGGCACCACCTGCGGCGAACCCATTCCCGAATACAAGGGCGTGACTCGCTTCACCTGGACGACCGGCCCGCTGAGCCTGAGTCTGCGGCATCGATACATCGACGACGTCACCGTGGATCGTTACTTGCTCCCGAAGCGCTCGGGTGCTACGCCGCCCGCTTATGCGGACCTGGTGAATCCTCGCCTCGGGTCGCAGAACTATCTCGACTTCTCGTTCTCGTACGACTGGGGCGACAAAGTGGAATTCTTCGGCGGCGTGAACAACCTGGCCGACGACGATCCGCCGGTGGTCGGCAGCGCGCAGATTCGCGCCAACACCTGGCCCGCGACCTACGACTACAACGGTCGCACCATGTTCGTGGGCATGACGGTCCGCACGTTATGATCGAGGCGTGGCGGCGTGACAGTCACCCCCATGCTGTCACGTCGCCACAGGGATTCCGAGGAACCATGAAGTCGATTGCCCTCGCGCTGAGCTTTGGTTTCCTTCTGACCGCGACGCTGGTCGCTCGAACCGCCGTCGCGGCCGCCGACTCCGCACCCTTCTATCGAAATCCCGTCCTGCACTCGGATTACTCGGATCCCGACGTCATCCGAGTCGAAGACAGTTATTACATGGTGGCGTCGACGTTTCACTTCTCGCCGGGCCTCCCAGTGCTGAAATCCAAAGACCTGGTGCACTGGACTTTGCTCGGTCACGTGTTGTCACGGCTGAGCTTCGATCCCAGCTACGATCTGCCCGGCCCGGTGGAATTCGACGACTCCGCCGAGCGCATTCCTTTCAACACCCGAATGGGCCACCGCTACGCGGCCGGCGTCTGGGCCCCCTCGATCCGCCATCACCAGGGGCGCTTTTATGTGTACTTCGCAACGCCCACCGAAGGCGTGTTCATGGCTAGCGCCGCGCGAGCCGAGGGACCGTGGAGCGCGCCCGTCAAAGTCATCGATGAACCCAGCCTCGAAGATCCGTGCCCGTTGTGGGACGACGACGGCAACGCTTATCTGGTTCATTCGCGCGTCGGCGCGGGTCCATTGATCCTGCGAAGAATGTCGGCCGACGGCACCAAGGTGTTGGATGCCGGCAAAGTGATCGTCGAAGACAAAGTGCGATTGCCGATTCTGGAAGGCCCGAAGCTGCTCAAGCGCGATGGCTACTACTATTTCTTCGCGCCCTACGGCGGCGTCGGCGAAGGTCCGCAGGCGGTGCTTCGGTCGAAGAACATCTATGGCCCTTATGACACTCGCACGGTGCTCTCGAAAGGCACGACGCACGTGCAAGCGCCTCATCAAGGCGGCTACGTCGAGACCCCTTCAGGCGAAGGCTGGTTCCTGCACTTCAACAGCACGGGCGCGTACGGACGGATCGTTCACATGCAGCCGGTGCGCTGGTACGACGGCTGGCCGGTGATGGGCGAGTTGCTGCCGGACGCGCCGAACGGACAGCCGGTGATGTCACATCGCGTTCCCGACGTCGGCGGCACGTTCGAGCCGGTTGAGATTCAGACGTCCGATGAGTTCTCCGAGCCGACGCTCGGCGTGCAATGGGAATGGAATCACAACCCTTCCGACGCGCACTGGAGTTTGCGCGAGCGTCGCGGCCACTTGCGCCTGAAGGCGATGTCCGCACCGAACTTCGTCAGCGCGCGAAACACGTTGACTCAAGTGCTGCACGGTCGATCCTCGCAGATCACCACGCGCATCGGCGTGAGCGGAATGCGCGACGGCCAGAAGGCGGGACTCGCCATGTTCGGCAAACGACCGAGCTGGATCGGGCTGACACAGCAGTCAGGCCAGCGTCGACTCACCTTTTCTTATGCGGGAACCGATACGCTCGGAGACGCAATCACCGCCGACTCATTGCTCTTGCGTGTGAACGTCGACGATGAGTTCGCGCGTTATTCGTACAGCATGGACGAGGGCAAGACCTTCAAACCGTTCGGCACGCGCGCAAAGCTGATGTTCAGCTGGTGGAAAGGCGCGCGGCCGGCCTTGTTCACTTTCACATCCAATCAGGCTGGCGGTGGCATCGCGGACTTCGATTGGATGCGCGTCGAAGACACGAGCATCGATCGGAAAGCGTTGGTCACCCGGCACAATCCGACCCTGACGAACGTCGATCCCTCCTCGCCGCTGATGGTCGGCAACGGCAACGTCGCATTCACCGCCGACATCACGGGCCTGCAAACGTTCGAAGATCGGTACTCGCCGCTGGTCCCATTGATGACTCAGGCGCAGTGGGCGTGGCACAGTTTCCCGAATCCGAACCAATACAAATACGAGGACAGCCTCACAGCGGTCGACGTTCGCGGCCAGCCACAACAATATCCGTGGCTGCGCGATTGGTCCGAGGCCCAGCGTCCGGAGATTCAGTGGCTGCGGGAGAATCCGCATCGCTTTTCGTTGGGCCGCGTGTCGCTTCGCCTGTTGTCGAAGGCCGGCAAGCCTGCGCAGTTCGCGGACTTGAAAGCCACGCGACAGACGCTCGACATGTGGCACGGCATTCTGCTCAGCCAGTTCCAGTTCGAAGGCCACTCGATCGAAGTGGAGACCACCGTCCATCCTCGGCTGGACCTGCTCAATGTGAGCATCAACGCGCCGACACTCGATGCTTCCCGGCTTGGGTTGGAGCTGAAGTTCCCGGGCGTTTCGGCTCAGCTCAATCCGAATCCGGCGGATTGGACGCATCCGGAGCGTCACACCACCGAAATCGTGGGCAAGAGCGCGCGCCGGATCTCTCTTCAGCGACGCATCGACGACACCCGCTACTTCGTCGAAGCAACCAGCGATCAGGATGTGAGCTTCGATGCCGTTGGCCCGCATACGATTCGGATTCAGCCCAAGCGCGGAGTCTTCAGCTTCAGCGTGCTGTTCTCTCCCCATCGGCCTGAACAACCGCTCCCGTCAGCATCGGAGACCCGCGACGCGGTGATGGCGCACTGGGATTCCTATTGGAACAACGGTGGCGTGATCGACTTCTCCGGCAGCACTGACCCGCGCGCCAAGGAGCTCGAGCGACGCGTCGTTCTGTCTCAGTACCTGATGGCACTGAACGCCGCTGGAACCTTGCCGCCGCAGGAGGAAGGTCTGTTCTCCAATAGCTGGAACGGCAAGTTCCACTTGGAAATGCATCCGTGGCACGCCGCGCACTTCGCGCAATGGGGGCGCACCGAACTGCTCGAGCGGAGCATGCCTTGGTATCAACAGCAGTTGCCACAAGCGAAGGCGCGCGCCGCCTCGCATGGCTTGAGTGGTGCGTGGTGGCCGAAGATGGTCGGACCCGATGGGCGCGAAAGCCCGAGCACGATCACTCCATTCCTGATGTGGCAGCAGCCGCATCCGATCTTTCTGGCCGAGCTGATTTATCGAGACCGGCCGAATCCGCTTACGCTGGCGCAGTATCGAGACCTCGTGTTCGAAACCGCCGACCTGCTCGCATCCTTTGCTCACTATGACGCAAAGACCGACCGATACGTGCTCGGTCCGCCGCTGATTCCGGCGCAGGAAGTCTTCCCGCCGCTGACGACGTTCAACCCGACCTTCGAGCTGGAATATTTCCGCTTCGGATTGGCGACCGCGCAAACC
Organism: Pseudomonadota bacterium; assembly: GCA_023391815.1. Lineage (GTDB taxonomy): Bacteria > Pseudomonadota > Gammaproteobacteria > Steroidobacterales > Steroidobacteraceae > Steroidobacter. The sequence goes on from JAEWAF010000013.1 coordinate 25,066, forward strand.
TGGCGCGAGCGACTGAAGATGCCACGCAAGCCCGAGTGGGATCGGGTGCTCGAAAAACTCTCGCAACTGCCACAGCGGGACGGTTTGTATCTCGCCGTCGAGTCGTTTGCTGAACAGTGGCAACAGGCGCGCAGCTCCAGGTGTTCCAACGGAAACACGGCCGATGAATGCTGGAATCGTGATCATCCTTCTTTCGTCGGTGCGCTGGGCCTGCTGCCGGGCGCGAGCGTCGATCGCGAAACCATGCGTCGCACGTTGCGCGCGGTGGAATCGGATTGGGATCTGCGCCAAACGTGGGGATGGGATTTTCCGTTGCTGGCCATGACTGCGGCCCGCTTGCATGAGCCGGACAAGGCCATCGACTTTCTGCTTTCCCGCTCCAGAAATTTCCAGTTCGGCGCCAGCGGCATGACACCGCGCGTGCATCTCGATGAGCACGCAGCGGATCTCGTCCCGAACTCAGCGAGCGGCGCGAGCACCGATGCAGGTTATCGCCGTCTCGCGGAGACTTACTTTCCATCCAACGGCGGACTGTTACTTGCCGTTGGGCTGATGGCCGCGGGATGGGACGGCGATCTGACTCATTTGCCGGGTTTTCCGCGGCAAGGTTGGCAAGTCCGCGCCGAAGGTCTGCGACCGCTGCCTTGACCCTCGCTGCGATACGGTGGCTGCGTACTAATATCGCGAATCCGTCGATTGATATATTTAACTGCCTAAATAAGATTTCACTAAGCGCATCTGCGCAGTCAATCGCGTCAATGCGGAACTGCGCCGCACGCTGCATCGGCGTAGCAATTTTGCACGAGCGGGCACCGCCGCCGGCCCGCGCGAAAAGCCGTAACTTAGTGCTATATCATGCGGCCATGTCCAGTCGACGAAACCCGCAAGCGGAACTGCGCCCTGCGCCCTCCACCTCTTCCGAGGTCGAGGCCACAGCCGACGGTCGCCGCCTGAGCGAAGTGGCCTATCAGGCGATTCTCGAAGGTCTGTTCAATCGCAAAGTGCCGACCGGCGCGTTCCTGTCCCAAAGCGATCTAGTGCGCATGCTCGGTGTGCCCGTGCAACCGCTGCGCGATGCGTTGCGCATTCTCGAAGCGGAAGGCGTGTTGACCATTCATCCGCGCGCCGGCATCGAGTTCCTCGAGCCCGATCTCGAGCTTGCGCGCAGCACCTATCAGTTCCGCTCCATCATCGAACGCGCCGCGGCTCGCACTTATGCAGAGAACGGCGACGCCGCGGCCATCACGAAGCTGATCGACGATCACCAGGCCTTGATCGAGCAGATCGGCGCCAAAGGCTTGTTGCCCGAACACCTGACGGCACTGCAATCCCTCGAAGATCGGCTGCACGGCGAAATGGTCGCCAGTCTGCGCAATCCGTTGATCGAAACGACCGCGCGACGACTGAAGAACTACTTGATCCTGATCAAGCTGGATCGGCGCATCACCGCGCCGCTGGCGTTGCGCACGCTACGCGAGCACATGGAGATCCTCGAAGCGTGTCAGAAGCGCGATGCCGATCTGGCGGAGGCGGCGCTCGGCCGTCATTTTCAGGCCGCGCTACAGCGGATTCTCGGAATGGTTTGAATGCCGGCTGAGCACCGCGCGCTCGGGGGATAGACGAATCACCAGATCGGCGCGGGCCGGCATCTCGATCAGGATGTGACGAGTCAACCGCTCGTAGTGCTGGATGAAGCGCACGATCTGCGCATCGCTCATCACGCCGGATCTACTACCGGACTGCTCGCGCAACTCGTGTTCCTGCTGAGTGCGCCACTTCAACACCACGTCGAACGAGGGCGCCGCGAGCAGCACCAGAAAATCGATCTTCGCGAACAAGCGTTGATACTCGCCCCCGAGCGCGTCGTTGACGTAGCGGCGCCAGCGGCCATCGACATCCTCGTTCGCTTCGAGCGCATTCACCGGCCGATCCAACGGCCCGAGCGTTTGCGGCCGGGCGCCGACACACCAACCCTCGAACAACACCAGCTGGGCCGGCCCGGTGATCGAATCCCATTGAGCCTTGGGCCGACGATCGTCGACCGACTTGTCGAAGCGCGGCAGCGGAACCTCTCCCTCGTGCGCCAGCGCATTCAACGTTTGCACGCCCAGCTTCGTGTCGTGAGTGCCGGGCACGCCCCGCGTTCGAAGCAGCGGATGGACGTGCCTCGCGAGCGTTACTCGTTCCGCGAGCGGCAAATACAAATCGTCGAGCGAAAGATTCGCGACTTTCAGTCCGGCCTGCGTGAAGCGCGTCGTCAGCGTCTTGCACACCGTGCTCTTGCCGCTGCCCTGGCTGCCGCACACGCCCACGACGAGCGGCCGTCGCGGTCGGGTGGACAACCCGGCCTCGATGGCGTGCGCGACGATGTCGGTGGCGGACTGAGGTTCAGGCGACACGGTTCGGGGGATTTCGGCCGGCGAAAAAGCTGTCGAGATTGTCGGCCATCTGCATGCCCATGGCAGTACGCGCTTCCAGCGTTGCGCTTCCCAAATGCGGCAGCAGGACGACGTTTTCCAGCTCCTGCAGGGCCGGCGACACCGTCGGTTCTCGCTCATATACGTCGAGGCCAGCCGCGGCGATCTGCCTTTGCGCCAGTGCCGTCGCTAACGCGTCTTCATCGACGACGCTGCCACGCGCGGTGTTGATCAGAATGGCCGTGGACTTCATTCGCGACAACGTGTCCGAGTTGATCAAGTGACGGGTCGCAGTGCCGCCCGGACAGTGCAGCGACACCACGTCGGACGCGGCGAGCAAGCTGTCCAGCGATGCGTGATGCTCGGCCCCGAGCGCGCTTTCTTCTTCGGCACTGGCCCGACTGCGCGAGTGATAAGCGATGCGCATGCCGAGTGCCGCCCGAGCTCGGCGCGCAGTTTCCTTGGCGATGCGCCCGAAGCCGATCAAGCCCAATGTCTTGCCCTTCACGTCCGTGCCGAGCAATTGCGTCGGCGCCCAACCGGACCACCTGCCTTCTCGCAACAAGCGCTCGCCCTCGCCGGCACGACGGCTCGCCATCATGATCAACAGGAGCGTGAGCTCGGCGGTGGCATCGGTGAGCGCGTCGGGAGTGTTGGTGACGACCAGATTCGCTTGCTTCGCGGCCTCCAGATCGATGTGCTCGAAGCCCGCGCCGAAGTTGGCGATGATGCGCGTCCTCAAGCCGGAATTGAGCAACAGGGCCGCGTCCAATTTGTCGGTGATCGTGGGCGAGAGCGCATCGAAGCTCCTCAGCGCCATGAGCAACGCCTCGCGCCCGAGCGCGCGATCGTCGGGGTTCACGGTCACTTCGTAGCTCGCGCGCAGGCGTTCCAGCACCGACGCAGGCAATCGACGCGTAATGAGCACAGTCGGACGGGACATATTCATCTTCCTTGTCAGGCCAGAATCGAGCGGTCGATTTCTCCGACGTTGCACACACTGGTCAACGCCATCGCCACTCGCATTTCCTTGCCAAAAATCTCCAGCAATTGACTGACGCCGGCACCGCCGTTCGCCGCCAGCGCAAACACCCAGGCGCGACCCAACATCACGCCTTCGGCGCCCAGCGCCATCAGACGGACCACGTCGAGGCCGGATCTCACACCTGAGTCCGCGAGAATGGTGAGCTTGCCTTTCACTGCGTCGGCGATGGCCGGCAACGCGCGCGCCGACGACAGCACACCGTCCAGCTGGCGCCCGCCATGATTGGAAACAACGATGCCGTCGGCGCCGATGTTCGCCGCCGAAATCGCATCTTCAGGATCCAGAATACCTTTGAGGATGAGCGGCCCCTGCCACTCCTGGCGCAGCCAGTCCAGATCGGCCCAGCGAATGCTGGGATCGAAGTTGGCACCGAGCCAGCCCATGTAATCGCCGAGCCCGCTCTTGGAGCCCAGCACGGATTTGAGATTCCCCAACGAATGGGGACGGCCATGCAGACCGACATCCCACGACCAACCCGGCCGGCCCATCGCCTGCAACACTCGACGCAGCGGCGCGCTGCGACCCGACATGCCCGAATGAGCATCGCGATAACGAGCGCCGGGCACGGGCATGTCGACGGTGAACACGAGGGCCTGCGCGCCAACAGCCTTGGCTCGCGACAACATCTCGCGCATGAAGCCGCGATCTTTGATTACGTACAGCTGATACCAGATCGGCGCCGGACAATTGTTCGCGACTTCTTCGATGGAGCAGATCGAGACCGTCGAGAGCGTGAACGGCACACCGGCATTGCAAGCGGCCCGAGCGGCTTGCACCTCACCGCGTCGAGCGGACATGCCCGAGATGCCGATCGGTCCGAGCACCACCGGCATCGACAGCTTCCGGCCGAACAGGGTCGTGCTCAGATCGATCCTGGAAACATCGCGCAGCACGCGCTGCCGAAGCGCGATCTCGGTGAGATCGCTGACGTTCCTGTTCATGGTGCGCTCGTCGTAAGCGCCGCCATCGATGTAGTCGAACAGAAAGCGCGGCAGCCGACGCTGCGCGGCCCGCCGGAAATCCTTGGTCGAGGCCAGAATCATGCGAACACCGGCAACGGCGCATCCGGCCGGACCAGTCCTTCGGCGCGCAACTCGATCCAGAACGCGTCGGGAATCGGCAGCGTCAGCCACTCCTTCGCGGCGCGCGCTTCCTCCGGATTACCCATGCCCGGAACAACCGAGATCACTTGCGGATGGGCCACCGGGAATTGCAGGGCGGCCGCGGCCAGCGGCACGTCGTGACGTTCGCAAACGGCTTCGATGGCCGATACCCGAGCGACGATGTCCGGCGGCGCCGGCCGATAGTCGTACATCAAAGGTCCTTTCCTCCGCGCTCCGTTGCGCCCGTCATGGGCCAGGATTCCGGAATTGTACGGACCTCCGAGCACGATGGAGACCTTTCGCGCTCGACACGACGGCAGAAAAGTCTCGATCGCTCCCTGGTCGAGCAGCGTGTAACGCCCGGCGAGCAGCATGATGTCGAAATCGCCATGAGCCAGCGCGTGTTCGCACACCTGCCACTCATTGACGCCCAGCCCGATGGCCTTCACCGCGCGAGTGTCGCGAAGCTGCCGGAGCGCGCGATAGCCGCCCTCCATGAATTCGGCGAACCGCTCCGGATGGCGGTCGCCATGGACATGACGCCCCAGGTCGTGCACGAACAGAACATCGATGTCCCGTTGCAGGCGCGCACGGCTCTCTTCATACGAGCGCATCACTCCGTCGTAGCTGTAATCGAAGACGCTTTCGAACGGCTCGGGCGAGACGAATCCCTGGCGCACTTGGTTCAGATCCGGATCCGGCCGCGGCTCGAGGCGTCGGCCGACCTTGGTCGAAATCACCACGCGCCGACGCGGATCGAGCTCGGCGAGCGCCGCGCCGAGCCGTTTCTCACTCAACCCGAAGCCATAGTGAGGCGCCGTATCTACATATAGAACGCCTTCGGCCAGCGCGGTCTGAACGGTGGCGAATGCCAACTCGTCCGCGACCGGGCGATACAGATTGCCAATGGGAGCAGCGCCAAAGCCCAGGAGGCTGATTCGGTCTTGAACTCGGGCCGGCATGGGATTTCACTTCGCATATCAGGTCGTTTTTATAATATATCAGCTGATATAACGTGGCGAACGGCGGCCGGATGCACCGCCGCCGTCGCCAAAGACATCGATCCCCTCGAAGAAGTCGATCGCCCGAGCTTACGAATCGACCCCGGCCGCGCTCACCCCCCACAAGTGCGCGGATTTTTAGCGCGGATATTCCAGGCTGGGATACCAGTCGGGCCGGCGACCTTCCGGGGTCATGTCGAGCACCGTCCAGATCGGCATCAGATCGGGCGCGCCGCGCGGATCCTGCCCCGGATCGGCCGTTTCGAAACCCATTTCGCCGGCCCAGAAATGACGAATGACGCCGTCCCGCCGGGTGAACACATGGACCGCCGCGGTGTCGGAGAACTCGGGCGTGTTGGCCAGATAGTCGACGCTGTATTCGCGGCTCGTGTCCGAGTAGAGCTTCAGATTGCGCCAGCCGCGCTCTTTCTTGAACGCCACCAGGCGCTCGATCGGCGACTGTGCGACCACCGCGAGCGCAATGTTCTGCTCGATGTCCTGTGCTTCACCGTCCCACGCGCTGAGTAACGAGGTGCACATCGGGCACGGCCGCTCACGCTCCGGTCCAAACATATAGCTGTAAACCAGCAAGGTCTGCTTGTCGCCGAACAAGTCGGCGAACGTCACCGGGCCGCGCTCGCTCTGAAACTGGTATTTCTTTTTCACTTCGCCGCCCGGAGGCAGCGCACGACGCATCTCTGCCACGCGCTCGATATGACGACGCAGCTCGATCTCTTCGGCAAGCAAGGCATTGCGCGCGCGACGGTACTCGGCGCTTTCGTTCGGAAGACGGGTCTGGTTCCGAGCCGCGAGCTCGACGGCGGGAACGAGGGAAGTCGATGTGTTCGTTTGTGCTTGAGCCATGAACGTCTCCTTGGAAAAACGACAAGGATGGACGCCCAAGCCTGCCCCGAGCGCCCACTCTCCGCCACTGTCTCAAGGACGCCTGAGCCGACGCCGCTCCGACAGCGCCGGCCAACGAATTTTCAAGCACTCTCAGTCATGCGTTTGACCCCACATGGGCGTGGCGAGCATGGAGGCGCGCTCGCTGAACCGATCGAACCAGCGTGTCAGACGCGGCCGGTGCCGGAACGTCGGCAACTCGCGAAACTCCAACCAGCTCAGGGCGGTCGCGAGCGCGATATGACCGATGTCGACGGCACTTGCGGTGTCGAATTCGCGTTCCAGCCAGTCGTAGCTACCGAGCAGCTTTTCCACATAGCCGTCGCGCAACGCCGGATAGCGCAATTCCTTCGGTCGCCGCTCCGTCTCCCAACGGATCCCGATGCCGGCAGCGCACAGATCCTGCGCCAGCGCCTGAAGTTGTAATGCACGCCAGCGCGGCTCGCCTTCGATCGGGATCAGCTTGGGCCCCGAGTGCAGCGTGTCGAGATAGGCACAAATGACGTCCGAATCGAACAATGCGGGCAGCCCCGGTCGCAATAGCACGGGCACCTTGCCGAGCGGATTGGCCGCGAACACGACTTCATTCCGCCGCAGCGGACTGGTTTCGTGATGGACCACTTCTATCCGCTCAGCCAGGCCGACCTCGTGCGCGAACACCAGCGCCTTACGGGCATAAGGGGAATGAGTTTGATACAACAATTTGCAAGGCAGGTTCATCGACAGTTCACCGCGATAGTGGCGTGGGCTAGGATGGTAGAACTGCGAAAGCGCGCATCGGCCGCGATTCCACCACGCTCGATGCAGTTTTTCGGCGCCGTCCCCTCAATCGCTTGCTCACCCGCATGGATCTGGATCGTTTCGACCGCCAGTTGCTGAATCTCGTCCAGCAGGACTCGGCGCAAACCGCCGAGCAGCTCGCCGGCCACGTCGGGTTGTCGCCTTCCGCCATTCAGCGCCGCCTGAAACGAATGCGCGAGCAAGGCATCATCGTTCGCGACGCCGCCATCGTCGATCCGCGTACCATCGGGCGGCCGACGTTCTTTGTCGTGTCGTTGGAGATCGAACGCGAGCGGCCGGAACTGCTGGCCCAGTTACGTGAATGGCTGACCAGGCGCGCCGAGATTCAGCAGGTCTTTTATGTCACGGGCGAAACCGACTTCGTGATCATCGTCACCGCGCGCGACACCGAAGCGTTCGACGCGATGATGTCGCAGCTGGTCCAGGAAAATTCGAACGTGCGGCGCTTCACGACCAACGTCGTGCTGAACCTGGTCAAGCAGGGCCTGAGCATCCCGGTGCCGCTGGACCAGGAATAGCGGTTTAACCGCAGGACAGTCGCCATTCTTGCGGCCGACCGCCGCCGCGCCTCGTCCATACTGCGCGCATGCAAGACCTGAAAAAACTCTGGGCGCTGCTCTGGCCGGATGCCCGACCTACGCCGCTGCTCGATCTGCCGACACTCGCTCACCTGGCCGGCGTCGGTCGCGTGTTCGTGAAAGCCGAAGGCGAACGACCGCTCGGTAGTTTCAAATCGCTTGGCGGAATGATCGCGGGCATTCGCGCGTTGGCGAGCGCAAGCGGCGTCGCCGATCCGAGCGATCTGCTTTCCGGGGCGAGATCACGAACGTTGCCTCGATTGATCTGCGCGAGCGAAGGCAATCACGGACTCTCGGTGGCGGCCGCTGCCAACAAAGCAGGCAGTAACGCCATGGTCTTCCTGCCAAGAGAAGTCAGCCCGACTCGCGCCGCTCGCATCGAAGCGTTCGGCGCCGAGCTCGTTCGCATCGATGGCACCTACGATGACGCCGTGCTCGCCGCTGAAGCCGCCGCCCAACGTGGCGAAGGGCTGCTGATCTCCGATACCTCCGCCGACGTGGACTGCCCCGTCGTCAACGATGTGATGGCCGGTTACGGCATGCTCGCGGACGAGCTCATCGAGCAGTTTCGTGAATCGTCCTTCGAACGGCCGACGCATTTGTTCGTGCAAGCGGGTGTGGGCGGTCTCGCCGCCGCCATGGTCGACGGTCTGCAACCGCTGCTGCGTGCGCCAAACAAGTTTCTTATCGTCGAGCCCGATGTCGCCCCATCAGTCGCGCAAGCACTACGGAGCGGAAAACCGACACTCATCGAAGGCGATCTGCACACGTGCGCGTCGATGCTCGCATGTGGCATGGCCTCTGCGCCGGCGCTCGGAATTCTGCAGCGACATGCGGTCGGCTCCGTGTTGGTGTCGGATGTTCAACTGCGTGTCGCGGCGGCGGAAATGCAGAGCGCGGGCGGTCCTGCGACCACCGAATCCGGTGCGACCGGTCTCGCGGGCTTGCTACGCGTCGCATCGCATTCCGAGTTGCGTTCATCGCATCAGCTCAATGGCCAGAGCGTGGTCCTACTGATCGCCACGGAACGTCGCCAGAAACTCCGGCCTTGACATGCAACCTTATGGTTGCATAATAACTCCATGGATCTGGACGCTGCGTTTCGCGCACTGGCGGACAGCAGCCGGCGTGCGCTGCTGGATCGTCTGCATGAGCAGAACGGCCAGACGCTCGCGCAGCTGTGCGACGGGCTGGACATGAGTCGCCAGGCCGTGACCAAGCACCTGGTGATTCTGGAGCAGGCCAACCTGGTCGCCGTGCAATGGCAGGGTCGCGAAAAGCTGCACTATTTGAATCCCGTGCCCATTCACGAGATCGCCGAGCGCTGGATCCGCAAATACGAGCGCAGCCGCCTGCGGGCGTTGGCCGATCTGAAGAAACATCTGGAAGGAGACGACGATGAGTAGCAAGTTCGTCTATGTCACCTACATCCGCACCACCGCGGAGAAGTTGTGGGATGCGCTCACCAGGCCGGAGTTCACACGTCAGTATTGGGCCGAGACCTGGCAGGAATGCGAGTGGACGCAAGGCGCGTCGTGGCAATTGATGATTCCCGACGGACGCGTCGGTGACAGCGGCAAAGTGCTCGAGATCGATCGGCCGCGCAAGCTGGTCCTCCATTGGCAGAATCAGTTCGTGCCCGAGCTGAAAGCGGAAGGCCCGACCCGTTTGACCTATGCCCTCGAACAGATGGGCGATGAGGTAAAACTCACGGTCACTCACGAGAGCGACGTGTCCGACTCCAAGACCATCGACAAGGTATCCAACGGCTGGCCCGCATTGCTGGCGAGCGTGAAAAGCCTGCTCGAAACCGGCCAGCCGCTCTCCAGCACCACGCGCTGGCCGGAAGACCACTGACCCAAGGAACTTTGCCTTCGACTGCTTTCTTGTTCGGACTCATCGTTCCCGATCTGGCAGGAGCCGCAGATGAGCGCCCGGAAAGAATTTCCCAAACCGCCCTTCCCCAAGCAGACCCAAAGCCTGCCCGGCTCGAGCAAGGGCATGAACCCCCAGCCGGACTACGGCGAAGACAGTTATAAAGGTGCGAATCGACTGACGGACAAGAAGGCGCTGATCACCGGCGCCGATTCCGGCATCGGCCGCGCCGTCGCACTCGCCTTCGCGCGCGAAGGCGCGGACGTTGTCGTGAGTTATCTCAACGAGCATGAAGATGCGCGCGAGACTCAGCGGCTGGTCGAAGGCGCGGGTCGCAAGTGCCTGCTGGTGCCGGGCGATATCGCACAGGCCCAGCATTGTCGCGAGCTGGTGAAGAAATCGGTCGAAGCGCTCGGTCGCATCGACATTCTGGTCAACAACGCCGCGCATCAGATGACGTTCGACGCGTTGGAAAAAATCCCCGACGAGGAATGGGACAAGACGATCGCGACCAATCTTTCGGCGATGTTCTACATCACCAAGGCCGCCATGCCGCACATGAAGGAAGGCGGCGCGATCATCAACACGGCCTCCATCAATGCCGATGTGCCGAACCCGACGTTGCTGGCGTATGCGACCACCAAAGGCGCGATTCAGAATTTCACCGCCGGACTCGCGCAGCTCTTGGCGGAGAAAGGGATTCGGGCAAACACTGTCGCGCCCGGCCCGGTTTGGACGCCGCTGATCCCCGCATCCATGGAGCCCGACAAAGTACGCGAGTTTGGCTCGAAGTATCCGATGAAGCGACCGGCGCAGCCGTGCGAGCTCGCGCCGGTGTATGTGATGCTCGCCAGTGACGAGAGCAGCTACGTTTCCGGCGCCACGGTCGCGGTCACCGGCGGCAAGCCGCTGCTCTAGTATCAAGAGAACACGGCCTCCTTTAGGAGGCCATGTTCACCACGACTTTGACGCAGTCGTCTTCTTTGTCGCGGAACATTTCGAAGGCGTCCGGCACCTCATCGATGCTGACGCGATGAGTGATGATCATCGTCGGATCGATCTCGCCGTTCTCGATGCGCCCCATCAACGGCTTCATGTATCGCTGCACATGAGTCTGACCGGACTTGATGGTCAGTGCCCTGTTCACCACCGCGCCGAGCGGAATCTTGTCGGCGAGGCCGCCGTACACACCCGGCACCGAGACTGTTCCACCGTTACGACACGCCTGAATGCACTCGCGCAGCACGCCTGGCCGCTCGGTCTCCAGACGCAGCGCCTGTTTCACTTTGTCGTACGCGTTTTGGACGCCGTGCATATGCGCCTCCATGCCGACCGCATCGATGCATGCGTCCGGGCCGCGACCGCCGGTCCACTCCTGTAGCGTGTCCAGCGTATCCATCTCTTCGTAATTGATGACCTCGGCGCCGGCGCGTTGTGCGAGATTCAAGCGCTCCGGAAAGCGATCGATGGCAATCACGCGCGCCGCGCCCAAGATCTTCGCGCTCATAATTGCGAACAAACCTACCGGGCCGCAGCCCCACACGGCCACCGTATCGCCCTGCTGGATGTTGCAATTCTCGGCGGCCATGTAGCCGGTCGGCAGGATGTCGCCCAGAAACAGTGCCTGCTCATCGCTCATGGTGGCGGGAATCTTCAAAGGCCCCACGTCCGCGAACGGCACGCGCACGTACTCAGCCTGTCCGCCCGCATAGCCGCCCAGCAAATGGGAGTAGCCGAAGATGCCGCACGGCGAATGACCCCAGAATTTCTCGGCGAGTCGCGCGTTCGGATTGGAGTTCTCACACAGCGAATACATCTCCTGCTCGCAAAAGAAACAATTGCCGCAGGAGATCGGAAACGGCACCACCACCCGATCGCCGCGCGCCAGGTTGGTGACGCCGGGGCCGGTCTCGACGACCTCGCCCATGAATTCGTGGCCGAGAATGTCGCCTTTCATCATGCCCGGCACGTAGCCGTCGTAGAGGTGCAGGTCGGAGCCGCAGATCGCCGCCTTGCGCACCTTGATGACAGCGTCGCGGGGGTTGATGACACGCGCGTCGGGCACTTCCTCGATGCCAACCTTGTGCACTCCCTGCCAACACACTGCTCTCATGATTCCCCCTTGCTGAACACGCGGCCGAGCATGCTACGAACACCGGAGGGCTGGCCGCGAGTGGTCGCGACTTCGCCGGTCTCGATCAATTGTTTCAGACGCCGCAGATCTTCCATCACCATGGACTCGACCGGCGCCGCTTTGGCCGCCATCTGTCCGCCGGGCAAGCCGTAATACATTTCCACTCGCAGCTGCGTTCCCTGCCCGTTCGGCGCGGGCTCGAAGCGCACGCTGCCCACGTGATTGATGTCCGAGCCTTCGGTGGTCTGCCACGACAGCAACCGGCCGGTCTGGTCCTCGACGATCTCTGCTTGCCATTGCAGCCGCACGCCGCCCGGCGCGCGTGCAACCCATTCCGAGCGGCGCTGATCCAGCTCCTTCACGGAGTCCAGATACGTCATGAAGCGAGGCAGATTCTCCAGCTTGCGCCAGAACGAATAAACCTCTTCCGGCGGGCTGTTGATCATGAGGCTCGCATGCACCGGGACTTCCTGATCCGCTTGCGCCATCGAGGATTGCAACTCCACTTTGCTCGCGTACAGATCGAGAGCAGCAACGCCGGCGACGGCCGTCGCAGCGGCGGCCACGCGCGTGGGATTCGACTCCGGCGAGCGCAACGAGGCGCCCAGCAACGCCAGGTCCATGACATCGCCGACAACGCGCGACATCGCAAACGTCGCGGGAGCGCGGCCCGATAACAAACCGACACCGCTGACGACCTCGCGCACGCCACACATTCGTAACACGGTGCTCTGCTCGCCCACCCCGATCACGCGTCCCAAGGTCTTGGGCGCGAGAATCTCCGCCATGCCCAGCCCGACGCTGAACCAGCCGAGAGAACGATCGAGCGCGGGTTGTTGGGTCAAGGTTGCTGCCATGATCTTCACCTCGTTAGCTTTGGGCCGGACGTTGCGAGCCACCGTCGTGGCCCGACGCCTGCGATCCGTTGGAACGCCGCTCCAGCGAAGACGCCACCGCTTCCTTCAGATTGTCATATTCGCGCCGGCCGACTTCCTTGGCGCGCGCCAAGGTGCGGTCATGGACCGGCCCGACGTATTTGTTTTCATATCGTGTCATGGGCAGCGCGGCACCGATCAATGCGCCCGCCGCCAACGCCAGCGCGCCGAGCGCGAGCGGCTGCTCCCGAACCAGATTGTCGAGCTGCGAGCGCGCGCGTCGAGTGCGACGCTGCACCGTTTCCATCGAGTCCGACATCCGATCGCTCATCCTGTCCATGCGGTCGCTCATCCTGTCGCCGGCTTCGCGCGCCTTGCTTCTCACTCGACGAGCGGCATCCCGCATGCGACCGTGCGTTTCAGTGTCCCAGGCGGAGGGCTCGCGCAAGTAATCGGTATCCGAATAGCTCTCACGAGACCGGGATCGCACCACCGAGGTCGCCAGCCAGATCAGGCCGGCGGCGGTAAATGCGGCGGGCACCGGATTGCGACGTATGGTCTCCGCCGCCTCGCGCAAAAACTCGCCGCCCGTATCGCGGATGAACTCGACGGAACGGTCCAGCAGCTCGCCGGAGGAAAACTTGCGCTGGATCTCGTCCAGCGTTTGATCCAGGTTGGCGCGAATCTGCTCGCCCTCCCGTTCGATGTCGGCAGCGCTGCGCTTGTCAGTTGTACTGTTCATGAGGTCCTCCGCGCGACGACGGTCGCATCTTTATGTAGCGATTCCTGAGTGCGATCGAACTGCTCGCCGAGGTGCGACCACTTGCGCTGACCGGCCTTCAGCAGAATGAAACCGACGATCAACAACACGATGCTGACGATCAGTGCCGCGAGCCAGGGACGCATCACTTCAGCCAGCGCCAGCACCACGGTCGCCACCAACGTCAGCGCGCCTGCGAGCAAAACCCCGGCCGCGATGGCAAATGGCGCGATACTCAGCTTCACATCGCGCAATGCGTTGCGAGCTTCGGCCTTGGCGAGCGAGATTTCGTTTCTGGCGAGCGCCAACGCTTCGTCCATCAGGCGCGTGAGCAGCCCTGTCACCGAGCTCGCATCCGTGGGGCCGCCGGAAATCGGAGCGGAAGCCATTGACTCATCCTCCTCGCGGCCCGGCCCCGTAGTCGTCCGGTGTGGCCGTCTGGCGATAGGAACCCTGGTTTTGCTGCTGGCCCGCCTCGCCCCATTGGCGTGACTCGGATTCCGCGCCGGAACCCAGATCTTCATATGAAGCATCCAGATCCTCCTCGCCCGACGCCTTCATGAAGCGCGCCATCGCAATGCCGAGCGCGGCGCTGCCGAGCAGGAACATGCCGGGATGTCGGGAAGCGAGCCGCCGCACCTCGCGATAAAGATCTTCGATACTGTCCTCGCGCAGGTGCGTCGCGAGTCCGCCGACATTCTGCGCGAGCCGCGATGCGTAGCCGGCGAGGGTCGGCTGTGACTGATCGAGTTTATTGCGCGCCTCGTCGATCGCTTCGGCGAGATCGGCGATCTGATCGGCGGCGGCGCGCTTGCCGCTCTCGATCCGTTGTTTCCCGTCATCTCGCAATCGCTGTTTGAAGCTCTCGGTACGGCCGCGAGCGCCTGCAGTGCCGGCGCTGTCGGTGGATTCGGTCATGGCTCGCTCTCCGGTTGAAATCTCATCGCGACGACGATTCTCAATCGCGCGGCCACAAGAAGGTTCCGCCGCGCTCGAAGCCATCGGGAGCAAACAACGGTGCGCAGTATCCGCTGACATCGGAATCTGGAAATGTTCCGCCACGCTTGCCCGACATACGCAGGCAACAGAAGCGCGCTTTGCACCAATCTGCGCAGCCGATCGATCGCGGCTCGCGGGTGAATGCTGCCCGCTCCCCGCATTACCTCGTAGCTGATTTGTAATTACCGAGGTCGGAGCGTGGCGACAGGCCGCACCCGATCCACGCTCATATGCTGAACGAGCATCGCTGGCGCATGAAATAGCCGTCGAACATCTGTTTTAGCGCGCGCCACGACATTCCTTTTCCATTTTTACCGGTTCGGCGCTCAAATCCGGTCGATATAAATAGGTTTAGATGCTTGCCCTGCAGGGAATATTTCGGTAGAGGCAGCACGTGACAGATACATCGATCGGGCCTGCCGGCGCCGGATATATGAATCACGATATAAATTCACGACATTTATTTGGTACGATAGCGCCGTTCCGTTCCAAACATGGTCATTTCGAACTTTGCGATCGCGCCCAAATGACAAAACTGCTGTGAACCAGCGCACGCTAGCTCATAATCCGTGCCCCTCGCCCAGATTGTGACTTTTTGTAACCGCCCCCAGCCGAGAGAACGGACCGAAGTTTCATAAGCGACCGCCAATGTCAAGCCGATACGAATGTATCGGCGTGACGGATTCAGACGAGCTCACGCCCGCGGAACTCGTCGCGGCGGCCGCGGATTCAAGCGGCGTTACCCAGAGGACTAACCATGGCAACCAAAGCAAAACGATCGAAGACTCCCGCTAAGAAGAAGAGCTCCAAGGCAACTTCCCGCGTTCGTTGGACCAGTCAGAACGACCGCGAGATGAAGGCACTGATCAAGGAACAGACGCCGGCCCGCGCCATCGCGACCAAGCTGAAGCGCACCGAGGCGGCCGTCCGCCAGCGCATTCACAAGCTCGGCCTGTCGCTGCGCTCGTCGAAGAAGAAAGCCCGCCGCTAATCCGGACCCGGGTTTCATGGGCTGCCAGCGCTGGCTCGCCACGCTGGCGGCCACATGATTACAAAGCTTTAATATTTCTCCGGGCACATTCTCGGTGCCGACGCCGACCCGGCCGGTCGTTTGACCGATGCCGCAGCCGCACTTTATAGTCGCGGCCATGGTCCGAATCCGCAAACGCAAACAGCAACAACCGCGCTTCATTGCGGCGGTTGCGCGTGCGTGCGTTCGGACTTCCTCGGGCTGGCTCTAAGCCCAACTTCCAACCAAACATCCGCAACCCCGCCATCGGCGGGGCTGAGTCGAGCTTCGCTGGTCACACACCTTCAGGAGCTTGGCCATGACACATCTCATCACCGACGCCGACATCGAGCGCATCGCGCTCGGCGTGATCGACCGGACGTTGCCAAAACCGGACTGGACACACGCGGCCCATTTCGCCGCGGCCTGCTGGGTATTGCGCCGGCCCGGCATGAATGCGGAGCGCGACATGCCCAAATTGATCCGCGCTTACAACCTCGCGACCGGTGTCGAGAACACGGATTCGAGCGGATATCACGAAACCATCACGCTCGCTTCGCTGCGGGCCGCGCGCGATTGGCTGGAAAAGCGGCCGGAAGCGCCGCTACACACAGCGCTCAATGAGTTGCTCGCGAGCCGTTACGGACGATCCGACTGGTTGCTCGAATACTGGTCGAAGCCAGTGTTGTTCTCGGTGATGGCGCGACGCGCGTGGATCGATCCCGATCTGAAGCGGCTGCCCTTCTGATCAGGCGTGAGCATCCAGCTCGAGCACGCGGACAAACATCGGCCGCAGCATCAGGATGCTGAGCGAGCCGGCGACCGCAACCAGCACATGAAGCATCCAGAACATCGTCGGGCCGAGCGGCTCGTAGAAGCGCGCCAGCCAGCCGCTCGCGATGCCGCCGACGAACAGGCCGAGGTAGTAGGAGCCGACCATCATGGCGTTGACGGCCGGCGGCGCTGCGCGCGACACCAGCGCGAGCGCAATCGGCGCCACATACAGATACGAGGCCGCGCAGATGAAGTGGAACACGATGGGCCACCACACCGGCACGTGCGCCTCGCCCGCCAACCATTGGCCCGCGCTCAACAGAAAGCAGGCGATCGCGAAGAAGCCGCAACCGAGCGCGATTTTCCCGAGATCGCTCGGCTCGGCAGCCCGCTGCGCCTGCCGTCGCCATACCCACATGACGAGCGGCGCGAACAACAGCACGGTCAGTGAATCCAGCGCCTGGAACCAGGTCACCGGAAGCGTCCAGCCGAATGCGAGCGAACGATCGACGTGATCGCGCAGCCATACCGGATAGGTGTTCCACACCTGCGTCTGCACGGTCCAGAACAGTGCGGTGATCGCGAGCAACAGCAGAATCACCAGCAGCTTGCGCACATCGCCGGGTTGCATGCGCGGGCGGTCGTGAACCTTCTCGCCACGCGGGCCATCGGCAGGCAAATATCTTGCGCCGGAAAGATAAATCACGATGCCGACCAACATGCCGATGCCGGCGGCACCGAACCCGTAGTGCCAGCCGTAAAACTCACCCAACGTGCCACACACCAACGGCGCGATGAACGCGCCGACGTTGATAGCGGTGCAGTAGGCGGTATAGGCACTGTCGCGGCGGCGATCCTCCTTCGCATACAGCGCACCGACCTGAGCCGCGAGATTGCCTTTCAATAACCCCGAGCCGACGATCAGAGCGGCGAGCGCCGGCAGAAATGCCGCCTCGAACGCCATCAAGAAGTGACCGACCGCCATGGCGGCCGCGCCGAGCAGTACCGCGCGGCGTCTCCCCATAATGTGGTCGCCGAGCAGCCCCCCGAAAATGGGCACGAAATAAACCAGACCGATATAGAGCCCGAAGATCTGGGCCGCGAGCGCTTGCGTGGACAACGTGCCGAACACCGCCTCGATGGCGGCCCGCAGCCCGGCGAAGCCGGCCACCTGCTCGACCACGCCCGGTTGCAGCAGATATCCCGACATGTACAGCACCAGCAGTGCCTGCATGCCGTAAAAGGAAAATCGTTCCCAGGCTTCGGTGAAGGCGATGTAAGCCAGACCGCGCGGATGACCGAAGAATTCGGCACTGGCAGCCGGCGCTGCGACGGGCGATGAGGCCTCGGCGATGGTATTCAACGGCACCCCACGCGGTTGGAATCAGGCTTCGCGGAATTCATCGATGTTGTCAGCGCGGCGTCGCCGGTTAGCAGTGCCAAAGCCACCCCACTTGGTGCCGTTTTCGCACCGGCCGTGCCACAATCCCGGCGCTTTTCAGTTCAGAATGCAGCATATCCAGGGCCGAGTCGAACTTGATGAGCGAGGAAAAAATCGCACAGCAGCCCGCCGCGAGCCTGCCATCGCGCAAGGCGTTGCCCCCTTTCGAAGCATTGCGGGCATTCGACGCCGTCGCGCGTCTCGGTGGCGTTCGTAAAGCCGCCCAGTATCTGTGTCGCGATCATGCCGTGGTGAGCCGGCATCTGCGCGCCATCGAGGATTGGACCGGCACCAAGCTCATTCAACGCACCCCGGGCGGCGCGGTGCTGACCGAGGACGGCATCCGATATCACAAGCAGATCGCCAGCGCGATCGACATGATCGCCGGCGCGACGGTCGACCTGATGAAGCGCGGCGACGATCATCGTCTGCATATCCGCTGCATGCCCGGCTTCGCGTTGCATTGGTTATCGGGCCGCCTCGGCGAGTTCGAGAAAGCCAATCCCGGCATCGATATCGAAGTTCGCCCGCTCGATCGCCTGCCCGACGTGCTCGCGCATCACACCGATGTCGAGATCCGGCTGGTCGCGCCGTATGCGGATCGAGTTGAGCTGGCGGCCGAGCTACGCAGCTCGGAAATCGTTCACACGCCGGTGCTCGCGGTGGCCAATCGTGACTACCTGGCGCGCTCGGCGCCGATCAACGAGCCGCGCGACTTGCTGGCTCACCAGCTGTTGCACGAAGAGAACTTCAATCGCTGGCGCAACTGGCTCAGCTTTCACGGCATCCACGAGGATGTGGAGCTCAGCGGCACGCGCCTGTGGCAAGGCCATCTCACATTGGACGCCGCCCGGCACGGCCGCGGCATTTCGCTAACGAACTATGTGATCGTGGCGGACGACCTCGCCAGCGGTCGCCTGATCGATGTCGGTGAAGGCAAACCGGCGTTCCAGCCGGTGGCGGTGGGTATCTACTACTTTATCGCGCGCGAGAAGCGCTGGGATTCGCCGGTGATCCGCAAGTTCCGGCAGTGGATGATCGCGACCATCAAGAAACAGCATCCGCACTTGAAAGCGGGCGCGGCCTGAGCCGCGCCCGTAAGTGGGCGTTACCCCAACCCAAACTTCCTCGCCGTCTCATCCAGCGCTTGACGCGCCTTGTCGGTCAACTCATCGACCTGTGCCTTGGTGATGATCAGCGGCGGGCTCAACACCATCGACTGATACACCGCTCGCATGATCAGGCCCTTGTTCGCGGCCACGTCGCGGCAAAAATTGGCCGCGTCGTCCTGCGTCGTGAATATTTCGCGCGCCTGCTTGTTTTTCACCAGCTGAAGCGCCGCGATCAGACCGACGCCGCGAATCTCGCCGACGATGGGATGCGACGTCGCCAGCTCCTGCAGGCACTTGCGGAAGTACGGCGCGATCTCTTCCCGTACGCGCTCGATCAGACCTTCCGAACGCATCAACTGGATGTTCGCAATCGCCACGGCGCACGAGGCCGGATGACCCGAGTACGTGTAGCCGTGCGCCAGCGCGCCGCCTTCGTTGATCTCCTTCCAGATCCGATCGTGAATCGCGACGCCCGCGATCGGCAGATAACCGGACGACAACCCCTTCGCCATCGGCATCAGATCCGGATCGATGCCGTAAGTCTGCGAGCCGAACCACTGCCCGGTGCGACCGAAGCCGCAGATCACTTCATCGGCGACCACGAGCACGTCGTACTTGCGACAGATCCGCTGAATCTCCGCCCAATAACCCGGCGGCGGCTCATACACGCCGCCCGCGCCCTGCACCGGCTCACCGATGAAGGCCGCGACGTTATCGGCACCCAGCTCGAGAATCTTCTCTTCGAGCAGACGCGCCGCCTTCAGCCCGTACTCCTCCACGCTCAAGCCAGCGCCTTGCGTGTAGTAGTGCGGATGAGCAATGTGCGCGAACTCGGGCAGCAACTGGCCGTCCAGCGCATGCATGTGTGACATGCCACCGAGGCTGACCGCAGCGAGCGTGCTGCCGTGATAACCCAGGTTGCGCGCGATGAACGTACGCTTGGTGGGCTTGCCCTTCACGCGCCAATAATGACGCGCCAGGCGAATCACGGTGTCGTTCGCCTCCGACCCTGAGTTCGTATAGAAGAAATGTTTCAAGCCCGGCGGTGTGACCTCCGCCAGCACCCTGCCCAGCTCGATCTGCGACGGCGTCGAGGTCTGGAAGAAGCTGTTGTAGTACGGCAGGGTCTGCAACTGCTGAGTCGCCGCTTCCACCAGCTCCTTGCGACCGTAGCCGACGTTGACGCACCACAGGCCCGCCATGCCGTCGAGAATCTTGTTGCCGTCGCTGTCCCACACGTACGCGCCTTCGGCACGAGTGATGACCCGCACGCCCTTGCCGGCCAGCGCCTTCTGATCGGTGAAGGGATGGACGTGATGAGCCACGTCCAACGCCCGATAATCCTGAGTACTGCGAAACGTCTGCGCCATTGCCTCTCCACATTTCGCCGCCC
>JAEWAF010000019.1 GCA_023391815.1 Pseudomonadota bacterium
CGTCGCGAACTCGCTCAGATAAATCGCAATGATGGTGCCCACCGGCACCGCCACGATCAGCGCCACGATGGTGGTGGTCAGCGTGCCCGCGACCAGCGGCAGAATGCCGTAGTGGGCGTCCGCGAACAGCGGCGTCCACATCGTGTCGGTGAGGAAGTCTTTCAACGAGACGTGCTCGAAGAACGCCGACGATTCGGTTAACAGAATGATGACGATGGCCAGCGTCGTGAACACCGCGACCAGTCCGGCCGCGAGCAGGAACGTTTCGACGATGCGATCCCGGATCTTGCGATAACGCAGGCCGCTGCGCGAAACCAGATCGTTGGCCCGCTTATCGGAGTGTGTGACTGTCGCCGTGGAGGCCATAATTACCCGCTGCTCGCGACCCTGTCGCGAAAGGGCGCCCATTGTAGTGTCATGGGCGCCCCGATCCCAGATGTTGTGTCACCTTCAGGCGGGACTGTCGCGTCCCGCCCGCCGATGCGTCCTTTACAGCTTGCCTTCCCGGGCCAGCAGTGCGTCGATGGTCACGCCGACTTCCGGCACGCCGCCGAACACCGTGCCCAGCTTCTTGTCGCTGAAGTGCTTCAACGCCAGCTGGTAGGCATTGGCCGGCAGCGGCACGTAGCCGACTTCCTGCGCGAGCTTGGCGCCGTCGGTCAGGTAGAACTTGATGAAGTCCTGCACTTCCGCACGGGCAGCGGCGGTGTCACGCACGTAGATGAAGAGCGGACGCGACAGCGGGTTGTAGCTGCCGTCGTTCACGGCCTCGACGCTCGGCGACACTTCCTTGCCCTTCGGGTTCACGATCGGCACGGCGCGCATCTTGTCCTTGTGCGCGACGTAGTAGGCGTAACCGAAGTAGCCGATGGCGTTCTTGTTGTTCTCCACGCCCTGCACGAGCACGTTGTCGTCTTCGCTCGCGGTGTAGTCGCCGCGGCTCGCTTTGGCCTTGCCGTTCACGGCTTCGGTGAAGTAGTCGAACGTGCCCGAATCGGCGCCCGGACCGAACAGCATCAGCGGCTGAGCCGGCCACTCGGAACGCACCTGGTTCCACTTGGTCACGCGGCCCTGCGCGCCCGGCTCCCACATCTTCTTCAGGTCGGCCACGGTCAGCGACTTGACCCAGGTGTTCTGGGGGTTGACCACCACGGTCAGCGCGTCGAACGCCACCGGCAGTTCCATGTACTTGATGCCCGCAGCCGCGCAGGCTTCCATCTCTTCCTTCAGGATGGGGCGCGAGGCGTTGGAGATGTCGGTCTCGCCACGGCAGAAGCGCTTGAAGCCGCCGCCGGTGCCGGCGATGCCGACGGTGACGCGGACCTTGCCCTTCTTGCTGATCTGGAATTCCTCGGCGACCGCTTCGGCGATCGGGAACACGGTGCTGGAGCCGTCGATCTTGATGACGCTCTGTGCGTGCGCGAACTGCGGCGCGGCCACGGCCGCGAAGCTCGTCAGGAGCACCGACGCGCCCAACTTGTGCCACAACTTCATTGACTTGAACCTCGTTATAGGAGTGAGGACTACGGGAGACACTTACCTAGCTAGCTGGCGGCGAGTCTGACGGCGTTCGATGACAGTCGTATTACAGCTCCCTCGCTGCGTCGGAACGGCCGTCATGAAGGCGTAACACACGCTGGCTCGCGGCGAGTATTCGCTGGCGGCGTAACAACTTAGCGACACCCCTTGCGAGCCGAGGTACAGCTGGATATAAGACCGCGCCACTCCCCACCTGCTGGGCCTCGCCGCTTCCCCACCTGGAGTTCACGTCCTTGCCGACCCACGCCGACGACCCCTCCGTACTCCTGACCCAGGACCTCATCCGCCGTCCCTCGGTCAGCCCCGAGGATCAGGGTTGCCTGCAACTGATCGGGCAACGGCTCGAAGCCATCGGCTTCCGGGTCGAGCGCATGCCGTTCGGCCCCGTCGAGAACATCTGGGCACTTCACGGCACCGAGCGTCCGGTGCTGTGCTTCGCGGGACACACCGATGTCGTCCCGACCGGGCCGCGCGAAGAGTGGCACACGGATCCGTTCGAGCCGGTCATCCGCGACGGCATCCTTTATGGTCGTGGCGCCGCGGACATGAAGAGCGGTCTCGCCGCCATGGTGGTCGCGACCGAGCGCTTCATCGCAAAGCACCCCGATCACAAGGGCACCCTCGCCTACCTGCTCACCAGCGACGAGGAAGGTCCGTCGGTCGACGGCACTCGCCGCGTCATGGAAGTGCTCGAGGGGCGCAACGAGAAGATCGATTACTGCGTGGTCGGCGAGCCGAGCAGCACTGAGAAGCTCGGCGACATGATCAAGATCGGCCGCCGCGGCTCCCTATCCGGCAAGCTGACGGTGCACGGCATCCAAGGTCACGTCGCTTATCCGCACCTGGCGGACAACCCGGTGCACGCCGTCGCGCCGGCGCTGGCCGAGCTCGCGGGCCGGACCTGGGACAAGGGCAATGAGTTCTTCCAGCCGACGACCTTCCAGATCTCCAACATCAGCGCCGGCACCGGCGCGCCGAACGTGATCCCGGGCGAGTTCCGGGCGCGCTTCAACATCCGCTTCTCGACCGAGCAGACGGTCGAGAAGTTGCAGTCGACCATCACCGAAATCCTGAACCGTCACAAGGTGAACTACACGCTGGAATGGTTCGTGTCCGGCCTGCCGTTTTTCACCGCGCCGGGCGCGTTGTCCAAAGCGGTGGTCCAGGCCATTCAGGAAAACGCGAATCGCACGCCGGAGCTGTCGACGACGGGCGGCACGTCGGACGGGCGCTTCATCGCGCCGACCGGCGCGCAGGTCGTCGAGCTCGGCGTGATCAACGCCACGATTCACAAGGTGAACGAGAACGTGCGCGTCGATGACATCGTCACGCTCACGGCGATGTATGAGCGCGTGATGGAGTTGATGCTGGCGAAGTAGCCGCTGTTATCTATCTGGGCCGTGCGACGATATTGACCAGCACGGCCCAGCTGCCGAGCACGACCAGCGAGATCAGCACCCACCACGGCATGGACAGACCGAGGAGGGTCCAGTCGACCTTGCCGCACTCGCCCGAGCCGAACAGCACTTTGTTGATCACGTCCGTGACCGGCATGATTTCCAGCAGATAATTCAGATCCGCGCCACACGCCGCCACCGTGCCCGGCGGTTGCGCCTGAATCCAGATGTGGCGCGCCGAAATACCGATGCCGGCGAGCGTGGCTAGATCGATCAGCACGCCGTACGCGAGCGCGCCGCCCTTCCCCGCCGGATTGTGAAGCGCGGCGATCAAAAACAAGACGCCAACAGTGATCACCGCGACCCGCTGAAAGATACATAGCGGACACGGTTCCAACCCGAGCACGTGCTGTGCGTACAGCGCGTACCCCATCAGAGCCGCGCAAGCGATGAAACCCAGCGCGTTACCGACGCGACGATTGATGGTCAGCATGAATTAACGAAGCGGAGGCGTTTCCTGGGCGCGCTGCGAACGCGACTGCAGATGTTTTTCGACGTCTTCCATGGAGAGGTGGCGAATGTCCTTGCCATGGACCATGTAGACCACGTATTCGCAAACGTTCTTCGCGTGGTCGCCGATGCGCTCCAGGGCGCGAGCGACCCACAGCACATCCAGCGCCCGGCGGATGGTGCGCGGATCTTCCATCATGAACGTGATGCACTGACGCTGGATGGCCTCGAACTCTTCATCCACCAGGCGATCCTTTTTCGCGATCGCCACCGCGCCTTCCGGATCGAGGCGCGCGAACGCGTCCAGCGCTTCGTGCACCATGTCGCCGACCAGGCGGCCGAGGTGCTTGATCTCTCGATAACGATCCGCCGGCCGCTCCACCGCCGCGAGGCGCGAGCCGATGTAGCCGATTTTTTCCGCTTCGTCGCCGATACGCTCCAGATCGGTGATGGTCTTGATGACCGCGACGATCAGGCGCAAGTCGGAGGCCGCGGGAGCGCGGGTTGCGAGAATGCGGCTGCAATCGTCGTCGATGGCCACTTCCATGGCGTTCACTTTCTGATCGCCGCGCGCCACCTGCTCGCCCAGACGGCTGTCGCCCTGGACCAGCGCCGTGACGGCCTGCTTGAGCTGCTCCTCGACGAAGCCGCCCATCTGCAGCACGTTGGTACGCACGCGCTCCAGATCGTCGTTGTAGCGACTCAGGATGTGATGAGAGAGATCGGACTTTTCCATGACATCACCTTTCAGATCGTTGGCTGTATAACCCGCACACTACAAAAAGGAAAGGGCGGAGAGCGCCACGCGCTCCCCGCCCTGCCCGGACCGGCGTCAAATCAGAACTTGACGTTGAAGTCGAGCTGCAGACGGTCGTAGTCGACGTCCGTCTGACCGGCGCTGTTGGCCACCTCGACGTTGCGCTTGTTCAAGAAGTAGGTCGCATTCAGCGTCCAGTTCTTGACCGGCGTATAGGCACCCCGAAACACGAAGCCTTCGTTGTCGGAGAAGCCGCCGGCGAAGTCCGAGTCGATCAGCTGCGCGAACAACGCATCCTTCTCGATCTTCTGATACGCCACGCCCGCTTCCCAGGTGCGGTTGTTCGACGCCTTGCCGAACAGGAAGCCCGCGGCCCAGGCCCGATTCTGATCCGAGGGGTCCTGGTTCTCCGCCACGTCCGCCCACACCGTGAACGGCAGCGTGCCCAACAGCGTGTTGAACTCGGCGCCGAGCTCGATGACTTCGTAGTCGAACACCAGCACCGGCGTGGTGCCGACGTTGACGGTGGTGTTGTTGTTCGCGTTGTTGTTATAGAACGGCGAACGCCCGACCGCCGCGCTCAGATCATAATAGTGAGCCTCGAGCATCAGGTTGCTGGCGCCGCCGATCGGCATGCGCGCTCCGAACTGCGCACCGTGCAGCATGGTGTCGGCAGTGCGGGTGTTCTCGGGACCCGAGATTTCGGTGATCCAGTAGTTGTACGCGGTACCGAAGAACATGCCGCTCTGGAAATTGACCGCCAGACCTTCCGGCGTGATGTCGTTGTCCCAGAACAGGCTCTGGCCGGGCTTCACGAACGGCTGCTTCATCTTGCCGCCGATCAGGTTGGCCCACGAGGCGAACTTCCAATCGAAGTACGCCAGATCCAGATCGAACGGCTTCTTGCTGAACACGCCGGTCAGGCTTTGGTTGCCCGAGCGCGGATCCTGGTTTTCGGTGGTCGTCATGCCGATGCCGACGGTGAGGGTGTCGGTCGGCTTCGCGGTCACGGCGAGACGGGCGCGAATACGATCGCGGTAACGATCGGCTGTCCGCACGCCACCACTCAAGGTGTCGTCGCTGATGTACTCGTAGCGATAGCGCATGTCGCCGGTGATCGCGACCTTGCTGGCCCAGTCGGTGCCCCGGGTCTTGGCCACGTCCACCGCCTGCTGCGCTGTTTCCTTCCGCAGACCGCGGGCTTCGCTCTTCAAATATTCGTCGTTCGCCTGCAGCTTTTCATCCGCGGACTTGAGGCTTTCGTTTTCCTGCTTCAGCTGGGTGTTCTCCTGCTCCAGCTTGTCGACGCGCTTCATGAGCCCTTCCAACTGCTCACGGATCTGCGCCACGTCGCTATTCGGGCTCGCGGCGAAGGCGCCCAGCGGCACCGAAGACAGTGCAGTCGCGACGGCGGCTGCGAGGACGATGTTCTTCACGGGAATTCTCTCCGTTTGTTTCATAACCTGACCAGACAAATCGAATCAACGGGCCCGCGCTGCATGCGCGTGTAGGACAGGCGTTATACGGCGGAGTTATTACAACAATGTTGCAGCAGCCGGATCGTTTGGCATCGCGTAACCGTGGCGCAAATGTCGCGGCTTCGACGCCGGACTGGCGCCACCGCTGCAAATCAGTGTTGCGCGCGTGTTTGTGACATACGAATGACCGGTCATCCGCATGACAGTGATGTTACAAATCGCGAAAAAGAGGAATCAGGCGGTGGCGAGAACGCCGGTGCTGCGTGGAATCACGCGAGCGCGAGGGAAGTGACAGGTGAAGGTGCTGCCGACGCCTTCCTTGCTCTGGATCTGCAGGGTCGCCTCGTGCCGCTGCAAGGCATGCTTGACGATGGCCAGCCCCAGGCCCGAGCCACCCATGCTCCGGGCGCGGCCTGGATCGACCCGATAGAACCGTTCGGTCAGGCGGGGAATATGTTCTTCGGCGATGCCGACGCCGGTGTCGCGTACCGACAGATGCGCCCCGGTATCATCGACCCACCAGCGCAGCTCGATCTCGCCCTCCTCGGGCGTGTACTTGACGGCGTTGGTGATCAAATTGGAAGCGATCGAGTGCAACTCGGACTCGACCCCTTTCAACA
The DNA here is from genome assembly GCA_023391815.1 of Pseudomonadota bacterium. Classification (GTDB taxonomy): domain Bacteria; phylum Pseudomonadota; class Gammaproteobacteria; order Steroidobacterales; family Steroidobacteraceae; genus Steroidobacter. The sequence continues at coordinate 6,302 of JAEWAF010000019.1, forward strand.
GCGCATCGCTTTCCAGCTGCAAACGTACGTTGCGGGGATGCTCGTCGAGCCCCATCACTTCCTTTCGTAACAGCGCGAGCATGCCGCCCATGTCGACCGGCTGTTCCTCCTGCGTGTGCTCGCCGGACTCGAGCTTCGACAGCTCCAGCAGATCCTTGATGATGGTGCGCATGCGCTCGGCCTGACGGCGCATTTCCAGCACCGGCGTATTCCAGGTCGGATCGAGCTCGTCGTCGTCGGCCAGCGCGTCGAGATAACCGCTGATCACGGTCAGCGGGGAACGCAATTCGTGCGAGGCATTGGCGACGAAGTCCTTGCGCATCGACTGCAACTGCTGTTCCTGGCTCACGTCGCGAACCATCAACAACTGCCGCTCGGCGGTGCCGGTGCGCACGATGTTGAAAGCGAGCCAGCGATCGGTCTCCAGGTCCTGGACCACCGCGCCCTCGCTGGGATGACCGGTCTTCAGGTAATCGATGAAGCTCGGATGACGCACCAGGTTCTCGATGCGAATGCCGACATCGCGCTTGCGCCGCAGTCGCAGCCATTCGCCGGCGCGGCCGTTGAACCACAGGATTTCATGATCGGGACCGAGCAGCACCGCACCCTCGGGCATGGCGCTGGTGAGACGACGAAACTCGCGGAGCAAGCCGGTCACTCGAGCCCGATGAAACTGCTTGCGTCGATAGATGCGGCTGATGATGGTCACCAACTCTCCCCACACGCCGCTCATGTCGGGCGGGGTTTCGACCCGGCGGTGACGCAGCCAGTACTCCACCCGCAGCCCGTTTCTGAGCTGCACGAACGAATAGATACCGAAGGTGATCGCGAGCGCTAGCGCCAAGCGGCCGGCGATCAGGCCGATCAAGAGGGCGACCGCCAGTGCCAGACCGAGTCGGGAGACGGACTGCCAGCCCGACGGCGAAAAAGCGCTGAAGATCTTCTTCAACGGCTACTCCGCGCGCGTTGAGAACCGATATCCGGAGCCTCGCACGGTTTGGATGAAACGATCGTAGTTGAAGGCTTCGAGCGCCTTGCGCAAGCGACGGATGTGCACATCGACCGTTCGTTCTTCCACATAGACATTGCCTCCCCAGACGCGATCGAGGAGTTGAGCGCGACTGTACACCCGCTCAGCGTGCGTCATGAAGAAGGACAGCAACCTATATTCGGTCGGGCCCAGCTGCACCGTGCGGTCGCCGACAGTGACTCTGTGCCCGGCCGCGTCCAGCACCAGCCCTTCAGCTTCGATCAGCTCTTCGCCGCTGCCGTTGGTCGACCTACGCAAAACTGCATTGATACGAGCCAGCAGCTCGCGCGGCGAAAATGGCTTCGTCACGTAATCGTCGGCACCGCTGTCCAGGCCCATGACTTTGTCCTGTTCCTCGGCGCGAGCGGTGAGCATGATCACCGGCACTTCCTGGGTTTCCTTGTCGCGCTTCAAAGCGCGGGTCAGCTCCAGGCCGCTCATGTCCGGCAACATCCAGTCGATCAGCACCAGATCGGGACGCTGATCGGCGATGCTGGCGCGCGCGGCGCTCACGTCGGCCGCCTCCCTGACCTCGAAGCCGCTACGTCGCAATCCGAAGGCAATCATCTCGCGGATGGGGCGCTCATCCTCGACGATCAGAATCTGCTTGGTAGCCATGTTAAGCGATGTGGCCAGAATTCAATGACATGGGTGACACCACACATTACAGCAACGAAGTATGACAGTCGCATGACGAGCCGGTCGGAAATCGGCTCTCAGATGACAAAGCCGCGAACCCGGACACGATCGAGCGCGATTTGTTGCAGCTTCTTTACTGCGCCAAGCGATCTTGCCGCTGGCCGGCAAGTCCTGAACCTGAGGACGCGCGCCACGCCGTGAGTCAGCTGCCTCCTTTGACGTGGGCGACCTGATCGCGGATGTAAACAGGCTCAGCCTCGGTCGCGGGCTTGGCTCGGCCGGCACGGAATTCCGCTTCCGCCAGCAGAGCGATGTCACTGGCCTTGGGCAGCGCTGCTTCGTGAACGACGCGAGTGTCGCTGCTCAATCTCGCAAGCAACGAGGCATACGCTTTGAAACCCGTCCCGGCCAGCACTGTGAAGTCGCCGTCGGTGACAGAATCTGGCGCGTCGACTCGCTCAGGCGCGAGCGCTGTAACTATTTCCGCCCCTTGATCGCGAGCGAAGCTCGACCAGTACACCTGCTCCATGCGCGCATCCATGCACACGAGAATCCGGTCGCCCGATCGCGCGACTTGTTGAGCGACGGCCGCGAGATTGGAGATGCCCACCGTTTGTAGCCCGGCGCCGAACGCCAATCCCTGAATGACGCCGACGCCGATGCGAACCCCCGTGAACGCGCCCGGCCCTCGCCCGTAGGCGATGCCGTCGAGATCCGCCAGACGAGCTCCCGCTTCCTTGAGCACCGACTCGACCATGGGTAGCACGAGATCCGCAGCCCCGCGCGGCTGGTCGCTGATCCGTTCGATCACTCGGCCGTCCAGGCGCAGAGCGACGGAGCAACGTTCAGTAGCGGTATCGACGGCGAGCAATCGCATGGGCTTTACCAATCCATCACGGCGGAGGGATTCATCGCATCGGGATCCGGCGCGAGCCCGATGGCGCTCAACCTCTCATATAAAAACTGCTGAACGTCGACCAGATTCTCGGTGCGCGGCATGGCCGGCAGGCTGTCGAGAAAGATTCGGCCGTAGCCCTTGGTCCGCAGCCGCTCGTCGCACAACATGATCACGCCGAAATCGTTCGGATCGCGCATCAATCGGCCGACGCCCTGCTTCAGGGTGATCACCGCCTGCGGAATCTGCTCTTCGAAAAACGCATTCCCACCGCGACGTTCGATGGCATCGAGTCGAGCTTTGAGCACCGGATCGTCCGGCGCGGCGAACGGCAGCTTGTCGATGATCACGACCGACAGCGCCGCGCCTTTCACATCGACCCCTTCCCAGAAACTGCTCGTTCCCAGCAACACCGCGTTGCCTCGCTCTCGGAACTTCGTCAACAGCACTTCCCGGGGAGCATCGCCTTGAACCAGGACCGGGAACGGCAGCGCGGGACCCAGGCGTGCTAACAACAAGTCAGCTGCTTCCCGAAGCGCGCGATGACTCGTGAACAACATGAAAGCGCGTCCGCCGCTTGCTCGCAAAACCGGCAGCGCCGCGTCGACGACACTTGGGGTATGGCGCGGTGACGAAGGCGGCGGCAGTCCTTTCGGCAAGTACATCAGCGTCTGCGACTCATAATCGAATGGGCTGCCAAAGCGCGCGGTCCGCGCATCGCGCATGCCGATCCGCTGCATGAAGTGATCGAAGCTCTCGCCGATCGCGAGCGTCGCCGACGTGCACACCCAAGCCGCCGCGTTTGCTTGCACCAGGCTGCCAAGCTGCTCGGCCACGTCGAGCGGCACCAGATGAAATGACACGCCCTGCCCCGAGCTTTGCGCCCAACGCACGCTCGGCACGGCGGCCTTGCCTTCGTCCTCTATCATCTCGCTCAAACGACTGGACGTTTCCGAAGCACGCCGTCGCAGATTCGCCAGACCCGTGTTGTCTTTCGCCGCCTCGGTGAGCGATTGAACCAGATCGTCCAGCGAGCCGCGCAGGTTCGCGAGCGCCTCGATGGTCAGCGACGGCCAATCTTTGTATTCGCAGCGCTCGCGCTGACTTCGCAACGAATCCTGCAGATCGACGAGTTGCCGATCGATGGTTTGTGAGAACGCCGCGGACACGGCCTGCTGAGGGCCCGCCAGCAGCAACTCGCTCGCGAGATCGCGCGCCAGCGCTTGCAGCTGACGACTGGAAACCGTGAAGCCCAGGAAATTCGCGGCCACTTCCGGTAACTGATGCGCCTCATCGATGACGATGGCGTCCGCGCCCGGCAGCAGATCGCCGAAGCCCTCTTCCTTAAGCACCAGATCGGCCATCAACAAATGATGATTCACGACCACGATGTCGGCACCCTGTGCGTTGCGCCTGGCGTTCACGACATGGCAACGATCGAACGACGGACAGTCCGGGCCGAGGCAGTTATCGCGCGTCGACGTGACCCAGGGCCAGACCGGATCCGATTCACTGAGCTGCGCGAGCTCGGAGATGTCGCCCTGTTTCGTAACCTGTGCCCAGGTCCGCACTTTGGATAACGCGACGGCAACCTCACGCCGCAATCCCCGAGACACGGCCTGTTGCTCGGCCATCTCGAGCCGATGCACGCACAGATAGTTCGCTCGACCTTTCAACAGCGCGATCCGTGAGGGCCGGCCAATCGCGGCGGACACCGTCGGCAGGTCGCGATGAAACAGCTGGTCCTGCAGATTGCGTGTGCCGGTGGAGACGATCACTCGTCGGCCCGACAGCAAGGCCGGCACCAGATACGCAAACGTTTTGCCCGTGCCCGTCCCCGCTTCGACGATCAGCCGCCCGTTGGAGCGCAACGCCTGCCACACATGCTCGGCCATCGCGATCTGCTCATCACGCGTCGCGAACCCCGGGATCGCCGCTGCCAGCGGCCCCTCGGCGCCAAAGATTTCCTCGAAGTCCTGCATCAGCGAAAGGTAGCTCTAAACCGGGCCAGCGCGGTGGCTCCGGGTGCCAGCGGGTTGCGCAGGCTCCATCGAATATGAGTGTAGCGCTCGGGCGGAGCGCGAGTGCCGTCGGGCAGTTTCAGGTTGTCGGGACGCCCGAAGGTCAGACCGCCGTCGACCGAGAAGTCGATGTCGGCGCCCGGCCCGGCCGCCGAGCCGGCGACATAGGACGTGTTGGCGGGAATCAACTGACTGACCTGGACCTTATTGGCAAACACCGGCGTTGGGTTGGTAATTCGGACTGTGTAGTAGACGACCTGGCCCTGCGAAAGCCGTGTCGCCGGCACCAGGCGAAAGGTCGGGCGCTCCGCCGTGCCCGCGCTTTCCCGGACCTCCGCGACCAGCTCAGTGCGCAACTCGACCGCCTCTGTCGCAAGAGCGAGACTGGCGAACGTTGTCAGCCACGCAGACATTAAAACTAGGGATTTCATCAAGATACGTAAAATTCTGGCATCGATTCCGCAGCTCGGGATGTCGTTATGCAGCAACCCCGCGTCAAGGAACCCGACAAGCCATGCAGCGCGAAAGGCGCTGGGTATAATCACTGCCACTAATACATCTATGAGTTTTCATGAAGCCGCGAGGTTGCCGCTCTAATGACCACGTCTAACGCATCCCTCAAACGCTGGGTGGAGGATGTCGCCCGCCTGACCCAGCCGGAGTCGATCCACTGGTGCAACGGGTCGGATGCCGAGAACACCGCCCTGATCGAAGCGATGCTCAAGAGCGGCGATCTTATCAAGCTCAACCAGCAGACCCATCCCAATTGTTATCTGCACCGCTCGCACCCCTCCGACGTGGCGCGAGTCGAGCACCTCACCTTCGTCTGCACGCGCAACAAGGAGGATGCGGGGCCGAACAATCATTGGATGGATCCCATCGAGGCTCATCGCAAGATCGACGACCTGTTCGCCGGCGCGATGAAGGGTCGGACGATGTATGTGATTCCGTACTGCATGGGCCCGATCGATTCGCCGTTCGCCCGCTGCGGCGTCGAGATCACCGATAGCCCGTATGTGGTCGTCAACATGCGCCTGATGACGCGCATGGGCGACGCGGCGCTCAAGCGCATCGAGCGCGAAGACAAGTTCGTGAAAGGTCTGCACTCGATCGGCGACCTGAATCCCGACCGCCGTTTCATCATGCATTTCCCCGAAGAGCTCACCATCAAGAGCGTGGGCTCGGGCTACGGCGGCAACGCCCTGCTCGGCAAGAAGTGTCACGCGCTGCGCATCGCCAGCTATCAGGCACGCGAAGAAGGCTGGCTCGCCGAGCACATGCTGCTCATGGGCCTGCAAAGCCCCGAAGGCAAGACGCATTACATCGCGGCCGCCTTCCCCTCCGCCTGCGGCAAGACCAATCTCGCGATGCTGGTGCCGCCCGCTTCCATGCCGGGCTGGAAGATCTGGACGCTCGGCGACGACATCAGCTGGCTGCATGTCGATGCCGAAGGTCAGTTGCGCGCCATCAATCCCGAATCGGGTTACTTCGGCGTCGTGCCCGGCACGAATCGCAAGACCAACTGCAACGCTTACGACATGATCCAGCGCGACACGATCTTCACCAATGTCGCGGTGACCGAAGACAATCAACCGTGGTGGGAAGGTCTGGAGACCGGCAAGCCCGCGTTCGATTGGCAAGGCAAGCCCTACACCGGCAACGGCCCGGCCGCTCATCCGAATTCACGCTTCACCGTCTCGGCGAAGCAGAATCCGATTTATTCCACGCTCGCGGACGCGCCGGAAGGTGTGCCGATTTCCGCGATCCTGTTCGGCGGTCGCCGTCGCGAAGTCGCGCCGCTGGTTTATGAAGCGCGCAACTGGGCGCACGGCGTGCTGGTCGGCGCGGGCATGGCGTCCGAAACGACAGCCGCGGCCGTCGGCCAGATGGGCGTCGTGCGTCGTGACTCGATGGCGATGAAGCCGTTCGCCGGCTACAACTTCGCCGATTACTTCAGCCACTGGCTCAAGCTGGGCAGCGGCAAGAACGCCACCAAGCTGCCGAAGGTGTTCCACGTCAACTGGTTCCGCCAGGACCGCAACGGCAAGTTCATGTGGCCGGGCTTTGGCGAGAACCTGCGCGTGCTGCGCTGGATCGCCGACCGTTGCGAAGGCAAAGCCGAGGCCATCGAGACGCCGATCGGGTTCGTGCCGCGCAAGCAGGACCTGGACATCAACGGCCTGGACATGGACGCCTCGACGCTCGAGACCCTGCTGTCCATCGACCCCGCCGCCTGGCGCCAGGAAGTCGATGCCATCGGCAAGTATCTCGATGAGTTCGGCAGCCGCGTGCCCAGCCAGCTGCGTGACGAGCTGAAGGGCGTGGCGAAACGTTTGGAAGCCGCCAACGCGGCCTGAG
>JAEWAF010000060.1 GCA_023391815.1 Pseudomonadota bacterium
TGCGACGGCGTGCGTCGCGGTGCCGGGAGGACATAGGGACCCCGCCAGACCCCGCGAACCACCGACCATCCTTCTGATCCGGCCGCCCAGACGACGCAGCAGGCCACCGACCGTTCCTAATCTCCGCCGCCTAGATGACGCCGGCCACCGAGCGCTCTTCCTCTCCGGCCGCCCAGACGACGCCAACCACCGAGGTCAAAGTCGAACTCCGCTTTCCCCATCGAAGAAGTGCAACCTCTCCGGCATCACCTGCAACGTAATCGTCGATCCGAGGGGCGGTAGATGATACGGCGAGGACCTCACGATGATCCGCCACGCCCCGACGCTCGCGTGAATGAACGCCTCGTTACCGACCGTCTCGATCAGATCGACCAGCACGGACAAGCGAATATTCCCGGGCGGGCTCGCCCCGTCGACCCGCTGCAAATCCTCCGGTCGAATGCCAACGACGATCGGGCGCCCGACGGGCAAGCCGGAAGGAACGGTAAGCTCGGCAGCTTCGCCCTTCAACACGGAACCGCCGCTCGCGAGCGAGCCCCGAAAGAAATTCATCGCCGGATTCCCCAAAAAGCCGGCAACGAACAAATTGACCGGCCGCTCATAAATCGCCATCGGCGTATCGATCTGCTGCACGATCCCGCGATCGAGCACCACGATGCGCTGGCCCAGGGTCATCGCCTCGACCTGATCGTGCGTCACATACACCATCGTCGTCTTGAGCGACCGATGCAGCCGGGCGATCTCCGTCCGCATCGCCGACCGCAGTTTCGCATCGAGGTTCGACAGCGGCTCGTCCAATAGAAACACTTTGGGATGCCGTACCAACGCCCGGCCGAGCGCGACCCGCTGGCGCTGTCCGCCGGACAGCTGTTTCGGCAGTCGATCCATCATCGACTGCAACTCCAACCGATCCGCCGCATCCTTGACCCGCTCCGCGACCTCAGCTTCCGAATGACCGCGCAGCTTCAACCCGAACCCGAGATTCTCGCGCACGGTCATATGCGGATAGAGCGCATAGCTCTGAAACACCATCGCGATGTCCCGATCGCGCGGCTCGAGAAAGGTCACATCGCGTTCGCCGATGCGGATCGTGCCGCTGGTCGCTTCCTCCAGCCCCGCGATCAGGCGCAGCAGCGTGCTCTTGCCACAGCCGGAGGGGCCGACCAGCACCAGCAACTCGCCATCGGCGATATCGAACGTGGCGCTGTCGACGCCGACGTGGCCGTTGCTGTAAACCTTACGTACGGCTTTTAGTTTTACTGCTGCCACGCCCGCCCGCGCTCCTCTACACTCCGCCAATGACCAAGCCCAGCATTCAATTCCCCAAGGATTTCCTGTGGGGCTGCGCCACCTCCGCCTATCAGATCGAAGGCTCGCCGCTCGCCGACGGCGCGGGGCCGAGTGTATGGCATCGGTTCTCGCACACGCCCGGCCGCGTGCAGGACGGCGATACCGGCGATGTTACCTGCGATCATTATCGGCGTTGGGAAAGCGACGTCGATCTGATGCATTCGCTGGGCTTGAACTCGTATCGTTTCAGCATCGCCTGGGGCCGCGTGCTGCCCGAGGGCACGGGGCGGGTCAATGCGGCTGGCCTCGACTTCTATGAGCGACTGGTCGACCGGCTCCTGTCGCGCGGCATTCAACCCATGGTGACCTTGTTTCATTGGGACCTGCCGGCCGCATTGGACGATCGCGGCGGCTGGTTGAATCGTGACATCGCGCAATGGTTCGCCGAGTACGCCAACGTTGTATTCCGTCGGCTCGACGATCGAGTCAAATACTGGACGACATTGAATGAGCCGTGGGTCGTGGCCGACGGTGGCTACATGCATGGCGTGCTCGCGCCCGGTCATCGAAACATATTCGAGGCGCCGCGGGCCGCGCATCATCTCATGATGGCGCATGGCGCGGCCGTGCAGGCGTATCGCGCGGTCGGACGCAACAAGATCGGCCTGGTCGTGAACATCGAGCCGAAGTATCCGGCCTCTCAATCCGATGCCGACCTGGCAGCGACCCGGCGGGCCGAAGCGTACATGAACCGGCAATATCTCGAACCCGCCCTGCTCGGCACGTATCCCGAAGAGCTCCACGAAGTGTTCGGCGATGCCTGCCCCAAGTGGCCCCAGGCCGATCTCAAATTGATCAAGCAGCCGCTCGACTACATCGGCGTGAATTACTACACCCGGGCCGTCGTGCGCGCCGATCCGAACGCGTGGCCATTGAAATCCACGACGGTGAAACAAAAACAGCACACCCACATGGAGACCGGCTGGGAAGTCTATCCCCAAGGACTGGTCGACACGTTGCTGTGGATCAAAGACAACTACGGCAACCCGCCGGTGTACATCACCGAGAACGGCGCATGTTTCTTCGATCCGCCGCAAGTCGAAGGCGCGCTTCTGGAAGATCCGCTGCGCGTCGACTATCTGCGCAAGCACATCACTGCCGTCCACACCGCCATGCAACGCGGCGCCGACATTCGGGGCTACTTCGCGTGGTCGCTGTTCGACAACTTCGAATGGGCGTTCGGCTTCTCCAAACGCTTCGGCCTGGTCCACGTGAGCTACGAGACCCTGAAACGCACGCTCAAGAGCAGCGCGCATTTTTATTCCAAGGTCATCGCCAGCAACGGCGCGGCGTTGACGGAGTAGCGCCGTCATCGGGGAAAGACGATGGTGAACGGCAGCTCGTTGATACGCAGATCGGTGCCGAGCCAACGTCCGAAGCCTTTTTGAATGGTATGACGTTTGGGCGGCGCTGCACCGGGCCAGGAGATCGCGACACCGCCTACCGGCATCTGTTGGAGCGCTTCGACGTGCAGCGTGGCCTGGTCCTCGTCGATCTTCAGCGAGTAGCTGAGTGGGCCGAACGGTGTGTACAGGTTCCGCACCTCGAAGCCTTCCTTCTTCGTCCATGCCTCGGGCACGCCAGCCATCAGCACCAACGTCTCGTCCGCCTGGCGCTCATACGCGAACATATCCAACAGTGAGCGCCCGTAATCCGAGGCGACCCAGCCGTGGGGCATGTCGCCGATGAAACGGCTCTTGCGTGGCTCGCGACCGATGACCTCCGCCCATTGATTCCATTCCTTCGGGCGCCGATCGTTCATGAAGAACTCGATCAGCTCCTGCGCCCGCTCGCGCCAGCGCAGTCGGATGAACGCGCCGAGATTGCGCCACTCGTACGGCGTGTACACATCCCAATTGGCATCGGTGCGACGTTCGACGAAGTGTTTCCAGTAGCGTTCGAACGTCGCGTTCAATTCGTTCGGCGGCAGCATCTGTGTCTCGCCCACCGGCGCGAGCGCAATCGTGGTCGAGGTGGCGTCGAAATCGCCCAGCTCGGCCGCGCCCGGCAGATAGTCGATCTTGTGCATGCGCATGGCGGTGTTGAGCGAGCGATACAGGTCCGAGCGGAACTGATCGCGCGACTCGATGAACGCATACATCTGTTTCTTCTCGTTGAGCGCGCGAGCGATACGGATCGACGCCTCATAACCGCCGAGCGCCCAGAAGTTGTCCCAGTACGAATGCATGGGCTTCGCCGAGTAGCCTTCGTGACTGATCGAGGCCGGCATCAGCCCATAGAAGGCCGCGCGCTCGCCCTTCTGATTCTCCGGCGTGCGCTCGGAGAGTCGCAGCTTGTCCATGTACTCGACCGCTTTGACCACCGCGGGCCACATGGAGCGCAACAGCACTTCATCGCCGGTATAGCGATAGATCTCGTCGATCAGGAACAGGAACTCGCCGTTGCTGTCGTTCTCCGGGACGGGATCGGCACCGCGACGATCGACACAGCACGGCACTTTGCCGTTCGCGAACTGATAAGGCGCGTACCACGCCAGGAATTCCTTCGCGACCTCCGGGTGGCCCAGACGCAGAAGCATTTCCGACGTCATCGCGCCGTCACGAATCCACGATCGCTCGTACGAGCGCGAACCGGGCTGCAACGCCGGACCGTCGCGATTGATGAGCACATGAGCGAGCGCGGTCCGCAGCGTGTCGTAGAGATCCTGATCCGCCTTCGGCAGGATCAGCTCGACCCGATTGAGCTTCTCGCGCCACTGCTGCTCCACGTCGGTCTTGGTCATCGGCGACTGAGCGCTGGTCGCGAGTTGCTGTTGTCGTTCGCCGATACTCCCTTCGACGCGCGCTTCGCCAGCATGCTGTGGCAGATCGAGCGTGATTTGCCGACTCTCACCCGGCCCGAGGTCGAGCGTGTACAGCAACGCACCCGAAGCAAAACCACTCTCATCGGTGATCTTCGCGGGCCCGCTCGGCGCGGCGAGCCACTCGCAAGGCGTGTGGGCCGACAAGGTCACCGCGCGGAACGATTGCGGAGGCGTTCGCGGGAACACACTCGCAACCTTGTCGACGCTCACCGCACCGTTCTCGAAAGCCAGATCATGAATCGGACTCACGCCGCCGGCGGTGTTGAGGAACTGAGCCGGCGGATTCACCTGGAACGGCCGCACCGTGAGCGCGAGAGTGTACTGACGCCGACTCTTGGTTGGATTGCGAACCGAGTAGACCGCCTCGGTGCGCCCCTTCCCCGGCTCGCCGACGCTGTAAGCCGTCGTCGACAACAGCACCTCGGAATGTTTCCAGTCCACCGTCGGGATGGGCAAATAGCCATCGGCCAACGAATGACGAATCGATACATCGGCCCACGTCACCCACTGGTCGCGCACGCGGATGAACGGCTCGATGGAGAAGCTGCCCTTGCGGACTTCGAGCGCGCCGTCCTCCGACAGCATGCTCTCCTCCGTGTCGCCATCGACACCGAGGATCGTCCAGTAAGTTTGCTCGTTGTAGTACGCACGAGGATAACAGCCCCGGCGTGAATCTTTCGCGAGCGACTCGATGAACGCATTCGGCGAGGCACCGAACTGCAGGTCACGCACGTGCAGCTCCGAGATCCCCACCGCACGACCGGGCTTGGGCACGGTCAGGCGAATGAATCGCGCTTCCGACTCCGGCAGCAAATGCGAGTCACGACCGCCGTTGCCCGCTTCGATCGTCCGCACCTTGGTCCAGGCTTTGCCATCCATCGACAACTCGATGGTGTAACGCTGCGCGAACAGCTGCGGCGCCCAATCGATTTCCAGGCCGCCGAACTCCTGAACGACCTGCAGATCGAGCTGCAAGGTTTGATCGTTGCCGCTCGCATCACTCACCCAGGCGGTCTTCTCCTGCCCATCGAGCGCACGCGCGGCGATGTTGTTGCCCTCGTGAGACGACGCGGTCACCGTGGGCTTGGGGACTTGAGCGGGTTTCCGGACGGGCTTGAGGGCCAGTTGGTCGAACCACAGGCTGCCCTTGCCTCCGTCCTTGCCGGCGGCGACTACGAACTCGATGCCGGCGAACGATTTGAGCGTGCGATCCTGCGTCGGTCCCCAGGCGAACTCGATCTGGCGTTTCTTGATACGGATCTGCTGCCAGTCGCCGGACACTTCGAAGTTCGGGCGCCGGAACCACCAGACGTTGTCGCCCGACGCATCGACAAACTTCATCTCGAAGTTGTTGCGCCCGGCTTCGCCGCGCATCCAGAACGAGATCTCGTAGTCCTCGGGCAGCTCCGTCGGCAGCTTGCGGGTTGCCGCTGCGTAGCCGGCGGTGTTGTTGAGGTTGAATTCGAGGACGAGCGCGTTCCCCTCGACGCCTTTCGCGTTATGCACCGAGGCGTCGACGCCGTCGGACGCCAGCGATTTCCAGTCGCTGGCATGCTCCATCTCATCGAGATAGCGGACTTGCAATTGAGGTGCCTCCTCCGCCGCGAACACGAGCATCGGCAGTAGCAGCACTGCCCGGCACAGAGACTTCATCCCTTCACACTCCCTGCCAGGATGCCGGCGATATAGTACCGCTGGAGCGCCAGGAACAGCGCCAGCACCGGCAAGACCGTAATCACCGCACCCGCCATCATCAATTCATTGTCCTGCACGTGCTCTCGCGACAGCCCCGCGAGCGCCACGGGCAGCGTATGCAGCTTCTGATCGGTCAGCACGATCAGCGGCCACATGAAGTCATTCCACGTCGCCAGGAACGTGAGAATCGCCAGCGTGACGAGGATGGGCTGTAACAACGGCACCACCAGCGACCAGAAGATGCGCCCCTCGCTCGCGCCATCGATCCGCGCCGCCTCGAGCAATTCATCCGGCAGCGACAACGCGTACTGGCGAATCAGGAAAATGCCGAACACGCTCGCAAGCGAAGGCACGATCACGCCACCGTAGGTGCTGATCAGGCCCATCTGCTTCACGAGCGCGAACAGTGGAATCATCGTGACCTGCGCGGGAATGACCAGCGCGCCGAGCAAGGTCTGAAAGATGCGCTCGCGACCTTTGAACTTGAGCTTGGCGAAGGCATAGCCCGCCATCGTATTGAGCACCAGCGCGATCACCGTAGCGAGCGTCGCCACGATGGCACTGTTCAACATGTAACGGCCGGCGTTGTGGTTCGCGAACAGCTGCCGATAGTTGTCCAGTGTCGGATCGGCGGGCAGCAACGGCGGCGGATAAGTGCTCGCCGCGCCCGTTGGCATGAACGACACCGACAGCATCCACAACAGCGGAAACGCCGTCAGCACGGCGCCGACGACGAGCAGCAGATTGATCAGGATCGCCGGCCCCTTGCGCTTCATCGATCCCCCCGCTGCCGTCCGAGGCGCAACTGGAACGCCGTGACCAGGAACATCAGCACGAACAGCAGGAACGCGACCGCCGATGCCCGGCCCAGGCTCCACCACTTGAAGCCCTCCTCGTACATGAAGTAGAGCACGCTCAGCGTACTTTGCAACGGCCCGCCTTCCGTCATCACATACGGCTCGGCGAACAATTGGAAATAACCCGTCATGGTCAGGATGCTCACCAGCAACAGCACCGGCGCGATGCCGGGAATCGTGATGTGACGAAACACCTGCCAGCCCGATGCGCCGTCGATGCGCGCCGCCTCATACAAATCTTCGGGAATGTTCTGCAGCGCCGCCAGCAGGATGATCATGTTGTAACCGAAGTTCTTCCACACCGCGAGGATGACGATCGCCGGCATGGCCCAGTGCGGATCGCCCATCCAATCGATCGGGCCGATCCCGAGCTGGCTCAGTGCGTAATTCAAAAAGCCGTAGCGCGTGTGGAAGATGTAGCGCCACACGACGGCCACGGCCACCAGCGTCGTCACGACCGGCGCGAAATAGACGGTTCGAAAGAAGCCGCGGAACCGTCCGAGCTTGGAATTCACCAACAGCGCCGCGCCCAACGACGTGCCGATCGACAGCGGCACGCCGAGCACGACGAAGTACAACGTGTTCCACAACGATTTCCAGAACAGCGGGTCCTGCAACAACGTCACATAGTTGTGGAAGCCGATGAATCGCAGGTTGCGCCAGTCACTGAGCGCGTACAGATCGAAGTCCGTCAGGCTCATGAACAGCGCGCCGATCACCGGCACGAAAAAGAACACCCCCAGCACCATCAAGGCCGGGCCGACGAACCACCACGCCGCCATCGAGCGCTTCATGAGCCCTCCGAGATGCACGGCTGCATTCCGCACAATAGGGCGAGCCATCGCCGGTCGATCGCGCTATTCATGTCGCACCTGGCAGCGTGTTTCGCTCGAGCATCCAACGGCGCTTGGCCAGGATCTCGTCGGTCTTGCGATCCAGCGCGATCACCGCTTCATCGATGGTCTGCACGCGCTGTACGACGCGCTCGCCCGCCAGGCGCATTTCCTGAGCGATGCGCTCCCACTCCGGCACCTTCGGCGGCGAACGCACTCGATCCAATTGCGCAAGAAAGGCCCGCGCGTAAGGTGACTCGACCAGCGCCGGCATCTGCCACGAACTGCGCCGTGACGGCATATCGCCGGTGAGGTCGTAGAAGCGCTGCTGAGTCGCCGGCCGGGACAAGTACTCCGCGAGCAACCATGCCTCCGCTTTCACTTTCGACGACTTGAACACGACCAGACTGGACCCACCCGCGCTGGACAACCCCGGCCCCTCCGGTCCGGGCATCGTGGCCGTCATCCATTCGTTCTGCAGAGCCGGCGGCAGGCGTCGCTTGAACTCAGCAATATTCCAGGGGCCCGAGATATAAAACGAAAAGAACCCGCGTCCGAACTCATCCCACACGTTCGAGATCTGGGTGTTGGTCATGCGCGGCGCCCAGCCTCGCTCGAACAGGCTGTCGTAAAACGTGAGCGCTTTCCGAAAGTCCGGGCCGCGAAAATTGCCGTAGCGACCGCCGTCTCGCAGCAGTTCCGCCGGCAATTGCAGAGACAGCACCAACAGCGGCTCGAATTCATTCAGCGGCAGCAATACCGAGTATCGATCCGGACCGACGAGTTGCTTGATCGCGCCCAGCATCTCGCTCCATTCCTGCCAGCTCCGAGGTGGCTCATCGAAGCCGGCTTGCTTCAGCAAATCGCGCCGGTAGTAAAGCAACCGCGTATCGACGTACCACGGGATGCCAAACAACGTTCGATCGACCCGGTTCGACGCGAGAATGCCCTCGAAATAGTCGTCGAGCTGCACCTCCCTGGAGCCGGCGACATAGCTGTCGAGCGGTTCGAGGGAGTCGAGCGCGGCGAATTCGGGAATCCAGGTGTTACCGAGCTGACACAGATCCGGCAACGTCTCGCCGGCGTAGGCAGTCAGCAACTTCTCGTGCGCGACCGTGAACGGCATTTTCTGCACGTTCACGCTGATCTCGGGATGCTCCCGCTCGAAGCCGCGAATGAGCTCGGCGGCGATGTCGCCTTCACGGCCGGCGCCCCAGAACGTGATTTCTTTCTTGCTGGTGGAACGACCGCAGCCGGCCAGTGCGAACGCCGCGCCCGAGAGCGTGGCGATCGCCTCACGACGATTCATCCGGGCGACGAACGGCGTCGATGCCATGACGGCTTAGGAGCTGGGTTGAGTAGGTGCGGGTATATCGAGCCAGCCGCCCGTGAAGCCTGCCCGCTGCAGACCCCGGCGGATGTGCGGATTGTTCCGCATGATGCTCCAGATCAGGCCGCTGCGGTAATTCTCGATCATGGCGACGATCGGCCCCTGGTCGATGCCCAGATAGTCGTCCGCGACCCAGCCGATCCCTTCGATGATCCGGCCGTGTCGCAGTGGCACGTCGGTGAAGGTGAAGCTCGGGTTGACCGAATCCAGGAAGCCGTACTTCTGATAAAGATGTTCGCCGAAGCGCGCGCGGAACGCACGAATCGCCGGGATCGCGATCTCGGGCGCGAAGGCAATGGAACCCACGGACGCGGTCGGCGCGATCGTGCCGTCGTCGACCACATGAATCGAGGCTGTGCTTCGCGCCGCGTAAGTGAAGAAGCCGCGCTCCTCGTTGTTATAGATCTGCACGGTGTCCGCCGGGCCGTCGCAAGCCGTGAGACCCCAGATCTCGCTGTCGTAGCCCCGCCAGCGCATCGGATTTTGGCGCGCGTATTCCCGCTGAGCATACGAAGCCCGGCGACTGTTCTCGAAATAGTCGTAACCCTTTTCGCGATTCCAGGCGTCCATGATGCCGCGGAAATCGATCCAGACATGTGAGTACTGGTGGCCGAACTGCGGGCCGAACGACAGGAATTCCTGGCCTTCAAACTTGCCGTACGTATCCTTGTACGTCTTCATCCATTCGGTCCACGCTTCAGGCTCGACGGCATGCGTCGGCGAGCCCAGCGCCAGGATGTACATCAACATCGCTTCGTTGTAGCCGCGCCAGTCGAAGCGTAGAAAGCCGCTCTCCGGGCGCCAGCCGTGCGAGATCACCGGCGGCCGATTCTGTGCCCATTGCCAATCGACGCGCGAATAGATCCGCTCCGCGAGCTCGCGAATCTCACGCTCGGAGCTGGTGTCGCGATCGAAATAGCTTTGCGATAACAACACGCCGCCGAGCAGCAGCGCGGTATCGACGGTCGAGAGCTCCGACGTGCCGAAGCGCTGACCGTTGTGCATGTGGACGAAGTGATAGAAAAAGCCCTTGTAGCCGCCCATGCCGGTTTCATCCGGGCCCTGCGGCATGGACTCGAGGAACCGCAATGTGCGCAGCGTGCGCAACCGCGCCTGCGAGCGCGACACGAAGCCCCGCTCCGAACCGACCACGTACGCCGTGAGCGCAAAGCCCACCGCCGCCGTGCTCGCGAACGATGGCGATGGGAAGCGATCGGGCGCGAGACCGTTTTGCTTGTTGGTCGTGTCCCAGAAGAAGCGAAAGGTGCGGCGCTGCAGATTGTTGATGACCGGATCGCCGTCACGCTCCGGATCGAATACCCGCGAGCGCTCCACGATCACTCCCGGCACCTTGGGTTTACTCGCCTTCTGCTCGGCCGCGCCGGCGGCGCTTACGAACAGCGCCGCGGCGAGGAGCCAAACGAGCCCTGGCCGGGAGAAGGAGTCATGCAACCTCATCGTGTACGAATGCCATGGTGTCCAAATGACAAAGATAACCCATCAAGTGGCCCCCTCGACTACAGGGATGTACCGCCGACAACGTCAGAAACTATACGTCATACCGACCTGGAAGCGACGTCCGGGTTCAATCAGCTGGGTCGGTTTGCCGAACGCTTCGTTCACTCCGCCGCCGAACGGGATGTTGCCGTTGTACGAGCGCGGATCGTAGTTCTCGTAGTCGAACACATTGAAGACCTCGCCGACGATGCTCAGCGCTTGCGATTCGCCGAGCGCGATGCTCTTTTCCAGGCGGAAATCCAGGCTGCGATAGCCCCACGCGTCCGGAATGATGAACGAGTGCTTCTCCGGCCGGCCGGTGTAATAGCGATACTGGATTTCGCCGGGGCCCGTGCCCCGCGACTGATCGGTGATCGTGTACCCCGTGCCGGAACCCAGCGTCAGCGTCGAGGAAAACTTCATGTCCCAGGGCAACGCCATGATGCCCGTCATGACGATGCGGTGCCGCTCGTCGCCACTGGTCGGATGGCGGGGATAATCGGAGACCAGCGGGTAGTCGAGACTGAACAGATCGCCGCCCGTTTCTTCGGCCTCGCTGTAGGTGTAAGCCAGCGTCATGCCCCAGGGCGAGGCTTCGCTATACGCCTTCTCCAGGGTCACATACACGCCGTTGTACCAGGTCTGCTTGGCATCGCTCGACACGAGGATGTTGCCGAAGCCGCCGCTGACCGGCGCGCAGCAGCCCTGATCGGGGGCCGGACCGTTCAGGCCATCGGGGTTGCGATTGCCGAAAATGTACGTGAAGCCGTGGCGGCTGCGATTGCGCGCGAACGTGAGCGACGTGAGCCAGTCGTCGCCGAGCCGCTGACGGATGCCGAGGCTGGCTTGAATGGTCTCGGGGATGCGGGTCTTGCTGTCGATCAGGAAGATTTCGGGATTCGGCGCGACGCCCGAAGCGATCAACTGGTTCAATCCCTCGACGCTGAGGTACGCATCGTTCCACACGATCGTGGGTTGACCGTTGCGCGGCAGTCCGTCCTGCGAGAACTGGAATTTGCGCACGCCCCATTGCAAGCGGAAGCGCTCGTCGAGAATCTCGTTGTACAGCACCCGATCGAAGTAACGGCCCACGCCGCCGAAGAGCACGGTGCGGTTGTCGTCGAACATGTCGAACGAGAAGCCCAGGCGCGGCTGGATCAGATCGGTCGGGCTGTCGCGATCGTTGCAATCGGTGAAGTAACGATCGGGCACGTACTGGGATGCGGCAGCTCGGATCGCTGCTGGCGTCACGTAGTCTTTGCCGAGCAGATCGGTGTCGTAGTCCCAGCGCACACCGAGATTCAATGTGAGCTTCGGTGTGATGGCCCAATCGTCCTGAATGTACAGACCATACTGCGTCGTGTTACCCGACAGATCGGGATTGCCCGTGCCGTACTCCGCCTCCGCCGGGAACGAGAAGCCGCCAACGTCCGGTCGGTAGCGGAAGATCGGATTGGAGACCTGGAACTTCTGCACCTCGTAGTCGACCTTGCTGACCCGCAAGCCGGTCTTCACCGAGTGAGCGCCCAGCCACTCGAACTCGGTGAACGTCAGATCGTCCTTGAACGTCCACACCTCCTGACCGATGTTCTGCTTGGTCGCGCCGCCGCCGATCCGAATGATGCCGACGTACTCGCGACCGATCAGATCGTAGTTGATCGGGGTCGGGTGCCATTCGTATTTCATGTACAGCAGCGTCGCTTCGTTGGTGAAGCTCTCGGCATCGTAGGTATGCCCGAACTTGATCGTGCGCACCTCGTTCTGGATGTCGTTGGCGGCTTCGTAACTGTTCTGGCCCTCGAAGTCCTTGATATCGGATTCGTCGCGCAGACTGAACGACAGATCCATGGTCTGGTTGTAGGTCGGCTGGAAGTCGAGCTTGCCGAAGAACAGATCCTCACGGAACGGCTGCACGAACGATCCTTCGTATTGCCCGAAGATCGGCTCCGCCGCGGGATTGCCCAGCGTCACGCGCTCGGCGCGATCCTGATCGTTGCCCTCGTACGCGACGAAAAAATGCAACTTGTCCTGGATGATGGGGCCGCCGAACGACATGCCGTACTGCTTGCGCTCGTACTGGGCCTTGGGCTCGCCCGGACGCGCGAAATCGTCGCGCGCGACCAGGCTCTTGTCCTGGTAATAGGCGAACACATCGCCATGAAACTCGTTGGTGCCCGATTTCGTTTTGGCCGTGATGATGGCGCTGGACGCCTGCTCGTACTCGGCTTTGAAGTTCTGCGTGATGACGCGGAACTCCTGCACGGCGTTTTGCGGAAACGGATTGCCACGGCTCGAGTCCTGACCGACCACGCCGCCGTTGATCACCTGGTTCTTGTAACTGACACCGTCGATATAAACGTTCACGGCGTTGGCCGTGAGGGCGCCGGCCTGGAATGTTTTCTCCGTGTCGCGGTCGTTGATGCGCACGCCCGGCGCGAGCGCGGCGAAGTTGAGGAAGTTGCGATTGCCTTGGGGCAGCGATTCGATCTGCTCGACGCTGATGTTGGTCGCTACTTCGGAGGTGCGCATGTCGACGAGCCGCTCGGCGGTCACGACGACTTCATCGGTCAGCGCCACCGCTTCGGTCATCGCGTTCAGATCCAGATCGATCACTTGACCGATCGACACGCGCACGGCGCGCGCAGTGGGTTGATACCCCTCGCCTTGGATCTTCAGTTGATAGGTCCCCGGCACCAGGCCGATCAGCGCGTATGCCCCGTTTTCTTGCGTGGTCGCCTGCTTGGTGAAGCCGGTCTCCGTGTTCGTGGCGATGACTTGCACGCCCGCGGGCACGGCGTTGCCATTTGCCAACACTCGCCCGCGCACCACCGCGCTGGTGACCTGCGCCTCGACGATGGTCGGCGTGAGCGCCGAACTCACCGCGATCACCGACAAGCCCAGTGCCTGGAGAATCCCCCATCGCAATGTCTTCATGTGTCTGGTCCCTTCTGTCAGGAATCTTCTGCAAACGAATCTGGGACGAAAGAGTTCCGACGTGTTGTCGGTATGCAACGGCGGGCCGAGGGCGTGAATCGCCAGGCAGGAAAAAGCTTCAATCGAGCGCAGTCGCTAACCGACCTGCGCCGGCGCGCTCAGCCGAAGCCGCCGCCTCCGGGCGTCTGGATGATGAACACATCATCCTTGTCGAGCTGCGCGGTGTGCGTGGCGCCGAAGTGCTCGACGGTGCCATCGGCGCGCTCGATCCAGTTCTTGCCGACCTGCGCCGGCTGTCCGCCACTCATGCCGAACGGTGCGATGACACGATGATTCGCGAGCATGTTTGCTGTCATCGGCTTCAGGAAACGCATACGACGCTCGACACCATCGCCTCCTTTGTGCCGACCCGCGCCGCCCGAATCGCGCCTGATGCTGAACGCGTCCAGTCGCACCGGGAAGCGCCATTCGAGCACTTCCGGGTCGGTGAGCCGGGAGTTCGTCATGTGCGTTTGAACCGCGTCGGTGCCGTCGAAGTCCGGGCCCGCGCCGGAGCCGCCGGCGATGGTTTCGTAATATTGATGCTGCCCGTCGCCGAACGTGAAGTTGTTCATCGTGCCTTGGCTCGCGGCCAGCACGCCAAGCGCGCCGTATAAACAGTCGGTGACGACTTGCGAAGTCTCGACGTTGCCCGCGACGACCGCGGCGGGCGCTCGCGGATTCAGCATCGAGCCCGGTGGGACGATGATGTTCAGCGGCTTCAGACAACCCGCATTCATCGGGATCTCATCGTCCACGAGGGTACGGAACACGTACAGCACGGCGGCCCGTGTCACCGAGACGGGTGCGTTGAAATTGTTGGGTTGCTGAGCGCTCGTACCGGTGAAGTCTATGGTGGCCGAGCGCGATTGCGTGTCGATGCGAATCGTCGCTTTCACGCTCGCGCCGTTGTCCATCGGGTAGGTGAACTCGCCGTCGTGGAGCGCGTCGATGACTCGGCGCACCGCTTCTTCGGCGTTGTTCTGAACGTGCTGCATGTAGGCTTGCACCACTGGCAAGCTGAAATGCGTGACCATCGCTTCGAGCTCGGCGGCCCCCTTTTGACAGGCCGCCACTTGCGCGCGTAGGTCGGCGAGGTTCTGCTCGATGTTCCGCGCCGGGTACTTACCCGACATCAGCAGCGTTCGCATCTCGGCTTCCAGGAACACGCCATTCGCGACGAGTTGCACGTTGTCGAGCAGAACGCCCTCTTCTTCGATGTGTGTCGAGTTCGCCGGCATCGAGCCGGGGGTCGAGCCGCCGATGTCGGCATGATGGCCTCTCGCCGCGACGAAGAAGGTTGGTTGCTTCGTGTCGGCGATGAAGACAGGCATCACGACGGTAACGTCGGGCAGATGCGTGCCGCCGGCGTATGGCGCGTTCAACACGAACACGTCGCCTCGTTGCATCGTCGTCGCACGACGCCGAAGGATTTCCTGCACGGACTCGCCCATCGAGCCGAGGTGGACAGGCATGTGAGGCGCGTTCGCGATCAGGTGACCGGCCTCGTCGAAGAGCGCGCAGGAAAAATCGAGGCGCTCTTTGATGTTCACGGAGGTCGCCGTGTTGGCGAGCGTGACGCCCATCTGCTCGGCGATGGCCATGAAGAGGTTGTTGAAGACTTCGAGCAGGATGGGGTCGGCCTGCGTGCCGATCGCGTGCTCACGGCGCAGAGGCTGAACTCTTCGCAGGATGAGGTGATTGAGCGGCGTGACTTCGGCCTGCCAGCCCGGTTCGATCACGATGGTCGTATTACGCTCGCGGATTACCGCCGGACCGGGCAGCTTAGCGCCCGGCATGAGCGAGGTGCGGTCGAAGAATGGAGTCGGGTGCCAGGCGGTTTCGAAGTACACCGGGCGAGAGTCTATCGGCGCGGGCAGCGCCGCGTCCGAACTGACGTGAGTCCGTTTCGGTTCGAACTCATGCGATCCGCCGATCGCCTCGACGCTGATGGACTCGATCACGAGCGCGCGCCCGGACATCAAGAATCCATAGCGCTGACGATATTCGTCGTAGAAACGCTCGGCCAGCTGTGAGCTCGGCCCTTGGTTTGTTTCCTCAGCAGCAGAGTCTATTTTTCCACCCTGCGCTTGCCCGGACTGGACCGTTGTACTCGCCGACCCTGGCTGCTTCGGCGCCAAGGCGCCGTCCGCGGCGCGCGACTGCGCCGCCTCCCGGGACGGCAAGGCAGTGCTCGCTGGCGAGGGCGCCGATGACCTGTCCTGGTCGATGGGCGTCGCGAAGGTATTCGCGCTCGGAGACAGCTGTAACGTGCTATCCGTGCCGGCGTATTTGATCGCGAGCTTGCGCTCTACGCGAATGCGTTCGCGCGACACGCCCTGCGTTAGCAGGGCCTCGCGGGCGGCGGTTTCCAAGGAGGCGAAGGCCGGTTGCAAGTCAGCGAGCGCGTCGTCGCGCAACTCTGCTTCGACGGCCTGCTGTTTCATCGACGTCACATCGGCGAGGCCGATGCCATACGCCGACAACACACCCGCGAGCGGATGGATATAAACCGTCTGCATTCCCAACGCGTCAGCCACCAGACACGCGTGCTGCCCGGCCGCGCCGCCGAAGCAAACGAGCGTGTACTCGGTAACGTCATGTCCCCGTTGAACCGAGATCTTTTTGATCGCATTCGCCATGTTCTCGACGGCGACGCGGATACAGCCGGCGGCGATGCTTTCCGACGTGTGTACGGTCGCACTCGATGCCTCAGCGGTACCGATCGAGGCCGCGACCTGCGCAGCCAGCGCTGCGAATTTCGCGTTCACCACCGAGGCATCGAGCGGCAGATCCCCGCCGGCGCCGAACACTGACGGAAAGAACTCCGGCTGTATCCGTCCAAGCAACACATTCGCATCCGTCACCGTCAGCGGCCCACCGCGACGATATGCCGCCGGCCCCGGATCCGCGCCAGCGGACTCCGGCCCGACTCTCAATCTCACCCCATCGAACCGACAAATCGACCCGCCACCCGCGGCCACGGTGTGAATCTGCATGATCGGTGCGCGCAGCCGTACGCCCGCGACTTCGGTATCGAACGCCCGCTCATACTCACCGGCGTAATGAGCGACATCCGTCGACGTCCCGCCCATATCGAAGCCGATGATCTTCTCGAAGCCCGCTTCGTTCGCGGCGCGCACCGCGCCGACGATGCCACCGGCGGGCCCCGACAAAATCGCATCCTTACCCTGAAATTGATGAGCATCCGTCAGCCCGCCGGATGACTGCATGAACTGCAAGCGCACTCCAGGCAACTGCGAAGCCACCTGCTCCACATACCGCCGCAACACCGGCGACAAATAGGCATCGACCACAGTCGTATCGCCGCGTGATACGAGTTTCATCAGCGGACTGACTTCGTGCGACACCGACACTTGCGTGAATCCAATCCGTCGCGCGAGCTCGCCGAGCTGCTGCTCATGCGCCGGAAATCGATAACCGTGCATCAACACGATCGCACAACTTCTCACACCGCGAGCAAACACATCCCGCAGCGACCGCTCGGCCGCGAGCAGATCTAACGACCGAACGACGGAGCCATCCGCCGCGACGCGCTCGTCGATCTCGACGACCTCTTCATAGAGCAGCGACGGCAACTCGATGTGCCGGACGAAAAGCTTGGGACGATGCTGATAAGCGATGCGTAGCGCATCGGCAAAGCCGCGCGTGATGAGCAATACGGTGCGATCGCCCTTGCGTTCGAGCAAGGCATTGGTCGCAACCGTCGTCCCCATCTTCACGGCATCGATGCGCTCCGCGGGAATCGGCGCATCGGAGGCGAGCTGAAGCAGCTCGCGAATTCCCTGAACCGCAGCGTCACGATAACGCTGCGGGTTTTCGGAGAGCAGCTTCAGCGTCAGCAGCTCTCCGTCGGGACGGCGGCCGATCACATCCGTGAACGTGCCGCCACGATCGATCCAGAACTGCCAGCGCTCCCGCGCGGCGCTCATGTTTACTTCTTGTTGAGCTGACGTGACACGGTCTCGGCCTGAGCCAGAGCACGCAGCACGTTCTCGCCGGCGAGCAGCGTCAAATCCTCATCGCTCCACCCGCGGCGGATCAGCTCGGCAAACAACAAAGGATAGCTGGACACGTCTTCGAG
The DNA here is from genome assembly GCA_023391815.1 of Pseudomonadota bacterium. Classification (GTDB taxonomy): domain Bacteria; phylum Pseudomonadota; class Gammaproteobacteria; order Steroidobacterales; family Steroidobacteraceae; genus Steroidobacter. Next base: position 17,525 of record JAEWAF010000060.1, read on the forward strand.
TCCGACCGGCCAGTCCGAATTGCCATCGTAGTCGCCGCCCAGGCCGATGTGCTTCACCCCGGCCACTTTGCGGATGTGCTCGATGTGATCGGCCACCTTGGCGATGCTGGTCTTGGGCAGCTTGAGCTTGCCCATGACTTCGTCGGCGATTTTCTCGGCCTCTTCCACCGACTTGCCCTGGCTGCGACGACCGATTTCCGCCATCGCGGGCACCTGCAGCTTGGCGACTTCCGGATCGATGAAGCCGGCCACGAACGTCACCATCACTACGCCGCCGTTCGCCGGCAAGCGCTTGAGGATGGTGTCCGGTACGTTACGCGGCACATCGCACAGAGCGCGCGCCGAGGAGTGCGAGAAGATCACCGGCGCCTTGGAGACGCGCAACGCGTCGTCCATCGTGTCATCCGACACGTGCGCCAGATCGACCAGCATGCCGAGCTTGTTCATTTCGAGCACCACGTCCTCACCGAACTTGGTGAGACCGCCGTGCTGCGGCGGCTTGGCGGCCGAGTCCGCCCAATCCAGATTCACATTGTGAGTGAGCGTCATGTAACGCACGCCGAGATCGTAATAAGCGCGCAAGGCGCCCAAGGAGTTCTCGATGGCGTGACCGCCTTCCATGCCCATCAGCGAGGCGATGCGCCCCTGACTGTGAGCGGCGCGAATATCCGCCACCGTGGTGGCGAACTGGAACTTCGGATAGCTCGCGATCACGCGACGAGCGATGTCGATCTGCTCGAGCTGCGTGCGGGCATAGCCGGTGCCGATCTCACCGGGAATGTAAACGGACCAGAACTGGGCGCCGATGCCGCCCTTCTCCAGGCGCTTCAAATCGGTCTGAAACGGCACCTTGCCGTTCAGATCGAACGCCGCGACGTCGCCCGGATGATTCTTGTCGGTGCGTATGGCCCACGGCAGATCGTTGTGACCGTCGACCAGAATGACTTTCTTGAGCAGCTGACGCGCGTGCGCGAGTGCCTTGTCCTCATCGGCCTGGGCCGTGCTCAGCGCCGCGAATGTCACCAATCCACAGGCGGCCAGCAGGGCCCGTCGCAATTTCCTCATCATGTCCCCTAATCGATGTTGCTCAAGCGAATTCCACTTGCGTCGATTTGATCGGCGCCGCTATCTCACTCTCGGCCGCAGGCAGCTGCACCTTCACGCAATTGCGGCCCGCGCGTTTGGCGTCATACAACGCGGCGTCCGCCCTTTGCAACATGGTGCTGGGCGTGTCGCCGCTCGGCTTGGCCATGGTCAGCCCGATGCTGACCGTGATGCGACGATCCTTCAGCCATCGTCGCGTATCGATACTCATCACGCTTTCACGGAAGCGCTCCGCCAGGCGATAAGCTCGGTCGAAATCCGCCCCCGGCACCGCCACCACGAACTCTTCGCCGCCGAGCCGGCCGATGAACGCCGGCTCGTGCACGTCCTCGCGCAGTTCGCGGGCCACCGCCTTCAACGCCTCATCGCCTTCGGCATGACCGTGCTGATCGTTGATGCTCTTGAAGTGATCGATGTCGATGATGAGCATCGCACAGCTGGGCGGATTTGGCTGTTGCAACAATGGCGCGAGTCGCGACAACACGGCACGACGGTTCGGCACCCCGGTGAGCTCGTCGGTCATGGCGAGCGTGCGCATCCGACGAGTCGAGCGCCATTGATGCCAGGCCAAGGTTGCCAGCAGCACGGCCAGGACGACTGTCAACAAGATGACAGCTCGTTGCAAATTGCGCGCGCGCTGGCCTTCCGCCAGCGCCAGCTGGTTGGCGGTGTTCTCCCGCACCAGCAAGGCGTTCTCTTTTTCCTTGGCGGCGGTATCGAACTCCACCTTCAAGGTCGCGAAGCGCTGATCGACCTGATTGCGAAACATGCGCTCCGACGTTTCCTGAGCATTCAGCAGCTGCGCGTACCCTTCGCGCCAGTTGCCCATGTCCGAGAGCACGGCGGCCAGCTCGCCATAGGTCGCGCGCAGTTCGCTGAGCGAATCGGCCTGACGGAAGACTTCCAGCGCCGCCTGGAGTGCTTCGGCGCTCGCGGGCAGCTGTCTGAGCCGATGCAAGGCCACGCCGCGCGCCAGCTGGATTTGCGCGTTCAGCCGCGCATCCGGGGTCTGTCGTTGCAAGGCTGTCGCTTGATCGAGGATTTGCAAAGCGCCGGTCGGATCGCCTTTCGCGTTTCTAACGGCGGCCAGGCCTCGAAGCGCGTACGCCTCGCCGCGGGGATAACCCAACTGACGACTGATCTCGTACGACTCTTGAAACGCCGCTTGCGCCGCGTCCCATTCACGCAGGTTCTCGTGAACCCGGCCGAGGTTGTGCAAGGTCACGCTCTGCTCGCGATACATGCCGGCATCACGCTGAACCTTGAGCGCACGGTCGTACATGTGCCCGGCCTGGACGTAGTCCCCCATGCGGTTGTAGAGAATGGCGATGCCGTTCATCGCGGTGAGCGCGTGATCGGGCAGCTTGAGCTCTTCGTAGAGCGCCTGACCGCGCTTCAGATCGGCGAGCCCGGTGGCGTACTGACCTTGCAGCCCCAGCAGGTAACCGCGGGCGAACAGCGCCGCTGCCAGCATCTCATCGTCCTGAGCGCGCGTCGCGACCGCCACCGCCTGTTCATATAACTCACGCGCCCGGGCATTCTCACTGACCGTCTCGAGAATCGTGCCTTCGCAGTCGAGCACGCCCGCTTCCAGGCCGCGACGGGTCGCCTGCGGCAGCAACGCCCGAGCCTTGGCCACTTCGGCTTCGGCCGCCGCCTTGTCGCGCTCGGAAAGATGATCACAGAGCAACAGCCGGGCCCGGATTTCCAAGTCCGCGTTGGGCTGTCTGGCGAGAATCTTCAGCGCCGCTTCCGCATCCCGGACGCTGTCCTCGGGGCGGCTGCGAACCGCGGCGGCGGCTCGATCGATGTAGCTCTGCGCGGGATGGGCCGGTTTCGCCTGCGGTTCCGCCGGGTGCGACTCGGCCGCCCGCGCCGTCCCTGCCACAGAAAAGCATGCGGCGAGCAGGATCAGCCCCGCCGTTCGGGTGAGAGTGAGGAGTCGCAAGTCCTGAAGTTCGTGGCAGAGTTCTTGAGGCGAGGTGCGATGGTATCGGCTTCAGGGATCGGGAACCACCTTCACCCTCACGACCCGGCGAAGAAAAACCCCGTGCGCCGTTTCGGCCGCACGGGGTCGCGGGATTAAGTCATTTCAACGCTTACAGACCCAGGCCGATGCGCCGGCCGGAACCCGGCGGCACACAGGTATATGTCACCTCCTGCCCGGTCGTCGCCGCCAGCGCCCGTAGTGAGGCATCGGTGCGACGGGTGCCGTTGGCGGCCACGAAGTCGCCCGCCGCGGGATCCAGCAGATACCCGGTCAACGTGCCGCCGATCGCCACCTTGGCCACGAGGTCGCATTCCTTGGTCGCGCCACCCAGCTCCTTGGACACGAAGCCGGTCTTGGCCCGCGCGATCAACAGATTGATCCGCGGGTTCACGACGCTGGCATTGCCGTTCGTCAGCGTGACTTGCTGACCGACGATGGGCGCCAGGTCGCTGTCGAACGCGAGCATGAACTGCACCACGTCGCGCCGGGTCGCATCCGGATTGAGAATCGGGAAGCCGGCGTTCAATTGCGGATTGAACACCACCGCCGTGAAGAACCGGAACAGCGTGTCGACCGAGCCGTCGTTGACGAAGCCGAAGCCACGGATCTGATCGCCCATGGCGCCGGTGTCGGGCGCGCCGAAGAAATTCACCTTCGGTGCCCCGAACATGCCCACCTTTGCATACATGTTGCGCAGATGGGGGATCTTCACGATCTGCGTGATGCCTTCGAAGCTTGCCGAACCGCCCGTGCCGAAGTAGCCCTGCGCCGGGTCGAGACGATGACAACCTTCGCAGTTGAACGCGGTGTCGCCCGGGATCAGCCCACCGAGAATGGGAATTTCGATGCCGTCCGACGGCCGCGTGCCGACGTAGAAGTTCTTGCCGCGTTGTTGGGCGGCATTGAGCGAGTTGTCGAGCGCACGTATCGGATTCGGCGGCGGGAGCACTTTGAGTTGGAAGTTGGTGAAGCGCTGCATGTCCGCCGCGCTGGGCATGCCGTCGCGACCCATCAAGCCCTCGAAGGCCACGATGAAATTGTTGAAGGAAAGATTCGAGTCGAGCGGATCGCTGCCGAAATGACCCGTCGCCCGATCGCCGCGCCAGTGCATGGCGCCGGAGTTGCGCAGGCCGCGCAGCGTCTGGGTCGTCATCGGACCTTTCATGGGATGGAATTCCTCGACATCGTCGCTGCCGTTGATGGGCGTGCGCACACCGAACAGCGTCTTGCCGATGGCGATCTCCAACGCACTGGTCAGATTCTTCGGCAGCGGGTTGTGCGTGACCACGTCGTCCGGATTGCCCAGATCCCACGCGAGGTCGTCCATGTCGCCGAAGATGTGACAGCTGGCGCAAGACGCCTCGCCGTTCGCTGAGAGCGTGGTCGCGTCGTACAGCATCGGTCGGCCCTGCACGATCGCGGCGGGCTCGGGATTCGGCAATGTCACGGCCGCGACCTGCGCTCGGGTGGCGGTGTCGATGACTTTCACCGAGTTGTCGAAGCGCGTTGTTACATACAAGCGTCCGCGCGACTCATCCAACACCAGGCCGCTCGGACCGCCGCCGCTCACATTGATGTAGTTGGCACTGGCGGTGCGCGGATTGAATGTATCGGCTTCCAGCGCGGCAGTACTGAAAACACCGATGCGGCTCGAGCCAAACGCCGCCACATAGAGCGTCTGGCCATTGCTGGTCACGGCCATGTCGAGCGGCGTCGACAAGCTGTGATTACGCGCGGTCGGATCGAATCCCGACTCGTTGGCCAGCTTCGTGTAGTCCAGATGCTTGTTCAGATGACGCGGCGTGACGGTCGAACCCGAGATCACCGTAATCCGCGTCTCCGCCAGATGCCCTTGCACGGTCTGGCCGCCGAACTGGCCCGGCCCTTCGAAGCGCGTCAGATTGAATGCCTCCGTATTGGAAACATACAGCTTGCCGGTGGCGGGATTGGTGACCATGTTGAACAGCGTGGTGCCGACGTGTGCATAGCTCGCGGTCTGCGACAGCGTTCGCGCGTCGACCGCGAACACATCGAGATCCGGCAAGCGGAATCGCACGGCGTTGTTCCAGTTGCGGCCGAGCTCGTCTTCCCAGCGGCCGGTCGTGTTATTGAACTTCACAATGAGGCCGGTCTCGGGGGCGCGCTTGCCTTCGAAGTTCGTGCCCGGACCCGGATTGCCGCCCGGCATGATCGAGAGATTATCGACGATGCACGGTACATTCGGCTTGAAGCCGTCGCACACCATCGGCTCCAGCACCGTCGTGGTTTGATTGCCCGACTTGAACGCGGCCACGTACACCGTGTTCTTATCCGGGCTCACCGCGAGCGCGCGAGGCGTGTCGCTGAAAAAATTCAGGATCCGGACCGGCGTGCCGCCGACGGTGTTGCCCAGACTGTTGGGATCGAACACCCACACATCGTTACGACCCACGCCCGGCGTGATCAACTGAGGATCGCCTGCGCCCGGCACGCTGCTGATGGATGCATCGGTGCGCTGTTGCCCGCGATGCGCGGTCGTGATGAACGCCCTTACCGGCGAGCCCGCGAAGACGATGTCACGAGGCTCGTCGCCGACCAGCAGCGTCCGTGTGACCCTGGGAGTGCCACTGAGCGTCACGACGCTGATGCTGTCGGAAAGATGATTGACGACCCAGACTTCGGAGTCGTCGCGAGCTGCGACCGCCACCGGCTCCAGGCCCACGGGCACTCGCGCCCGTAATGCCAGCCCGGTCAGCGTGATATCGAAGACTTCGAGCGTGTTGTCGGGTGTATTCGTGACGAACAGGCGCGTGCGGTCGGGCGACATGGCGATCGGGCGCACATGGCCGGACTCGAACGCGACGAAGTCGGGCGCTTGGGCAAGCGCGCCGAAACTCACGAACAGTGTTGCGCAGAACAGAACTAGCGATGCTCTTCTGGTCGAAAGTGGCCGAGACCCTTGCGACACATCCGTCGAAAGGCGCGATTTTCGACGGAATCGATCAAACGCGCGCTCCCATGCGATTAGACCGTGATGGGAGCACATGGCTTTACTGCACATGGCTGGTGACTCCCCCTGGCTGGCGTCGTGATGTAATGACCCGCTGCGGTTCAGCGGATGACGCGGATGCTAGGCAGCTGCATAATCGCAGCGCCCCCTTCGATGGGAGGGGCGGCGCCGATGTTTTCGGGCCGATATTGTTTGTTTGTCGATACTAGAAATGGATCTTCCGGGGGAGCGCGTGTCACACCAGCTCACCAACAGCGGCAAGGATAGAGCCGAACCGAGGGCGCCTCGTTCAGCGCCCCACTCCGTCAGCGACTTCGGGCCGCACTATCTCATTCACGGCAAGCTCAAACCGCCGCAGTCCGCGACGACTTGCATCGAGCGCCACTCCTTGGTCTCGCGACTGGATTCCGCCTCCAATCGAAAGCTCACCTTGCTCGCGGCGCCGATCGGATCGGGCAAAACCACGCTGCTCACGCAATGGCATGCGCGCTCTCATCTGACGCAGGCCGTCGCGTGGCTGTCGCTGGATGAGCAGGACAACGATCCCGTCCGGTTCTTTTCTTATCTGATCGCCGCGGTCAAAGCTGTTTGCCCGACCTTCGACGCTTATGTTCCGCATCGCCGGCGCGAGCATGAATCGCTCGACACGGCCGTCTCGGTATTCGTCGCGAGCCTCGACCGATTGAACCAGCCGACTTGTATCGTCGTGGATGATTTGCAGTTGCTGTGCGCGCCGATGATCCGTGCGGTCGATGCATTGCTGTTGCAATCGCCGGGCGGGGTTCGGTGGATCTTGTCCGGTCGAGGCAGCCCCGCTCTGCACCTCAGCCAGCTGCAACTGAACGATCAGCTCACGACCCTCGGCGCGGATGACCTGAACTTCGACGAGGACGCGATCGTGCAATTGGGCGAGAAGCTGTGCCATCGGTCGCTCACCACTGACGAAACGCTGAGCATTCGACGCAGCACCGAAGGTTGGGTCGCTGGCGTGAAGCTGGCACTGCTCGCCGCCGGCGAATCGCGCGAGGGTATCGGCGATTTCAATGGCGCTCACTTCGAAGTGGCTCGTTATCTGGGCACGTCGGTTCTGCAGGAGCAGGCGCCCCACCTGCGGGAATTCATGATCGCCAGCAGCGTCGTGGACCGGATGACTGCCGGGCTTTGCAATGCCTTGCTCGGCGCCGCTCACAGCCAGGCGTTGCTCGAACAGCTGGAGCGATCCCAGCTGTTCATTCAACCGCTCGACCATCATGGACACTGGTACAGATATCACACGCTGTTTCTGGATTTTCTTCGCAGCCACTTGCGACACGACACGTGCCGATTGTCGCAACTGAATGAGCGCGCGAGCCGCTGGTATGCAGAGCACCAGCTGTATGACGAGGCACTTCATCATGCGTTCGCTGCGAGCAACGAGCAATGGCGGCTGGAGTTGCTGGAACGTTGCACCACGACCTGGCTGCGTGCCGGCGAAACCGTCACGGTCATTCACTGGGCCAGCAAGCTGCCCCACAACGTGATTCTCGGGCACGCGGGCATCTGCCGGGTTTATATCGCGAGCTTGATTCTGTCCCGACGCTTCAACGAGGCGGCGTCGACGTTGCGCGAAGTGGAAGCCAACGTGAGCACCGAGCGCGCCCTTGGATCGGCGCACCTTCGGTTGTTGCACGCCATGCTCACGGTGCTTGCGGACAGCAGCGGCCAGATTGGTATCTCGTCACCGGAAGCGTTGCGAGATCGTGGCGCAGACAGTTTTCTGATCGGCACGTTGCTGACGTTGCAGGCGTACACGATGCTCCGGTTGAATCAGTTCGACAAAGCGTGGCGCCTGGCGATGCGCGCGCGTGACACGTTCGACTCGATCAGCTTGTACAGCTTGGGCTATGCGGAGGTGGTCGCGTCGCTCGCGGATCGCGCCCAGGGCGATATGAAAGCCGCCGCCGATCGATGCGAGCGGATGTTCGCCATGGTCCGCGGCGGACATCGCACGCCGGCCTGGGTGAATGCGGCGAATGCCCTCGCCTATATGCGGTATGAAGAAAATCGCCTCGACGAGGCGGAAGCGCTCTGTAGCGAAGTTCTGCCCCTGTTGTGTGTGCAATCCACTGTCGAGAATGTGGCCACGGCATATGTGACGCTTTCGCGGATCAAGAGCATCAATGGTCGACCTGGCGAGGCGTTTCAGCTGCTCGACTATTTGCATAGCATGCTGGAGAGCGGCTCGCACACTCGCTTTCTCGCTCAGGTGTGCGCGGAGAAGCTCCGGCTTCTGCTATCTCAGGACAATTTGCACCGGGCGCGAGCCGTGGCTTTGGAGTTCGGACTGCAGCGGCGGGCGCGTTCCGGTGAGTGGCGTCGTTCGCGATCGTACGATGAAGCGTGGGAGCGCTTCGGCTCCGGCTACGCGGCCCTGCTCATCAAACAACGTCTGTACGATGAAGCACGGGCCATTCTGCTCGTGTTACGCGATAGCGCTCACGATGTCGGCTATGCGTACCGCGAAGCCCCGCTCGAAGCTGCTCTGGCCAGCTGCTACTGGCATTCCGGCGATATCGAATCTGCCTTCGACGCCTTGAACCGCGGCTTCGGATTGACCCGCGGCCACGGCTTCACTCGTGGCGTCTTCGATGAAGTTCCCTGCCTCATTCAAGTCATCTCCGCCGCTCTGACGAGTGGCCGCCTCCACTCCCCGCTGCCCACGCACTACTTCTGCAAGTTCGAGAATGTTTTCTCCCATGCAGGGCCGGTCGTCGCGCCGTCCCCTCGCAAGCCCGCCCTACCCCTGGAGCCCCTGACCGAACGCGAGATCGACATGCTTCGGCTGCTGGCGCTAGGCCTGAGCAATCACGAAATCAGCGCCCGCTCGCAAATCGCGCTGTCCACGGCAAAGTGGCATTTGAAGAATGTGTTCGCGAAGCTGGATGTGAGTACCAGGACCGGCGCGATTGCGAGGGCGCGGGAGATGAGGTTGATCGAGTGACGGCGCGCCGAATCCGCTTGCTTGGGCAAGGTGTAATTGACCACTTCAATGCCTTCACTGAGCGCACTGGCATTGAAGCAGCGCTGTTCGGCGTGCCGCCAGTCTCGGCCGCGAGACCGTCAACAAATCGTCAGCGCAATTACTGACCCACAGCACGCACGAATGATCGATTTCATATATGACGAGCCTTGAATTCCACAGCCGAACTGCCACTCGCACCGACTGTCGATGATGTCCCTCGCGCCGGACCGAGTAGCCAGGTCTACGGAACGATCTGCCCTAGGCTCATACTCTTGACGCGCCCATTGGCAATGATGATGTCCGCTACAAACCTTTGCCTCGGAGCATCAAGTGAGAACTGAACCTGGTACTGGCTCTGGTTCTCGTTGCTGAGATCTGGATCGAAGCTCACGAACAACACCTTAGGTCTTGCATGAGCATCGGACACAACGTCCAGTAGTCGCCAAGGAGTGGCTGATATGGGAGTTTCGCAATCCTCGCGCCGCCGGGCACAAGGCAGCATGTGATCGAACGCATGCATGACGGGTTCGATGTCCACGAGCTTCATCGTCTCGGATATGCCGAAGAATGGGGCTGCAAGAAGCTCGCAAGTAGGCACACTCTGTTTATTGACCGCCACGGCGGTGCCCTGCTCGGCCTCCATGACTCTCCAGGGCGCTCGATCGCCCTGAGTGATGACGGCAGATACACGAATACGTTCGCACAGACCCCGAACGGAAGATGGCCTCGCCAATGAATCAGCCTCCACGTACCAGGCATCCGGATCGCCTCCGTAAATGCGATTCTCCACAACCGTCGTGAGGGGCTGCCGGGAATGCTCAGAGAGCACACGTAAGATCTCCGCCGCGGATGGCGGAGAATCTCGACGGGTCGATGCACAGCTCGCAATGAGCAGGGCACTCATGAACAGGCTCGCAACTTGCACGTGAGGAGCAAATGCCGGAGTGATCATCCCGCGATTATAATCAGGTCCGATATGCGAGCCATGGACCGAGGTCGATCGAAATGAGTTGGGAAGCATGGGACGCCATCGCCGATAGTGTCATCCCGATACTAGCCATCATCGCCCTGCTCTGGCCCTGGCTCCGGTCGCGAGGCGAGTGGCGCCATGCCACGATCAGCACAGTGGCGACGCTCCTGAGTGCCGCGTACGCCTATGCGTTGTCCGCGCTCGATGGCAGGTTCGGGTGGTGGCCGGCGGTCGGGTTGGATTTCAGCACGCACACGGCGATTGCGATCGTCTGCGTAGTGTCGTTGTGTGCGATCAAGCCGTCGACGTGGATGGCGTGGACGGCGATTCTGTTCGCGTACTTTGTACTGATGGTCTATCAGCGATATCACACGTGGGCGGACATCCTCACAACGGCGGTGGTCATCGCGCCGCCGTTGATTGCAGGTCGGTGGTGGTTGGCGCGATCGGCATCGCGCAGCACGTAAGCTCGAGCTGGCGCATAATCGGGCGCGCTCCGGCCTGGAGAAGCTCCATGAAACAGTTGCTCGCGCTGCTGCTCGCCATCGCACCGGTCCTGACCTTCGCAGCTGCAGCGCCGAATCTGGACAGCGTCGTTATTTCCGATGTCGTCATCATCGATGGCACCGGCGCTCCTGCTCGAAAAGGTTCAGTGCGCATCGCCGAGGGCCGCATCGTCGCGGTGGGCGATGTGAGTCCCGGCAACAGTGAGATCGTCATCGAGGGCAACGGCAAAACGCTCGCGCCCGGCTTCATCGACACCCACAGTCACCACGACTTCGACATTCCCGACTCGCCGGACATGGTCGCGGTCACCAGTCAGGGCGTGACGACCATCATCGTCGGCCAGGATGGCTCGTCGCAGTCGCCGCTAAGAGATTTCTTCGCGAAGCTCGAGAAAGATCCGATCGCCGTCAATGTCGGCTCCTTTTCGGGTCACAACACGCTGCGCGAGCAAGCCATGGGTGGCGCGCGCCGTGAGGCGACCGATCAAGAAATCGCACGCATGAGCCAACTGCTCGAGGATGACATGGCGGCCGGCGCGTTCGGCCTCTCCACGGGATTGGTCTATGAAACCGGCAACTTCTCCACGCCGGCTGAAGTCATCGCCCTGGCCAAAGTATCGGCGCGCCACGGCGGGCGATACATGAGTCACATCCGCAACGAAGGCTTCGATCTGATGCCAGCGCTGCAAGAAGCCATCGACATCGGACGGGCGACTGGCGCGCCTGTACAGGTGTCTCACATCAAGATCGCGGTGAAAAAGCTTTGGGGCACCTCGGACAGGGTGCTCCAGCTCCTGAACAACGCGCGTGCGTCCGGCGTCGACATCACCGCGGACCTCTATCCGTACACCTATTGGCAGTCGACGATGCGAGTGATGTTTCCAAACAGGGCCTACGACGATCGTAAGGGCCTGGAGCTCATGCTGAAGGAATCGACACCGCCGGACGCACTGTACTTTTCACGGTACCAGCCCGATCCAACCATCGTCGGCAGCTCTCTGGCGCAGCTGGCCAAGGCACGCAACGCCGACCCCGTGGATCTTTATCTCGCGCTGATGAAGCGAGCGATCGACTATGAGAAGGCCCATCCGAAGGAGGAACGCGTCGAGTCCGTCATCGGCATGAGCATGCGCGAGGACGATGTCACTCGCCTGATGACGTGGGAGCACACGAACATCTGTTCAGACGGCGTGTCCATCGGTCACCCTCGCGGTCGCGGCACCTTTCCACGAGTGCTCGGTCACTACGTGCGCGAGAAGAACGTGATGAGCTTGGAGGAAGGCGTCTACAAAATGACCGGCCTGGCCGCAAAACATCTGGGCATCCCGGATCGTGGCACCATCGCCGCCGGCAACAGCGCCGACCTGGTGCTGTTCGATCCCGCAACCATCATCGATCGCGCAACCTTGCAAAACCCGACCGCCTTGTCGGTGGGCATCGAAAAAGTCTGGGTCAACGGGAAGCTCGTGTATCAGGACCGCCGCACCACGGGCGTCCATCCGGGCCAGGTGCTGCGTGCCGCGAACAATACCGAGTGAGCTGTTCGACCATAGTCCCTGGTGCGGCTGGATCACTACCCCCTTCTCCGTTCGCAACAAGCGACGCCGAAGGCATCGGTAGACTGGTCTGCATGAGCACTCCAGCTACTGCAAGAACGATGTATGCGCCGGGCCAGTACGCGGCGACCGATCCAGCAGCGATCGTCAGGAAATATCCCTTCGCCCACCTGATCACGGCGACGGCCGAGGAAACCTACGCGACGCCGACGCCGATCTTCTTCGAGACCGACGACACCGTGGCCACGCTGGTCGGTCACATGACCCGCATCAATCCGCAAGCCCGGTCGTTGCAGAACGGGCAGCGAGTGCTGGCGGTTTTTCCCGGCCCGCACACTTATATCTCCGCGAGCTGGTACAAGACGCTGCTGACAGTCCCGACCTGGGACTATGTGTCCGCGCAGATCCGGGGCCGGCTCGAGATCATCGACGACGATGCAGGTCAGATCAAAGTGTTACGTCGGGTCGCCGAGGTGCTGGAACGGGATAACGAGCATCCATGGACCCTGGAGCAGGCTCCGCCGGGCAAAGTCCAGCAGCTGCTGCCTCGGATCCGCTCATTTCGTATCACCGTCGAGCGTATCGAAGGGGTGACCAAGCTGAATCAATCTCACCCGCCGTCGGATCGGATGCTCATCATCCAGCATTTATTGGCGCGACCGGATTCGGACAGTCACGAGATCGCGCGCCTCATCGCTCACCTACCTTCAACATAAAGCCCTGCTGCTCGCCCGCCGCCACGCCCGGATTCACCGGGTCGCATGGCTCAGGCGTCGACGTGTGTGAACAGCTTGTTGGTGATCAACCAGCGCTCGCCGTTGTGCATGAGGGCGAGATAGTCGAAGTAATTGAAGCCGAGCATCGGGCAACGAGCTCGCACATAGGCGACCTGGTTGAGTAACTGGACGTCCAAGGTTTCCATTTGGAACGACTCGCCCTTGGCGTGCGGCGACGGCCGGCTCGCGACCGCATTGAGCCAGCCGTCGAGGGTGTTCTGATACGGCGCGCCGCGAACCTCACCGAACAACTGTGCCTGCGGATGAAATACCTGGCGCAGACGCACCGGATCGCCGTGATACAAGCCGTCGAAGTAAGTCTTCAGCAGCGTGTCGATGTCTTGTCGTGCTTGTGGCTCTTGCATAGTGTCGACTCGTCAACTCGTCGGATGATCTCGTCGCGGACGCGGGACTCGATCGTTCAGGTGAAATATCCCATCATGGCCTTGATCTCGAGGAATTCCTTGAAGCCTTCGCGGCCCCACTCCCGACCATTGCCCGACTGCTTGTAACCGCCGAACGGCGCGAACATATCGCGGGCCGCGCCGTTCACGTGAATCATGCCGGTGCGCATCTTCGACGCCACGCGACGCGCGTTCTCGATGTTCTTCGAATGCACGTGACCGGAGAGGCCATAAACGGTGTCGTTCGCGATGCGAATGGCATCGGCTTCGTCTTTGTACGGAATGAGCACCATCACCGGACCGAAGATCTCTTCACGCGCGACGGTCATCTCGTTGTCGACACCGGCAAAGATCGTGGGCTTGACGAAGTAACCTTTGTCGATGCCCTCGGGACGGCCGAGGCCTCCCGTCACGACGCGGGCACCTTCCTCGATGCCCTTCGCGATCATCGCCTGCACCCGTTCGAACTGAAGCTTGTTCGCCAGCGGACCGGTGGTCACGCCGGGCGCTTTCGGATCGCCGACGACCAGTTGCTCCGCGGTCTTTTTCGCGACTTCGACGGCTTCGTCGTAGCGATTCGCGGGCACGAGCATGCGCGACGGAGCGTTACAGGACTGGCCGCTGTTCGTCATCATCCAATTCACGCCATGCGCGACGGACGCGGCGATGTCAGCATCTTCCAGAATGATATTCGCGGACTTGCCGCCCAACTCCTGAGACACACGCTTGACCGTATCCGCGGCAGCCTTCGCGACCAGCACGCCGGCACGCGTGGAGCCTGTGAACGACACCATGTCGATGTCGGGATGACGGGAGATCGCCTCGCCCACGCCCGGACCATCGCCGTCGACCAGATTGAACACGCCTTTCGGCACCCCCGCCTCAGAGAGAATCTCAGCGAAGATGTGCGCGGTCACGGGCGCGACCTCGCTGGGCTTCAATACCACCGTGCAGCCCACCGCGAGCGCCGGCGCAACTTTGCAGCTGATTTGATTGAGCGGCCAGTTCCAAGGGGTGATGAGACCGCACACGCCGATGGGCTCGCGCGCGATCAGAGTCGTCCCCAGGCGTTCTTCGAACTCGAAGTCCTTGAGGATGGTCAGCGCGGTGGACAGATGTCGGAAGCCGCTACCTGCCTGCGCTTGCACGGCAAGCGTCATCGGCGCGCCCATTTCATCCGAGACTGCCTGCGCGAGACGATCGATATTCGCCTCGTAGACTTTGACGATGCGCTCGAACAGCGCGATACGTTCTTCCCGCGAGGTTTGCGAATACGTTGCGAAGGCCGCTCGGGCCGCCTTGACGGCCGCATCGACGTCCTCGGCCGTGCCCAACAGAATCCGGCCGACTGACTGCTCGGTCGCCGGATTGATGACCAGCGATTCTTTGCGTCCCGCCGGAGTCAGCCACTCGCCATCGATGAAGAACTGCCTGCAGTCGTACATGACACCCTCGAAGCACTACCCGAGAGTGAAGTACAACACACGCACCCGCAGGCTCGTGCTGACATCGGCGCGTGAGGCGTTGCGGCTGGAACACCGCCACCGGGAAAGCGTCGAACCTGGAGACCAAGGCCACCGGCCCGGCCCCATGGTCTTTCTAACCGCCGGGCTTTACCATGCAGCTTATTAATAATATAAAAGACCCATGACCGACTCACCCACCCATATCGCCGGCGACTGGGGCACGACCCATCTGCGGCTGGATTTATGTCGGGGCGCTACGGTGCTCGACAAAGTCGACGGCGCCGGCATCGGCTCCCTGAGCATCAGCGCCGAAGCGACGCTGTTCGGCGCGCTCGAACCCTGGACACGCAAGCACGGAGCATTGCCCGTCTGGCTGGCGGGAATGGTCGGGTCCCGTAACGGCTGGCGTGAAGTGCCCTACGCCTCGTGCCCCGCCGGCGTTGCGGAGTTGCGCGCCTCACTGTTGCATTTCGATGCGCGTGGCCACTCGATCGCCATCGCGGCGGGTGTGTCCTGCACGAACCCGCATGGCGCGCCGGATGTGATGCGCGGTGAGGAAACTCAGATCCTTGGAGCCATCGCTACCGATCCTACACTCGGCCGGGGTCGAAACGTCATCGCCCTGCCAGGGACTCACACCAAATGGGCCCTGGTCGAGAACGGCAAGCTCATGTCGTTTCAAACCAGCCTGTCCGGCGAACTGTACGCCCTGCTACAAGATCGGAGCACCTTGCTCAAGGCATCGGCAGCCGAATCGAACGACGAAGCCGAGCGCCGCGGCTTCGAATCCGGCCTGCGACGTAGTCGTGAGCTGGCCAGCGTGCCGCTCAGTCATCTGTTGTTCGAGGTGCGTTCGCGCCAATTGATTCGAGGCATGACTCACGCGGAAGCCTCGAGCTATCTCTCCGGCCTCATCATCGGCCAGGATGTGCTGGGCGCGCTGCCTTTGTTCGATGGAGCCCTTCGATCGAGCGCGGCCGTTCCGATCATCGGAGCACCGAAGCTCGCGGCGCTCTACGGCCTCGCCCTCGCCGCGCACGGCATCCAAACTCGGCCATTGGATGCCACCGAGCTCACCCTCGCCGGCCTCAACGCACTCGCTCAGCCAGAAATCTCGGAGTAGCTCTCGTGACGACGCCCGTTGAACTGCCTCCTTTGATCGCCATCCTCCGCGGCATCCGTCCCGACGAAATCCTCGAGATCGCGCAGGCCCTCGTCGACGCCGGCATTCGCGGCATCGAAGTCCCGCTGAACTCGCCCGAACCGCTGGTGAGCATTCGCCGCTTGACGGAGCGATTCGGCAACCAATGCTTATGCGGCGCCGGCACGGTCCTGAAGGCCGCGCAGGTCGATGCCGTCGCCGATGCCGGCGGCAAATTGATCGTGACCCCAAACATCGATCGGGCCGTCATTGCCCGCAGCGTCGAGTTGGGATTGCAGGCCGTGCCCGGCTTCGCGACCGCAACTGAAGCGTTCGCGGCCATCGACGCAGGCGCGACTGCGTTGAAGCTGTTCCCCGCCTCCACCTATGGCGTCCAACATGTGAAGGCGCTGAGAGCCGTGTTGCCGGGGACCAAAGTGTTCGCTGTCGGCGGCGTCGGTGCTCGCAATCTGGCGGAATGGGCGGAAGCCGGCATCGACGGCATCGGCTTCGGCACGGATATATATGCTCCGGGCCGCACTGCTGCGGACGTTTCGGCGCGCGCAACCGCGATCGTCACCGCCTGGCATCGGGCCCGAGGTTCGACGAGCGCTTGATCGTGATATGTTGCGGGTCCGTTTCCCGAGCCGTCAGCAGCCAGGCATGCGCAAACCCAGCGGACAGAACCTGACCTACGCGATCGTCGAAGAACTGGGCCATGCCGTCGTCACCCAGGCGTATGGAGATGCCGTCCCGTTTCCCATCGAAGCCGAGCTGTGCAAACAGTTTGGCGCGAGCCGCACGGTATTGCGCGAAGCGGTCAAGATGCTCACCGCCAAGGGGTTGCTCAGCGCCCGCCCACGCCAGGGCACGTGGGTGGAGCCGGAAAACAATTGGAACCTGCTCGATCCCGATGTGCTGCGCTGGCTGCTGGAACGCAAGTTCTCACTCGAGCTGCTCGCCGAGTTCACCGAGATTCGCTATGCCATCGAGCCGGTGGCGGCGGCGCTCGCGGCGCGTAACGCGACACCTGAAGGCACCGCACGCATTCGTCGCGCCCTGGAACGCATGAAACTCGCGGCCGCCGGCGAAGACGACCCGCTCGAATCCGACATCGCCTTTCATGTCGCCGTGCTGCATGCCACGGGCAATCGCTTTTACGCGCAGCTCGAAGACGTGATCAACGCGGCGCTGCGCATTTCCATCCGACTCACCAACTCGGTGAAAGGCGTGCCGCAGGGAGACGTAGGCCTTCACAAGAAGGTGCTCGATGCGATCGAGGCTGGCGATGCGACCAAAGCGCGCACCACGATGGAAGGAATCATCAGCGAGGTCCTGGATCTGATCAACACGGCGCGACGGAAGAACAAAGCCGCTGTAACAGCGCCGGCCTCGACTCGCGCGACCGCCAGTGGCCGCAATGGCTCGGCACGCCGCCGTGCTCAGCGATCGCCCAGCAACGCATAAAGATCCATCTGGCGGCTGTCGCCGATGACCTGCTCGAAATCCAGCCCCAACGTCGCAAGCACCGGCTCCGCGACCGGCTTGATCTGTTTGATCACATAGTGCTCGCGATCCAGCGGATGCTGGATGTTGTCGATGGGCTCGGGGCCCGCGGTCGTAATCACATAGCTGATCAGGCGACCCGGCGGCTGCGTGGATTTGCGAGCGGCAACCACGTGCGGCGGCGTGGTCGCGGTGTACTCCTCGGTGTCCTTCCGAAGATTCTTCCTGTAGACCAATTGATCGTCGAGCTTGCCATCGCGCACTCGCCCGACGATGTCGGCGAGATACACGTCGACCGGCTGATCCGTGAACAAACGATGATACAGCTCACGCTGCACTTGTTTGGCGAGCGCGGTCCAGTCGCGCCGAACCACTTCCATGCCGACGAACTGCACGCCGTCGATATCGGCTGCATTGAGCAAGCCCGCATATCGTTTGCTTGCGCCGCGCGTGCTGCCGCGGGCCCTGGGCAGGAACAGACGTAGATAGAGCTTCTCGAACTTGAGCTCCATCTTGCTGGTCACCCGCCATTCCTTCGCGATGTATTCAGCGATTTCGCGATTCAGCCGGGCCGCGAGCTCTTTGCCTTTGGCACGCGCCTCGTCCGCGTCCGGCATGCCGGAGCGAACGAACAAGCTGTCCGTGTCCCCGTAGAGCACGGTGTAGCCGGCACTCTCGAACCATTGCTTCGACCACAGCAGAATTTCTCGGCCCGTGCCCGTGATCGAGTTGGCGAGCGCCGGGTTGTAGAAACGACAGGCGGGCGTTCCCAACACGCCATAGCACGAGTTCATCAATATCTTGATGGCGTGCGAAGCCACTTCGTCGCCGTTCTTCTTCGCCACGTCACGCCGAGGAAACAACTCATCGAGCACGCGGGGCAGAATGGCGGGCGCTCTGCGAAACGCGCCGCCCGGCGTTTCGATCAAATCGTCCGACGGCTGCGGTCGGGCCACATACGACAGCGGATCGATGTTGAACGTGCGAATGATGCTGGGATACAGGCTCTTGAAGTCGAACACCCAGACGTTCCGATGCAGCCCGGTGAGCGGTTCGAGCACGTGCCCGCCCTGTTGCGCCTCGTACACGCGAGCGTCGCTGGAACGCACTGTCGGCGCCACGATGCCGAGTTTTTCCAGCTCCGACAGATACAGGAAATCGAACGACGCGATGCTGGCCGCGACTCGATCCGGCGTCATGCCGGTCAGCTGACTGCGCGCCACGGCCAGATGAATCAGATTCAACTTGCCCACGATCTCGAATACCAATCGTGCGTCGGTGCGGGCATAGAGCGCAAACGCGGGCAGATCGTTGCGATAGTTGTGAATGATCTCGGCCAGACGATCGCGCACATCGCCCGACACCGCCTTGCCCTCGCCAAGCACTTCGCGCGCGACCGCGTCGAGCGAGTAATCATCCATGCGCACGAAGGCGCCGCGGAGCAGATCGATTCCGTCCATCACCAGACGGCCGGGAATGCTGGCCTGGCCGCTGCCGAAATAACCTTCGGCCTTGCGGATCCGGATCGCGCCAGTATCGCGGCCGAGATTGAACGGATGTCGCAGCCGCTGCGCCATCTTCTGGAGCGCCGTCAAATCGAAGTCGACGATGTTCCAGCCGGTGATCACATCGGGATCGAGACGTTGCACCCGCTCACAGAACGCGTCGAGCGCGGAATATTCATCGATGCAACGCGTCGCCTTCTCCGGCATCGGTCGATCGCTGCCGTCGACGATCAGCACTTCGTCGATCTCGTTCGAGTACATCGAGATCGCCAGCAGCCGTTCGCCCTTGCCGTCCGTCTCGATATCGAACGACAGCACTCGCGGCTCGATCCTGACTTCGGCCGGCCGCAGCACCGGGTTGTTGAACACCCGGGTGATGCCCTCGCCCGGCGTCGCCTCGCCTTCGATCTCGCAGCCGCCCTTGATGCCCCGCTCGATCAAATAACGGATCGCAAACCGGACATCCGCTTCGTACGTGTCGATGCCCGCATCGTGCAACCGATCGCGCAGACCGGGCACGTCGGTCGGCGTCTCCATATCGAAGCGAGACACCGGCTCGCCGGCGAAGGTGCGCTTCTCCAATGGCACGGGCTGCTGGGATGTCAGCACGCCGGCGCGCTCGACATCGGCCGTTCGGATATAGAAATGCGGCCGCTGCCGGTCGTCGCGGACCAGAAACGTGCCGCCGTCTTCGAGTCGACCGTAGACGTGAATGACAGGAACGCGCGTTCCGGCGGGCCCGGACACGACGCGATAACTGGCCTGAAGAATGAAACCTCGGAGCGTTGTCACCCGCGAATTGTGCGCCAAACCGGCCGCCGTCGCGAGCCGGGAAAGTTGCCAGCGGCTGGCCCGAGCAGATACTTGACACCGTCAAGTAATTGCGCGAAGGTCTGGCCGCAGGGAGGGAACACCATGAATGCAGCGTCCGAGACCATCATCGCCGATATTCGTCAGTTCAATCGGTTCTATACCCGGACCATCGGCGTGCTCGGCAACAACTTGCTGGGCGGCGACTATTCCTTGACCGAGGTGCGGGTACTGTATGAGATCGCCAATGGCGACGACGTCACGGCCGCCGATCTGGTGCGCACCTTGGGCATGGACTTCGGCTATCTCAGCCGCATCCTCGCGCAGTTCGAGAAACGCGGCTGGTTGAAACGCGAGCGCTCCGAAGACGATGCTCGCAAGTCTCACTTGCTGCTCACGGCAAAAGGCCGCAAAGCCTTCGCGGCCGTCAACGAGCAGGCGCGCGACGAGGTTGCGAGGCTGCTGGAACCCCTGCCCTGGCATCAACAACTTCAATTGCAAGCCCATCTACGTCAAGTGCAAACACTGCTCAGTCCGCGCCCGACGACGCCGGCCGTCCGGTTGCGCAGCCATCGCGCCGGCGACATGGGCTGGATCATTCAGCGACACGGCGCGCTGTACGCACAGGAATATCAATTCAACAGCGAGTTCGAAGCGTTGGTCGCGGAGATCTGCGCAAAGTTTCTTCGCGAGCTCGATCCGGCCACCGAGCGTTGCTGGATTGCCGAGCTCGGCGATGCGCCCGTCGGCACCATCATGTTGGTGCGCGGACCCGATGGAATCGCCAAGCTGCGTTTGCTGCTGGTCGAAGATACCGCTCGCGGCCATGGTGTCGGGCGCATGCTGGTGAACGAGTGTGTCGGCTTTGCACGCGAGGCAGGTTACAAAGGCGTGACGCTCTGGACTCAGAGCAATCTGCTGGCCGCGCGCAAACTATACGTTGCGGCGGGTTTCAAGCTGACGAAGAGCGAGCCGCATAACAGCTTCGGTCAATCGCTGATCGGCGAGACCTGGAACTTGCTGTTCGAAGAGTAAGGTCGGGCGTCGGGAACGTTGGCGCGGCTGGATCATTGCGTCACCATGGCCACCGCTCGAAACAAACGCTGGTCGCAACACGTCACCGCAACCAGCGACGCCCTGACCCTGGAGGAAGGTGTTTTCACCCGCGCCAGCGCTCGCGGCATCGCGCTTTCCTTGAAGCGGTCGGCCGATCGCAGTCACAGGCGCAAGTCCTCGCCGTATCGCTCGGCCATGTCGATGCTGACCTTCTACGAGAATCGTGCCGGTAAAACTCTACCGGCCGCGACCCGGCGCAAACTCGAAGGCGCGAAGGAAGAGCTGCGTAAGCTGTACGGCAAAACCACCCGCGCCAGATCATCGCAGAAAACAGCCGCAACACACTCGGCGACCCGAAAGCGCCCCGCAAAGCGGCGCATCGCGAGGAAAGCTCGCGCTTAGGGAACGTTCCTACCCGCTGCGCGTTGCTCCTGCGGTCGTCACTCCTCGATCGGGTATCACTTTGAGCCGTAGCTTCGCGTCGCAATTGCGTGAGGGTCTGCCCTTTCCCAGGGGCGCGTTCTGGGACGGTCAAGGCACGAATTTCGCGCTGTTTTCCGCCAATGCCACCAAGGTCGAGCTGTGCCTGTTCGACGCGGACGGCCAGAAGGAAATCGAACGCATCGAACTGCCGGAGTACACCGACGAGATCTGGCACGGATATCTGCTCGATGTCGGGCCCGGCACGGTGTACGGGTATCGGGTGCACGGCCCGTATGAGCCCGAAGCGGGTCATCGCTTCAATCCCAACAAGCTGCTGATCGATCCTTACGCGCGGGAGTTCGTCGGCGAATTGCGTTGGGATCACGCGCTGTTCGGGTACACCATCGGTATGGACGGCGACGATCTGACCTTCGATGAGCGCGACAGCGCGCCCTTCATGCCCAAGTGCGTGGTGGCGGATTCGAACTTCGATTGGAAACAATCGGTGAGCCCGCTGGTGCCCTGGGATCGCACCATCATTTATGAAACTCACGTGCGCGGCTACACCAAGCAACATCCGCTCGTGCCCGAGGAGCTGCGCGGCACGTTCGCGGGGCTCGCCGTTCCCGAAGTGATCAAGTACATCAAGTCGCTCGGCGTGACGACAGTGGAGCTCTTGCCGGTGCACGCCTTCGTCAACGACAGTCTGCTGCTCGACAAGGGCTTGACCAACTACTGGGGTTACAACTCGATCGGCTTCTTCGCACCCGATCCGCGTTATCTGATCGATCCCCGGCGCGGCGTCCAAGAGTTCAAGGAGATGGTCGCGCGCTTCCATGACGCCGGGCTCGAAGTGATCCTCGATGTGGTCTACAACCACACTGCCGAAGGCAACGAACGCGGCCCGACACTGTGCTTCAAAGGCGTGGACAACGCGTCGTACTACCGGTTGATGCCCGAGCAGAAGCGCTACTACATCAACGACACCGGCACCGGCAACACCCTGAACATGAGCCATCCGCGCGTGATTCAGATGGTGACCGACAGCTTGCGGTTCTGGGTGAACGAGATGCACGTGGACGGTTTCCGTTTCGATCTCGGCACCATTCTGGCGCGCGAGCCCAATGGCTTCGACAATCGCAGCGGCTTCCTGAAAGCCTGCTCGCAGGATCCGGTGCTGAGCCGCGTCAAGCTCATCGCCGAGCCATGGGATTGCGGCCCCGGCGGCTATCAAGTCGGCGAGTTTCCGCCGGGCTGGGCGGAATGGAACGATCAGTATCGCGACACCGTGCGCGACTTCTGGCGAGGCGAAGCATCGGCCGCCAAGGTGTCGCCGCGCTTGTATGGCTCCGCCGATATTTTCAACAAGTTTGGCCGCCGACCGTACGCGAGCATCAACTTCATCACGGCGCATGACGGCTTCACGCTCAACGATCTGGTGAGCTACAACGAGCGCCATAACGAAGCGAACCTCGAGGACAACAAGGACGGTCATGACCACAACCGTTCCTGGAACTGCGGGGCCGAAGGCCCGACCGACGACGAAGGGATCAACGCGCTGCGCGCCCGCCAGATGCGCAACTTCCTAGCGACGCTGCTGTTATCTCAGGGTACGCCGATGCTGCTCGCCGGCGACGAATTTGGCCGGACTCAGCAGGGCAACAACAACGCGTACTGTCAGGACAACGACATCAGCTGGGTCGACTGGTCGCTCGCCGAGAAGAACGAGACCCTCGTCCGGTTCGTGCAGCAGATGACGGCGCTGCGCATGAAGTTCCCCATCCTCCGCCGCAATCGATTTCTGTCCGCTCAGGAGGACCCACGCCTCGGCCTGAAAGAAATCACTTGGATCAACGCCAGCGGCAAGGAGATGGAGGACGAGCAATGGAATGACGATGGCATGCTGTGCTTCGGCATGTTGCTCGACGGGCGCGCGCAAGCCACTGGTCTACGCCAGCGCGCCAGCGACGCCGCGCTGCTGATCGTACTCAATGCGTTCCACGATCTGGTGGAGTTCACGCTGCCCGGCGATTCGCCGGATGCGCGCTGGACCTTGCTGATCGATACCAATCTCCCCGATCTGCCGACCGGTCGCAAAGCCATTTTCACGACCGGCGAAGCTTACGGAGTCACCGCCAGGTCGTTGCTGGTCTTCAGTCTCGAAGCGCACAGCGAGACTGCCATCGATCGCGCCGTGAAGCCCGGCAAGAAGTCCGCGCAGAACAAGTAGTGCCCCGCGGGGCCGTTTGCCATAGCACGGATGGCGCGCGCAGTCATTAGAAATATTTCCCCGGGCGCATTGCCGAGCCTGCGCCGGATGGGGAAACTACGCGCCCCTCGTAACTCCCGAGGCAACTCGAAGGTAAGACAAATGAGTGAGATCAAGCGTTACGAAGTCGGCCCGCGGATGAGCAGCATGGTGGTCCACAACGGCACCATCTATCTGTCCGGCTATGTGGCCGAGAACGCGCCGGGCCAGTCGGTAGCGGCGCAGACCGCGGACATTCTTCAGCAGATCGAGGAATCGCTCGCCGAGGTCGGCAGCGACAAGACCCGCCTGCTCGAGGCCACGATCTGGCTGGCCGACATGAGCACGTTCGCGGAAATGAATTCGGTGTGGGACAAGTGGGTCAGTCCGGGTAATACGCCGACGCGCGCGACCGTGGAAGCCAAGCTCGCTTCGCCGAAGTACGCGGTGGAAATCCGCGTCCTCGCGGCTCAGTAACCGTCGGCTCGAACGGCAGCGCTCATTTTTGAGCGCTGCCGAACAACACGCCGAGCATTTTGGCTCGCAAGTCGCCCGTCCCGTTTTGAGTGTTGGTCAGGATGACCAGGGTCATTTTTCGTTCGGGCAGATAGTTCAGGCTCGACTCGAAGCCGTCGATCCCGCCGTTGTGACTGATCAACGGATGGCCCTGCTCCGGCTTCACCCACAGTCCCAGCCCGTAATACACATCGTCCTTGCCGGGAATGCGGGGAACCGTCGTCATCTCTTTGTATGAGGCCGCACTGAGCACGCGGCCGGCGTGCAGGGCCTCGGTCCACTTGATCAAGTCCGCCGCCGTCGATCGAAGCGCGCCGGCGGCACCAGGCACGCTCATATCCGAATACACAGCATTGACGTATGCGCCCGCCTTGGCACGATCGCGCTCGTAGCCGGTCGCACGATGGGGAACGACGTCCTGGTTGCGATCGACCGCGGTTTGCGCCAGCCCCTGCGGTTCGAACAATCGTTCCCTGGCAAACTCGCGGAACGTCTGGCCGCTCACCTGTTCGATGATGGCGCCGATCAAAAAGTAACCTGAGTTGCTGTAGTCCCAGTTGCTGCCCGGATCGAAGTCGTAGCCCAGGCCGCCCAGATGTTTCACCATGTCCGCGACCGAAATTCCGGCGCGCACGATGGTCGCTTCGGTGCGCCCCGGATAGCTGTGCACACCCGAGGTGTGGTTCAACAACTGTCGGACCGTCACTTCGTCGCCGCGCGGGTAACCGGGAAAAAACTTCGAGAGCTTGTCGTCCAGCGTCAGTTTCTTCTGTTCGGCGAGCAGCAGGATGCAGGCGGACGCGAATTGTTTGGTGATGGAGCCGACGCGGAACACGGTGTCGGGCGTGGTCGCGGCCTGCCATTCGAGATTGGCGAAACCATAGGCACGCACGACCGGCGGTTTGCCTACCTCGCCGACGCCAACGACCAACCCGGCCGTGTGCCCTGTGGCAACTGCTTCTTTGGCGAGCACATCGAGGGCAGCTTCCTCGCTGGGCGCGAGCGCCGCCTCGGCTTGCGCGACGACGCCTACCCACGCTACCAGGAACAGCGTCCGCAACCACCCCGCGCGCTTCACCATAAAATCGACGCTCCCATGCAAGTTATTCGTCGGATAGTACCCGACTCCGTCCGTTTCGTGCCTGGATGCCCCCGGTAGTTCACTACTGCGAGCCGCCGGTCCAGACCGTACGATGCCCCCATGATCGACGACGCGGGCGAATACCGATTCAAGCCGCATGAGCGGCCGATGATGCCGGGCTCGCCCGCCTCGCCCGACCATCCGCCGGCGCGTCGCGTGGCCTACTTCTTGATCGGACTGCTCATCGGCATCACCGGCGCGATGGGCAACGCCCTGGCCACCGCGAACCTGCAGAGCATCCAGGGCGCACTCGGACTCTATAGCGACCAGGCCGCGTGGATGACGACGGTGTACACGATGACCAACGTCTCCATGAGCCTGCTGCTGGTGAAGTTTCGCCAGCAGTTCGGCCTTGTTCCCTTTGCGCGTATCTTCCTCGCCGCCTATATCTTTCTGACGGCCGCGCACCTTTTCGTTCACGAGTATTCGACATCGCTCATCGTGCGAGGCGCCAGCGGTATCGCCGCGAGTGCGCTCTCCACGCTGGGTCTGTTGTACACGATTCAATCGATGCCGGCTGCGCATCGACTCAAAGGCATCGTGCTCGGCATCAGCGTGCCGCAGCTCGCCACGCCGCTCGCGCGATTGTTCTCACCCGATCTGCTCGAGCTGGGGCAATGGCGCGCTTTGTATATATTCGAGCTGGGACTCTCGATCCTGTGTCTGGGCGCGGTCCTGCTGTTGCGCTTGCCGCCCAGCGAGCGAATCAAAGCCTTCGAGAAGCTCGACTTTGTGACATTCGCGCTGTATGCGCCGGGCGTGGCTTTGCTGTGCGCGTTTCTCGGCCTCGGACGCGTCCTGTGGTGGACGGAGGCGCCCTGGCTTGGTTACGCACTCTGCGGAGCGATCGTGTTGATCGCCACCGCCCTGCTGATCGAGCACAACCGCGCCAACCCTCTGCTGAACACGCGCTGGATGGGCAGCGGGCTGATCGTTCGCTTCGCACTGGTCGCGACCACGGTGCGACTGCTGTTGTCGGAACAAACCTATGGCGCCATCGGTTTGCTGACCGCGCTCGGCGTGAACAACGATCAGCTGTTCGATCTGTTCGTGGTGATTTCCATCGTCACCGCGCTCGGCATCCTCGCCAGCGCGCTCACGGTGAATCCGGCCAATCTCGGCCGGCCGATTTTTTATTCGGTGCTGCTGATCGCGATCGGCGCCTTCATCGACGCGCACTCGACCAATCTGATCCGTCCCCAGAACATGTACATCAGCCAGTCCTTGATCGCTTTCGCCGCTGTGTTCTTCATGGGCCCGACGCTGCTGGTCGGCATCCTGCAAGCGATGGCACGCGGCCCGAACCATATCGTCAGTTTCTCCGCCGTGTTCAGCATCACTCAATCGCTCGGCGGGTTGGCGGGCTCGGCCGTTTTCGGCACGTTACAGATCGTGCGGGAGAAGTTTCATGCGCACGCCATCGTGCAATCGTTGACGCTGACGGATCCGCAGGTAGCCGCTCGCCTGCAAACATTGGGTGGCGCTTACGGACGCGTCGTCGCCGATCCCACGTTGCGTTCGGCGGAAGGCGCAGCTTTGCTGGCTCAGCAGGTCACTCGCGAAGCGAACGTGCTGGCGTTCAACGACGTGTTCCTCACCATCTGCGTGCTCGCGTGCCTGACGCTGTTGTGGATCGGCACGCGCCAGCTGCGCATGTACATCACCGGCGAGAATCCGATGGCTGGCGCACTCGCAGCCATCGCGAAAATGCGCGCCCAGCAACAATGAGCCGGACAGCATGAGTTCAGCCTCGTGAGTGCCGCGACTCCTCCCGAAGAACCCCGAGTCACCGAGCCCATCGAAACGCCGGTGCAAAAGAACTCGCCGACGGGCTGGGCACCGCCAAAGCATACGCTGCTCACGACCGTCATCGTCCTCGTGGCCGCGTTGCTCGGCGTCCTGATCGTGCTGTATGCCTGGGAGCTGCCGCCCTTCTCGCGCTCGATTCAGACCACCGACAACGCCTATGTTCGCGGTCAGACGACCTTGATCAGCCCGCAAGTCAGCGGCTACGTCGTCGCCGTCCCCGTGCAGGATTACGAGACGATCAAAGCGCATGAAGTGCTGGCGCAGATCGACGATCGAATCTATCGGCAACGTGTCGATCAGGCGCGGGCCAATCTCGCAGCCGCCATTGCCAATCGCAACAACTCCGAACAAACGCTGCGCTCGAAACACGCGACCGCCGCCGCGCAGGCGGCGTCGTTGGAAAACGCGAAGGCGCAGCTGCAACGAGCCCGGGCCGATGCAAAACGCGTCGAAGAACTGATCGCCGATGGCTCGGTATCGTTCCGTGAGCGCGATCAAACCCTCGCGGCTTTGCGAGCCGCGGAAGCCGCCGTCGATCAATCGCGTGCAGCCGGTGAGATCGCGAAGCAAGACATCGTTGCAGTTGAAGTCGGCCGCGGCGGATTGAATGCGGCTGTCGAATCGGCGCAGGCCGCGCTCAAGCTTGCGGAAATCGACTTGTCGAACACGACGATTCGGTCGCCTGTCGATGGACAGCTCGGCGACGTCGGCGTGCGCGTCGGGCAGTACGTCACTGCGGGCACGCAACTGATGTACGTGGTGCCTGAAACGTTCTGGGTCACCGCCAACTTCAAGGAGGCGCAGACTGCGCACATGGCTCCTGGACAGCCGGCGGTGTTCTACGTCGATGCGCTCGCGGGCGCTCGCTTGACCGGACGTGTCGAACGCATGGCACCCGCCACTGGCTCGGAGTTTTCCGTGCTGAAGGCGGACAACACGACCGGCAATTTCGTGAAGGTCGCGCAGCGAATGTCGGTACGTATCGTCGTCGATCCGAATCAGCCGCTCGCGAAGCGGCTGCGCCCCGGAATGTCAGTCGAAGTGAAAGTAGACACACGGGCTCGACCCGAAGCGCGAGGTGAGCCATGACGGCCCGCCGGTTACAGCCGATACTCGCTGCCGTTGTCTGCACGCTCTCCGGCTGCGTACTCTCCGATCGTCCGCCACCGGCCGGCGCAGCGATCCAGCCACCTCAACAATGGCGCATCTCGGCCGGCCCGACCGTTGCGATCGAGCGCGAATGGTGGCATCGGTACGGCGATCCTGCGCTCGACAAGTTGATCGAGCGCGCGCTGACAAACAATGCGGATGTGGCTATCGCCGCCGCTCGCGTTCGCCAGGCGCAAGCACAGGAGCGGCAAGCTCGTTCCAGCTTGTATCCCTCGGTGAATCTGACTGGCACCGCCGCGCGTGCCCGCTCATTGACGGCGTTCGGCACGCCATCGACAACCTCGGCGGTCGAGCCGCAACTGCAAGCTGCTTGGGAGATAGATCTCTTCGGCCGCGCTCGCGACCTCGCCGGCGCCGCGCGGGAGCAGTATTTTGCGAGTGAGGCCGCACATGACGCTGCTCTCCTCGCCGTTGCCTCCGCGACTGCCAGTGCCTACATCACTTTGTGCGAGCTCGACGCACGACTCGAAGTCACTCGCCAAACACTCAGCGCTCGCACGGTCGCGCTGCATATCGCTGAATCCAGGGCGCGCACCGGATATTCCTCGCGTCTCGACCTCGCGCAGGCTCAAGCCGAATATGAATCCACCGCGCAATCGGTTCCACAACTGCAACTCGCCATCGCTCAACAGGAGAACGCACTGAGCACGCTGATCGGCGAGCCGCCCGGCACCATCGAGCGTGGCGTACCGTTAGCTCAGCTGCAGATTCCTCCCATTCCAGCGGGGCTGCCCGCCGAGGTCCTGCGTCGTCGGCCGGATGTTGCACAAGCTGAATATCAGCTGGCGGCCTCGGATCTCAGTCTCGCGGCCTCGCGGAAGGCATTTCTTCCCAACGTGCAGCTCACAGGCGTGGGCGGCGCCGTGTATGTGAGCGAACTGGGCAACCCGATCAGCTTGTTTTCTCTCGGCGCGAGTGTGCTCGCACCCATCTTCGACGCCGGCCTGGCAGTGGCACAGCGCGATGAAGCAGCAGCACTGCGCGATCAAGCCGCGTTCAGCTATCGAGCCACCGTCCTGGATGCGCTTTCGGAGGTCGAGAACGGGCTGATCGCGTTACAACGACTTGCCGAGCAAGCCGAGCACGTCGAAGCTCAACGCAACGCGCTGGCCGAAGCGCTTCGGCACGCGACCAATCGTTATCGCGCCGGCTACTCCCCTTTTCTCGATCAGCTGGACGCGCAACGCGGCCTGCTGTCAGCGGAACTTGCGCTGGTCCAGATTCAAGCCGACGGCCTGACGGCGAGCGTCAATTTGTACCGAGCGATGGGCGGCGGCTGGCGAGCCCCTGAGCGCTAGCGGTGCCGAGGAACTTGTTGTCGGCGACATCGATTGAACGATTCTCCCCCGCAATGGAGCTGCCATGATCAATCACGTCTCGCTCGGAACCAATGACGTGGAGCGCGCACGCGCGTTCTACGATCCGCTGTTCGCCCTGCTGGGCTTCCGTTTGTTGAAATTCGACGCGACCGGCGCACATTACGGGACCGGCGAAATCCTGTTCAGCCTCGTGGTCCCCACCAACAAACAACCCGCCTCCGCCGGCAACGGCACTCACATCGCCTTCCAGGCTCGCAGCCGGAAAATGGTGGATGAGTTCCATGCCCTGGCACTGAAGAACGGCGGGCGCAGCGACGGCGCGCCAGGAGTTCGCCCGGAATATGACGAGCATTATTACGGCGCGTTTGTGTTCGATCCGGACGGAAACAAAATCGAAGCGCTCAGCTACTCGGCGCGGTAGCACGGCGGCGCTCCCGCCAAATCAGCGCCATCTGCTCGTGCCGATACTCATGTACCCGTGGTTGCCGACCGGCACGCCGACGCTGACACCCACGCCGACATTGCCAGCGCAGCCGCCCGACCAGAGCGCGGCTATCACCAGCAAAGATGACGCCGCAAGACGAAACATCCGGGACATAGCACCTCCGCTCAGGTTCCTGTCTTACGCAATATCAGTATCGCGCCAGTCGGGTCTTCAACGAGCGCCATCGTTCCATCGCGCAGTTGCGGCGAGACCGGAAGAATGACCTTGCCTCCCAATGCCTGCACGCGCGCGGCCGCGGCGACGGGATCATCGACGCCAAATGAAGTCAGCCACGTTGGCGCCGCCTGCTCGGATGGATTGCGGAAAATGCCGGCGCGATCCACTCCGCCGTAGCTGAGTAATATATAGGGCCCGCCATGCCGCTCGATGGTGTGCGGCACGTAACCGATCACTCTCGCATAGAACCGGCTTGCCGCCTCGGGATCATTGGCGAGCAATTCGGTCCAGACGACTCGCCCGGGACCGGGAGCCGTTGTGCTGTCGTCGGGATCGCCGATACGGCTTCGCGCGAGCCCAATCACTGCACCTTCTGCATCGACGATTACAGCGACTCGTCCGATCCCTACCTGGCGCGATGCTACCGCCACGGTGCCACCCTCCATCTTTGCCTTGGCCACGGCCGCATCCACGTCGTTGACCGAAGCGTAAGGCAACCATCGAGAGTAGCTCACGCCACCAGAAGGCCGTGGCACCTGCACGATACCGGCCACCAGAGCGCGGCCTGATCGAGCGACCACGTAAGGACGATCATCGCGCCTGCTCGCCGACTCGAACGACCAGCCGAACAACTCGCCGTAGAACCGCCGTGCGGCATCGACGTCCTCGGTAATGAGATCATTCCAGACGATCTTCCCAAGCAACGGCTCGGGCGCAAACGTCATCGAGGAAGTGTCGACGGCGGTCGTCCTGCACGCCATGGGCCCGACGAGCAGGACTAGCAACGCAAACCATGTTCCGGGCCTTAGCATACGCCCTCGATAGGAACTCGCTCGGACGTGCAGAGTGAACCCACCCGGGTTGCAGACTCAACCTCAACGCACGCTTCTACGGGGAAACGTTTAGTCCCGCGCCGAATCCGCCGACACAGCGAAAGCTTTCTTTGTCCAAGTGAAGCTTCAACAACGTATGTCTGGAGATCCGATCCGGCGAGGCAGTCTCATGAGGGGGCCGGGTCGATGCCATTGGACCCTGGTCCGATGCCGGCAGCGCTCGCAAACGGTCTCCCCTGTTTGTGAGCCCATGCGGTGAGTCCGCCCGCCCCGGCCGATACGAGCGGCGGATCCCGCCCGACAAACTCTAAGCGGGATGTGACGTGCTGCTCGATATACAAATGCGCGCTGGCCTTATAAAGCGACATATGTAGACTTATCGCATGACCCGCATACGTCGCTCTTCCGGACAGACACTGAATCTGCTGCGCGCCTTGATGGATGAGCCGCGCAAGTGGCATCACGGCTACGAGTTGTCGAAGGCCACGGAGCTCAGTTCCGGCACCTTGTATCCCATCCTGATGCGGCTGTCTGGCCGCGGCTTTCTCGAGGACAAATGGGTGGAAACGCCCGAAGCGGGCCGGCCGGCGAGGCATGTTTATCGGTTGACTGCTAAAGGCGTTGCGCACGCGAAAGAGCAGTTCGATATCTCGGATGAAATCGAGGCACGCCTGAAGAGCCCGGTGAGCAGTTCATGAAACTCGCAGCGTCGCTTTGTATGCGCCTCGCTCAATGGCTGCTTCTCGCGCAGAACGCTGAATGGGGGCGCGCCATGCGCGCCGAGCTCTCCTATCTCTCCAATGAGTCCGACCGCCTTCGCTGGGCGTTCGGTTGTCTGGTCGCCGCCATCAAACAAAGGATCGTCCCCATGGATACCGGCACATTTCGCATCTCGCGCTGGGTGATGCTGATCGAGACCCTGGGCTGTTTCGTACCGCTGACGATCGCCTGGCTCGATCTGAATTTCGGCCCGTCCGGAATCATCCACCACACTCCGGAGGTCATTGAGCGGTTCTACCTTTCGGCGCCCGGTGGTGCGTTCATTGTGTCGATGCTATTCACAGTCGCTGTAGTGAGCGCGCTCGGCCCGCTCGGCATCTTCCTCGGGCTGCGCTATGTTTTGATGGGGCGAGGCATTCGTCTTCGTGCTGCAGGCATGGTCCTGATCGGGGTGCCGATCACACTGAGCGTGCTTGGCACAATCGCGGGCTTCCTGATGGGGCCCGACGACTTCAATGTGAGGCTCGAGGACACACTGCTGTTCGTGATTCTGCCGGTCGTCGGCATCGCGCACCTGATGTATCTGGCGAAGCCGGCCACCCCAACGTCCGCCGCTACCGCACTGGCTTAACTGATCGGACCCTCGCTCCTCCGCACCTGACTTAGCGGCGGCCCGCTCTAGTTAGAGAGTTTGCGCGCCCGCTTGCTAAACGCCTCGGCCGAGTGAACGCATTTGTATTGTAGATACATGCTGATAGGCTCGTGCGCGTACCGCCCGCTTCTACTCGGCCCCGCGTGCCACGGCGGCCGAGGAAGCACTTCTGCAGGACAGCTCCAGGAATGGAACAAACATCTGCGATCCATCGACTTGCCGCAGACACTGTGAGCGAGCATTCGCTCGAAAGACACCTCACGAACATCTGGCGACCAGCTACTTGGGCATCCATGCGAACTCAAGCCGATTGCCACCCAAAGGAACGTTGCCTTTCACGACGAGTGGGGTTACCCACGACGATGGTCGGCTTTACGGCTCTCTGCGTCGCCCTTGTTGGTTCAGCCCGAGCCGCGATTGAGCAAGCAGAGGTCACGGGCGGCACCGTGCAGGGCACAGTCGACCACGGCGTGGCCGTCTTCAAGGGCTTACCGTTCGCGGCGCCGCCAGTTGGCGAACTGCGCTGGAAAGCGCCACAGCCGGTCGTTCCCTGGGTCGGCGTCAAGCAAACTCGCGCTGTCGCACTGCCTTGCACCCAGGGCTCTGGCGCGCCGGGAGGGTCGAGCGAGGACTGCCTTTATCTGAATATCTGGACCGCGGCTATCTCGCCCGCCGAAAAGCGTCCAGTCATGGTGTGGATCCATGGCGGCGGTTTCAATGGTGGCGACGCCTCCTCCCCGGATTTCGATGGTACGCGCTTCGCCCAAGACGGTGTTGTCCTGGTCAGCATCGCTTATCGGCTGGGTGTCTTCGGTTTTCTGGCTCATCCGGAGTTGCGCCAAGAGAGTGGCAAGAGCTCTGGCAATTATGGCCTGGAGGATCAAATCGCAGCGCTGCAATGGGTTAAACGCAATATCCAGCGCTTCGGCGGTGATGCGGAGAACGTCACAATTTTCGGCGAGTCTGCCGGCGGAATGGCGGTCAGCTTGCTCGCCGGCGCGCCTGCGGCGCGCGGTCTGTTTGAGCGGGCGATTTCCCAGAGCGGAGGAGTCTTCGCTCAGCCTACACGTCCCGGTCAGCGTGGCGGACCGTTGCTTTCGGTCGAATTCGCAGAGAATACGGGAAGAGACTTCCTCAAGAGCCTGGGCGTCGCGGACATCCGGGCTGCGCGCGTCCTTCCCACTGATAGAATCTTCCACGCGGCGACGGACGGGTCAGGATTCAAATTCTGGCCGGTGCTGGACGGGAATATATTGAAAGCGCCCAATGCCGAACTTTACCGCGCCGGGCGATTTAACGACGTTCCCACCTTGGTCGGTTCCAACTCCGCGGAGGGCGCAGGCACTGCTCCGCCCAATACGACCGCCAAATCATTTTTGGAAATCGGCAAGGATGCGCCCCACGCCTGCGCACCAAAAATCGTGGCGGTACTGGCGCGCTACGCACACGATACCGATGCCGCCGCCGTGAAGTCGTTCGAGGACTTGTCACGGGATTCGGACTATGGCTGGAATAGCTGGACCTGGGCGCGATTGCATGCGCGCAAGGGCCGCAGCAAAGTCTTCGTCTATTACTTTGATGTCAGCCCACCGGATTCGACGGTGGGCGCTTATCACGGCGCGGAGGTGCAGTACGTCTTCGGCCGGCCCAGTGCGGTCGCTCGCATGGACGACGCGCGCGTCTCCGATCTCATGCGTCGCTACTGGATCAATTTTGCGAAGAGCGGTGACCCCAATGGGCCAGGTCTGCCCGCGTGGCCGGCCTTTTCGGATGAGGCTCCCCGCGCGATGGTCTTCGACCGGACGCCCAGTGCCCGCCGGCTACCCAATCTTGATCGTATGCGAGCGATCGATGCTTTCTTCACATGCGTAGTGGACCACGCTGCCGACGAAAAAAAAGTGGTCAATTAGGAGCCACGACGTGAGCGGGAGATCTACGCGAAGCGACTCAACCGAATCCGAATAACAAAACGCTGTTGCGTGTTCGACAGTGCCTGCAACCGCCCCGCGTGTCTCACACAGCGCGGAGACAATCGCCCCTTCCGTTCGCATACCGGCTTGGACAGGCCGACAAATTCCCCGACCAGGGTCGAAAATACCTTCGCGAGCTTGGCAAGCAGGAGCACGGAAATGCGGCGGTCGCCAAGTTCGTACGCAAACCCAGCCTGCTGTGACACGCCGATGGCGTCCCGGACGTGCCAGGCCGGCGTGACTCTGCGCATCTATGGCGCAGGTCCACAATCCGTCGGAATCTTGACTCGCTCTCTAACGGAGAATATTTAACAAAGGGACACCACGTCCATGAAGCGGTCGTGGCAGATCAAAGCCCGGTCCGGTCGAGATTCAGATGAAGGAACTTTTCACCGATCTCCGTCGGCGTGAAGCCGGCCCCACCCCAGTGCCCCTCATTGACCACCATTCCAGCGCGCTCCAATTCAAGAACAGCCATGGGACTGAAAAGTGCCGGGCGCTTTCCCTTCGATTGCAACACTTCGATGATAAAGCGCACCTCGCCAATCAGAAAGAATGGAATCCTTTCGATGCTATGGTTCAAGTAATGCAATGTGGTCGCATCGATTTTGCCCTCGACGTAGGCGGAGAAAACCTTGGCAACCATGTGCGGCTTCCGCTGGCTATCGATTCTATCGATAACTTCGATCAAGTGTTCCCCAACTCGCCGACCGTATGCAACATCAGCTTCTAACTTTCTGACCATGTCACGACGGGCTTCTGCCGGAACGTCGTTCAAGGATGAGAGAAACTTCAGCAGCTTCTGCACGAAAATCCGATCCCTAACGGTTACACCAACCTTGGCAATCGAAACGAGCGTTCCGATGAAAGGAATGTCCTTGATGACTCCGTCTTCTAACATGGCGTCAATGCCCAGTTCCACGTACTCCATCGCCGTTTCCACTGCCCCGGCCGACTGCACGGTCTCAGTAAGAGCCTGCACCAGACCGCCTTCGTTGCTTTGTTTCTGCATCACAGTACCTATCCAGAAAGGTTTGCGAGTAGTTATTCAAGTGCCGAGCCGGGCATCACCCCAGGCACGACGAATCTCTCCATCTTAGCCCTGACCGATTCCGACGAAATCCTGGGTTGCAGATTGAACAGCCGATCCACGGGCGCGTAGAGCGCTCAGTTCGATACCAATGCCTCGGCCGCGCTTCTTAGTGCGTCATCGGTGTGTTTGAAACCTAGCTATCTCCAATACGTACCGCGACGTGGCGGTGTCGGTTGAGGCGGGACATAGTCAGAATCCTGGAAGAACTGCTTACAGCGCGGCAAACCCATTCTCCCGGCTGACGCAATTGCAAACGGATAGATTTGCGGCCGGAGTCGTAGCATGTCGGACAATACGGCCCATCCTTTGAGCCGTCCTCCGCATAGTGCATGTAGTACGGCCGCTCGAATCTTAGTGCCTTGATGAAGGCCAATTGCTCTTGCAGGCGCTTAATCTCTTGTTCCTGCTTGATGGACTGTTCTTCAACGTCAACTAACTTGGTCCGAGCGTCCGCCAGTGCCGTGATTAGGTCGGCTATGCGAAGTTGAGTTTCTGCATCCTTCAACTTACCGGCTGCACCGTTCATCGCCTTCGCAATCTCCATGCTCGCCGCTCCCGACTGATCTGCCGGCGGAGACAATCACCGGCAACCGGCGCCGGGGCATAAGCGTCACATCATGCGAGCACCAAGCCTGCTGATGCCGTACCGAATCGGTCGCCTCACCTAGACGCGACAAGCTCACTCGCGCGCCGCCCTCCCCCAAGGAGGTTGAGCCGCTTTGGTGGAGCAACGCGCGACGCTCGACAAGGCACACAGGCTCGTCGGCGAGGGCTCATTGATTCCGGCCGACAAACATATTGAACAGCGTCACGTGTACGACCGCCAGTGCAAGG
The DNA here is from genome assembly GCA_023391815.1 of Pseudomonadota bacterium. Lineage (GTDB taxonomy): Bacteria > Pseudomonadota > Gammaproteobacteria > Steroidobacterales > Steroidobacteraceae > Steroidobacter. The sequence continues at coordinate 53,694 of JAEWAF010000060.1, forward strand.
TGGCGGGCTTGAAGCACATGCATGGATTGCGGCACGCGTATGCGCAAAGGCGCTACGAACTCCTGACCGGCTGGAAGGCGCCGGCAGCGGGTGGCCCATCGACTCAATCGTTGACTCCCGCTCAACGCCTAATAGATCTTGAGGCCCGCCAGATGATCAGCCGGGAGCTTGGTCACGAGCGAGTGGAGATTACCAAGATCTATCTTGGACGATAGCGGGATTGGCCTTCCGAGGATTTGGCAAGGATAAAGGTATTGGACATAGCGATGGGCGGTTCAACCTCAGCGTAGCCGGCGCCGCCTAGCGCGGCTCACTGATTGTTGCCTTCAAAGAAGAGCGCGATTCCATAGTCTGGCCTGTCACAACGCCCTACGCTCGCCCGTCTAATAGTTGGGTCGACTGGCATTGTGCCAGTTCATCAACTTCTCTGAACAAGGGCTGTGAAAGAATGAAACGCGCTAATTGGTTTTCTGTCTCTCCTGAGGGTGCCAAGGCCGTGGGAGGGCTTCATCATTTCGTGACGACGGGTACGGCACTGCCGGCCAGACTGATCCACCTGGTGTTCCTGCGGGTCTCTCAGATCAACGGCTGCGCACATTGCATCGACATCCACACGCGCGACCTAATCAAGGAGGGGATGTCGGTCGATACTGTCGTTCTCGTGCCAGTCTGGCATGAGGCTGCGTACCTGTTCTCGGAACAGGAGCGCGCCGCTCTGGCCTGGGCCGAGGAAGTGACCCGCGTCAGCGAAACGCACGCCTCTGACGAGGCGTATGCCGCAGCGGCAGCGGCCTTTTCGGAGAAGGACCTAGTGGACCTTACTCTGACCATTGCCGCGATGAACGCAATCAACCGCCTCGGCATCAGCTTCCGCTTGAAGCCGCGCGCCAAGGCCGACTCGTAGTGGGCTGAGCACATTCGCATAGTGCCTTCAACGCTCAGCCGCGACCTCTGGCCCGGTCTTGGTGCGTACTCAGGACGACATCTTTGTCCGGATCAAGCCGCGGCTGAGCGCCGCCGTTGACAATGTCAACGTCCTCGCAGACCGAGTAGGGTTACGCGAGGTTTGCACCAGGGAACGCGTTGATGCGTACTCCGGAGCAGCTGAAAGGGTTTACGGCGGATCGAGCCTCATCGGCGACAAGAGCAAGAGTTTGGCGCTGCCGCTCGGCATCGTTAAGCTTGCCCCATATAAACAGCCCGGCGCGGAATCGGGCTCACTTTGTAGCAATGCCTTCAAGATCGCTATCAGTGCTTCGTTGTTTTGCTGGTTTCCAGAACGTCGATGATCCGGATCACGAAGCGCTGTTCAGTCTTAGATGGCGCCTGCAACCGCCTCGCGTGTCTCACGCAACGCGGGGACAGCCGTCCCTTCGGAATGCGTACCGGCTTGAACAGGCTGATCATTCCTCCACCGAGGTTGAGAATACCTTCGCGAGCTTGGTAAGCACGAGCGCCGAGATGCGGCGATCCCCGATTTCATAAGCAAATATTGCCTGCTGAGAAACGCCGATAGCCCTCGCCGATTCCGCCTGTGTCATGCCGCGTGCCTTCCGCATGGCCGTGACATGTGCGCCGAGTGCTTTGAAGTAGGCGCGGCTTTCCTGCTTGATCATGGCCGCACCTCCGCCGCATCAAGCCGAGCGATCGACTGCTCGACCCGATCCCGAATCACGGCCAGCGCGTCGCTCACGTCAAACTTGGCTTCGTGGTTCGCGGCGAACTGGACGGCGATTAGCAGTGCGTGGGTTTTGTGTAGGTGGCCAAGCTCAGCTCCGACCGGTGCTTTCAGGCGGCCGGGATCGACGGTCGCCGCCTTCATGGCGAAACCATCGAGCGCAACTGGCGCGTAACGTGCCTTTGCAGCTCGGCCCAGAATGTGAGAGAGAACTTCAGTGACTTGGAAATAGAGACGGGCGCGGG